>JAGAIM010000121.1 GCA_017626555.1 Bacteroidales bacterium
AGAAGATCCGATAGAGTATACTCTTGAGGGAGTGAGTCAGGTTCAATTGAAGGAAGAGATAGGACTTACATTCCCTGTCGCCCTCAGGACATTCCTACGCCAGGACCCGGATATAATAATGCTTGGCGAGATCCGTGATGAGGATACTGCGGAGATGGCTATCAGGAGTTCCTTGACCGGTCACTTGCTGCTGTCAACTCTCCATACCAACAGCGCCTGGGGGTGCATCACTCGTCTTACGGATATGGGTGTGCATCCATATCTGCTTTCCGAGACTCTCATTGCCTGTGTCGCCCAGAGACTTGTGCGTCTTCTCTGCCCTCATTGCAAACGAGAATCTGAGGGACATTATGCAAGGACAGGCTGCCCGCATTGTCATTATACGGGATATAAGGGCAGGAAGGCAATCTATGAGGTGATCAGGATGGATGAGTATCTTTCTGCAGCCGTCAAGGAGGGCACTCAGAATGTGAGCGATTATCTTTTACAGAAAGGTATAATGACTTTGAAGGACTCTGCGATGGCATTGTATGAAAGCGGCGAAACGTCGTATGAGGAAATCTTACCACTATTGAATGACAGCATATGAGACGGATATTCTTGATTTTCACGGTTCTCTTTGTGATTGGTTTGCCGGTACGGGCAGAAGAAGAGTCGAGGGAGAAAATGTTACGAGTCGGATTGGATGAACTGGCTGTGCGCGATACTGCTTACAATCAAAAGATTGATGTGTCTGTGACAAACTTCTCTATCGCCGAATTGGTCAAAGGCATTGCAATAGCCAATGATTTGAGCATTGATGTGGATTTTGACCGGAAGAAGACCATTACCTGCAATCTCATCCAGCAGCCAGTAAAGGATGTGCTGTACTTTATCTGCACGGAAAAGAACATCAATGCGGAGATTGTAGGGAATATAGTCACCCTTGTTGATTATACACCTCCTTTACCAGCACCTGTAGTTGACATTGTCTATGACAGGGACAGTTCAAAGGTTTCCTTTGACTTCTCGGCCTGCCGGTTGGATACGCTGTCAAGGCGTTTCGCATCTGCGACAGATGTGAATCTGGTAGTACCCAACTCTATTGCAGATCGCGAGGTTTCAGCCTTCGGACGGGATATGAGTGTGGGAGAAGCCGTACAGACCATAGCGATGGTAAACGGACTGTATGCACGTCAGGAGAATGGACGAGACTGGATACTGTCAAAGGAGAACCGTGTCCCTCAGCCTGCAAACCAGCAGCCTTCAGGACCTGTCGTTTCGGTTTATCCTATGAAGTACAGGACAGTAGATAAGGTCGTGGATATAATACCTGCTGAACTGAAGCAGGGTGTGGAGATAAAGACATTCCACGACCTGAACAGTCTCGTGATCAGCGGCGAAGGCGTCAGATGCGATAGGATAACCGCCTTTCTTGATGAAATCGACAAAAGTGTTCCTCTCATTTCAATTGATGTAATCATCGTTGATGCCACTACCAACAACTCCCAGACTATCGGACTCGGAGTCGGGATAGGCTCAAGTGATGCACAGACGAGAGGCACAGCAAGTCCAGGCTTGGATGTCACTCTTAATGCCGAATCTTTGAACAGGATACTTGCATCTTTCAGCGGGCTTGGCTCAATAAATCTTGGCCCTGTGACTTCGCTTTTCTATGCTGACTTGCAGCTGCTTGAAGAGGCGGGAAAGATCGTATTGCGTTCTACACCTCGTCTGTCGACTCTCAATGGACATAAGGCTACGTTGAAGAGCGGTGAGGTGAAGTACTACAAGGAAAGCCAGGTGAACATCATCGGCACTCAGAACCCTCTCCAGTCCGAGTCTTATCTGTGGAAGAATGTCGAGGCAAGTTTCGTACTCAATATAACACCTCACGTGAGTCAGGACAGCACCATAACAATGGATATAAGTCTCAGCCAGGATGAATTCACGACAACGGACGATGATGACAAGTATGCCCCTCCAGGCATATCCAAACGCAGTTTCACATCCATCATCAAGGTCAAGGACGGCGAAATGGTGCTTCTGGGCGGTATTGAGAAGAACCTGAAGGATAATACCTCCAAAGGACTGCCATATGTGGCAAGAGTTCCTGTACTCAGGTCGATTTTCGGCAAGACGCGTAAGGTGAAGACCGACAGCAGACTCAATATATTCATAAAGCCGACCATCATACAATGAAGAAGGATGTGATATGGCCTTGTCGTGTGTCAGCGGTTGTTCTTACGATTGACACTGATGGAAATCACTCCTTGGAACGGATTGATGCCGAAGGTGCTGTTTCTGTGGTTTTCGTGACCGGAGAAGCCGTCGGTTGCAAGGATTACGAGATATCCAATCCGATAGTCAGAAGGATCGAGTCAAACGCCGATCTCTATGTGTCTGTCCATAATGATCTAACAATAGATTACATACGTAAGTCGGTCGTGGATTCAGTTCTTGAGGAGTCGGGATTTAAGTTCATAGATGTCATCGTATGCAAGAATATGGATATTGTGGATATTGAAGCTCAGATAGCTGCTGTTCGTCAAAGGAGATTGTCATTGCCAGCCTTGAAGCAGGATATACCACTTGTTGATCACCTTGCATCAAGATTACTTAAGCGCCTTTTGCTTCCTGTACTTCTGGTATATCTTTCGGTTCTCCTTGCCAATTTCTTCATACATTCCGAGTTGACGGAAAGACTTGGAGAAGCGCGTTCGGCGAATGTGCGAGAATCCGTCGAGGCAAGGAAGCGCTCGGAAGTCACCCAGGCTCAGGAACGGCTCATTTCAGAATATCGAACTATTCAGGATATAGATATGTCAGGCTTGTCCGACGATATGGCATCCTTGCTTCCGGATGACATGAGATTGACTTCTCTTGTCTTCAATAATGCTCAGGTAAAGATATGTGGTGATGCTTTTACGTCTGAAACTGTAATGTCTTTCGTAAACAACTTGCGAGAAAGTGTGGAGTGTGAGGCGGTCAAAGTCATAAGCCTTGAAAAGGACAGGAAGGAAGATCTGTTCAGATTTGAAATACAGATGGTGCTATGAAAAGATATTCTTCGATAATAAAGCTGGCATCCCTGCTTGTGCTTGCTCCGATTGTGATCTATGCCTTATCGATATCTGATACCACCGGGCTTTATAAAGAATATCGTCAGACAAAAGAATCATTTGGAACAGTACCTGTCGTGGATAGGGTAAGGGATTTTTTTGCATCCGCACCTATGCTCAGCAGTGGGGTGTTGGTACGTATGATTTCCGGCATTTGTGCGGAGAATAAGGTGACGATAGGTCATTTCTCTCCGGAAGAAGTAGGGCGTGAAGGCAACCTGAGTCTTGTCTCGGCTCAGTTGCGTCTTACAGGTGACTATATCGGACTGCTGAAGGTGTTGGCCAAGGTAGAAGATATAAGTGACATACGTATTTCCAGTGCGGAGTTCAGTACGATGAAGGTCGGAAAGAACGGAAGGACGGTGCAGTTGGAACTGACAGTTGTGCAAGTGGAAGATCATAAGCTATGATGATGAAAACAAATAGACTTCGAGGCTTTGCACTTCCTGCGGTGCTTGTGGCGTCAGTCCTGATACTGCTGCTGATTCTGTTTGCATATTCCGCTGTCACAATGGATATGCACAGATATTCCCTTTATCACGATAAGAAACAACTGCGTGAGGATTTGAAGTCTGCATTGGTGTTATACTGTGCAGACAGTTCGTTATGTGCGATTGACGATTCCTCGGAGGTTAATATCTTCGCCGGTCACGATAAAGTGAAGATTTCTGCTGGGCGTTGGGGACTATATGAAAAGGTGACCATTTCTAATGGATATCCCGATCAATACCAAGTTCTTGTCGGAAGAAGATATGAATGTGACAAAAGGGCTGCCTTCTGGCTTTGTGACAGGAACAGAGCACTCTCTCTGGCAGGAGATGCACGAATCGAAGGGCTAGTCTATATGCCTCTAAATGGAATCAACTATACGGAGGTGAATACGAGATACTATACTGGCGAACCAATACAGGAAGAATGGCTAAGGATATCATCAAAAGATCTTCCACGTGTGGATTCAGTTCAGCTTGAACACGCAAGGACTTTGTGCAGGCGGGATGAACAAAAGGTGGAACTGTCATCTCTGGTACGTGATACTGTCATCTGTGGAAGCGTAGTGAGGATAAGGAAAGGCTTTAGGGGAAACCTCCAGATATTTGCATCAGACTCAGTGATTGTTGAAGAAGGAGCAATGCTGGAATATCCTTCAGGCATATATGTGGACTCGGGAGAGAGAAGACCATACGTGTCACTGGAGAAATGTTCGAGTGTCAGTGGCTATGTCATAGTCACCAGCGAGAATTCAGACAGTCAGTTGCGATATCCAAGTTATGTACAGAAGTCGGGGGCAACAGTTAATGGTCTGTTGTATGTTGACGGCTCCTGCAATATTGAAGGAGATATCATTGGGGCGGCATATGTCAAGGACTGCTACTATTATTCAAACGGGAATGTATATGCCGGGACCCTGTATGATGCAAGGGTCTTTAGAAGTGATTATTTGGCATTCCCGATCTTCCTGGAAGGTCCTTATGAGCGAAAAATGATAAAGAAACTGCATTGAGTATGGAAAGGAAGAAGATTATGACAGGAGTTCTGCTGGTTGCAGTAGTCCTGATATGGGGTGTCATCATTCTGAAGGTTGTCAAAGGAAGCAGGCCTGCCGAAAAATCTCTTGTAGAAAACCGTATAAAGGAGCCGGTGATGAATGAATCGAAAGACTCCCTGCAGTTGAATTATAGGGATCCTTTTCTCGGGGAGTTCGTCAGAATCAAAGAAGTTAAGAAGTCGTCACAATCGCAGGCCAAAGTCATCAGAAAGGAACCTGAACTGCCACCAGTGCCAGACTTTACATTCAAGGGTCTGATCGGCAACGGAGTAGAACAAAGAGCAATGGTTCTGAAAAACGGAAGCCTGCATATACTTGGTCTTGGGGAAATGATCGGTGAATTCAAGGTTATCGGAATTTCACCTGAACTGATGACTGTGCAGAATGGTAAACATAAAGTCGAAGTGAAAGTACGATGAAAACCACATTGCAAGGCGCCTCCCTCGTAGAGGCAT
>JAGAIM010000122.1 GCA_017626555.1 Bacteroidales bacterium
CGATCATCAAGGACAGGACTTCGTTCAATGTGGCTATGCGCAGGTCGTGGATAGATGTGATTTCGGCACCTGCCTGTGCGATTATGAATGCTATGAATAAGGCATACGGGGAAAAGCAGAACTTCGGTTATAGTTTCACAGACTTGAATACGAGGGTTACACATATATTGAATCCTGGGAGCCGTCTGACTGCTAATTTCTATTGGGGAAATGATGGCCTGAGGATGACACAGGAGTTTGAAGGCCACGATCAGGATGGCAGTCTTAGTGATATTGACATTGAAGATACAAGGTTTTCTTGGGGCAATCTGCTCGGATCACTGAACTGGCAAAAGGAGTTTTCAGACAAGCTAGATATGAGACTTCTTGGGTTTTATTCGGGAAGCCGGTCAGACATAAGGATGAACACGACTATGGAGTATTACAGGGCTGATTATACGGATATATTCAGGCAGGATACGCATAATCGCAACAGGGTGAACGACGGAGGTGTCAGTGCAGATTTCAACTGGTATCCACATCATAATCATCATATTAGATTTGGTGGAACTTATATTCTGCATTCTTATAGTCCGAGCCATTCATACAGCCAATATGATACTGACAGTGGAGTGGTACTGACGGATATAAGCAAGAATGATGATATTCATAGTTTCGGCAACGAGATGGGTATTTATGCAGAGGATGAGATGAGTCTGACGAGGTGGATGAAGGTGAATCTCGGATTGAGGTATAGTCTTTATGAGGCTGAGGGAAAAATCTGGAACTATTTCGAGCCACGGGCCGCATTGAAGTTTCAGGTTTTTCCAAATGTGGGAATCAAGGCTTCGTATTCAGAGATGAGCCAGTTTTCTCATCTGGTGGCGGCGACTTATATAGATCTGCCGACCAACAGTTGGCTTCCTTCGACTTCAAAAGTGGCTCCGATGCGTTCAAGACAGGTGGCCGGAGGTATCTACGGCAGACTGCCTCATAATATGCATCTGAATGTGGAAGGCTGGTATAAGACAATGAGTAATCTTATCGAATATAAGGGAATGAATTCATTCTTCCCCCCACTGACGGATTGGGAGGATGATTTCAAGACTGGTATCGGCAAGTCGTATGGTCTGGAGGTGGATTTCGGGTATGAAACTGAGAAGACAAGCGTGAGTGCTTTCTATACTCTGTCGTGGAACTGGAGGAAGTTTGATGATATATGGCCGGACTGGTATCTTGATAGGAACGACAACAGGCATAAAATCACTGTTGTTGCGAACCATAGGTTCACTGAGAAGTTCGAGATGTATGCCTCTTGGAATTATCATACAGGAAACAGAATGACTGTGGCTTCGCAGTATCTTCCTGCTGAGGAGGGAGCTTGGACTGGGCAGTTCTTGTATGAGAGCCCGAACAATGCCAAGATGCCGGATTATCACAGGCTTGATGTGGGATTCAACTTCTACAGGAAGACGAAGATGGGCAATATGAGCGTGTGGAACTTGAGTGTCTATAATGCTTATTGCAGAATCAATCCTTTGTATGCGTCGGTTGTGAAGGATAAGTCAAAGTTGGAATTCGAGGGTCTTGGAATCGGTATAATTCCGATCGTTCCTACATTCAGTTACACTTTCAGATTTTAAAGGGATATGAAGAGATTTGTTTTTGCATTGATTATGTCGGTTCTTGCTCTACAGGGCTGTGAGACAAGGTTTGAGTTGAAAGGTATGTCAGAGGAGCCGAAGATATATGTTTATGGCATTGCCGGAATGTCGGATACGACTGCGATTCGTGTATGCAAAACGGTACCGCTTACAGGAGTGACAGACCCGTCGGATTCAAGAGAGGTTTCTTCGATTGAGCTGACTGTGGATGGCAAAGTTGTTACATTGTCAAAGGCTGATGCTGATACTCCTGGAGTTCCGAAGGGTTATTGGTGGACTACGGAGGATATTCCTGGAGGTTCTGAGGTTGTGTTGAAGGCTTCTGCTGATGGAGCGGAAGATGTATCATCGGTTTTCCATATGCCTGAAGAGATGCCTGCATTCGAGGTTATCTATACTTCTGCTCCAGCGTTCAAGTTCACGTTTAAGGATGAAGGCAGCACCGAAGATTGTTATGCGATAATGGTGTATGGTGAGTGTACAAGAGTAAAAGATGGTGAGGCTACTGTATATGTTCGTGCGTGTGATCCGTATGAACCTGACGAGGATTTCGGGATGGAGACAAGGAAGGATTATCTTGACGTCGATATAAATGACGGAACTGCGAGACTGTGGTCTGATGCGGAGTTTAATGGTCAGGAGGTAAGTCTCAGTCTTGAGGTGTGGACGTATTTTGATGGCATACATAATTCAAAGTATGATGAGGTCAAGGAGAGATATAAGGCGGTGATATATCGTTTGAGTCCGGAGTTCTTCAAATATGCGGAGGC
>JAGAIM010000123.1 GCA_017626555.1 Bacteroidales bacterium
ACTCAATGAAGTGATCTTCAACCTTGCTAATGACATTCCTTTACCAGCTGAACGAAAAGATCATAACCTTACAGGCAAACTTGCAGGATTCAGGGAATGCCATATTCAACCTGATTGGCTATTGATATATAGTAAGGAAGAAGAGGGAGAACTTCATATTCTTAATCTGGTAAGAACTGGCACTCACTCGGATTTATTTAAGAAATAGATATTTTAAGTTTAACCTACTTTGGAATACTTCTCGGATGTAAGCCAGAATGTAAACCGCTGAAGATTTCTTGATTTTGCAGGAAGATTATCACAGTTTCACCACGAAAAAATCAATTTGTAAGTAACAGATAATCAACCTATTCCCGAGCATTTGCAGGTCGCAGAGAGCAAATCTGACTGTTAATCAGAGGGTTCTTTTTCCGCTCAATGGTCTGCATAGACAACTGCTGCCACTCTGATTTTTCTGCCGAAAAGCACTAAACTTCCGCACATTTGCTAAATTTGTCATCCACCTCGGCCGCAACTATGGTCAGGAAGTTCTGAATTTGACAAAAATCATTAGATTTGTACCTATTAAACTAAAAGGGCAAATCATCGGATGAAGAAGTATATATCAATCATTGCATCCTTCGTAACAATATTCACTGGATGCCAGTCAGAAGTCACCGACATCGTCACCATCAATGGTCCTGAATTCCAGGCTACTGTCGAATCCTTCGAGGACGCGACAAGGACTTCTATGACAACGGACAGAAACATCATCTGGTCCAAGGGAGACCTTCTGGCTGTGTTTCAAGGGCGCGCAATGGCTGACAAATACAGACTTACAGACCAGACTGCGGGCACTGGACAGGGCAAATTCAGCATTGTAAGCCAAGGGGACAATGATTCTTCTTCCGAACTGGACGGAGCACCTAACATCGCTTTCTACCCATTTATGGAGTCTCTTGTATGCAGCAGTTCAGGCGCATCCTCATATTCGATAAGCAATGTAAATATTCCTGCTGTTCAAAGTTATGTTTCGGATAGTTTCGGGAATGGATCCTTCCAGATGGCTGCTGTCACGGGTGACGTCACCGACCACTCGCTGAGATTCAAAAATGTAATGGGTGCTATGAAGTTGCAGTTGACGGGCAGCGAGACCATAAGATCCATTCGCATCGAGGGCAAGAATTCAGAGAAACTTTCCGGCTCGGCTACAATTACAGTTCATACCGACGGGCGCACTCCTTCAATAGCGATGTCCGAGACTTCCTCCACATCAGTAATTCTTGATTGCGGGAATGGAGTGAAACTCAGCCAAAGGACATCTACGTCATTCATCATCGCGCTTCCTCCTGTGCGTTTCAGCAAAGGTTTCAAGGTCACTATAACAAACTCAGACAATATAAGCAAAGTAATCCAGACCTCGGTCGGGACAAATGAAGTGCTGCGTTCCTCTATATTGGTAATGCCAGGCATTGACCTGAGCACAGTAACAGGAGAATTCGAGGAATTGGTTCACACTACCCTGACAGAATCCGACAGAGACATTGCCAATCCCGAACGCGGATTCTATTATGCCAGGAGCACAACTTATCCGCTGAGCAAGACGCACGTTCAGGCGGCAAGACTGCAGAATGTGACCATATTCCATATCGGCTACCTCATTACCGACTATATTGAATCATACATCGCTGATTCCTTCCTCCAGCGTATAAGGACTGAAATGCAGATATTGAGAGACAACGGAGCCAAATGCATACTTCGTTTCTCATACAAGGACAGCGCAGACGAGGAAGACAAGCCTTGGGATGCTACACCTGAATGGGTGGACAGGCACATACAGCAACTAAAGCCTATACTCCAGGAGTACGGTGATGTGATAATGTGCTTCCAGGCCGGCTTCGTTGGAGTCTGGGGCGAATGGTACTATACCAGCAACTTTATCTCAAGTCCATCGACACCGCAAGAACATTCGCTTCGAAAGAATGTGGTCGATGCAATGCTGGATGCCCTCCCTTCCGACCGTATGGTAGCACTGCGTACCCCAGCATTCAAGAGGATGATGTATGCTGAAAGTTACACGGATACACTCACCATTGCAACAGCATACAATGGCTCCGCTCGTGCCAGGATAAGTTGTTTCAACGACTGTTTCGGTGCATCAAGTTCTGACTACGGCACATTCAGCGGGGAAGAGACACGTGAATATTGGAAAAAGGAGACCAGATATGTCCTGATGGGAGGAGAAACTTGCGGCGTATCCTCCTATTGCACCTGCAGTGCTTCACTCAAGGATATGGAGGATTATCACTGGTCATACTTGAACAACGATTACCATAAAGACGTAATCGCAGGATGGGAAAACGGCGGATGCCTCGATGAAATCAAGCGCAGACTCGGATACCGACTGTCTCTTACCGACATATATCACTCCAGATCGCTGACTCCGGGCGAAAACTTCAACATTGTCCTGAAAATAAAGAACACCGGCTTTGCGGCTCCTATGAACGGCCGTGCAGTGGAACTGATAATGATGGACGGAAATGGGCGCAAGACTGTATGGGAATGTCCGGACATCGACCCTCGTTACTGGTTCGCCGGCGAAACAGCCACAATTGACAAGACCGTGAAGATTCCTGCCGATGCGACGGGCGAATGTACTCTGTACCTCAACCTCCCGGATCCTAAGACAACTCTGCACGACAACCCTTTGTTCTCGATCCGCCTGGCCAATGATGGAATCTGGATGGAGGAGGAAGGATACAACAAGTTATTCTCTCTCCCGGCAGCAGAAGAATCGGACAATCCGGAACCTGAGCCGGAGTCAGGAGAAGATTCCGGCTCCGCCTCAGCAACAGGAGAAAATTTGATTCACGGCAGTGAATTCAATCCTTGGTAGCCACCGCCTGAAATCACCAACCTTTTGCAATATTGTCGGCCATAATACCGATAAGACGAGCACGCGCCTCGACTCCTGCCCAAGCAATATGCGGTGTCAGACTCATACGCTCAGGATGCCTCATATTAAGATAAGGATGATCCAGCGGAAGAGGCTCTGTAACAAACACATCCAATCCGGCACCAGCGATGATGCCGTTATCTACAGCATCAGCCAAGGCCTTTTCATCCACAATCGCTCCCCTTCCCATATTTACGAGAAGAGCGGTGGGCTTCATCATTGCAAGTTCTCCGGCTCCTATCAGCCCGGCAGTCCTATCATTGAGCGGAGCGTGGATGGAAACGATGTCCGACTCACGGAGCAGTTGTTCCAACGGCAGGCAAGGATAGTCTTTGCAATGTCCCGTTCCTGACGTCGAGAAATAACACACTTTCATACCGAATGCCTCCGCTATTGAGGCAACCTTACGGCCGATATTTCCCAGGCCTATGATTCCGATTGTCTTCCCGGCCAGTTCCCACCAGTTCCAGTTCGGGTCAGTGAACATTCCGCTTCTTGAATAACTCCCTGACTTGACGCTACGGTCAAAATATGGAGCGCCACCCACAAGTGAGAGGATGTGCATAAATGTGGTCTGAACGACAGAGTCGGTTGAATAACCCACTGCATTACGCACAGGTATGCCCTTGGACGCAGCATACTCCACATCTATGTTATTGACACCGGTCGCTGCTATGCATATCAGTTTGAGATTCGGTGCAGCATCTATCAATTCCCTATCCACCAGCACCTTATTAATCAGAAGCACATCAATGTCACGAACTCTCTCACGTGCTTCAAGAGGAGTGGAGTTCTCATAACGGACAAACTCTCCAAGTCGTTCGAACGGCTCAAAAGACACATCGCCCATTGTAGCCGCATCAAGAAATGCTATCTTCATAATTTTCTTCGATTTTACTGGTAAAGATAAAGAAAAAGAGGAAGAATCCGAAAATTCTTCCTCTTGTAATAAGTGCGGATGATAGGAGTCGAACCTACACGCCGTGAAGCACTCGCACCTGAAACGAGCGTGTCTACCATTTCACCACATCCGCTTTCAGAAAAGTGGGACAAATATACAAAATGTTTTTGATTTACGAACTATTTTCTGAATTTATATGACAACATCGAATTCATATTCCTTTTCCCACCCCTGAATCACCAAAGTAAGATGAGTCACCGCAAAATCAAGTTCCATAGTGATATCTTCCAGATCCGGTGCTGACCAGTCGTAACCGCTTTCTGCAATATATCCTCCTAAGGTGAACTTCTTCAGCACTTCTGTCCCATCATCAAGTTCCATAATCAGACTATCGTCTATCTGTCTTGGCAACACCATAGAACAGATTCCGTCAGAATCCAGACCGGAACTGCAACGGAATTCTCCCACAGAAGGGCACCCGTCACCTGCATATCCATTCACATTACCCAGAAGTGCTATCTCCACAGGAGTATAATCTTCTCCTTTCATTATTATCGTAATCTTGCAATGATTCTTTCTCATCCTAACTATCTCGCTCAACTGTTCACACTCTGCTTCTATGACGGACGAGTGTATATATACAGGAGGAGCATCCTCTCCGTATGGTATCTTCAATCCTTCTCCTGCGACACAATCCCCTCTGCCGTGCCATAAGCATAACCGATGCTCCCCACGAGGTATATTCACAAAATAGTTCTCATAGTCATCAGAGTCTATCTGATCGTAAAAAACAAGGCCGTCCGGAGCAGCCACCTCAACATCTGCAGACGATATGACGGCCGTATCGACCTCACTGAAATCAAGCACAAGCCGGCAGGGACACAATGAACGTTTCTCCTTTATGGAGCACCCGGCACATATTACAAGGCTGATAAAGATCAGCAATCTGGACGGCATCGTTTTCATATCGTAAAGATCAGATGGTTTCGTTTATATCTCCGCCGTCCTCCCAGTCAAGCACCTGGATCGTAAATTCAGCAGCCTGAGTCGTCACCGGCTTATCCGGAGAATCCGACCCCGGTCTGGTCACCGTGAGGGTTATGTCGTATGCGGTATTCTGATCGACTTCCGGAAGAGTTACCGGATAGTAATAAGTCTTGCCACCAAGCATCGCCTCTACGACAAGTCGGGTGAAGCGAGGGCTCCAGGATCCGCCATTACGATCGGTCGCGGTATGATTCGGATAAGAATAAAAATAATGGGATGTAGAGTATGAAGAATTGTAAGATATGGCCTCTCCTCCCAGGCTTTGCGACAGAAACGGAACAGATGAATTTTCGTTCTGCATTCTGTTGAACCACGACGAAGGATCGGAATCAACCAGATACTTTTTATCACCTGCCACATTGATCAGATATACAGAAGTGACGGAAAAAGTCATTTTCCTATGATAATCCAGTTCCAATGCATTTGTGATTTTTGAAAGAGTGATCCTGGCCGCTATACGTTTTACCGGTATTGTGACACTCGTGGAAGAATTGAGAGTTACCTCGACCTTTCCCTCCATAACAAGGGAACTCACGGCATTATCAGACAGAGATGATGAGACAGATGTGAGTTCCGAGTAAGAAGAAATCTCAGGAAGAGCAGGAGCATTGGCCAAAGCCACAACTGTTTTGCTGCCGGGAAGGCAAGTCAATGCCAATGAGGTGGAGTTACTGTGACCGTATGCTTCAATGACACCGGATTCATCAAAGACAAAGATCTGCAGATCATTCACTTGCGATTCAGAAGATGCTCCTGAGACCTTGGTCACACCGGTTTGTAATGCGACACTTAGTTCCACCTTTGTGTCGTTTTCTTGCAATACGACCGGAATTTGTTCGGTACAAGCGGTCATAGCCGCAGCAGCAATGGCTGCATAACAAAGTTTTGTTTTCATAAATTTAGAATTTAAAGATTATTATAGTCTTTACCTACCAGTTCATACATTTCGGGATCGAGATTAGCCCTGTGCCGCATATAAGGATCGTACGCAATACAGAGATCAAAGAATTTACGTGCCTCAGCATATTGCTCCAGCCTCACAAGCACCATTGCCATCAGGTAACATACCTTGGGATCTCTGTCGTCAAGCCTCCCAAGAACATCGAGTGCCGAATGATTGTAATCTGCTGACATAAAAGCAAGAGCGGCATTGTAGTCATCATACGGGCGCAGGATGGTCACTGCACGTTTGTAGTCCAATTCCTTCATAGCCTCAATACCCGACATATACACTGTATCAAGTTCCGTCGTATGCACCGTGTCCTTCTGCATTCCCACCCGGTGCAGGTGAAAATCAAAACTGACGCTGCGCAATTTCGGATACAGTTTTTCTCTCAAATAGCGGTAATCCCGTAAAACAGAGAGTCGTTTCTCTGCTAGATCCGGATCCTTGACACTGTTGATTATTTCTAAAATTTCATCGACAGACCCGGAGGACAACACCGTGTCATTAGCAACAAGCCGCTTCAATTGATCCCAGTTTTCCGGCAATTCAGAAGCCTTCAGGCTATCCTTCCACTCGTATGGGACATAGTCTCCGATATATTTCCTCACAGCCTCTGAGCGTGCAGCGGAAAGTCTCCTGTTGGAGGCCAATGTGCCCTCTGGCGAACAGGATGCCACGATAACCAATGAATCCAATTCAAGATCATCTCTTGCAACCACATCATCAATACATCTGAGAACACGCCTCAATTCGGAAGCATTGTCACCCAACAGGGTATCCACATCAGACCTCCCCTGATGAAAGTCAATGAAAGCCTTCGTATTGTCATATACATTCCTCTCGAGCACGAAACTTTTATACTTCGGTCTGTCGTCCACAAGGCCTGAAAGAGAACTGATATAGAACGTCAGATCGTCCGGGAAAGGAAAACGATGGATGCATTCTCCTTTATCATAAAGGCTGCCTCTCAATGACACATTGACTTTCTTCAGACGCGGCCTGCTCCTGAATGTATGAACATAGCGATATATGAAATCGCCGTCTGAGGCAATCAGAACCGTATCCAGCCGCAATCCTTCCGATACTATAGGATCCTTGACATATCTGTCGAACATCATATCCCTTTTCTCCTTGCGCTTCTCATTACGTTTCCATTTCAGATGTTTCGAATAATGTATGAGAGCCTCTCTCTGCGTGACTCCGAAGAGGTTTTCCGCCATCGGAGCAGGAACGAATGAGGAATCACTTTTCATCGCATAGGTCTCCGGGTAATATCTTTCAAGGAACACTTCCAACTGCCTTATCCTGACGAAATCAGTACTGTCCGTGATGATGGTGGAGAGAAATGCTCGATATCTTTCATAACCTCTGAGTTGTTCTGCACGATACTTCTCCCCTGTTACATATATTGCGTCCAATGGTATCGTATCGTTCTGTATTCCCATAAAGGGAAGAATCTTAAGTTGCCATCTGGAATCCGACATCGCTGCAGGGACTGTTACGTCAAAACCTATAGAGACATATCCCGCCCTTTCTGCGACATTTCTGAAACGTGCCGTGACTTTTGAGGCATTGATCACATCTGTCGCAACCATTTCCCCGGTCTCGGTGTCTTTGATGGCATTCATTATTATCGGGCCTTCCGGCAAGGTCCCCCTTATGCTGTCGATGACCACATCTGTCCGTGTATCATCCTCAAGCGGTTCATCATCCGGCACCGACAGGCTCATAGCGACTTCGCCGGAACGTATCATCTTCATCTTGCCGAGAGTTGAACAAGACATCAGGGATAATGACACACAGATAAATATCAATGACTTAGAACACATAGACCAAAGCAATCATTATATCATCCGGAAGGACAAACCAGCGTCGTCCAGAACCCACAGTCAAGCCACAAGACTGACAGGAATATCTTGTAAACCAGTCCACACCTCCCCAGACACCCAAACCGAACTCTAGATTGAAATGAGAACCGAGCATATATGTATAACCTGCATACATTCCCAATCCCGCTCTGTCACCTTCATCAGTCAAAGAAGACACTATACCTCCGGAATTATACTCCTGATAGCGCATCTTACCAGCAAACCACCATCCCGACCAGGTATGCCAGGGCCATAATCTGGCACCGATGCTATATGACTGCTGACGAAGTTGGAATTGATCCGACAGGCCTTTCCTGAAAGTAAAAGGATTGTAGTCAGCCCCTAAGGTAAGACTCCAACGTCTGGAAACGGAATATGCACCTTCAATGTTCATTGTCCCCAGGCAGGCATAATCAAGAACATTAGTCGATAAGGAGAAACGTTGTGCTTCAGCCTTGAATCCTTGCAGGGCAAACACAAACACTGCAAATGCAAACAAACAACGTCTCATATCAATATCTGCTGAAAACCTGGCTGATCATATCCTGCCTTTCGGGATAGGTGAACATCAGTGTCTTTTTGAGTTCAGACTTTGAATCAACATCCGCATCAAGAACCTGGAATATTTCCGACTGATCCAGTCCGCGCTCATCCATAAAGCGGAAAATCTGCGGATAGAACCAATAACTTGTACCGAAGGATGGATAACTTCCGCCATATCTTTCTTTGTAAAGTTTGCTTTCAATATAATAGGCCCACATTTCTCCCACTTCACAGTTTCCGGCTCCATCACCGCTTCCGTCTCCATATAATTGCCCGTCCGAAGTAACATAGGACTCTATGATATACCTGATATAGGCATTCCAATATTCGATCCCTGCGTTTACAAAATGACTTGCGTGTGCAAGTTCGTGACAGGTTGTGGAATACAAGGAACTATATGTCTGCGAGGCCTTGGTACCTATTGTTATGTCCGGCATAAACATTTCCACCAGACGTGAGAAATCGCCCAGAAAGGAGCGTATCAGATCACTCCTCAAAACGGCACCGTGATGAAGCATCACAGCACTGCTTGCCTCAAGCGAATTGAACAGCCATATCCTTAATCCAGACGGCGGAGGGGTTATACCCAAGTCTTCTATACTGCAACGGCTTATATAATCGTATGCTGCATTATTTATAGCACATCTCCGGAAAAGTTTACCATCTGATTGTTCTGTTATTGTCATATCGACCCCTTCCGGACCAGCCTTTCCCAGAGTAGAGACAGAGGCTGGAACAAGCACAAGATTGAACCCTATGGAGAAACCTGCCTCGTTCTTGAATACAAGCCTGTATCGAAGGTTTGCTGAGAATGTCTTGTTCATCTGATAATATCCGTCGCGGTCTGTATAGCAGTGGTCGAACTTCACAAAGGAATTACAGGAAACCCGCACCCCGGCCACACCTAACGGCTTGCCTTTATTGAATTCTTTGTCCTCTATGGTTATCCTGCCTGATGGAGAGCATTTACTGGAAGAACGCGTTGCCGGGTCAGCAATCCTACTCTGATTTCCTGTAAGGATATATGACTGAAGTTCCACGGCTTCCCAATCTATACCATCGGCTCTTGTGCCCGGATCATTCTCGGCAATATAGCATTCATCGATGATTTCGTACGTCAGTTCCGGGAAATCAAAGTCCTGAGGAACAACCGCATATTGCCAGGTAAGATTCCCCTGGGGTATCTCCGGATCGTGGTACCAGTCTCCCTCTATCGCAATATCATAATCCAGCGGATGATCCGTCAGAACAAGACCAAGGCTGTTCAATTTCTGGAACTCCTCATCAGAAGCCGGAAGAAAACGGACATATAGATTGGTTGTCTTGATATCCACTCTATCAGCCTTGGTCGGATAAAGGGAATTGAACGCCTTGGTCATATTCTCCGTCGTATAAGGATTTTCGAGACGATCACCAAGAACAATCATTCCGTGAGGAATCTCACGGCCATAGGAGTAATCCAGATTCTGCTCTGTCTTTGTCCAGTCTTTGCTGCAAGAGGTCATTATCAATGACATCAGGATAAAAATAAATTTGCCTCTCATAAGTCTTACATTTAATTACGGAGGCAAAGTTCCTGAGAAATAGCCGTGTACTCAAAAGATATACGTTTATTTACACAAATCGGCCTCCCAGACAACTGAAAGGCCGATTTCTATTTCTTTATTTGTCCTGAAAATATTAAAAACCGGACAAATTGTTCCACAAAAAAGTGTAGAACATCATTAAAAATATGTAATTGTCTTCTGCTCGACTGCTGAAAGGAGGCTGTTGGCAACACGGCTGACTCCAAAACGGAAGAGTTCCTTGTTGAGCCATTCCTTTCCTAAAAGTGACGATACAATGGAATAATAGCAGAGTGCGTCAGCGGCCGATGAAATTCCGCCTGCCGGTTTGAATCCGATTTTCTTTCCTGTGGCGTCGTAATATCTGGCGATGCACTCACACATAATGTACGCTGCAAGCGGAGTAGCATTCACATCCACCTTTCCGGTCGATGTCTTGATGAAATCCGCACCAGCTTCCATAGCAAGGAATGAAGCGATGGCAATATTCTCCGGAGTCTTGAGAAGTCCGGTCTCAAGGATTACCTTCAGATGAACATTTCTACCCTGTCTTCCTGCCACCTCGTCGATTACACGGCGCACCTGCCTTATCTCTTCCGATGCTGCTTCATAATCACCAGCGAGGAAGGCATTGAGAGCAAGTACTATATCCACTTCATCAGCACCTTGCTCCACAGCCATTTCCACCTCTTTCAGTTTCACTTCAAGGAAACTCTGCGATGAAGGGAAGCAGGCAGAAACCACAGTGATATTGAAATCACAGTTGCGGGATTCCTTCACAGTTGCGGCAAAATTGGAGAATACGCATACAGAGGCAGGCAGAGGCCACTCAGGGTATGAGTTCTGAAAATCATTTACCTTGCCTACCAGTTTCATCACTGATGCCGGAGTATCATCTGTCTTCAGAGTGGTAAGATCCATCATTGAAAAACAGTCCTTATATACTTGCTCTGAAGAGATGTTTTCCATATTTGCGGCAATCATCTCTAACGCTCTGCCGATCTCATCACGATCAGGAGCATAACCATATTTCTTCAAGTAATCCATAATATTTAAAATCGCAATTTAGAATCAACAATTATAGTCACTGGTCCGTCATTCAGAAGTGACACTTTCATATCAGCCCCGAATATTCCTTTACCTACTTTTTGCCCGAGATGTTCTTCCAATTTCGCCAGAAACTTCTCATACAATGGGATAGCGACATCGGGCTTCGCAGCCTTTATGTATGACGGGCGGTTCCCCTTTACCGTCGATGCATATAAAGTGAACTGGCTTACGGCAAGGATCTCTCCACCGACATCTTTGACAGAAAGATTCATAACTCCTTCGTTATCATCAAAGATACGCATTGCCGCCACTTTCTTCGCAGTCCACTCAAGATCCTCTTCCGTATCCTCGTCAATAAATGCAGCGAGGACAAGAAGTCCCTTGCCTATCGAGGAAACGTAATCCTCGGCAGGAACGGTGACGCAAGCCTCTGAAACTCTTTGTATTACAACTCTCATTATCCCTTTATCTGAATCCTGAATCCTTCTTCGAGAAGAGGACGGACAAAAGCAGTCATTTCTTCCACTGTGTATTTTCCAAGACTCTTGTCAGGAGTCTCCCTATCAATCGTATATACCATTATCTCCCTCGGACGCAATTCCCTGACTATATCAAACCAACCTGAAAGAGCCTCTTCTGATGCAGTATCAAACTCCGGAGAGCGCAGGAACATAGTCTGAAGGATGAAATTCCCGTTGAATTTCTTAAGTTCCGATACGATTTCGTCAAGATGGTAATTGCCGACAGGACGGTTCATCCTTGTTATCAGTTCATCTGTTGAAGCATCAATCTTGAGTATCGGGTTATCCACTTTCCTCAACGCCTCCGCAACGGAAGGTCTCCCGATCAGATATGCATTGGAAAGCACCGACACCTTTGCATCCGGAAAATATCTGTCCCTGTTCCTCAGGACAGCATCTATTATCTGAGGGAAATCAGGATGCATCGTCGGCTCGCCGTTGCCGGAAAATGTAATGGAATCCACTTTCGCCCCTTCAGATGCAAGCGCTGACATCCTTTCTTCAAAGGCCGACTCAACCTCAGCAAGGGTCGGAAACCTTCTTTCTGCAATTCCATCCTTGTTCCACCCGCATTCACAATAGACACAGTCGAAATTGCATAGTTTACCTTTGGAAGGAAGAATATTCACTCCCAATGATGAGCCGAGTCTTCTGCTGAATATCGGGCCGAAAACTATTTCGTCAAAATGAAGCATATCATATAAGTCTCTTCGACTTGCTTTCTTCTGTTACATTTCCATCTGCATCAAGGCCGGTTACAAGAACCACACCCGGACGTTTTCCGGGAGTCAAGGTACCCAGCATATTTTCCTTTCCAAGGAAACGGGCACCATTGAGGCTCGCCCAGGTAAACAACTCCACCATCGGTACCTCGGGGAAGTTCGTATGCAGACACACGATCTCTTTCATCATATCAAGATCGTCATTGCTTGAAAGCGAATCGGTTCCTATGGCAATGTCAAGTTTATTCTCTCTCATCAGGGCGATTGGAGGCAAGGCATTGTGTATGAATATGTTCGAAAGGGGGCATATCGCAAAAAACGGATTATGCATCACCGCTTTCACAGCATTTATATCATCCTGTCCAAGGCATACATTATGCACCAGAAGAATATGTTCCTGGTACGGTGCAGGCTTGACATCAGCAAGACGGTCCAGAAAATATTTCAACGAGGACTCTCCTGTCACAGGAGGAGTGCTCATACCGGAGCGCTTCCTGTTCTCATACATAGCGCCAGAACCACTCATCAGAAGATCTTCCTCTTCCTGACTTTCCTGAGAATGATAGGAAAGATAGCCTGACTCAAGTCCTTTGCCGGCAGATGCACTGAGAAGTTGCGGACTCATCGTATAGCAGGAATGAGGCGTAGGTGCAGCATCTATTCCCGCCGCATCAGCCAAAGCCTGGAGACCGGCGACATCATTCATAACTCCTTCACACATTTCCGGTTCGCTGCCAAAAACCTCCAGAAATGTTCTCGTATATATCGGATGACTCCTCTTCACTTCAAAAGAAGAATCATCGTTGCTGATATCTGCCATCGCCGATACGCCATCCTCCCACATCTTGTCCATCCATTGTCTGGTCAGTTCTGCCTTTACATCACGTCCGGCCCAATCTCTCAATTCGTTGATCTGATCGATGAATCCAGCCATTCCTGTCCCTTTACGGAACTTCTTGTGCAGATGCGACAATTCTATATGGCAATGTGCATTGACAAAGCCAGGCACCAATGCTCCGGCCTCGACCTCTTCCTCAGGCCCACAGGTACCGACAGAAACGATGGTACCATCGGCATCATCATATTCGACATAGCCGTTCCTGAGCGGCTGCGAATCCAATGTATATACGTATGAAGCGGTTTTCCTTATTATACTCATTGCTTATTGCTTTCCGAATAATTCTTCAACAATCTTCCGAAACGGAATCTTCCAGAGGGCTTTTGCTCACTCGTAACTATCGTATCGATACTCTGAGGTTCTTCTGTCACAATCATTGTATCCTGCAGAGCAATACTGTCGCCGACTGCCAGAGTATCTCCGGTTGCCAGAGTGTCCCCCACTACAACACTATCCTTCAGGACAATGCTATCGACTGCAGCAATTGAGTCCAGAACAATCATCCTCAACTGATCATATATCGTATCCGCTCTTTCAATTGACTTGAGACGATATATCCATAGCACCGAATCAGGCTCGAAGGCAATACTGTCATAATAGTGGACGTATGGCTCATCAAACAGATAAGGGAAGAATTCCTCAGGTCTGAAGTCGGCCTTGATCTTAGGCAGTTTTTCCCTCAATTCGATCAGAATCTGCTGTTTCTTCAACTCTTTGATCCTTTTGTCAAGAATCTCGCCCGTGCTCCGCAATATTCGGGAAAAGCGTTCCGGATCATTCATATATACCTCGACGCTTTTACGGTAATCATCTGAATCATATCCGTACTTGGCAAGAATTGGCTCATATACAAGAGATGTATCTGCAATCTTCCTCACTCCGGGAGTAGCCGTAATCCATTGATCCGTCACAAGCATCTCTGCATATATCTTTGCCAGTTTACCACGAGGTATCACTTCCGCTTCATCCTTACGGCACGAAGCGAAAAGTCCACATAGCAAAGCGGACACAAACATTATATGCAGCACTCTAACCTTCATTTCTATCTCAAAGTCGCTCCGAATTCATTCTGGAATGTAGAGAGGAGTTTGCTCATAACCTTCTCCACATCATTATCTGTGAGAGTCTTGTCAAG
Source organism: Bacteroidales bacterium (assembly GCA_017626555.1). GTDB lineage: Bacteria > Bacteroidota > Bacteroidia > Bacteroidales > UBA932 > Cryptobacteroides. Next base: position 14,132 of record JAGAIM010000123.1, read on the forward strand.
ATCCTGAAGGATGAAACTGAGAGCATACTGTTTCTTACCCTCGGCAATCTTGTCACCTCTATATACATCGAACAATCCGACCTGCTTAAGCAGTTTCTTTCCAACACGGAAAGCACTTCTGCGCAGATCCGCATAGTTCACAGACTCGTCAAGAAGAAGGGCTAGGTCACGTCTTACCTCAGGGAACTTAGGAAGTTCCTTGTACTTTATCTTGTTTCTCTTGACAAGTTCGAACAACGCAGGCCAATTGATTTCAGCAGCAAACACAGGCTGCTTGATACCGAATTGCTTAAGTCTTGCTGGAGCAATCGTTCCCATAACGGCAAGTCTCTGATGCGAGCCAGGAAGATTGTATGCCAGACCTTCAGAGAACAGATCAGCAGGAGCAGCCTCTGTCTCAAGAGAATATATATCGCATCCGAAACGTTTGAGCAGAAGTTCGAGATAGCCCTTCAACTGGAAATAACTTCCTTTACCAGGATCCACTCTCCACGACTTGTCAGGCTGACCGCTGATAAAGAGCGCATAATTGGTATGCTCCTCGTATGAATCCAGAGTCTTCCCATCTTTTTCAGGGTCGAATGAATAGACCGAACCGTACTCGAAAGTCTTTATATTAGTGATCTGACGGTTGATATTGTATGCTATCACTTCAAGTCCGTTAAGGAGAAGAGTCTGACGCATCACATTCAGATCCGAACTGAGAGGATTCATAATCCTCACACACTTCTCTTCAGGGAAGGTCTTGAGTTTCGAATAATAATCTGACTTTGTAAGAGAATTATTCATAGTCTCCACAAATCCGTTCGCTGCAAGGAAATCCGCAATGGACTTTCTTACCTGCTCTGGCTCAGGCTTCTGAGGGGCGTTCACAGACATCCTCATAGCCTGCGGAAGTTCGATATTGTTATATCCGTAAATTCGGAGAATCTCCTCTACAACGTCACACTCTCGATATACATCGATCATATAAGAAGGGACTGCTACCTTTGCACCTTGCTCGTTCTTTTCCACAAACTCGTATGCAAGAGCCTCGAGAATATTCTCGATAACCTCACCACCGATCTTCTTACCCACAAAATTCTCGATACGGCTGTAATCAAGATCGATGATTTTCTTTTCTATCTTTTCAGGATAAAACTCCTGAACCTTGCCGACAATCTGTCCTCCGGCAAGTTCCTGAATCAGAAGAGCCGCACGTCTTGCAGCATATTCAACGACCAGAGGGTCTGCCCCACGCTCATATCTGAATGAAGCGTCTGTCTTGAGGCCGTGCCTCTTGGAACTCTTTCTTATGGATACAGGATTGAAATATGCACTTTCAAGGAACACATCTGTAGTCGCCTCTGTCACACCGGATTCTTCTCCACCGAAGACACCGGCGAGGCACATTGATCTTTCTGTGTTTGCAATCATAAGGTCCGCTGCACTCAATGTACGCTCGACACCGTCCAGTGTCGTGAATTTCTCTCCCTCCTCTGCCCTGCGCACAACGACCTTTCCACCTATGATCTTAGAGGCATCGAAAGCGTGAAGCGGCTGTCCGATCTCGTGGAGAACGAAATTTGTCACATCGACCACATTGTTTATCGGCCTGAGACCGATGGCAAGAAGTTTCTTCTGGAGCCATTCTGGAGAAGGTGCAACCTTAACTCCTTTAATTGTGGTTCCAGTATAGCGTGGAGCGCCATCGGCTGCTGTAACTTCTACAGGAATAGCCTCACCCTCACCTTCTGCAAAAGCAGAGACATCCGGAATATTCAAGTTGCAAGGGATATTGTTATGCTTAAGATATGCATACAGATCACGGGCAACTCCGATATGCGAAGCAGCATCCACACGATTGGCAGTAAGGCCGATTTCGATGAGTGCATCTGTGGCAAGGCCAAGATAATCTTTTGCAGGAGTACCTACAACTGCCTCTGGATCCAGCACCATTATACCATCGTGCGATTCGCCAATGCCAAGTTCATCCTCAGCGCATATCATACCGAAAGACTCTACACCACGTATCTTAGATTTCTTGATCTTGAAATCTTCTCCAAGCACTGTTCCTACAGTTGCAAGAAGAACCTTCTGACCTGCAGCGACATTCGGTGCGCCACATACAACCTGAAGAAGTTCCGGCTCACCTGTATTGAGTTTAGTGATGTGAAGGTGATCAGAATCCGGATGCTCCACACATTCAACCACTTCTGCGACGATTACTCCGGCAAGTCCACCTGGAATCTCCTCAATCTGTTCGAGTGAATCAACTTCAAGTCCTATCGAAGTCAAAGCCTCCGCAACGGCCTCTGGAGCGAGGTCACACTCAAGATAATCCTTGAGCCAATTGTACGAAATCTTCATATATCTTATTACTTTTTAATTTTCGAAATCTTCCTTTGAAAAGAGAGACTTGACGAACTCCCTCTTATTGAACACCTTAAGATCATCAATTCCCTCACCTATACCAATGAATCTGATCGGGACACGGAACTGATCTACGATACCCACAACAACACCACCCTTGGCGGTTCCATCCAGTTTGGTGACAGCCAGAGAGGAGATATCCGTTGCACGGGCAAACTCCTTTGCCTGCTGGAAGGCATTCTGGCCTGTAGAAGCATCCAGGACAAGAAGCACCTCATTTGGTGCATCTGGAATAACTTTCCGCATCACATTACGAATCTTCGTAAGTTCGTTCATCAGGTCTATCCTATTGTGGAGACGTCCGGCTGTATCGATGAGAACGACATCTGCATTCCTTGCTACTGCCGACTTCACGGTATCAAATGCTACTGATGCCGGGTCTGAGCCCATATCCTGCTTTACAATATCCACTCCTGCCCTCTCGGCCCATATCGTAAGTTGATCCACTGCTGCTGCACGGAATGTATCAGCCGCTCCGACCACGACCTTCTTCCCTTGAGCCTGAAATCTGCTGGCAAGTTTGCCGATTGTAGTGGTCTTGCCTACTCCATTCACTCCCACTACCATTATCACGAACGGCTTCTTGCTGAAATCGAAAGGCTCAACAGAATCGTCGGAAGTTTCTCCCTCACTTACATTCAGAAGAGCCGCAATCTCATCACGAAGCATATCGACGAGTTCATCCATAGTGACATACTTGTCACGGCTCACTCTGTCCTCAAGACTGTCAATGATCTTGAGTGTCGTATCAACACCCATATCCGTAGCCAGCAAAGCCTCCTCAATAGCATCAAGAAGGTCATCATCCACCTTTGCCTTACCGACTATAGCGTGGGAGAGCCTCTGAAAGAAGCCCATATTGGTCTTTTTTACTCCTTTGTCAAAAATACCCATAAACACTCACTTTAACTTGCAAATATAATGTTTTTAGAGCGCATAAAAAAGTGGCGCAGTCGAAAATATTCAACTGCGCCACTAATTATCATATTGTCAGGAAAGAATTATTTCTTTGCGAAGAAATCCTTTGCCTCTGACTCCTCAACAAGTTGCTCTGTAAAAACATAAGCACCAGTCTTTGGAGACTTTTCCATACGGATACACTTAACCATCTTCTTGAGTGTACCTGCCTTGAAGGTTGCGACTGCTTTCTTTGCCATTTCTTATTCCTCCTGATTATTTGATCTCGCGGTGGAGAGTAACCTTCTTAAGGAAAGGGTTATACTTCTTACGCTCCAGACGCTGAGTCGTGTTCTTCTTATTCTTAGTTGTAATGTATCTTGAGATACCTGGTACACCGCTTTCTCTCTGCTCAGTGCACTCAAGGATGACCTGCACCCTGTTACCTTTAGCCTTCTTTGCCATAATCCGAAAAATTAAACAAGGTTAATAAATCCTTTCTTCTGAGCGTCCTTGATTGTAGCGTCGAGACCATTCTTCTCGATAGTTCTCATACCCTTGCAAGACACTTTAAGTGTGATGAATCTCTGCTCCTCCTCTGACCAGAACTTCTTGGTCTTGAGGTTAAGAGCGAAGACGCGTTTTGTGCGTCTCTTGGAATGGGAAACATTGTTTCCTACCATTCTCTTTCTACCTGTAACTTGACAAACCTTTGCCATTGTATATAACTTTTTTAATTAATTCATTATTAGCGGGCTGCAAATATCGCATAAAAAATTTGCAAATGCAAAATTTTAAACAAATTTGAAGAACCTGCGCCATCTTATATTCTTTGGAAACTTCTTGTTTCCATCGATGGAGAGCCATATCAGAGCCGGCTTGCCGACTATGTGATCTTCAGGTACAAATCCCCAATATCTTGAATCAAGCGAATTGTGCCTGTTGTCCCCCATCATAAAATAATAATCCTGCTTGAAAGTATATGTCTGAGTCTCTTCTCCATTGATGAAAATCTTGCCGTCCCTGACTTCCAGTTCATTACCTTCGTATGAAGTGATGATTCTGCTGTAAAGCGGCAGATTTTCAACAGTAAGTTCTATCTCTACACCTTTCTCCGGCACCCACAGAGGACCGAAATTATCTCTCGTCCACCTGTACTGCGGTGAAAATGGGAAGATGGTCTTATCTGAATCAGGATAATCTGCGGGCCAGACATCTATGTTCTGAGTAACAGAAACCACATTTGGGAAAGCCTTTACAGCCTCAAGCATCTCTGCAGTAAGAGGCAGAGCCGGATACCCGGGCAACTGCTGATCAAACCAAAGTTCAGAAATATTGATTCCCAGTCTGTCCAGATTGACAGGATTGATTCTTTGCCCCGTAGTCACAACCCGGTATGAGTTCTGAACTCCCGGCCAGACTTCCTGAGCCTGCGAATCGATATATACCTGTCCATCCCTGATTTCAAGAGTATCTCCTGCCACTGCAACACATCTTTTCACGTAATGATCCTTCTTGTCTGAAGGCCTCACCTTCACCGGGCCATACATTTTATGGGCGTAATCACGTCCGTATGTCCTGATGATAGTATAGTAGTCAGCGGCCGGTTCGTTTACAAATACCGTATCTCCGTGCGGAAAGCCGAACACCACATAATCCCCTTCTTCGACACTCCCGAATCCCTTGAGTCTCTTGTAATCATTCTGAATCAGAGTGGAATACGACTCCTTGGAACCGATTATATTATGTGTAAAAGGTATGGTCAGAGGTGTCTGAGGCATCTTCGGACCGTAGGCCAGTTTGCTGACGAAAAGATGATCTCCTGTATAGAGGGAACTCTCCATTGAAGAAGAAGGAATCTTGAACGCCTGAAAAAAGAAAGTATTGATGAATGTGACTACGATCACTGCGAAGATAATGGCATCAAGCCAGTCGAGCAGTGCGTTCCTCTTTTCTCCCTCCTTATATTCCTTTTTCCAGAACAGCCACTTAACCTTACGGGTTATGTGGTGATCGAAGACAGGTATAAGGCCAAAGAGCCACCAATAGTTTCCGAGCCAGATCACCCACAGGATGTACAAGGTCGCCCAAAAGCCGAACCTCGCCCATTTATTGTGGTATAATTCCTTCAGACTCATCTATATATGCTACTTCACAGAATTGATGACAGCCTCAAATGCCTGAGGATTGTTCATAGCAAGGTCTGCAAGAACTTTACGGTTGAGACCGATGTTCTGCTTAGCGATACGACCCATAAGTTGAGAATATGTCATACCGTACTGACGTGCGGCTGCATTGATTCTCTGGATCCAGAGTGCGCGGAATGAGCGCTTCTTGTTCTTACGATCACGGTAAGCGTATGAAAGACCCTTCTCATAGGTGTTCTTTGCTACCGTCCAAACATTCTTTCTTGAAAGAAAATTACCGCGGGTTCTCTTAAGAATCTTCTTGCGGCGTGCCCTTGAGGCAACTGAATTTACCGATCTTGGCATAAATTTAACTGGTTTATGGAGGCAGTGTCCTTCATAGGAACTTTTCTACTGCGTTCCAAGTTTAACTTAAAAAATGTGTAATTACTTAAAATTACATTCCCAATAAAGCCTTGACTCTCTTCTCGTCAACACTTGCAACGATACCGATGTGAGTCAAATTTCTCTTCTGCTTCTTGGTCTTCTTTGTGAGAATGTGGCTCTTGTAAGCGTGCTTTCTCTTAACTTTTCCCGTTCCGGTAAGTGCAAAGCGCTTTTTTGAACCGGAGTTGGTCTTCATCTTTGGCATAGTTAAATTTGATTTAGTTAATAATTATTTGTTATCCAATCCCTTGGATTACTTTTTCTTGAGAGGGGCGATCATCATAATCATCCTCTTTCCTTCAAGTTTCGGCATCTGCTCGGCTCTTCCATACTCCTCAAGTTCAACAGCAAATCTCAGAAGAAGTTTTTCTCCCTGATCTGCGTAGATGATGGAGCGTCCCTTGAAAAATACGGAAGCCTTCACCTTCGATCCTTCCTGCAGGAACTCCTGCGCGTGCTTCAACTTGAACTGGAAATCGTGTTCATCCGTATTAGGTCCGAACCTGATTTCCTTTATGACTATCTTGGCCGCATTTGCCTTCATCTCCTTAGCCTTCTTCTTCTGCTGATAGAGATATTTCTGATAGTCGATGATCTTACATACAGGGGGATCGGCTTTCGCGCTTATCTCCACCAGATCAAGACCCTGTTCATCAGCCATTCTCAAGGCATCCCTGAGCGAGAATACACCCTGTTCCGGTATATTTTCTCCTACAAGACGTACCTGAGATGCTGTGATCTCCTCGTTGATTCTCAATCCGTCATCGTCCTTCTTCACGTTATTCGGCCTCTGGCCTGGACGACCGCTTGGTCTCGGACCCATAGGGCGTGGACCTGGTTTAAATGGTGCTGCGATAAAAAATTCCTCCTATAAGTTAAGTTATTAATATAATACGCTATGACAGTTGCGCCTTTATCTCATTGGTCACCAATGCAACAAAGTCATCAACCGGCATAGATCCTGCGTCAATTCCTCCCTGTCTTCTGACAGAAACCGTGCCTTCAGTCATTTCCTTCTCACCTACAATCACAAGGAAAGGAATCCTCTTGAGTTCACTCTCACGGATTCTCTTGCCGAGTGTTTCATTCCTATCATCAACGGCGGCGCGAATATCGGAATTATTCAGCAAACTGCAAACTTTTTTTGCATATTCCTCGTATTTTTCGCTGACTGGCACGATGTTAACCTGATCAGGAGTCAGCCAAAGAGGGAGTTTTCCACCGGTGTGCTCGAGCAATACTGCTACGAATCTCTCAAGAGATCCGAAAGGAGCACGGTGAATCATAACCGGACGATGCTTCTGGTTGTCACTTCCGATATACTCAAGTTCGAAACGCTCAGGAAGGTTGTAGTCAACCTGGATTGTACCAAGTTGCCACTTTCTTCCGATTGCGTCCTTTACCATAAAGTCAAGTTTCGGTCCATAGAATGCAGCCTCGCCATATTCAACTACGGTATTGAGGCCTTTCTCTGAAGCAGCCTCGATGATTGCAGACTCAGCCTTTGCCCAATTCTCATCAGAACCGATATATTTCTCCTTATTGTCAGGGTCACGAAGTGAAATCTGTGCTACATACTCCTTGAAATCCAATGTCTTGAACACATAGAGGATGATGTCGATCACCTTGCAGAACTCCTCCTTGATCTGGTCAGGACGGCAGAACAGATGGGCATCGTCCTGTGTGAAACTTCTTACACGTGTAAGTCCGTGAAGTTCACCACTCTGCTCATAACGATATACTGTTCCGAACTCTGCGAGTCTGAGCGGAAGATCCTTGTATGAACGTGGTTTTGTCCTGTAAATCTCGCAGTGGTGAGGACAGTTCATAGGCTTGAGAAGATACTCCTCGCCCTCCTGTGGTGTATGAATCGGCTGGAATGAATCCTTTCCATATTTTGCATAGTGACCCGAAGTCACATAAAGATCCTTGTTACCGATGTGCGGAGTAATGACTGGAAGATATCCGTATGATTTCTGAAGTTTCTTGAGGAAATTCTCGAGGCGCTCGCGGAGAGCCGCACCCTTTGGAAGCCACAATGGAAGACCCTGACCCACTCTCTGAGAGAATGTGAAGAGTTCCATCTCCTTTCCGATCTTTCTGTGGTCACGCTTCTTGGCCTCTTCAAGCATTGCAAGATACTCGTCAAGCATTGACTTCTTCGGGAAGGTCACACCATAAACACGGGTAAGCATCGGACGCTTCTCGTCACCTCTCCAGTAAGCACCTGCAATGGCTGTCAGTTTTACAGCCTTGATTACAGACGTATCCTTGAGGTGAGGTCCACGGCAAAGGTCAGTAAAATCACCGTTTGTATAGAATGTGATGGTACCGTCCTCGAGTTCGCTTATAAGTTCGCACTTGTACTCGTCGCCCTTTTCTGTAAATGTCTTGAGCGCTTCTTCCTTCGATACCTCTGTCCTTACAAACGGATTCTTCTGACGTGCAAGTTCGATCATCTTATCCTCGATTGCCTTGAGGTCAGCCTCTACGAGATTCTTTTCTCCGAAATCCACATCATAATAGAAACCTGTCTCCACAGCAGGTCCGATACCGAACTTGACTCCAGGATAAAGAGCCTCCAGAGCAGCAGCAAGAAGGTGTGAAGACGAATGCCAGAAAACGTGCTTTGCCTCTGGATCCTCCCATTTGTGAAGCCTTATTGCAGCATCCTCATTGATAGGACGTGTAACGTCATATATCGTACCTTTTCCTGTCGTATCAGCATCCGTGATCACTGTTGCAGCCAATACATCCGCTGCCAATCTTGGGCTTATGCTGTTCGCAATATCAAAAGCAGAGACACCGTTCTCATACTGTCTCACGCTACCGTCAGGAAATGTAATGTTAATCATATCGTACTATATTATATATTATAAAACAAGTCTTGTCAATCCAAGAATGCAAAGGTAGGAATTTTTTTCTATCTTTGCATAACTAATACGAAGGAATATGGAACAAAATAACATTCAGATGAATATGTGGAACATTGCCGGAAAGGCTGGACTTGCTTTAGGTATGCTTTCTACTGCATATCTTTTCATTACACAATGGATCGGGACAGCAGAACTCCCTGCGTTTATTTCAATAATTGCAAATATGCTTCTTTGGGTCGTCAAATTCGGAGGCTGCATCTGGCTGATGATATATTTTATGAAGAAATTTGCAACGCAGAATCCGGAGGCAGACAACTCTAAAACGTTCCGTATGGGAATAGCAAGCGCCCTTCTTTCTGCTCTGGTTTATTCAGCATTCTCTTTTGCAAATGTAGCATTCTTCTATCCAGATATGTTTGCAGAACAGATCGGCACTATGACTCAGCAGATGGCTCCTATGCTCGATTCAAATATGACCGCTGAATTGGAAAAGACTATGCAGAGACTTCCTCAGATAACATTCTTCTCCAATCTCATCTACTGCTTCATATATGGAACCATCCTCTCATTCGCTGTTTCACGTTCCATTCCAAGCAGGAATCCATTTGCAGACTACAAACCTGAAGATCAATAGATTATGACATACGATAAAGACCTGTCAATAGTCATTTCCCTCTTCAATGAAGAGGAATCGCTTCCCGAACTGTTAAGTTGGATTGAGAAAGTAATGGCCGCCGGAGGCTATGAATATGAGATCATTATGGTCGATGACGGAAGCACTGATTCCTCGTGGAAGATAATAAAGGAACTTTCCGCCAGGAACACTTCAATCAGAGGCATTTCATTCAGACGCAACTATGGTAAGTCTGCTGCGTTGTACCACGGATTCAAGGCAGCGGAAGGCCGCGTAGTCATTACAATGGATGCCGACCTTCAGGATTCTCCAGACGAGATTCCGGAACTCTACAGAATGATTACTGAAGAGGGATACGATATTGTTTCAGGATGGAAGAAACAGAGGTTCGATAACAAACTTACAAAGAATCTCCCATCAAAACTGTACAACGCAACAGCACGGAAAATCACCGGCATCAAACTCCACGATATGAACTGCGGACTGAAAGCATACCGCAACGAGGTGGTCAAGCACATAGAGGTATATGGAGAGATGCACAGATATATTCCGTATCTTGCAAAAAATGCCGGATTCAGCAAAATCACAGAAAAGCCTGTCCAGCATCAGAAACGCAAATACGGGGTCAGCAAATTCGGACTTGAAAGATTTGTAAACGGTTTCCTGGACCTCATCTCACTCTGGTTTCTCAGCACCTTCGGGAAAAAACCGATGCACTTCTTCGGCTTCACAGGAATACTTATGTTCCTTATAGGAGGTTTTATGGCAATATGGATCATTGCCGAGAAACTCATACAGCAGGGCCAAGGCCTTGATTTCAGGCCAGTAACCGAGCAGCCTATGTTCTATCTGGCTCTTCTGGCTGTGATCCTTGGCTTCCAACTCTTCCTAGCCGGATTCATCTGCGAAATGGTTTCACGCAACAGTCAGGAACGCAACAAGTACAACATCAGAGAAGAAATCTAAATCCTCGGGGAAGTACAACTGTTCACCAGATATATGATCGAGCGATATGGGATTCCGGAATTGGTACGGAGTCCTATTTCGCAGGTTCTGCTGTTGGAATATCCCACCTCGATACCGTTCTCTCTGATCTGGTCAGATAGTTTCCTCAGTGCATATTTATTGAGTTCGGGATGCGTCATACCCTTGTCACCGGCAAATCCGCAGCAACCGACTCCATCCGGCACCAGCACCTTGGAGGAGCATAGTGCAGCAAGTTCCTTTACATATCCATCTATCTGCATCAGTCTCGTAGAACAAGTCAGGTGCAAAGCCACAGGGACATCAGACCGATGGAAGACAAGCCTGTCCTTCAAGAACTTCCAGACAAATTCAGAAGACTCATAAAGTTGTACCCGGCTCATAAACTGCTTCATCCTGTGAAGGCAAGGGCTCTGGTCACATATAACCGGATAAAGTCCGCATTTTGAAGCCTCCCACAATGCATCTTCCAGTTCCTTGACCTTTCTTTCCGCTATATCCGGAATTCCTTTGCTCTCCCATATAGTTCCACAGCAGAGACCATCCATTCCCTCAGGGAAGATCACATCGTAACCGGCTTTATGCAACAATTCCACCATCTCTTCTGCTAGTGGCTTCAACGAACTTGAAACATCATCGGTGCCCATTGTCTGATTGAGGCAACTTGGGAAATATACCACTTTCAGAGGGCTGCCGGTATCCTGTACAATTCCTTGAGGTATCTTGTAAGCATTCGGCATAGAAGGAGTCCAAAGTGGGATTCCAACCTTGTGGATGCCCCTTGCCAGTGCAGACATAGTCTTAGTTCCCAATACTTTATGTCCGAGATCCGCAATCTTCAGTACTCCACGCAGAGCAGACTTCACCTCTACAAAATGCTCAGCGGCAAAATCTCCGACACGATGGCCGAAAGAGCCCATAGTCTGCCTGCGTATCTCGTGTGTCAGATCGGCCACATTGATACCCATAGGACAGGACATCGAACACAAGCCGTCACCAGCGCAGGTTTCGTTTCCATAATATGCATATTGTTCTCGAAGTTCTGCAAGAAGTTCAGGATCATTCCCTGAGGATTCCAGATATGCAATTTCTCTCTGAACGGCGATCCTCGTTCTCGACGACATCGTAAATCCACAAGAGACACAATTTACTTCACAGAAGCCACATTCTATACACTTATTGAGCCTTTTAAATGCTTCGGCAGTCTCAGACGGTGCACCTTGCGAAGGCGACAGCAAAGGCAAGGCCTTGAAATTCTTGAAGCAGCACTCCGGATCCGGATTGAATATAACTCCTGGATTAAGAAGATTGTCCGGATCGAAAATATTCTTCACCTTCTTCATTATTTCAAATGCATCCTTCCCCCACTCGAATTCAACGTAAGGTGCCATATTTCTTCCTGTGCCGTGCTCGGCTTTGAGCGAACCGTCGTATTTATTGACAACCAGATCCGCCACATCATTTATCATAGCCTTATATCTCTCGATTTCTTCATCGGAATTGAACGACTGATTGATAATGAAATGGAAATTGCCTTCGAGTGCGTGACCGTATATACAGGAATCATCATATCCGTGCCTATCCAGAAGAGCAGACAAATCAGTGACAGCATCGGCCAGATCCTCTACGTGAAAAGCGACATCTTCTATGAGGCAAGTCGTTCCTGGCTTCCTCATACCGCCTACTGTGGGGAATATTCCGGAACGGATCGCCCAGTATTTCTGATATTCCCGAGGATCGACAGTAAATCTGACATCTCCGTATGTATCAAAACGCTTGAGTGTATCCAGTATGGCTGACACATTTTCTGCAAGTTCGTGCTGATTCTTCGCTACGGTCTGGGTCAGTACCGCTGTGAGTCCATCAATATCACCTGCATTAACTGAAGCAAGCGACCGCTTATCGAGCATTTCGGCAGCAGAAACGTTAAGTCCCTTCATTGCGATCACAGCCCTTGCAGCCTCTGCCATATCACGAAAATATATCATAGCATTAGCCTGGAAAGGCTCCAGCGGAAGCGTTGACATTGTCACTTCACTGACAAAAGCCAATGTTCCTTCAGATCCGACAAGCAGATGTAGAATGATATCAATAGGATCGTCAAAAGTTATGAAAGGCAGAAGATTAAGTCCCGTAACGTTTTTAATTGAATACTTGACTTTGATTCTTTCCACAAGAGTTGCATCTGAACGGACTTCGTTTCTCAAAGCAACTATAGCATCAACAATATGCTTGTGCGTATCAAGAAAATGGTTTCTGCTATCAGAGTCAGCAGTATCTAGAACATAACCGTCGGCAAAGACTATTCGAGCATTGAGAAGCATCCTGTCACTGTTTGAAACAGTACCGCAACTCATTCCGGATGCATTATTCATAACTATACCGCCCACCATACAACTTTTGAGAGATGCTGGATCGGGACCGAATTTGCGTCCATAAGGCCTCAGAATATCATTAACCTTGGAACCTATCACTCCCGGTTGGAGAGTGATTTGAGAAGCGTCATCATTACAGGACCAAGCCTCCCAATTCTTTCCCGCCACTATCAGAACGGAATCGCTGACTGACTGTCCGGAAAGGCTGGTCCCAGCGGCACGAAATGTCACAGGTACAGAATGACGGGAAGCCAATTGTAGAAGTTGTGAAACTTCAGATTCGTCTTGAGCCCGGATAACCATCTTAGGAACGAGGCGATAGAAACCGGCATCCGTTCCCCAGGCAAAACATCTGAGAGAATCAGTATAGATTCTATCGTTAGAAATAAAGGCTGCCGCATCTTTTCTGAATTCCAAATATCTATTATTCATATCTACTGTGGTGTACTGTGGTATTGGAGCGCAAATATACGAAGATATACCGAATTTACACAACAAAGACGTCGGATATAAACGAAAAGTCCCCGACATCATCAGATGTCAGGGACTCGTATAAGAAAGTGGCGGCTACCTACTCTCCCACCTGGTGGGGCAGTACCATCGGCGATGGTGAGCTTAACTTCTCTGTTCGGAATGGGAAGAGGTGGA
>JAGAIM010000124.1 GCA_017626555.1 Bacteroidales bacterium
GTTTACGTGATATTCAGCATTTTCAGTAGTCTCCCAGATAAGCTTATCCGACACACTGTCGGTCGGAGACATATCAAGGTATGATGTGCACGAGAAAGCTCCCAATGAAAATCCAAGTGCAACTATTGCTTTATATATTTTCTTCATAATATTCCTATTTAGATCCTTCTACTTCGCTCAGGATGACAACGAAATTAGAATGTAAGTGTTATACCACCCATAAGCAGACGCTGCTGTGGGTAATATCCATTGTTTACTCCAGGAGACTCTGGGTCGATTCCTTCTGGAAGAGAATCAAGAGTAAAGATATTCTGACCCTCCACAAAGAATCTCAAAGCCTCGATATTGACTTTCTGTGTCCACTTTTGTGGAATTGTATATCCGATCTGTGCTGACTTGAGACGGAGATATGTTCCGTCACGGAGCCAGAATGTAGATGCAAGACCATTATCACCACCGTGTCCAGGAGTACCGAGAGTAAGTCGTGGGAAAGTTCCTTCCGGATTATAAATGCTATATGCATTTTCTACCAGGAAGAGAGGAGAGTTCGCATTCTCCTTGAATGTCTGAGTCCAGATGGTATTGTCATCATTACCATTGTAATATGTACCTGTGAGGGATACGTCGAAGAGGGCACCACCTGTAAACTGTGCATTGAAGTCGATTCCGTTCCAAGCGAAATCCAGGTTGAGACCGTATGTAAGTTCAGGACGATTGGTTCTTCCGATGAATCCCTTGTCTGTCCAGTCGATCTTACCGTCACCGTTGATGTCAACATATTTGATATCACCGACATTTGGACGGGTACCATACCAAGCAGAGTTATCAATTTCCTCCTCAGAACGATACAGACCATCAGCTGTCCAAGCCATCATCGCGCCAAGCGGCTTACCGACAACCTTCTGATTCTCAGGAATATTAGGCTGATCTGTATATTTGATCCAACGGCTGCGCGCATATGTCATAGTCGCACTCACTCCATACTGGAACGGCTTGCCGCCAGCCATAAAATGATTCCTGTGTGAAATCATCACATCAATACCCTTGGTATCATATGCATTATGGTTTGTCGCAGCCATATAGTATCCTCCCATTGAAGGCGGATAATCCGAACCCATATATGTGAGAAGGTCGAAGTTGTAGCGATAGAATGCGTCTGCCTCCAGAGCAAGTTTTCCACCCCACATCTTGAAGTCGACACCGACATTGTACGAAAGACTCTTCTCCCACGTAAGGTCAGGGTTGGCAAGTCCTGAGTCAGCATAACCTGGAGTCACAACTGTTCCACCATTGGCATTGCCGTAGATGATCTGCTGCCAATACTTGCTGTATGTATTGAGGAACATATATGCACCGATCGAGTCATTACCAAGAAGGGCAACCGAACCTCTGATCTTCAAATCATCCAGTCCGTTGACACTCTGCATCCAAGGTTCCTTCGCGAGATTCCAAGCCACCGATGCTGATGGGAAGAATCCCCAACGTGTATCACGCATACCGGCAAACTTATATGATCCATCGTATCGACCTGTCACCTCAGCAAGATATCTCTCATCCCAGTTGTAACGGGCACGGAACACGTATCCAGCCTGACGGGAAGCGCCGCTCCAACCGCTGATCGGGCTGTTTGCAGGCTGACCGTATGAAAGTTCAGGAAGAGCTGCGAATGGAATGAGCTTGGCATATGCTGAATGTGCATTTGACTTATTGTCACGGATTTCGGCAAGTGCCATCACTTCCACAAAGTTCTTTCCGAAAGTATTGATATATGTAACACCCGCCTGACCTGTCAGATACTGGTAGTAAGATGTTCCCTCGCCAAGATTCACACCGTCTCCCTTACCACGTGGATCAGCCACCTCTGACCAGGATCCAGCAGAATACATCATCAGGTCGAATGGGGTATTGAGATTCTTGTTCATTGAAGCACCATAGTCAAATGATCCTGATACTTTGAACTGAAGACCTTTAAGCCAGGACGCATCATATATGAGAGACGCATTCGCAGATATATCCATACCACGGGTCTTCTTATAACCTGACTCATAGATAGCAGCGAGAGGGCTCTGTGGAAGACCTGTGTTCTTCTTCTGTGATGCAGTCCAGTAACCGTTGTATTTTTCCGGAAGATATGGATGCATCTGGATAGTCTGGTTGGCAATTGAGAGCCATCCGGTCTCGGAACCCATATCTGAACCACCTGTACCAAAACCAGGAGTGCGACGATTTGAAAGCACTCCGGAAAGACCTACCGTAAACTTGAAGTCCCTGGCAAGCTGAGACTCAACATTTGCACGGACATTGTATCTGTTGTAGTTGTAGTTATCAATATTACCCTTCTGTCCCAGATATCCGAAAGACACAAAGTACTTCGACTTTTCACTACCTGCCTGAACAGTGATGTTGTGCTTCTGGGTAAAACCTGTACCGAAGACCTTGTCGATATAATTCACATTGTCCCAACCGTCTGTCGGGTCTCCGTTTGTCATCATCTCAACCTGTTCCTTGGTAAAATAAGGAACGTAGTCTGATTCTGAAGCAATCGCACCTGAAGACAACTGATCCATCATCTGAGCCACATTATAGTAGTACGCAAACTGAGGGCCATCCATAAATTCAGGGAAATTAGCATTCATAGAGGCACCGAAAGTTGCATTGTAAGTAATCTTCGGCTTGCCTGAAGAACCCTTCTTTGTTGTGACGATAATTATACCGTTTGAAGCCTGGAGACCATATACGGCAGCAGAAGCACCGTCCTTGAGGACTGAGATACTCTCTATATCAAATGGGTCGATATCATTGATATTGTCTACAGGGAAACCATCAACGACATATTTTACGGCGCCCTGCGAACCACGGATACGGATTGAAGCCTGGTCGAGGCCCGGCTCTCCCGACTCCTGTACTGAAGACACACCGGTAAGCTTACCGGCAAGGAGCTGTGAGACATTTGTCGAAGGAGCCTTAAGGAGTTCATCTCCCTTCATTGCAGACACGGCAGAGGTCATCGAAGACTTCTTCTGTGTACCGTAACCGACAACGATTGTCTCTTCGAGGAAGGTTGCATCTTCCTTCATTGTCACATTGAGTCTGGTAAGCGATCCGTCACAATTGAAAGTCTGGTCTCCCATACCAAGACTTGTGAAAAGGATCACATCACCTGTCTTCAGACCGGAAAGGCTATAATTTCCGTCTTCATCCGTCATCGTACCGTTGGAGGTACCGCTGACAAGGACAGCAACACCCGGAAGCGGCTGTCCGTACGTGTCGGTCACCTTACCTCTTACAGAAGGCTGTGCAGACAATATTTCTGCCCCCCCCAAGAGGAAAATGAACGCGACAAGCAGATTTCTATAAATCGCTTTCATTGAGTTATATTGATTAGATTGGTTAGTTTTCGACAATTTCTGCAGCCTTCATCGCAGCCTCGAGTTCATCCCAAAGTCCGTGTTTGTTCAGATGGACTATATCAAAGATCATCACACCGTCAGTGCTCTTAAGTGCCTGGGTGACAGCAGGTCCGAACGGAGTGAAGTCTCCAAGATACTGCTCCACATAGATCGAACCGATTACAGGAACCACTCCCTTCGTAATCTGCTTTGCGATCTCAGCACCGCCCTCGACGCTGTAGCAGTATGTAAGACTGTTGTCCATACCAGCCTCGCTGCGCTGTCCTACGACGCCAGTAGCCTTGTCCACGTCATCCTTGGTGATGAATGAGTAATAGAGGCCTGTCATATATACGTCAAGCATCTCTGCATAGCCCGACTTATGATAGTCTTCAGTAGCCCAATACTGGTACTCAGGCACCTGATAAGGATCGTAATCCTTGCTTGCCCAGTTCACTCCGAGTTGCCAGTATGTAGGATACCACGCACCGGTATAGTCTCCGATGATAAGGTCGGGATTGATTTCCTTGAGAGCCTTATGCGCCTTCTCAACGAAATCGTGGATGACCATTGCGCGCCACTCGACCCACTTCTTGCCATACTTGCCGGGCACCCAGTTATAGCGGAGATTGCCGTTCTCGTCATACCAACTGAGAATGTCCTCAGGGAAGTTCTCCACTGTGACGCCTGCATACTCCTCGAACTGCTTCTTTGAGAGTTCGCTGAAGTCTGCTGTAATGCCGTCGTAACGTACGCGGTCAAAGATAAGTCCGTCCACCTCAGGATATTTGCGAGCAAACTCCTTCAGGATTTCGATCTGATATTCCTGAACCTCAGGGTTTGACGGGTTCATCATACAGTTGTAATTAGACTTGATCTCTGAGATCGGAGTCAGCACACCTTTGTGATAGCAGATAGACTGCCAGGCTGCCTTATCCATATATACGACACCGCGGTCGAAATAATTATGACCGCCTGCAAAGACATTGAGGGATCCGAATACCTTAAGTCCCATTTCGTGTCCATACTCGATGAAGTATCCGAGCATATCATAGTCACGCGGTCTCTCGACACCTTCCCAGTCCCCCATATATGGAGCGATTTCACTGTCATAGAGTACCTCACCCATAATGGACTTTACATCGACAACGACATTGCCGAATCCGAGATCCTTACATTTATGGAGATAAAACTGAATTGAATCAGGATGCGAAAGTGTCGCATAGTTTGCCTCACAGTCGAACCACATATAATTATGGTTGTCCGAGGCTTCATTTGTCGCTGATTGACAAGATATTACAGCAATTACTGCAGTCAGTGTGGCCAGTATAAGACGCATTTTAGTTTATTTTGGGTTATAATATTCGACAAAAATATAAAGTTTTTTACAACCCGCAATGAATTTCCCTACAATAATTAAATATTTTTAAAAATTCACCCCTTATTATTAAAAATACCACACCACACCCCAGCACAGAATTACAGTTTGTAAGAAAACTAAGGAAAAGATTTAATTCGTATTATGGAAAATTGCGTATATTTGTCGAGTTCATTCTTAAAAATAATTAAAAACAACATAATATGGCTGACCGCAGAGAATTTTTAAAGACGATGGCGATCGGAGGTGCATCTGCCCTCATCGCCCCATCTGTTCTATCATCCTGCACTTCCGACGGATCGACACAGGACATAGGATATGAAACAACCGAAGGAGGACTGATAGTTCCTAAGGACAACGGACTCCGCATCACAGGAACATTTCTCGATGAGATATCACACGACATTCCTCATCAGAACTGGGGTGAAAAGGAGTGGGATCAGGACTTCGCATATATGAAGGCCATCGGCATAGACACAGTGATCGACATCCGATGCGGATACCGCAAGTTCATCACCTATCCATCTCCTTATCTTCTGAAGAAAGGCTGCTATATGCCTTCCGTTGACCTTATAGATATGTTCTGCCGTCTGGCACAGAAGCACGGAATGAAGTTCTACCTCGGTCTCTACGACTCAGGCGTATATTGGGATACCAAGGATATGAGCCACGAAATCGAAGACAATAAATTTGTCATCGACGAAGTCTGGAAGATGTATGGAGAAAAGTATGACAGTTTCGGAGGATGGTACCTCAGCACTGAAATCAGCCGCGACACAATCGGAGCGGTCGATGCATTCCACGCAATGGGAGCACAGTGCAAGGAGGTTTCCGGAGGCCTGCCTGTCTTCATATCACCTTGGATCGACGGAAAGAAGGCCGTGAGCGCAGCAGGAGCAGCGTTGACGAAGGAGGATGCAGTGTCGATCGCTGACCACGAGAGGGAGTGGAGCCAGATATTCCAGGGTATCCACGACGTTGTCGATGCCGTAGCCTTCCAGGACGGACACATCGACTATGACGAACTGGACGCATTCTTCAGCGTCAACAAGAAGATGGCAGACAAGTACGGAATGCAGTGCTGGACCAATGCAGAGACATTCGACCGCGATATGCCAATCAAGTTCCTCCCTATAAAGTTCGACAAACTGCGTCTGAAACTTGAAGCAGCGAAGAGATGCGGATACGACAAGGCCATAACCTTCGAGTTCCCTCACTTCCTGAGTCCTCAGTCAGTTTATGGCGCTGCAGGCAATTTATATAATAGGTATAAGGAGTATTTCAATATTAAATAAAGATTCTTTGCTGAAGTTATGAAACAGAAAAACACACTGGGATATGTAATTTTTATGGCTGTAGTCGCAGCCATCGGAGGAATCCTCTTCGGATATGACACCGCTGTCATTTCAGGCACGACAGCAATCGTAAAGAACCAGTTCGCCCTCACAGATATGCTGGAAGGCTGGTACGTTGGTTGCGCCCTCATCGGTTCGATCTGCGGAGTACTTGTAGCAGGTTCGCTCAGCGACTACCTCGGACGCAAACTCACGATGCTCATCTCGGCAGCACTTTTCAGCATTTCTGCCATCGGATGTGCCGTATGCGGAAGTTTTGACAGCCTGGTGGCATATAGAATCATCGGTGGAGTCGGCATCGGTATCGTATCCATCGTTTCGCCTATATATATATCAGAGGTATCTCCAGCAAAGATACGCGGAACCCTCGTGTCGCTTTACCAACTCGCAGTGACTGTAGGATTCCTTCTTGCATATCTTATGAACTGGGTTATCGATGTAAACGGCGATCTTGCCGTATCCGGTGAACTTTGGACAAATATGTGGAACTGTGAAATGTGGAGAGGAATGCTCGGAAGCGAAACTATCCCTGCCCTGCTCTTCTTCACTATCATATTCTTCATACCAGAGAGCCCTAAGTGGCTGATAGTAAATGGCAAACTTGATAAAGCATCGCTGGTGCTCAGCAAAATCTACTCTACAGCCGAAGAGGTCAAGGAGGAAATCGATGTAACAAATGCATCACTCAAGGGAGAGACAAAAGGCAAATGGTCAGACCTCCTCAAGCCGGGCATCCTGCTTGCTGTCATCACAGGTAGCGCCATCGCCATCCTCGGACAGTTTATGGGTGTGAACGCAGTACTTTACTATGGTCCTAAGATCTTTGCTGACGCAGGTTTCGACAACCCAATGTTCTCGACAGTACTTGTAGGCGTAGTAAACTGCGTGACAACAATACTTGCAGTGTTCATCATCGACCGCGTAGGACGTAAGCAACTGATTTACTGGGGCGTAAGCGGAATGATCATCTGCCTCGTAGCCATCGGCATCTATTTCGCGTGGGGAGCACAGATCGGACTCGGCAACGGATTTATGCTCACATTCTTCCTTGCATACGTATTCTGCTGCGCTATCTCGATTTCAGCCATCGTATTCGTACTCCTCTCTGAAATGTACCCTAACAGCGTACGTGGACGCGCGATGTCAATCGCCGGCTTCGCCCTCTGGATCGGAACATACCTCATCGGACAACTTACCCCTGTCCTTCTCGGCTGGAGCCAGGCAGGAACATTCTTCATCTTCGCATTTATGTGCATCCCTTATATGCTCATTATGTGGAAAGTAGTGCCTGAGACCACAGGAAAGACCCTTGAGGAGATCGAGGCATATTGGGTAAACAGAAAAAAATAAAGAAACCGACTGAACTATGAAAAGATCATTTCTCCGCAACATTGACGGGAAAAACTCAATACTTAAGAAAAAGATAATAGCCCTCTGCATAAACGAAGGAGACTATAGCCTTGCAGACTTGAGCAAGGAACTCAACACCAGTATCCCGACCATTACAAAACTGGTCGGGGAACTGATGGATGAGGGATTTCTCGTCGATATGGGCAAATTAGGTACGAACGGAGGACGAAGACCAAGCATTTACGGTCTGAACCCGTCTGCAGGCTATTTTGTAGGAGTCGATGTCAGAAGACAAAGCGTAAGCATAGCGGTGACTGACTTCAAAGGCCAGATGATAGATTATCTTCAGGAGTTTACCTTCATTGTCGAAAATTCAGAACTCTCATTCAGAAAACTTTGCGCAACCATCCGCAAGCATATTGCTGACATAGGGATAGATCCTTCGATGGTACTTGCATACGGAGTGAATCTATCTGGAAGAGTGAACAACGAGACAGGATACTGCTTCACATATTTCATCGGAGAGGACAGACCTATCGGAGAGTTCCTCGAGGAAGAACTGGATGCCCCTGTATTCATCGAAAACGATTCAAGGGCAATGACTTACGGAGAGTATATATGCGGAGTGGCCAACAGCGAAAAGAATATGCTTTTCATCAATGTCACCTGGGGACTCGGAATGGGAATGATCATAGACGGGAAACTGTCGTACGGCAAATCGGGCTTTTCCGGTGAAATCGGCCATTTCCCTCTTCTGGATAACGATCAGATCTGTCACTGCGGAAAGACCGGTTGTCTGGAGACAGGTGCGTCCGGCTCTGCAATACATAGGATATTTATAGAGAAACTGCGCGAAGGCAGGGCGTCTCTTCTGAGCGAAAAGTTCGGGAAAGGCGAGGAAATCAGGCTGGTAGATATTCTGAATGCTGTCAATGAGGAGGATGTGCTCGCCATTGAGGTGGTAGAAGAAATCGGCACTGTTCTCGGCAGGGCGCTCGCCGGACTGATCAACATATTCAATCCGGAACTGGTCGTGATCGGAGGAGTTGTTGCAAGGGCTAAGGAGTATCTTCTTCTTCCAGTGAAGAGTGCCATCCAGAAGCATTCTCTGAATATGGTGAACAAGGACACTACGATCAAGTTCTCCAAGTTAGGAGAGAAGGCAGGTCCTGTGGGTGCCTGTATGCTTTCTCGAAGCAAACTGCTCGGCCTGATGTAAGGTCAATCAAAATCTGACGGTAGATATTCCGGCGACCCCCGCCCTCCCGAAGGTCGGGCACCCCCTAGCCGGGGGTGGCACGTCGCCTATATATCTACCGTCAGATTTTGCTATATGACACCCTGCTAAGGGAAAAGGAGGAACATATCACGGTCCATCGCCTTGGAGACAAGTGATTCCGGAACGAACTTCCACTCTCCGATCACCTCGCGGTCACCGATCTTTTCCGGATCAATTTCACCGTTCTTGAGAAGATAATCATACAGGATATCCCTTATTTCAGGGTAGTACTCCACTACCCTGTCGGAGATCCTGTCAGTGTCGATGCCGGCTCCCTTTCTCATTATGCCTCCACCACCGCTGGCACGGTACGATGTCATAGCCACATTATATTCGGCTGATTCTTCAAAAGGATTCCCATCAGCAAGCGACTCTATAAGTACACGTTCCCCCTTCGGTCTGGTCACATCCACCTTATAGACAAGTCCGCCGGCCGAATCAAAATTATATGAACGGTTGATGAAAGACCATTGCTGCTGACCGGTACGAGGATCGGGATCATTCACGATCTTGAGCAGACGGTCGTCCGCAGAATCGATAGTATTGATCCACATATCGTACGAATATTCCAGATAATCCTTGATTTCCTCGCCCGTCATTTTTACAACAAACAACTGATTCTCAAAAGGATATATCGTAAACAGATCATTATACACCAACGTCCCTGCATTGACGGATCCATTGAAAGTCAGAGGAGCAGCGAAAGAAATCTGAGCAGGAGTACATCCCAGTGAAATGGTGTGGAGAAGATTCAGGTAGTCCGACATTCCCCGGTATGCATCACGCGTACGAAGATCGGTTCTGAGTTCGCCCACTTCCTTAAGTGTAAACGCCTTTACCGCCTCATAATCATTCCGGAACATTTCCCTCATCTGCATATCCACCTTCTCCTTGTCAAGCGGAATAAGTCCGGCATCCAATGTCTTCGAGACAACTTTTCCATCCTCAACCCTTACAGTGACAGTACCGGAGCCTAGATTGCGGCAATGACTTCCGGCATTTATCAGGCAAATGCTGTCATTCTTGTGCACCACAGGACTATGGTCGTGAGCACATATAATGAAATCCACTCCTCTGAGGCTCTTGAAAAGATCAAGCCCCTGGCTCTCCAACTGGCTGCCATCACCGTCTCCGGTTCCGGAATGTGTCAGCACTATGACCACATCTGACTTTTCCTCTTCCTTAACCCGGTCAACGACCTCTTGTGCCATTGGAAGAAGAGACTCGAATGTCATCCCCTCCCACAGAAGCGGAGACAGCCAACTCTTGATATTCGGATTGGTGAATCCAATGACAGTAATCCTGATTCCGTGCCTTTTCAATGTGACATATTCCTGAAAATACGGACGTCCATCATCAGTACGCAAGGCATTTGCAGCCAGAAACGGCACCTCCATCGTCTCAACCATACGGTCATACACTTTATGTCCTGTCTCTATATCGTGGTTGCCGACCGCTATGGCATCGTAGCCCATATACTCCACCATACGTGCGAAAATATGCTTGGAAACAGTGTCGGCGTAATTGAAATAATATGCTGCATTATCTCCCTGAAGGCAGTCACCGGCATCAAGAAGTATCACATTCTCCTCACCGGCTGCAGTACGGATACTGTCAGCATACCAAGAAACATTAGTCAAGGCATTGATTGTCCCGTCAGTCACATAGAGCGAATCGAAATATCGTCCGTGCACATCATTGGTTGTGAGAATCCTGAAAGTATATTCTCCATCCTTGGGTCCGCAGCAGGCAGACATCAAGACTGCCGCCAAGATTGCATATATTACTCTTTTCATTTCCTTTTCAAGATTTCATTTATATTGAATTTCACTCCCACCACCTGCTGGCATCCGGAATAACGGAAGCCGTGGAAATGGAAGCGCGCCGAAATCATAATCGACAGATATCTCCCGATATGTGGCTCGTAACTGATATCAAGTCTGTCATACGCACCGAAGCCGGTACTTCCATCATCGTGGATTCTATAGAAAGGGTCACCCATATACAGTCTGGTGCCGTACTTATCGCCTCCGGCATCAAGACTATTGTAATATGGCATCATATCAGTACCGTAGAAGAGGTGATTGCGCAAGACTACATTCCATTTCTTGAAAGCGAGATCGAACTCTCCTCCGCAAGGAAGTACATAATGTCCGACAAAAACCCTGTCGTGCTGCATTCCCTGAAGCCATCCAAGGCGCAATGAGAACTCCTGGAACCCTAGTCTATTACCGAAATCGAATCTGATATATGGATTCAGGAGAATATTGTCAACCACTCCCCTCGCCTTCTCCGATCCGGCAAAATGATACATATAAGCGGAATACCCTACATCAAAGAAAGACGTTATATGGCTGCGTCCTGATGAAAAGATCATAAATCTCTCCTTCCTCGCCTGGCCGAACTGCCCCATCCAGTCACAACCTACCTCCCAATAAGCCTTAGGCTGGCGTATCTTCAAAAGAATACCCTCAAGATTATTGTCATAGAATCTGAGTGAATCGGAGAAGAAGGCTTCCGAATATGAGCCTTCCGATGCCCTCCGTGGGAATATTCCGGCATAGAGTTCAAGCCCTGTACGGGCAGTAGCCTTGTTCATACGATAATAAAGAACAATTTCCCTGAACAATGCTGTGTTGACAAGAGACGGAGAAGTTTCATCCGTAGCCACCCCGCCGGCTATCAGTGACGATATCGGCGATGCCCCGAAGTCTTTCATAACATCCGCCCCAAACATCACCCTATGCTCCATATTTTTCTCTCTCTGAGGCACATAGAGCCCGACTGAAGGAGTCAGACGTGCCCCGAAAACAGTCATTGAACTGGAAAACGCACTCTTGTAATACTCACGGTTGTCGAAGCGCATCTCGAAATCAACATCGTATGTAACACGCACCTTATCATCGTCCTTCTGACGCGCATACAGCGGCATTGAAAGAGCCAGAAGGCATAAAAGCGCACAATTCTTAAGTATATTCATAGCGACATAAATACAAAATCAGCCAAAGATAGCAAACAATTTCATCGTCTCAAGAACAAAATCAAGCATTTTTGTGCTTTAAAGACTATCTTTGCGTCCAAAGGAAACGTAAAGAAAAAGAAAGTGCGGTGGGGAAAGTTTCGCAAGTCTCACCAATCTTCAATCAGTCAACAACTTATAACTTGCGAAACAGAAGTATATAAGACTATGCTGAAACTACAGACACCGGTAGCCGACCAGCCCTGCAATGTCGGCATCTCATACAGCGACAAGATAATGATGCTGGGAAGTTGCTTTTCCGACAATATAGGCAGACAACTTGCCGACTTCGGGTTTGACGTATGCATAAACCCGTTCGGAACCTTGTACAATCCCATCTCCATTCTGCACACCGTACAAAGAATGCTCGAAGGCCGCCCATTCACTGAAGCAGACTGCGTGCAGATCGGTGCCGGAGATAGCCGTTGGTGTTCATTCTGCCATCACACATCATTCGCCGCACCTTCAGCCGAAGAATTCCTCCTCAAAGTGAATGCCGCTCTGGAGACTGCCAGAGAAGCATTTCTCAATGCCGACAAAGTCATCATCACGCTAGGGACAAGTTGGTGCTTCAAGCATATAGAAAAAGATTTCATAGTTTCAAACTGCCTCAAACATCCGGCTGCAGAATTTGTCCGTGTAAGACTCACGTCAGGAGAAATCACATCGGCACTTCGCCGGATCATAGACCTATGCCTTGAAACACAAGGATGCCGCAGAAAGCAGTTTATATTCACAGTCAGCCCGATACGTCACTTCAAGGACGGGGCGCACGGCAACCAGATCAGCAAATCTGCCCTGCTGCTTGGTATAGATGACCTCCTGGCCGGTCTGCCTGTCGATCTGAGTTTGGATCCGTTCTACCCGGCTGATTATTTTCCGGCCTACGAAATAGTGATGGACGAACTGAGGGACTACCGCTTCTATGCAGAAGATATGTGTCACCCTTCTGAGCAGACCGTCAATTATATCCGCGAAAGATTCCTCGAATGGGCTCTACCGGCATCAGAACACGGAAGGCTGCAGGAAAACATCCGTGAATTCAAGCAAAACAGCCACAATCAATCGAAACCAGCCCGCTGATAGCAGCAGTGCCGTCAGAACCGTGGCACATAAAGCACTATCAATCAGCGTATTACCTAAAATGCCTGCTGCGCGGATGCAGCAGGCATTTTAGGTAATACGCTGATATTCTGAATGTTACGTGCCACGGAGATTTTTTTTGGCAAAAAGTATTGCAGAAATAAAAATTATGCCTACCTTTGCAGTGTACTACTTCACTAATACACTATAAAGAATATCCCGAAAGGGAACTTAACAATAGACATTAAAACATAAAGTATTATGATCACAATCAATGATCTTGGTTTCACATACGGTGAGACCGGCGGACTGGGTAGCATCAGTCTCGACAAAACCAAGGGGCATATTCTGCCAGCCGACAGATATGTCCTGAAGAATATCTCTATGAATCTCGAAGAGGGCAGGATTTACGGTCTTCTCGGAGAAAACGGAGTGGGCAAGACCACATTCCTGACACTCCTCAGCGGACTGAAGAAGCCTCAGCACGGGGAAATCGACATCGATGGCAGGAAGCCCTACGACAGAGAGCCATCCTTCCTTTCTGACCTGTACTACTTGAGCGATGAAGTAGCACCGATGAATATGAAGGCTATCGACTACGCAATGAACTACGGTAAATTCTGGACAGGATTCGACATCGACAGATTCAATGAGGTGATGAATGTGCTCGAAGTGGATGCACAACAGAAGATGAACAAGATGTCATCCGGTCAGTTGAAGAAGACATACATCGCATTCGCCCTCGCCTGCAACACTAAGTACCTCTTTATGGACGAACCGACCAACGGCCTTGACATCCCCTCCAAGGCACAGTTCAGAAAAGCCGTGACAAAATACACCCGGGAGGACTCAGTCATATTGATCTCAACCCATCAGGTGCGCGACCTGGAGAATATAATCGACCCGATCATCATCCTTGACCGCCAGGATGTGCTCCTGAACGCCAGCATCGCAGAAATATCTGAAAAACTGTATTTCGATTACAGCAGCGAACCGATGGAAAACGCTCTATATCGCGAAATGATACCGGGAGGAAACATTCAGGTATGCCTCAACCAATACGGAGAGGACAGCAAGGTGAACCTCGAAGCACTGTTCAACACGGTGCATCAGCACAAGGAACTTATCAAAGGAATATTCAACAAATAGACACTATGAAAAAAGATATATTCAATTTCCGGAGATTCGGAAAATATTTTTCTACAGACTTCAGAACGTGCTGCGCAAACTATGGGCTCAGCCTTCTCACCATTTCCCTGCTATCACCTGTGGCACTGTATTTCATTACAGCAGCATTCAATATGATGCTGAGAAACGGCTGGGATGGCCCGGATATGGGACTTCGAGTATTTGTATTCGTAGTTGCAATGATATGTCTGGTTGTGACTATGCCGGTAAAATGCTACGGCAGGATCACTGAAAAGCAGTACGGCTCATTCTGGCTTACTCTACCCGCATCCAGATTGGAGAAATTCGCAAGTATGATTCTGATGACCTGCATCATCGTTCCGATATCGGGAGCATTGCTGTATCTTGGTCTGGATGCTGCGATATGCGCATTGGACAGCACCTGCGGCCAGAATCTGGTAGCCGGCGGTATGGAACTTCTGCAGAAAATGGGAGAAGCCCAGGATGTCACATTCAACTTCATTGACGAGAACATTACAATAGAGGATGCTACGCTGGCTCAGGAAATCATCAGGCAGGTAAACAATCCTTGGATGTATCTGGACGAAATATTCTGCATAACTCTGCCATTCCTGCTTGGAGCGATCTTCTTCAAGAATGGCAAGACGGTAAAGACAATTCTGGCACTCTTTGCAATCAGCACAGCCACCAGCATAATATGCTCACCTATTCTGACCAATTGGGCTCTGGAAATAGTCAATACCGCCAATGAAGACCCTATGGCAATATTGCAGATGTTCAACAACAAGTTATTCAAGAATCTTGTTCTCATCGACACCCTAACGGACACGGTGACAAATCTTGCCCTTCTGGCCGGAGTCTGGTTCAGGATCAAGACCTTAAAGCATTAGGATTATGGAATTCAACAGCAATAAATCAATTTACCTCCAGATATGCGACAATATCTGTGAGCGTATTCTGAGCGGGGATCTCAAGCCTGATGCCAGGATTCCATCAGTACGAGAATATGGGGCAGACATAGGAGTGAATCCGAATACGGTAATGCGGTCATACGAGAAACTGACAGGAGAAGGAATCATATACAACCGCAGAGGAATAGGCTATTTCATTGCTCCCGACGCCAAAGATGTGGTACTCAGCACTTTGAGAAAAGAATTCATTGAAAACGAAGTGCCTCAGATAGTCAAGAGAATGAATCTTCTCGGAATCAGACCCGAAGATGTATTCTGACAGCACATTTTTTGCAATATCACAGAAATTGTATAAATTTGCGACGTATCTGAAACCTATGCCGGTGTAAAAGACCCGGAATGAAACAATTTGTAATAAATACAATAATGCTGCTATCGTTGGCGATGGCAGCATTGTCGTGCTCTATGGCGCCTCTTGATCCCGGCAGATATGACGGGATATATACAGTCGTGGTTTCCGGGGCCGTATCGGACAAAGAATCGACCCTTCCTCTTGAAGGCATCAAGATAACCCTTAATGCATCGGAACCATTCCAAATCAGGGAGACAATACGGACTATGACCGTATATACCGACAACAGGGGTCGTTTCACTCTCACTGCAGAGGGCTTCACCGAAAAGATTTTCTGCACATTGACCGCAGAAGATGTAAATAGCGAATACGAGTCTGTAAAACAGGAACTTAACATATCCTGGAACGGTTCCTCATTCGATGAACATACAGGCACATTCTATGTCAATGACTGCGATTTCTATCTCGAAAAGAAAGACGAATGAAAAAAACAAGAATAATATCTGCCCTGACGTCAGCCGCCATATTGATGTCTTCCTGCTCCGTAGGATTACCACGTCCTGAGCCGGGTGACCTTATGCTGGGAATGGAAGCGGCGATGCTCTCAGGCAAAATAACAGACACAGAGGGTAATCCGATAGAACATCTGAAAGTGACACTTGAATGGAACGGCGGGAGTTATCAGGACATAAAATACACGTCAAGCATAGGTCAGTTCGAGGCAGGTGTAAAGGACAATCCCGAAAGCGAAGTGATAACTCTGGAAATAATCATCGAAGATATAGACAATGAAGAGAACGGCGGCCTTTTCGAGACCTATACAGAGACCGTCAGTTTCATCAAAAATGATATTACTGAACCTGTCCTGACGCTGAATTACCGTCTGAATCACGCCACTGCTTCGGAGAGCAGCCCACAATCTTGACAAACTGACGGTGGAAATTCGAACGGTCACTGAAGCCGGAAGCCTCAGCAATGATATTTGTCGAAGCGTTCTTGTCCTCAAGCAAGAGACGCTTCGCTTCATTTATACGCAATTCAGTCCTCCAGGTCTTGAAATCAACCCCTTTTTTAGTTATGAAATAATAATGCAGGATTTCTTTCGTAGTATTGAGTTCACGTGCAATATCCTCCCTGCTTTTGTCATATTCACGGAAACGTTTCTGTTCTACCCACTCTTCCAGAGTCTTTTCCAGTTTTCTGAATTCTGCCTCATTGATTGACGAAGAAGCAGTTGCCTTTCCGCTCTGTCTTCCTCTTCTCCTCTTGCCCTGATTGATCATCTGGATTATATCCTCACCGCTCAAAGCCTTATGCGCAAAGGCATCAAGGACAAGTTTGTGACTGCCGAGGAAAGAAATGAAATTGGAAGAAAGATAAAGCATATAAATGAGATACCAGATGGTATATAACGAAGCCACCTCCAACTTATAATCAAGAAACCAGTAAAGGCACAGATACACAAGGATAAAAAGGTTGGTGAGCATCGATATCACATAACAGAAGCGCACCCACTTGATCTTGTGGCTCTCATCCTCATCATAATAATTTTCGAGTTCTCGGATGGAATTCTTATATGCCCTGTCGAAATGAACTATATAGGTCACAGACTGTATCAGGAAGGCTATCAGAGCCACAGCACAGACAAACCAGAAATAATTCATATTACCCGACTTGTACGATTCCAGAAGAAGGAAGGCAACAATGGCGGAAACGAACAATCCGGGGACAAACAGGCTCTGCCATTTATTTCTCTCTGTCTTAAGCAGGGCTATCATCGAATATGAAATGATGGAAGTCGAGAAATGCACCACGATGTATATGGTCAGCATAAGAAACATATCCCAGTCCTTGATATCGGGCTGGCCATACTCGTTCATCGCATAGAACATCATAAAACTGCAGATAAGGAAACTCACCACGATAGCCAATTTGGAATTGGTCAGTTTGAAACTGTAATCGGAATGCGGTATCTTGATGAGCATCAGCAGGAGAGCGAGGATGGTCGAACCTACCCCCACGATCAACGGCACTGCTGTCTGCGGATTTATATTAATCGATATCATTCTGCGAAAATACGGATTTTTTCGTTATTTTTGCAACCGTTTTCCCCGTTTTTCGAGCGTCTTGAGACATTCGAAAGCAACAAATAGAATAATATGCTGGATATCAATACAATAGAGCAACTGGACAAGATCGCTACACCATTCTATTATTATGATATGGATTTGTTCCATAAGACTGTTGACTATGTAGCCGACCTTGCCCGGGAGCACGATATAAAAGTACATTACGCCATCAAGGCCAATGTCGAGAGAAGGCTTCTTGAATATATCAGTTCAAAAGGCTTCGGAGCGGATTGCGTCAGTGGCAACGAAGTACTCCACGCACATAGTTGCGGTTTCCCTGCAGACAAGATCGTGTATGCCGGAGTCGGTAAAAGCGACAGAGAGATATATGACGCGATGATGCTAGGCATCGAAGCCTTCAACTGCGAGTCCCTTCAGGAAATCTTCGTCATCAACGAAATGGCCCACCTGCACGGAGTCAAGGCAAATATTTCCGTCAGAATAAACCCTGACATCGATGCACATACGCATAAATACGTGACCACAGGACTCTACGAGAACAAATTCGGAATATCCAACCACGAATTTGACAAACTCATCGAGTTCATCCAGAAAAGCGGACACATCAACTTCATAGGTCTGCATTTCCACATCGGATCGCAGATCACACGAGTCGATGAGGTATTCTCTCTCGAATGCAAAAGAGTGAACGAAATCGTCAGATACTTCGAGAGCAAAGGGCTTACAGTGCGTAACATCAATCTCGGAGGAGGACTCGGAGTCGATTACGACGACCCTGACGGCAATCCTATTGCGGATTTCGGCACCTGGTTCAACGCCATATCCACCAACATCATACGCAGGAACGACCAGGCGGTACACGTTGAGCCTGGACGTTCACTTGTGGCACAATGCGCATCCCTGATATCAAGAGTGCTTTTCGTAAAAAGCGGAGAGACCAAGAACTTCCTGATTATGGATGCAGGTATGAATGACCTCATCAGGCCTGCCCTTTATGGAGCATATCACAAGATCGAGAATCTTTCTGCTGCACAGAGATCGTTCTTCCCTACATTCCAGGCATACGACATCGTCGGCCCCGTATGCGAATCGAGTGACGTATGGGGAGCAGGAAGGCTTCTCCCTCTTAGCGTACGAGGCGACCTTATGGCCATCCGCAGCACCGGAGCATACGGACAGGTTATGGCCAGCAGATACAATATGAAGGATCTTGCACCATCCGTTTTCAGTGACAGACTGGATGAGGCTCCTTTGGCGAAAGACTATTTCGCGTCATCCCGAGAGCAGTAAAGGGATCAAAACTGAAAATAAAAGATAAAGATATATGTTTGAGAATTTAAGTGAAAGACTTGAGAGATCGTTCAAGATCCTCAAAGGAGAAGGCAAGATCACCGAGGTAAACATCTCGGAAGCGATGAAGGACATACGCCGTGCCCTTCTGGATGCCGATGTAAGTTACAAGATTGCGAAGCAGTTCTGTGATGAAGTAAAGAAAAAGGCTATAGGCCAGAACGTGCTTACGGCAGTGAAACCGCAGCAGATGATTGTGAAGATCGTCCACGACGAACTTGCGGCACTTATGGGAAGCAATGCATCCGACATCAATCTCAAGGGTTCTCCAGCAGTTGTTCTCGTAGCCGGTCTCAACGGTTCCGGTAAGACCACTTTCTCCGGCAAACTCGCTCTGAACATAAAGAGCAAGAGAGGAATGAAGGTGCTCCTTGCAGCCTGCGACTATTTCCGTCCTGCCGCTATCGACCAGTTGAAGGTGCTCGGTGAGCAGATCGGAGTGGAAGTTTATTCGGAAGAAGGAGTGAAGGATCCTATCCAGATCGCCCAGAACGCCATAAAGAAGGCAAAGTCCGAAGGTTATTCAGTAGTGATTGTCGATACTGCCGGACGACTTGCTGTGGATCAGGAACTTATGGACGAGATTTCGGCGCTCCATTCGGCTGTCCAGCCTACAGAGACCCTCTTCGTAGTGGATGCGATGACAGGTCAGGATGCTGTGGAAACAGCGAAGGCATTCAACGACAGGCTTGATTTTGACGGAGTAGTACTCACCAAGATGGATGGTGACACCAGAGGCGGTGCGGCTCTTTCCATCAAGGCTGTAGTGGGCAAACCTATCAAGTTTGTGAGCACCGGTGAGAAAATGGAGGCTTTGGATGTGTTCCATCCTTCACGTATCGCCGATCGTATCCTCGGTATGGGTGACGTTGTTTCCCTCGTGGAGAAGGCTCAGGAGCAGTTTGACGAGGCTCAGGCACGCGAACTGAAGAAGAAACTTGCCAAGGATCAGTTCACTCTCTGGGATTTCTACAATCAGATTCAGCAGATCAAGAAGATGGGTAACATCAAGGATCTTGCTTCTATGATTCCTGGTATGGGCAAGGCTCTCAAGGATGTGGATATGGACAATAGTTCGTTCAAGGGTATCGAGGCTATCATTCTTTCGATGACTCCATACGAGCGTGAGCATCCGGAGTGCATCAATGGAAGCCGCCGTAAGAGGATTGCCGACGGATCGGGTACGTCTCTTCCTGAGGTGAATAAACTTTTGAAGCAGTTTGAGGGTACTCGTAAGATGATGAAGACTGTGATGGGTGCCAATATGGGAAATATGATGAAGGGTGCGATGAGACGTCGCAGATAGTCCTTGCTTCCATATACAAAACAGAACCGATATACCGGTGACCCCCGCCTCCCTTTCGGGAGGCACCCCCTAGCCGGGGGTGGCACGTCACCTATATATCGGTTATGTTTTGTCAGCCGCAAGTATATTTGCGGGAAATGCTTCGCTCCCTCACGTGGCGGATGTTTTTAATGGTGGCACGTCACCTATATATCGGTTCTGTTTTGTTTACCACAAGTATATCTGCGGGAAATGCTTCGCTCCTTCACGGGGCGGATGTTTTTAATGGTGGCACGTCACCTATATATCGGTTCTGTTTTGTTTGCCGCAAGTATATCTGCGGGAAATGCTTCGCTCCTTCACGGGGCGGATGTTTTACTCTGATTTGAGGTATTTGAGCCAGAATTCGTTGTTGGCGTTCTGGAAATGAGTGCCTTGGTAGCCGCGGTAGCCGTGCATTCCGTCAGGATAGATCATAAAGTCGAATTTCTTGCCTTCCTTGTGGAGGGCATCGAGGAGTTGAAGGGTGTTCTGGTGGTGGACATTGTCGTCGCCGGTGCCGTGGGTCAGTTTCAGCATTACCGGTTCTATAGCACAACACCGAAACTGTGCGGCTCGCTCAGCAGAAGCACCGGTATATGCTTCGCTCTCCTGCACAGTTCTTGTGAGATACTCTGTCGGGTAGCCTTTCACATAGTTCAGAACCTTCGAGATTTCATAGCCTTCCGGATTGTTCTGTGGGGTGTCCATATAGCGTTCGGTGTAATGAGAGTCGTAGAGTGCCCAGTCATAGACTCCGCCGCCTGCAATTCCGTAGTGGAACTTGTCCGGAGCCTGCATCAGGAGCATCGAGGTCATTGTTCCTCCGAATGAGAAGCCCTCAACACCGATCTTGTCGCCGTCCACGTATGGAAGCCTCTGGAGAACCTCCGCCCACTCGCAGAAATCCTTCACCTCCCAGACTGTCAACTGCCTGTAGATCATATCCAGACCGGCACGACCGTTATGTCCTGCCGCACGAGGATCGACTGTTATCTGGATGATTCCGTTTTCAGAATACCACTGATTGGCTGCATTAGGAGTCACCCAACGGTCTCGTACCATAGGAGTGTTCGGGCCGCCATATATATCGACGTGAACAGGATATTTCTTTGATTCATCGAAGTTCTTCGGATATGCGATCATTCCCGGGAGCCAGAAGCCATCTCTTGTGACAAGATACACCATTTCCGGAAGTGCATATTCTGACGGATCGAAATCAGGACCAGCCATATCAGCGACAAGCCTTCCCCTTAAGTCAGAGGTGAACGGATCCGGCATCAAGGCACTGTGAGGAATCAAGTAATTGTCAGATTCTTCTTCAGATGCAGTCTTCCGGTAAATCAAACAGTCAGCACATACATTATATTCATAATTAGAGACCTGACCTTTGGAACTGTTGAAGATTTCAATCTTTACAGGAGTGGTCATATTCGACAAAGATGCCACAAAATACTTTCCGTCCGGCGAGAATGATATGCCTGTGGCATTATAAGCCGGATCGGTCAGAGTCTTGATGACACCCTTCTTATCTACCTTATACAGAGCCTGTTTCGCAACAGCGTCACGCTTCGCAGTAAAATATACGTCACCTTTCTTCTCATCAACACGAACGATCGCGACATTCCAGTTAGTACCGTCCGTAAGGCGGCGGAATTCGGAGCCGTCGTATGAAAGGAAATATATCTGCTGCCAGCCGGTCTCGAATTCACGGGCCATATATAGGCCTTTGTCCGTGAATACCACACCGTCAAACCAATTGAGCCAGGTCTTGTAGGTCTCATTATAAACGTGGCGCTTGCTGCCGTCGGTCACATTCACAGCATAAAGATCGATGGTGTTCTGAAGACGAGGCATACGGGCAATAAAGAACTCCCTGCTATCAGGCCCCCAGAACGGAATACCGAAGTATTGGTCGAGGGTCGGGTCGAAGTCTGCCCAGACTATCTCTGGAGCACACTCCGCGGAATTGCTGAATGGACAGCCTGCAC
Organism: Bacteroidales bacterium; assembly: GCA_017626555.1. Classification (GTDB taxonomy): domain Bacteria; phylum Bacteroidota; class Bacteroidia; order Bacteroidales; family UBA932; genus Cryptobacteroides. The sequence goes on from JAGAIM010000124.1 coordinate 22,021, forward strand.
ATTTTCCGAGATCCACGACACCGATACGTACTTGTGGATTTGTCTGTCCGGCCTTCGGGTATCGGGTCTCGCTGAGAGATCCTCCGAGAGCCAGGTCTGTCACGCGAGGGCTCTGCGACTGTGAAGCCGCAGCGGCAGGATTCGCGAATGCCGAGTAAATCGGGAACATCGGCACCTGGCTGTTGTCGAAGCGGTAGAAGCCGATCTTCCTGCTGTCAGGCGACCACCAGAATGCCCTGTAACGCGACGGACGGCCGAAAATTTCCTCATAATAAACCCAGGAAGCATAGCCGTTGAGAATAACATCCGAACCGTCAAAAGTCAGACGAGTCTCCTTTCCGCTTGCTATATCCAGGACATAGAGGTCGTTGTCACGCGTAAAGGCCAGTTTGGTGGAATCCGGAGAATATGTCAGGTTCACAGCACCTACGGGTTTCACAGGGAAATCCGAGAATTTTGCCGGAGCGGTCACTCCTTCTTTGCGCTTGCCGTTGCGTGCATTAAGGACAAATGCGGACGAGTCGGCGAATGAGCCGTCATAACTGAATATAACTTCTTCATTTCCAAGCCATTTCCAGGCGCGGGGGATCGGGTTGAATTCCTGCGCTGATGCAGATGCCGCTGCAATCAGCATAACAATAACCAAAACTATTCTCCTCATATTCTTTTGCATTTAAACTCAGCGTAATATCTTCTTTTGATTGACATATAGTAATATAGAGGTGACGTGCCACCCCCGGCTAGGGGGTGCCTGAGCGCAGCGAAGGCGGGGGTCACCGGCATATTACTATATGTCAATCAATCAGTAAACAATTCATCTTTAAAGTTGACCAGATAGACTTTTTCGGTCGCTCTGGTGATGGCCGTATAGAGCCATTTAAGGTCATCCACCGTAAGCCCCTCCTGCCAGAAAGGATTGTCGATGAACACGCATCTCCACTGTCCTCCCTGCGACTTATGGCAGGTGATGGCGTTGGCATATTTCAACTGGAGGGCGTTGTAATATTTATCTTCACGCACCGCCTCATACCTCTTCTTCTTAGTGGTGATATGAGCATAATCCTCATTCACCCCCTGATACAGCAAGTTGGACTGCTCGTAGGTCAGGGAGGCGCTTTCCGAGTCCAGAGTATCCAGGATTACCTTCGCCACAATCTCCTGATCGTCATAATCAGGGAAGGATATGCGAGCCTCAGCGAAATGAAGTCCATACCTCTCTTCAAAGCGGGAAATCTTCTGAAGTTTCGCAATGTCACCGTTGGCAATATAATCCATACCCTCAATGCCCTCCAGAAACTGATAACAGTTCTTCACGATCATCAGTTTATCGTCACGCACCAGTTTCTCCTCTTTGAACTGCACAGTCGCACGTATGCCCATATTGTATTTTATAGCCCTCTTATTGGAACGGCACAAGACTATCGTATCATCCTCCCCATAAGCCGAATACGCATCGGAAATCTTCTCTATCAGATCGCCTCCGCCTATCCTCTCCACATCATCAAAGCCCTCTGTCTGGAGCCCCAGATCGCAAAGATCCATCACACCGAGGCCAGACTCAAGTTCACTCTGCAACTGGCGTATCATAGTGGCATTGAAAAGTATCCCCGATTCACTCTGCTGGCGCACCACCGTGGAAAGTCCTGCAAACGAGACCCCTCCCATCATCTTCATATACTCCGGAAGAAGAGCAGGACTTGCATCCAACCCAACCGGCGGAAGTTGGGCCGCATCGCCTATCAGTATGACCTTGCACTCAACCCCGCTGCGGACAAAGGAAATGAGGTCTTCCAGAAGATTGCCCGAACCGAAAGCCGCAGAGGACTGCTGCTGGCCGGAATCAATCCCGATCAGAGACACCTCATCAACTATGAATAGAGCCTCCTTATCCTTATTAGGCGAAAGCGTGAACTGCCCGAAACCGTCTCCACCGACCGATTTCTGGCGATAGATATGCTTATGAATAGTGAATGCAGGCTGCCCGGCATACGACGAAAGCACCTTGGCAGCACGTCCGGTAGGAGCAAGCAGTATGCACTTGGTCCCGAACTCCTTCATCACTGAAATCACGGACGACATAGCCGTTGTCTTTCCCGTACCGGCATAGCCATTGACCACCAGGATATCCCCATCATCACCGCTAACGAAAGAAGCGACCTTCCTCAACAACGAATCCTGACAGGATGTAGGCTGGTATGAAAGTCTGTCAACAAATGCGGAATACAGAAAATCAGCCTTTCCCATCATCGGTTCCTCCTGAATATCATAGATATAGCGACAAGGACAGGATAGATTTCCACACGACCGAGGAACATATCGAATGTGTAGATGAACTTGGCCATTGCCGGCTGAGCGGAATAATTGTCAAGACATCCCAGTTCGCCAAGACCCGGGCCGACACTGCCCACAGAAGCGATCACTCCGGACACAGCCTCAGTGGCATCACATCCGCAAAGCATAACCGCGACTATCGACACAAATATCACAAGAAAATAGACAACGATATACATCATCACGGCATTCACAGCACTGTCCGGCAGATGATGTCCGCTCAGACGCGCCCTGGACACCGACGTCGGGTGAAGCCTGTGTTTGATTTCATTAGAAAAAGCCTTGAACGCAATGAGAATCCTATCGACCTTTATTCCTCCAGTCGTCGAACCGGCGCATCCGCACTGGAATGAAGCGAAGAGAAGCACGACTCCGGCAAGCCAAGGCCACATAGCATTGTCGCATATCGCGAATCCTGCCGTGGACATATAACTCACCACAGTGAATGTGGAATCCATCATTGCCCTGCCCCAGGAGTCATAACCCCCTTCAGTCATAAGAGAGAACATAATGAGCAGAGACATCACTGCAATGGATCCGAAATAATATGCAGTGACCGAATTCCGGAACGGCTTGAATGAACGCGTCGCAAAGACTGCATAAATGAGTCCGAAATGCATTGCGCATAAAGCCATAAATATCAAGACGATGAAATTGATAAGATCGGATCCGAACGCTCCGACCGAAAGATTCTTCGTACTGAAACCGCCCGTAGCCGCTATGCTGAAAGCGTGGTTCAAAGCATCGAAGAACGGCATCCCGGCAGCCCAGAGGGAAAGCAGAGCAGCCAGAGTAAGCGACACATAGACTGTCGTAATGATCCAAACCACCTTGGAAGACTTATACTTATATCCCTCCTTGGAAAGGGACGACATCTCCATATTCGTGAGTTTCAGGCGATACGGACTGGCGGAAGGAATGACCAGAAGCAGAAAGACAACTACTCCCAATCCTCCGATATAATGAGTGGAAGAACGCCAGAAAAGCAGACTTTTCGGAAGCGCCTCTATATCATTCAGGATGGTGGATCCGGTGGTCGTGAAGCCGGAAACACTTTCAAACCAGGCATTTATCAACGTGAACTCTCCCCCATACAGCACGTATGGAAGCATTCCGAATATGAAAGACAGAAGCCAGGACAGGACAATGGTCAGGTATCCGTCCTTAAGCGACAAAGATTGCTTTCCTCGGACAAAGATGAACGGGAAGGCTCCCACGATGAGAGTTATGATGCAACTTATAAGCAAAGGACCGAACGCAGCATCGCGCCCGTATATGACCGACACGATCATAGACAGGAACATAAAGAGGGCACTTACAAGAAGTGCCTTCCCGACATTGACCGATATCGCCTTGATATTCATCACTCTGCTGTCAGATCAGAAATATTCTCGAGCAGCCTCTCGCGCTCGTCCCTGAGATTCTTCACTCTTCGCTTCATCTCGACATTCTCGTCAATCAGTTCGGTAAGCCCGGAATTGATGTTGGCAAGTTGGTCGTCCCCGTCAAACTCATACACATACCTGCGGCCGGAAAGTCTGTATCCGTCTATGCCGTCGGACATACGGTAGATCGGCTTCACATAATAAACCATCGTGAAATACAGAAGGAGAAGGATCAGAAGAAGACCGGCTCCCACAGAGACCACACCCGGAATGATGCTTCGGTAGAATCCGGCATCGAAATCGGCGGAATTGCTTCTGAGTTCATCGTGAATGACCTCATTGAGAGAGCCAAGATCCTGACGAAGTTTGGTATAGCGTGGCTGAAGGCTTCCGAAGAACCATTCTCCCGTATCGACACTGTCGGCCAGGAAAACCTCGTCAAATTTGAGGGAAGTCTTCATAAAGGCATCGAATGCATTCACCACCGAATCCACCTTCGGAAGCATCTTCTGCGATGTGAAGGAACTTCTGAGCGAATCCGACTGAGCATTGAAATACGCCAGATTGAAGTCGGGCATAAGCGAGATGTCGTTCTGCACCACCACAGCAAGCATCTGGTCGTTGTACTCCTGCGTAATGTCGGCAAGTTTCTGCGACAGATTGATACTCTTTATATTGGAAGCGATGAGTTCGGACACATAGTCGCTCATCCTGCGGTATTCGAGGATGGAAATCACACCCGAAAGCAACAGGATCATCGCCAGCGAGCCGAGACTGAAGAAGAGTTTCTTCTTGATGGACGGCTTCTTTTCTTTCTTTCTTCTAAATATTCCAAGTGCCATTGCAAGCAATTTAACAAGACACAAATATAAGTGATTTTTCTTATATTAGCGGTCATAAAAGAGATAATATCCCGCATATATGGACTTCAGACTGACCTTCATAACCATCGCTGCCGCTTTGTCAGCAGGATGCTCCGACAATTATGAGAAGTTTACGCCAGAGCACACCCTCTGGTATGACGAACCTGCCTCCACCTGGGAAGAGACCCTTCCTCTTGGAAACGGAAGGCTTGGAATGATGCCCGACGGAGGGATAACGGCCGAAAGGATCGTGCTCAACGAGATATCTATGTGGAGCGGAAGCGAGGCTGACTATGCCAATCCCGATGCAGCGGAAAGCCTTCCGGAAATCCGCAGCCTGCTGCTGGAAGGAAGGAACGCCGAAGCACAGAAGGTGATGTACGAGCGTTTCGTGCCACACAAACCCTCAGACGGAGGCACATACGGAGGATATCAGACGCTGGGCGACCTTCTGATCGAATACGAAGGGCTTCAGAACAGCACATTCCTTACGGAAAGCGGCACATATAGCAGAAGGCTGGATCTGAGAGAAGCGACTGCATACACAGAGTTCGGAAGCGAAGATGCAAGACATAGCAGAAAGTACTATGTATCAAGGGATTGCGACGTAATGATCGTGGAGATTCAGGCAGAGGGGACCCTGGGCTTCAAAGCAAGCCTGGCAAGGGAACAGAATTGCAAAGAGGAGATTACGGAAGAGGGGCTGATGAAGATAAGCGGGACTCTGGACAGCGGCACGGATGAGCCGGGAGTGAGATACGCCGCATACGCAAAAATCATCACAGAAGGCAAGGATGCACAGACAATCCCGGACGGGAAAAGCATTACAGTCCGCAATGCGCGGAAGGCCTGGATAATCATATCTGCAGCAACAAGTTACTTTGAAGGAAAGGAATTCGACTGCAAGGCAAGGGCTCTGCTCGACAAGGCCACGAAGGGATTCAATCCGAAGAAATTATGGGATTCGTCCGTCAAGGCACATCAGGAACTATATGCAAGAGCAAGAGTCCGCATAGCCTCATCCGCAGAAAGCGCATCACTGCCCACTGACGAAAGGCTCTACGCATACTCAGAAGGTGCAGAAGACAATGCCTTGGCCTCTTTATACTATAATTACGGCAGATATCTCCTGATCTGCAGCACACGCGAAGGAAGCCTGCCTCCAAACCTTCAGGGACTCTGGGCAAATACATATCAGACTCCGTGGAACGGCGACTATCACACCAACATCAACGTACAGATGAATCACTGGATCGCCGAGCAAGGGAATCTCAGCGAACTCCACCTCCCGCTTACCGACCTGGTGATCAATATGATACCTAGCGGAGAGAAGACAGCGAAAGACTTTTACGGAGAGAATGCGAGAGGCTGGGTGCAACATATGATGACCAACGTATGGAACTTTACGGCACCGGGAGAGCATCCGTCCTGGGGAGCCACCAACACAGGAGGAGCCTGGCTCTGCGACCATCTGTGGGAACATTTCGCCTACACCGGAGATATGGAGTACCTTTCCAGAATCTATCCGGCATTGAAGGGAGCATCTGAATTCTTCCTATCGACAATGATACGGGAACCATCACACGGCTACCTTGTCACAGCGCCGTCCTCTTCTCCTGAAAATTCTTTCTACGAAGACGGACAGGCAGTCAGCATCTGCCTCGGGCCGACAATGGATACACAGTTGGTACGGGAACTCTTCCAGAACACCATCGAAGCAGGGATTCTGCTTGATTCAACATCACATCAGCCATTCTGCGACACTCTGAAAACGGCTCTGGCACAATTCCCGCCACATCAGATAAGCAAGGACGGCTATCTTATGGAATGGCTCGAAGACTATGAAGAAACCGACATACACCACCGCCATATATCGCATCTCTATGGCCTTCATCCCGGCAATCAGATATCACCGCGCCTGACTCCGGAACTTGCCGATGCCTGCCGGGTGACACTGAACCGACGGGGCGACGAGGCCACCGGCTGGAGCAGAGCCTGGAAAATGAATTTCTGGGCACGTCTCGGCGACGGAGACAGAGCATTGAAACTGTTCAGAAGCCTGCTGCATCCTGCCTGCGAAAACGGAAAGGCCAGCCAGCACATCAGCGGAACCTATCCCAACCTGTTCTGCTCACATCCTCCGTTCCAGATAGACGGCAATTTCGGAGGTGCCGCAGGCATCGGAGAAATGCTTCTGCAGAGCCACGAGGGATATATCCACATACTCCCCGCCCTCCCTGCAGAATGGGCTGAAGGCAGCATCAGAGGATTCAAGGCAAAAGGAGGAGCCGGAATCGATATGGTGTGGAAAAAGGGGAAACCTGTGAAGATGAGCGTCACAGGAGGATGGGAAGAATGGGTGCAGATACTCATACCGGAGGGTATGACAGCCTCGGTAAAAGGCTGCGAGCACAAGTATTACGAGGATTTTGTCGATCTGCGGCTTCCGCAGGGTGAAAAAGCCGAAGTCAGGTTCAGGAGCATCTAGCGCCCGAACCTGATCTTTGCGTCGTTCCAGACTTTGGCAAAACCGCTGGATATGGTATGCCAGATCTGTCTGAAAGAATGTCGTGGGAAAAGGGAAAGAAGACCGAACGACCGGAATATATGCGCAAACATAGCCCAGGTCTTATTCAGCAGATAAATACTTCCCCTCTTCTTATACACCGCTCTTTCCTTGCCAAAATTACCTTCATCAATGAGTCGTCTCACGATTTTTGAGACTTTCCGTTGATTTGAAGAATCATAAAATGGGAAATCTTCCGCTGGCATACCTAAATGAGAGACAAGAACGCTGCCAAAAGCCTGCCAAGGCTCAAGCATATCTAGAGATTCCAGAATCGTCCTAAGGCTTTTTCTATCAATATATTCCGCACGAGACTTCAAGAAAAACATCCAATCACACAAATGCCTTGCTCCAAGACCATTAATGAGGAAATGATGGAAAAGATGACTAAATACATAAAACGCATTATACTCATCTGACGGAGTATTTACTGGCATACCGGCAAACTCCACAGGCACAAGACCGCTATTCAATCCTTTGAGCGAAACCTCCTGATATATCCGGTTAAGACGGGAAGTCGGGTATTGATCCGTATATCTGTGTATTTCCACAGCAATTCTGCCGACAAACAGATCATAATGCTTGCCCACTTCCAGAGCCTTCCTGTCATCGATCTCCGTAGCCAAAGGCTTCAGCACGTCGTATGATGCAGCATAATTATCGAGCCCCACATAAAGGTCTATATCTCCGCACTGACGAAGTTCGGGCTTTGGATAATATTGAGCAAGCCCCTGTCCTTTCAGCAGCACAGAAGGTATGCCGGCAGCATTCAATTCCCCTACCACCTTCACAAGCACCCCGTTGAGTTTGCCGTGGGTCATCATATTCGCCATAATGAACGTCTTGACCTTCGACTTCAATTCTGGCGAAAGTTTCGATGCGATAGTCCCGTCCGATAGCATCACATCACCGACAATTCCAAGCACAGACTGGGTCTTTGCCAACTGCACCACTTTTCCCCACTCGTCAAACCCTTCTGGAATCTCCGGGGATGTGCCCCAGAGCCCGCTTCTGAGCAGAGAGAAAAACACCTCTTCGTAGCGTTCCATCACTATTTCTTTAATGAATTATATTTCTCCAATGCCTTCTCCAGCACCACAAGAGCCCTCTTGAGATCGGTCTGATTGAGCACGTAAGCGATCCTGACCTCATTCCGCCCAAGTCCCGGAGTCGAATAGAAGCCGCTGGCCGGAGCCATCATCACGGTCTCCCCCTCATAATCGAAGTCGCTCAGACACCAGGCACAGAAATCGTCCGCATCCTCCACCGGAAGCCTCGCCACGGTATAGAACGCACCCATCGGAATCGGAGAATATACTCCAGGAATCCTGTTCAAACCATCCACAAGACACTTCCTTCGTGCCACATATTCCTCATATATCTCAGCAGAATACTCCGCAGTGTCCTCTATTGAAGCCTCAGCAATGATCTGGCCGATGAGCGGCGGGCTGAGACGTGCCTGACAGAATTTCATCACTGCATCACGTACCCTCCTGTTCTTTGTCACCAGAGCACCTATCCTGATTCCGCACTCCGAATATCTCTTCGACACAGAATCGATCAAAACGACATTCTCCTCTATCCCCTCAAGGTGACAGGCTGAAATATAAGGCGACCCCGTATAGATGAACTCCCTATAGACCTCATCTGAAAAGAGATACAGATCGTACTTCTTCACGATATCGCGTATCTGATTCATCTCTGCACGTGTATAAAGATAGCCTGTCGGATTGTTGGGGTTGCAGATAAGGATGGCCTTGGTCCTCTCTGTGATGAGCCTCTCGAATTCCTCCACCGGAGGCAGGGCGAAGCCTGTCTCTATGGAAGAAGGCACCGACTTTATCACAGCACCTGCCGAGACAGCGAAAGCCATATAATTGGCGTATGCCGGCTCCGGAACGATGATCTCATCTCCCGGATTCAGACAAGACAGAAAGGCGAACAGAACGGCCTCAGAGCCACCTGTAGTGACGATTATGTCATCCGGAGTCAGCGAGATATTGTATCTGCTGTAATAATTGGCAAGTTTCTCCCTCAACGAAAGGAAACCGGAACTGGGGCTATACTCCAGCACACTCCTGTCGATGCTCTTCATAACGTCGAGAGCCTTCTGCGGAGTGGGAAGATCCGGCTGTCCGATGTTGAGATGATATACTTTCACTCCCCGAGCCTTCGCATCATTGGCCAGCGGAGTAAGTTTTCTGATCGGCGAAGAGGGCATCTCACACCCTCTGACTGAAATATCAGGCATACACTACTTTATTTCTTGAATTCCTTTATTCTCTGTTCCTCGCTAAGGCGACAGACCAGGATACGTCCTGCGCGCTCCACAACGATGCTGTCCTCGATGCCCTCCAGAACCACGCTAGAGGCATCCGGAGCGTGGACAATACATCCCCTGCACTCATACAGATGAACATTTTCCCCCACCACGGCATTACCGTTATCATCGTGAGGAAGAAGCGTCCACAGAGAGCCCCAGGTACCCACATCGCTCCATCCGAAATCCGACGGATAGGTATATATATAGTCCGCTTTCTCCATCACTGCATAGTCGATGGAAATCTTCTCACAGGTCGGGAAAATCTCCTCCACCACCTTTTTCTCATCCAACGTATAGAAGGACTCAGCCATCCTGTCCATCCTGGAAGCAAGATCAGGAGTAAAACGGCGGATCGAGGAAACAATCGTTTCCACGTTCCACACAAATATTCCCGCATTCCAGAAATAATTTCCTGCCTCAAGGTATCTGCGAGCCGTCTCCAGATCGGGTTTTTCCCTGAACGACTCAACGGCACATATCTCCGAGCCATCCACCCTTCCCGAAGCAGCGATATAGCCATATCCTGTCTCAGGACGAGTCGGCTTGACTCCAAGAGTCACGACCCTCTCCCCCTCTGAAGCAAAGGCAAGTGCATTGCGGATTATACGTCTGAACTCCTCCACATCCGTCACCAGAGCATCTGAAGGGGTCACGACTATATTTGCAGAAGGATGCCGTAGCATTATCTTCCAGCAGGCGTATGCGATGCAAGGAGCAGTATTACGAGCACAAGGCTCAGCAAGAATATTGCTTTCCGGGATCTGCGGAATCTGCGACTTGACAATATCGACATAGTCCTCGCTCGTCACCACCCACACATTCTCCAGAGGGCACAAAGGCGCAAAACGCTCGACAGTCATCTGGATCATAGTCCTACCACGCCCAAGCACGTCCACGAACTGCTTCGGGAACTCCGGCGTACTCATCGGCCAGAACCTGCTGCCGATCCCTCCGGCCATAATAACTACATTTGTGTTGGTGTTCATATAAATGACAATCTTACAATACGGACTAATTCAAGCAAAAATACAATCTTTATGCAAAACGGCCAAATATTCCTGCAAGCATAAAAAAGGAGGAACCTTATTACAAAGTTCTTTCCAATCCTCACAATGCGAGTGATGACGAGCAGCAGTTTCTCACAATCAGGAATCAAAATTATTGATAGAACAGATTCAGGGGAATCTCATAATCCAATATTCCAGACAATTTTCGGATACCAAGATAACAGCCGACAGGATTCAGGTTCAAGGAATTGATATGAGGATTATCCAACTTCACCAAAGCTTCTTTCCACTCAGGCACCAAGTCATAGATATACGCCTCCTTTTCATCCTGCGACATTGTCTCAGCACACGAGACAAGATCATCGAAAACCGGCTTCAGATGTGTCTTTCCAATTTCCTGCATTGCATTCTCCACCTGACGGGAACTGATATACCTGAACATCAAATCCGGCTCAGGATGCCCGAACAAAGAAATCAGAAACATAAAGTCATGAGTATCACCTATTTTATGGCTCTGAACCACAGAGTTGAACATATCCAAGGAGACAGATTTCTTATAAAACAGATCATAAGAGTTGAACAACAGTGTTTTAACACTCCGTCTGGATAGCAAGCCTCTGAAACCCATACAGCATCCGATCTGTTGCAGATATGCGGAATCCAACGGTGTGGATTCAGAAGCCTTAACCACTGTTTCAGTCATCTTCTGAAGCATCTGCTTGAAGTTCGCACGGTCACACGGAAAATTAAGTTGGGAAAAAACAATCATCGCCAATAACGACAAAGTGTTTTCCGTTAATTTGGGAACAATCTGTATAGCCTCATCTATAACAGACGAAAGAGTGGTCGAAGTTGCATCCTCACTCAATCTTTCTATAAGAAGATCAATCAGATTCTCCCCCGTGAATTCATTTCCAGATCGTATATATTCCTTTGTCGCCTCACGAAAAGACATCTGAACTGAAGGCTCCTCAAAACGATTTAGTAACTTTCCATCAATCGCCCCCAAGCGCTGAAGTACACTGTCAGTGAATGCGTCGAAACGCTTTTCTGCCTCAGCATAGGCCTTGGAAGCATACTTTTCCATCTCAGTCCTAAGGATATCGCTGCATATCTCCTTGACATCGGAATAGCCAAGACCACTATGGATCATTCCAATCTGAATCTGGGTCGAATTATCACCCGCCCTCTGCTTATTTGCTTCCATTATGTTCACTGTTTATATTGCCCACCTGCACCTGAATGGCATTATCTCCTGCTTTCTGTTTCATCTTGGATTTCTGCCTCATACCGGCACGAAATCCCACTCTACCACCTATCAGCCCACCAACCAAAAGCATTATCAGTTCTGTCCCTAATCCTTCGAACAATCCTATCATAAGCACTACTATATCAGTTTTAATCCCTCATTAGTTTATAAAGTCAAGAATATGCTTTGAAATGGTTTGTATCCAAGCATACATTCTCATAGCAAAGCGTGTGGCACGTATGTAGAAAGATCAACATCAGGCAAGATACTACCTTTGCGTCTGACCTCAGTAACGAAATCTTTTGCTTCCTCTAATGTTATCAATCTTCTGCGGATAGCATAATAAATAAAATCAATCGTGGTCAAATACACGATACCATATCTACTACAATATTCAGTTGTATCTTTTAAATTACTGCTACCGATGACATTATTTGTAAATCGACAATATGCAAGACAAGCACTCTCTCCCTTACCCTTATTCTCCATCAATCTGAAATACTCACACATCATATCCCCAGATGCCTTAAAAGAAAATAATTCAATATTTTTCAGAAATTCCATCTGGTTATCAAGTTGCATTTTAACATCGCCCTTCAATTCTCCATAAACTATATCCAGAACAATAAAATCATATTCAACAAGAATTTCAGGCAACATACTCAGATATCCTCCCTTAGCGAAATGAATGATCACATCCGCATCCAACACCACTTTTACCTTGCTCATTATATTATATCATATTCATTAATTCAACATAATGTCCTTCTGATATTTTACCCTTTTCAAACAATTCTCTCGCTATGGCTCCAAAATCGCCAATTATCAGACCATCATTTCCCGGTAAATACAACGAGATATCATAACCATATTCTTTCGCCGTTTCCACTTTAGGCATCTTTAAAAGCACTTGAAGTTTCTTCTCATCAATGACACCTATGGATTTTAACCTATAGAGCATTGATTCCCTTGACACCCCGTAAAGTTGCTCCAAGCGTAAAACTGTGGCAATGCTTAAAGCATTCCCAATACTTTCCTTTGAATGAATCTGTTGAAGTACAGATTCCTGAGGCATCAACAGAGCCGAAGCAAACATATTTGCATTTTTTTCCGCCACGCCGTCTGGATCCATACCACAGATATGCGGTCTGGGGTTTTCATCATAAAAGAGATGATATAATTCGTGTGCGATTGTAAAATGTTGGCGCCCGAGGGTTCTGGTGCTGTTTATCAGCACAAATTTATCACCCGATCTGGCCTTCAACGACATCCCATAGGCATTTTCCGAAAGCGGCCTATAGAGAGTCAGGATATTACATTTTCGCAAAACTGTCTTCATATCCAAAGGTTCGGTATGGCTAAATCCATTTTCAGCCCTGAACTTAGCAGCCAACACCTCAGCATCTCTCACATTAATCCTTCTCATCTTCAAGCAACCTTTTGATCTTCAAATAATTCTTAACAATTCTTTTGAAATACGATATCTCATTCATATCCTCAGCAGACAACTCATCTACGCGAAACGCGCATACCAGCATATTATCCACAACATCCTTATTTTCTTCAAGCAGTAAATGTACGTCACATCCGAACAAGTCTGCAGACCTCAAAAGAACTTCCATCGGAGCCTCGCGCGCACCATCTTCATAATTAGAGTACGCCGACCGGGTAATACCCAGATAATCAGCCACCTGCTGTTGAGTAAGGTTATTCGCTCCTCTCAGCATTGAGAGATTTTTTCCAATAATCGCTTTCATATACACCCATATCATTCTGTGGCAAAACTACACATTTTATTCCACAAATACAATATTTGCCACATTAAAATCTAAAAACAATCGCGACTAAAATATTTCCATCTTCCATTAAGTTTTCAACCCGCGTGGAAATGCACGTCACCAGATACAAAAAGAGGGACCATAAAAGTCCCTCTTAAATCAGTCCCTCCTGAAAACGTCTCTTGTATAGACCTTGTCCGCCACATCGTCCAGGCAAGGATCATAGCGGTTGGCAATAATGGCATCGCATTGAGCCTTGAAAACGGCCAGATCGTTCACCACCCGGCTGCCGAAGAACGTGGTTCCATCCTCGAGAGTCGGCTCATAAATCACCACCGTCGCGCCCTTTGCCTTGATACGCTTCATCACGCCCTGGATCGCACTCTGACGGAAATTATCACTGTTCGCCTTCATCGTCAAGCGATACACGCCCACAACACACTCACGCTCGTGCTCCGAAGAAAAGGCATTCTGTTCGGAATAATTGTAATACCCGGCCTTGGCCAGCACCTGATCCGCAATGAAATCCTTACGCGTACGGTTGCTCTCCACGATGGCAGTCATCATATTCTGAGGCACATCATCATAGTTCGCAAGCAACTGTTTCGTATCCTTTGGAAGGCAATACCCGCCATATCCGAACGACGGATTGTTGTAATGGCTGCCGATTCGAGGATCGAGGCCGACTCCATTAATAATAGCCTGAGTGTCAAGACCCTTCATTTCAGCGTACGTATCCAACTCATTGAAATACGACACACGGAGAGCCAGATAGGTATTCGCGAACAACTTCACCGCTTCAGCCTCCTTCAAACCCATAAAGAGAGTAGGAATATCCTCTTTAATCGCGCCTTCCTGAAGCAGACCGGCAAATGTCCTTGCTGCTGCATTCATACGGTCAAAATCCGCAATCATTGCAATCGCACGGTTTTCGTCATCAAAATTGTTGATTAACTTTGGAGTACCCACAATGATTCTTGAAGGATAGAGATTGTCATACAACGCCTTGGACTCACGAAGGAACTCCGGAGAGAAAAGAAGATTGAACTTCTTGCCACGAAGATTATCTGAATAAGCAAAACGAAGAGCATACTTGACATAAAGACTGCGGCAATATCCCACCGGAATGGTCGATTTGATGACCATAACCGCATCCGGATTAACCTCAAGAACAAGGTCAATCACAGCCTCAACCGCAGAAGTGTCAAAGAAATTCTTCTTTGCATCATAGTTGGTCGGAGCCGCAATCACCACAAACTCAGCATCACGATAGGCTGCTGCGCCGTCAAGAGTCGCCGTCAGATCCAACTCCTTCTCCGCAAAAAACTTCTCAATATATTCATCCTGGATAGGGCTTATCCTGCGATTGATCTTCTCCACCTTCTCCGGAACCACATCCACAGCCGTAACTGTATGATTCTGCGCCAGAAGCGTGGCCATCGACAAACCCACATATCCCGTACCTGCTACTGCTATTTTCATAAATATATTTTTATTTTTCTTTAAATAAACTATCTTTGCACTTAAGGAAATAAAACGTGGCCTGGAAGGGGGAATAAGTCCTAGTGCAAAGTCCCTCCATCTGCCCCCGCAAAAGCAATTCCACCACGATTCCCTGGGCATCTCATACAAGCAGTCTCAATCGAGGCTGCTTGTTTTTAAGAATGAACATCAATCGCTGTAATACAATATTGTACATTCGTACCATCACTCCCCTTCTGACCGACAGTCAATCTCACCAAGCCGATAGCCGGACAATTATATTCCATAATAAGCATACGTTTAAATCCTCTCTGATTCTTGGTTTTAGGGTTTATCGGCTTACTTTCTTTCAAAACAGCATTAGGCAAAATCGCATCCAACTGTAAAACCGCAAGAGTTGAAAGATATCGTAATGATGCGTGACCTGCCGTCTCATTAACGGATATATACTTTATGTGAATATAGTCGTTCAACGACTTATTGAAAATTCTTCTTTCCTCGTGTCTGATCATCCACTGAAAATAGAACTTCCTGATTATACGATTCCTACTCCTTCTATCCTCGACAGCATCACCAGTTGGCACATCCTCCGGATGAATCTCTAAATTTTCATCAATTTGCTCTCCAGCATCTGATTCAAGAATCGGCAAATCAAAGACATCAGGCTCATCAACATAGCCTACCAGCATCTCCAACGGGACTCCCAGCACCTCTGCAGCACGCGAAATAGTCTCCAGATTATTTGTTTTAAAGAGCACATTCACGTTCTGCCTCTGAATCCCCATCCTTCTGGCGAATTCAGCCTTGGTCATTCCCACCTGTTCAAGAAGCATCGCCCCCCTTTCCTCAAAATAAATTCCTTTCATAAAGCAAAGGTAATGTAATATTTAATTATTACAAAACTCTGCAGGAATAATTGAATCAGGGATTATTACCAGAGTACCTGCAAGGGTCAATGTCTTACTTATAATATTCCTTATACCACCTGGCAAAGGCTCTAAGACCGTCGCGAAGAGATGTGGACGGTTTAAAACCGAAATCGCGTTCAAGAGCCGATGTGTCTGCATACGTAACCGGAACATCACCTGGCTGCATAGGGACAAGTTCCATACGGGCCTCGAAATCGTAGTCTGCAGGAAGCACACCTGCCGCAAGAAGTTCCTCCTGAAGAATTGTAACGAAATCAAGAAGGTTCTCAGGCTGATTGTTACCGATATTATATACTGCATACGGAGGAATCGGAAGCCCGTCTTCTCCCACCTGCTTTGCCGGAGCCTTCTGCATCACACGGATGACACCCTCGACAATATCATCAACGTAGGTAAAATCGCGCTTGCAGTTGCCATAGTTAAATATCTGGATCTTCTCACCCTTCACAAGTTTATTCGTAAATCCGAAATAAGCCATATCAGGACGTCCTGCAGGGCCATATACAGTGAAGAAACGCAGACCTGTAGATGGAATATTATAGAGTTTGCTGTATGCGTGCGCCATCAATTCGTTACTCTTCTTTGTGGCAGCGTAAAGAGAGACAGGATTGTCCACCTTGTCATCAGTCGAATACGGTACCTTCTTGTTTGAACCGTAAACCGACGAAGAAGAAGCATATACAAGATGCTCCACGCCACCCTCATACTGCCCGTATGAATGACGGCAAGCCTCGAGTATATTGTAGAAACCTATAAGATTGGCTTCAATATATGCCCCTGGATTCGTAATGCTGTAACGAACTCCAGCCTGCGCAGCAAGATTAACCACCACCTGAGGTTTATAATCAGCGAACACCCTATCTATCAAATCCTTGTCTGCAATATTACCTTTAATGAAGGTAAAGTCCGGATACATCTCCAACTGAGCGAGACGTTCCTCCTTCAAGCGGACATCGTAGTAGTCATTCATATTGTCGATACCCACAACCGTAGGATTATCATATCTTTTATAGATTGCCTTCACCAGATTACTTCCTATGAATCCGGCTGCACCTGTAACTAATATTGTCATAATTATCCAAATAATTTCTTTGCTTCTTCGTAACTGTCAAGACTTCCTATATCAAAACGTCCGGCACTCATAGGCCAGGCATATACTGTCGTATTATCAACCATATAATGAGCAAGATTGCCCGGAGCATCCTTGCCGCATCCGTTCTCCACACTGTGACGCACCAGATCCAGATCCTTCTTCAAATAGATATAGAAAGGAGGTACAGCCCAATGCGACTTAGGCACCTGAGGCTTCTCCTCCATATTCAGCACCTTGTTATCCTCATCAAGCACGACAACCCCCGTTCTCTGAAGTCTCTCTATGCTCGGCTGTTCGTGACACATAATGCACGAGGAATCCTTCTCCTTGGCAAAATCCACGAACTCGCGGAAACTGAACATCAGAATATTGTCAGCCGCCACCACAAGCAGATCATCATCTATCGAAAGTTTATCCATCGCAAAAAGAAGATCACACACAGCCCCAAGGCGGGTCTCATTCGTTGAAGTACCATCATCAACGATAGTAATCGGCTTCGTATAATTCTGAGCAGCAGCCCACTCCTCGAATATATGAGCAAAACGATGATTGGTGATGATTATATGCTCGTCGATATCCGGAATCCGGTCGATATCGTCCAGCATACGACCGAGAATGGTTGACTCCCCTATCTGCAGGAGAGGCTTAGGAAAATTTCTGGTAAGTTCGCCTAAACGGGTCGCATATCCAGCAGCAATTACGACATTCTTCATTATACCTGTAGCAGTTATATATTGTTTTTGCACTTGATACCCTCGAAAAACAGGGTACCACGAGCATTTTCATATTGAAAGTGCGCGAGGTCTAAACAAATCGGGCACCGTCGTCAGTCTTGCAGAAATGGATTTCAAATGTATCTGTATATTCAGGGAACATACGAAGATACTCACTAGTGATCTGCTCTCGGATCTGTTCCTTCTTAGCCGGATCGACAAGAGCAATGCACGCCCCCTTGAAACCGGCACCACTGAAACGACCGCCGTAGATACCATCACACTGACGCATAATGTTGTAGATGGCTATCAGTTCCTCGCTGCCGCACTCATAATTCTTGATTGAACTCTGACAACTGTCAAAACTCAACTGTCCGAAAAGCGCCAGATTGCCTGTCTCCCAAGCAGTCACACCCTTACGGACACGCTTGTACTCGCTATAGAAATGCTCGGCACGACGGGCAAAACGCGGAGGCATCTTCTCCTTTGTAAGATCATAAGTCTCCTTCGGAATATCACGAAGATAAGTCTTGTCAAACGACTTCAAAGGCATTCCGGTATAAGCCATCATATTCCAGGCAGCAGTCTTGCACTCAGCCACGCGAAGATTATAATCGCTGCTCACAAGGCTGCGGGTAAGTCCTGAGAAAATGATTGCAATCTCGAACTCCGGCATACGAGGATTCTTCTTTATGATGCGGTACTGCTCAGAATCCGTATCAAGGAAAAGAAGCGAATCCTTCTCACCCAGCACGATACAAGCCTGATCCAGAATACCGTTTGTCAGTCCGATATATTCCCTCTCAGCCTGACTTGCAGTCTTGATCACCTCCATCTTCGAAAGAGTGATATCATTAGCCTTGGCCAGAGCCATAACGTATGCCGTCAGCACAGCAGCGCTGCTGGATAGCCCCCCGACAGGCAGGCTTCCCTTAATCACTCCACTTATTCCACGCCTCAATTCAAAGCGTTTCTTCAGAGCATATTTTGCACCACGCGCATAATCGCCCCAATTCCCTTCCTTCATCTGAACAGGCTTCGTCACATCAAAACAAACCTCACCATCAAAAGTAAGACTTTTCAGATGCACCATACCATCTTCAGTCGGAGTGAACCAGAGATCCACACCCTTATCGAAAGCGAAACCAGTCACCAGCCCGTGCTGATGATCCACGTGAGCCCCCAAAGGACACACACGATACGGTGAAAAAATGTGGTATTTGTAATTGTTCATAAAATATATTTGACTAACAGCGAGAACCTTCAAGAGTGTTATCAATCCTATACCCCAACAGAGCCGACAATATAGTCTCTCCAGTCATAAAATGGGTCGGAGAAATTGATTTCTGGCTGAGGAAACTGATAATTCCCTCCACATTCAAGGGATGGAACATTCAAACGGCAATCCGCATCAATAACATTTAATCCTGATTCACCTTTGATAACATTAAACTCATTGAGATCCCCGACATACAAGTAATCAGTCTTAAAATTAAGATGCATCCCATAATCCATACCAGCATCCTCGAATCCCATTTTATACATAAATGACATCCGTTCAGATTCAGTTATCAAATCTCCCACTACATAGGGTTGGGAAACAACTACGACAAAATCTCCATTACAACCTCTCGCAAAGCCGATAACCTTCAAGGTCGTCTCTGGAAACAAGGCATTATGTATAATGATTCTATCTAACGCTAGACGAAGCACTGTGTAATGCTTCAAAGAAATCAACTTATAGACAATTCTATTATAGACATCAAAATAGACAACACTTTCAGATCCGTTGTCTTGTAATAAACAAAGATTGTCAAGATATTCCTCCGGATTTTCAATCCACACTCCTGACAATCTCGCCCATATCTCAACTATATGTTCTTGAATAGCCGCTTCGCCGACGAGGTCATCCGTATCATAGATCTGCCTTGCCTCAGACTCTGTGCAAGGACATCCTCTACAGATAACGGACGCAGCGCACAAGATTTCCGATCCCTTAGACAGGCCTGACTGTTGCGCATATGGAATTCGTTCAAATACTGCTGCTCCATTTTTAATATCCTCCGCTATTAATTCTAAATCCGATAAATTCTTATCTGTAAAACCTTCATTCCATACTCTTTGGTTAATGTCATTCAACCGCTCAAAATCACTCATAACTCATCAATAAACATTCCAAAATTATACGACAACAACAAAGTTACGAAAAGTATTTGAAATTCAAACATTTTCACATAACGAACATATTAAGTTCATATATGAAAGGCCGGCTCCACTAAAGCCCCAAAACATCACAATCCTGAATAGGCTCATACGCCCCATCCTTGACCTCAAGAATCACCGTACCACTCTCAAGCGACCGAAGCGTGTGCCAAGTACCTGCCGGAATATTCAACGCAAATACAGGCCCTGAAGGAGACACCTCATAAGTAGCAACGAATCCTCTCCCCACCTCATCATAAAACTCCTCAACCACACGACCACGCAACACAACCATTGTCTCAGATGTCTTCTGATGCCTATGAACCGGTACATCAGAACCCGGCTCTATAGCATTCAAGATTCTCTGAGAGGTATCCTCAGCGGAATTACGCAAATCAAGATTCATCCTCAACCTTGGAGATGCCTTTGCCTGAGCAGTGAGGGTATCCAAAAGGATATTATCTATTTTTACTTCCATAATAAATCAAGCGTTATTCAATGAAGCGAGATACTCCTTACCTTCCGGCATAAATGAAAGTTATACAATACTGAATGAAAAACGACTAAGGTCTTTCTATCTGTTGTCAGACCACAGGCACAGGGATTGATTCTGAACGGCAGAATGCAATAAGAGCGTCCAAAGACCGGGCTATATTACTGAAAGGCTCACTGGCACAAGCGAGGCACCTGTCACGCCTGAAGACAAGTTCGTTATGTATAGGAGACAGATCAATCTGATCTTTTATTAAATTTGAAGACAAGAAATTCAACAAAGACTTCAAATGCTTCTGACATAATGAGATTTCGAATGCCTTTGAGCCATTCTCTGCAATATAAGACAGAATCTCAAGAATCTTCCGACTCGAGTTTATAATTTTGCCATTAATCCTTCTGATGACACCAGCCTTTACTGCTGCTAACTCCGCCTTCCTGTTGATACTGTCATTCAGCCTCTTCTGAAACTCTGAAGATCCAGTATCAGGAAAATCTGAAATCCTGATATCAGAGCGGATAATCTGCGTGTTAATTTCCACCAGATCACTCATCAGGCTCATTGCATCCAGAAGATAAGTAGCAGACTCAATATATGCACGAAAAACATCCATAACTATGCCTCACTATTTTTATTCGTCACCCCTACAATCATTGTGCGAAGCACTTCAATCTGACTTTTCATATAAGACATTTGGCCAGAAAGTTCATCCCAATTCATCTGATAACCATCTGTCAGAGTCTCGAGTTCTTTAATTCTCAACTTATATGCCTCGTCAATATTATTTTTTGTTTCATCAACATATTTTTTTGCCACTTGTCCTTTCTCATCAAGCATCTTCTTAAACTTCTCAGATTTATCCTCCAACTGCTTATCAATACGATCTAAACGTTCCTTGGACTTACGGTCCACATCATTCAATCTTTCCAGGCTCTTTACACGAAAATCCGATACCGTTTCCGAACTGAACCGTTCAAATTCTTTGATCTTGCTGTCTCCTTTTTCCTTTATAGCAGTAAGTTCCTGAAGCCCTTCCTTACCTTGCTTTACGAGATCATCAGTCTTAAACAAAGAATAAAAACTGAAAATCAGAAACACGATTGTCATTATACCAGCCCATATACCCAAGGTCTCATATTCATTCTGGATGGTCGTCATTTCGAGTTCAATCATAGATTTGGTATCAGCCTGTATCTGATTCCACCTACTCGTGCTCACCAAATCTTCAAAATCACTCCTACTCACACCTTCGATATGCGAACAAAATTCCACCATCAATGAATCAGTAACCTGTAACTGTCTGTCCTGACACTCCAGAATAACATCAATGCTATTCTTATGACTGAGATGACAGCCATACAGCGCAAGAATCGTTAGCAAGCAAGCGATAACAACAAACACTATAAAGAAGCAATGGGTATTATATGTCCCTTCTTTGGAATTATAAACCATAATGAACCATTAATAGTTATTCTTAGTGACCGGTTCTGACAAACCATCTATTATCTCTCTACTGACATTTGTCTAATCGATCCAACTGGATGAAAGTGAGAGGTTTCATAAACAGCAGTGCATCAGCGTTCAACATTCTCTAAGGCCTCTCGGCCTGAGAGTTATATAAATAATTATTCTTTGATGATCGCTTCCTTGATGCAATCGACAATATAGCGAACGTCATCATCTGTCACACAAGGTCCTGCCGGAAGACAGATGCCTACCTTGAAAATCTCCTCTGACACGCCATTCACGTATGCTGGAGCGGCAGCATACACCGGCTGCTTATGCATAGGTTTCCATACAGGACGCGCCTCAACCTTCTTAGAAAGCATAAACATACGTAGAGCCTCCACATTTTCGTTTGGCTGGCAGTCTGTTGTAGCGCTATCCACAGCCTTGATTACTCCTGCAGCACCACCCACAGCCGAAGTAATCACCTCTTTATAAGCATTCTCCTGACCAACAATCTTCACCGACGGATCAATAGTAGCAGTACAAAGCCAGAAATTAGAATCATAACGACCGCCCTCAGGCTGATCGTGCAAAGTAATACCAGGAACATCCTTCAGCAACTGACGATACAACTCCTGGATATGCTTATGATGTGCAATATGATCATCCAGAACTGTCATCTGACCACGACCAATACCAGCACAAACATTACTCATACGGTAATTATAACCGATAGCAGTATGCTCATAATAAGGATAAGCATCACGAGCCTGAGTCGCATACCACATAATCTGATTAGCATCTTCAGCAGAACGGCAGATAAGAGCACCACCACCCGAAGTAGTAATCATCTTATTACCATTGAATGAAAGCACACCGAAACGGCCAAAAGTGCCAAGCACCTGACCATCAAAGCGCGAGCCCATACCCTCGGCTGCATCCTCTATAACTGGAATACCATATTTCTCAGCAACTGCCATAATACGCTCGCAATCATACGGCATACCATAAAGCGCCACTGGAATAATCGCCTTAGGATACTTACCAGTCTTCTCCTTACGATCAAGAATAGCCTTCTCAAGAAGTTCCGGATCCATATTCCAAGTATCACGCTCACTATCGATAAAAACAGGCGTTGCACCCAAATAAGTAATAGGATGAGATGATGCACAGAAAGTAAAGCTCTGCACGCACACCTCATCTCCCGCCTGAACACCACAAGCAATCAAAGCCAAATGCACTGCAGCAGTACCAGCCGAAAGGCAAACCACCTTACGGTCCAACTTACTGCCATCGTCCATAGCATTCGCGAAATCAGCAAGATTCTGCTCAAACGCATTCACATTCGGCCCCATTGGCACCACCCAATTGGTATCGAATGCCTCCTTTACATATTTCTGTTCAACACCCTCCTCGCTCATATGTGCAAGGCAGAGGTAAATTGTTTTTCTTTCTGACATATTTATGCTGTTTTGTTGATTATTTTATCTATTTTCGCAGTTAAGAATTAAGTCGCGTCTCGGATGAGGTAAATCGTTTCGTGCAAAGTCCCCGCCCCGAGCCTCACCATAAGGTAAACATCCGCCGCGTATTCCTGGGGCAAAGATTAAAGGATGCTCATCAGGGCATCCTTTTTCATTAGACTTCATAATATCTCAATGCCATTCTTTTGGCACACATCAGCGAAATCCCCGACATTGAATGTAATCAAACCTTTAGCTGACAGAGCCTTATCGTCCAACATTAACCGGATTATATTATCAACTAGGCTGATGTTCCTTTTAGGTTCAGACAAGGTCATATCCAATGCTGCTGTTCTATAACAATCATCATACACTCGTGTTATGCGCCCGCTCTGGAACATTTGTCTTATTTCATTAAGTGCTGACTTATTCTTTACAAACTTTGTACGCAGCAATTCATACATAGTCGGAAAAGGAACCGCAACTTCATAGGCCGCATTATCAAAATACTTTTCCAACATCCCTAGTGCTTGCTCTCGGTGACAATCTTTTTTATCAAAGACTGCATACCAGAAACCAGTATCAACCAATATCCTATTCGCCATCTTCTACACCCTTATCAACATCACCATATCCCTCCCACGGGTTACCTTTCCTTGATCCAAATAAAAATACTCCTTTAACCTTATTCTCAACCTTTCTGATGCAATATATCCTGGTCTTATTATTTATCCTGACGTTCGTTTCTATCTCATTTTTAAGTTCATCCAATATTCTATTCGAGTCATTCGGAAGATAGTTGAAGAAGGCAACCCCTTCTCCACACTCCACAGCCCCACGGTTAGCAAGCCAACGGTACAAACCATCATAATCTCCACCGATCCCAAGATCATACGAAATCCAAATCGCTTTCTTCATATCCTTTTCTTTTATAAGTTCACTCTGCAAATATATGCAAATAGCCCTCATTCCCGCACTCAGTTAGCATTCCACCCCTCAACTTTTTCTTTTTTTTATCCTTTTTTCTTTTTTTTATCCTTTTTTATCCGCTCCTGGCCTAACCATTAAGGCCGCTGCGTATTTCTTGAGCCAAGATTAGAGGAACCATACTGAGTATCCTTCTCCTAAATAACATATCTGACTACGGATAAGAAGGTCTCAAATTGTCAGTGTCAAATCACTTCTCCAGCATACTTCATCTTTTTACCAAGCACCGTGGCAAAGATCATCTGAATATCCTTCACAAAACTATAATTGCGATAGTAGTAACAATTCAAGCGAACTTTATCAGGATAGATTACGTTGTCGTTGTACCAAACTGCTATCTCTTGATCACTCAAGACAGAAAAATCTGGCAATTCAGCAAATTTAGCCACTTGCTCATTCCTCCCAGCCTTTATCTGTTCAACAAACTCAGCAATCATCTCATCCTCAACACGGTATTTCAAAGTAGCAGGGCCGGTAATTCCTGGGCGAAGTTTCAAGACATCACGATCAGCTCCCTCCAACTTATCCGCATATCCAGGCACATCCGGACGTGGCCCCACAAAACTCATATTGCCAATCAGCACATCCCACAACCCCGGCAGCTCATCAATCTTGTAATGACGAAGCTTGGCACCAAAAGGAGTGATACGACTATCACCTGCCACCGACACTGTAGAGCCAGAGTGCTTCACCGTCATCGTGCGAAACTTATGACAGGTGAACAACTTACCACCCCTACCCACACGCTTCTGGCAGAAGAACGCTGGTCCACCCGGCATCTTAATCTTAATAAGTATCGCCACCAGTGGGAACACCCACCATATCAGCAGTAAGCCACACAGAGCCGCCACTCTATCGAAAATCCATTTGAGAATCATATAGTATATTTCTTTACATATTTCAATTTCTTATACACCCCGAACACCATATTCCAAGCTGTCAGCCAAAGCGAATGAATGGCATTATTACCATTTGCCTCATGGAAAAGCTTATAGTGCCACTTCATCAAGGTAGCATATCCATGGGTAGAGATACTACCAACTCGCCCCCTACGATACTTTGCCAATGGCTCTGCCAACAAGTAACAATCCGCCTTATGGCACACCCTCAGCCACATAGCATAGTCATTGTTCTTCTTGATGTCAGCTATCTGTAGCAAACCTACATGTTCCCGGTCATACATCACCGTCAAGCATCCCGGCCAGCAGAAGTTATACATTCCCCTACGGCTCACATGCTTCGGCCCACTGATCAGCACCCCCGTCTCCTTGCCAATCTCATCCATCTCCACATATTCTGTATACGAGAAATGATAGCCGTTCTCCACCATGAAACGAATCTGCATCTCTAGTTTCTTTGGATGCCACAAATCATCCGAATCCAAGAACGCGATCCACTTGCCTTGAGCCCTGCGAAGCGCATTGTTACGGGTAATAGCTGCCCCCGAGTTCTTCGGATTGCAGATATACTTAATACGACTATCCGCCTTCAGATAAGGCTCTATCTGCTCACGGGTGTTGTCCGTACTACAATCGTCTGAAATAATCATCTCCCAATTCTGGTACGTCTGAGCCTGTACCGAACGGATGGTCTCGCAGATAAAAGCGGCACAGTTCCATGTGGGGGTGATGACACTCACTAAGCCGTACTCATTCATATATTAATTCGTTCATTTACTCAGTAACCTTTACCACTCGATTATCTTTTATCTCTAAACTATAGTACTTCATCATATTTCTAATTTGCACATCATTTTGGTTTTCATGACAATTCTGACTAGCCAAGGAGGAATGATAATGAAAGTACTGATAAAAGTTATCTAAGCCAATATAAGTATACCCATTACGTTTAAGAACAATCTGTCTTGTTCCATTAAGAACTCCCATAAAATAGAACCACACATCATCTGCTAATGGCGTAAGACTCATAAATAAGTCCTTTCTGCAGATATCCTTATATAGGTATTCTTTCTTGTATAGGCAGCCAGCTCCTCCAGTAGGGAATACCATACCTTCACGCACATCACTAATCGTGTCATCCCAGGTATTGTATTCTGCAAATTGATTACCATCCGCATGAGGTCTATGTGCACGATGAGTGATTATACAACCTGGATTCTGCTTATGCGCTTCAATCAATCGTTCGACCATATTCCATCGACAATAGAGATCATCATCAACTGTTATGATCACATCATTTGGATATGTTTCCAAAGTTGGTATCAACTTTTTAAAAGAGCGTAAATCCTCACAATATTTGACAGTAAGAAGACCTTTCTGCTTAAGACTAGCTATACGTTTTGGTAGCTTTTCATCATTCCAATTATCGCTATCAAGCCATAGGACAATTTCGTCAGGCCTATAAGTTTGACTTAATAACGAATATATAGAATAAGCTAATACATTATTTACACGTCTCCCATAAGATGTAAGGGAAACTATAACTCTTTCCTCACCTTCTACTCTTAGCCTATTGAGAGGTTTAAAGTTGGGTGTATATAATTTATATCCCAATTTTATTAGTTCTCCCACACAAGATTCTGTAAGAGTTTTAAATTTCCTGAAATTCATCATGTGATATAATTTTATCGTTTTCCTAGTACATACCTGCACAGAACATTACTCTTGGATAACACAGTGATCACCATCAGACAAACAAGTGTACATATTAACGAAAAAAACGCACAAATTATAAATATCGTAAAAGGATCAACATTTGAAATCCAGCCCTGTCCTCTAAAATCAGGTAAAAAGAAATACTGCAACAAGTATATTCCGAAACTATTTTTTGCTACCAGATTGATGATTTTAGCACATCTTCCATCTGATTTCACTTGCTTAGAAGATTCATAGAGAAGCATCACTACTATATACAACCCCAAATATCTAAGTAGTATATCATTTAGGAGACGTTCTAATATATTGGGGAACAATTCTTCATATCTAAGCATGAAGAAGATTATAAAGAACAGTCCTACACAAATTGTTCTCAGTAATTCACTATCAAGTATTCGCAAATAATACTTCGAGAAATATTTAGCAAACATTCCCAAAGTAAAGAAATGTAAATACTTTGTCAGATGATTTAATTCAATTACTTCAAGGTATTTATCACCAGCTCCTGTGCTCAGATAGCCAATACCAGCGACAGAAAGAATGGTCATAAAAATCAATTGCTGTTTTTCTGTTTTCGTCACCAGACAAACAATGTAATATATGATAAAGCATTCCAATAATACACATCCAAACCAGTATTTTCCGAAACCTTCTGTAAAATCTATCCCCGTCTTTCTAGACAGAGCCCATAACAACGAGAAAATAATCGTTGGTATCAATAACATCGTTATTTTCTTCCAAGCATTTATGAGATATTCGCTTATTGCCTTACGCGACTTTAATGCTAAATATCCGCTCACAAAGAAGAACGCCGGCATATTGAATGTGTAAATCAAATCACTTACTATACTTCCACTAAGTCCAAACCCAAACAATTCAACATGACCATAAATGACACAAATAATTCCTATACACTTTATAAAGTCGAGGTAAATAACTCGCCCCCCCCGAAAGTTAAATTATTAATAGTCTGTGTATTACCCATATTGACTAACTATTTACAGTTTTGTTTCTTATAATATAATCGATTCAATAATACCCTTCATATCCACAGAATCAAAATAGTTCATTGCACCTTGCTTATATTTAGGTAAAGCATCAATTACTTTCTCAATTGTTGATATTATTTGATCAGCTCTCATTGGATACGGAATACATTCTCCACATCCATACTCAAGATATGTATATTTTAAAGCTGGTATATCATTAGAAATCATTGGTATACCAAACTTTGCATATTCAAAGATCTTATTCGGAGCACAATATAACGGGTTTAACGTTAAAGCGATTTGTCCTTTACGAGGGAAATAAGAAAGCACTCCTATTGAAGCTAATTTTGTTATCAACAAATGATATGGTGGTCGTATAAAAGGTATAAATATTATTCTATCCGATTCATACTGTTTCTTCAGTCTATCATACATATCACTTCCCTTACCCATCGCTATAAATGCATAGTCATCAGGTAATGCGCTGACAGCCTCACAGAACTCCTCCAATTTACGTTCCCCATCTAAGAAGATTCCTTGATAGAGAATCACTTTTTTGTTAGCTATTTTAGAACAAACAAATTCCACTAATTCTTTAACATCAGAGGGTATATCTATTAATTCCTCATCTTCTACAACCACCTTGTTAGGTAACACAATAGGTAGTTCTTTTAATTGAAGCATACCTTTTAAAATTTGAGCTCTATTATACTCACAGCACACGATTTTATCAGCCTTTGACATTACTGAGGCTATATCATATGATGGATTTAATAGTCTATATTTCCAATTTAGTTTCGGCTCTACATGTTCGAATAGATGAAGTATTGTTTTATACTTACCGATAATATCACTCAACAATACAATAGTTTC
Source organism: Bacteroidales bacterium (assembly GCA_017626555.1). Classification (GTDB taxonomy): domain Bacteria; phylum Bacteroidota; class Bacteroidia; order Bacteroidales; family UBA932; genus Cryptobacteroides. Next base: position 50,811 of record JAGAIM010000124.1, read on the forward strand.
AGATTGTATAATCCACACTCTATCATCTTTGGTAATATCGGCATTTTGAAGGTATCTTTTTACTTGTGATTTAAATAGAAGTTGTTGCTTAAACTTAGTTATAAGATTAGCTTCACCATTATATGCCACAGTAGGCCAAAATTCAACACCTTCACTTTCGAATTTTTTCCTTGCAGCCACATCTGAATATACGCCAATATGAACAGGCCTAGTGCCCATCTGAGATAATAACCGTAGTATTGTCAATACTGGAGGATAATGCATAATATCCTCTTTAAGGATGATAAAAACTCTTTTCATTGTTTATGTATTATTGAACAAACATTTATTTTTCAAAGCGATCGCTGGCAATAAATACAAAGCCATAGTATTCGTAAAATAGACTGATGCGACCATAGATAAAACTATTAATGTAAATAATAAAGATTTTCCGCATAGAGTATTACCTTTCCATAAATATCTAAAAAATAAAAATATTATGAATATACCTATGTATCCAGTATATATTAAGACATTCTGAAAGGCATTAAAGTATGTAACCATATCATTTTTGCCATACAATGCAGATATTACAGGCGAATTATACGCACAACTCTGAATGTAGGAATCATGATCATTACCTATTATTTTGTATAAATTTGAATATTCTGAAAAAATGAAGAATCCTTGATATATTCTCATAAATGTCGAACTTGCATAGCCTTTATCAACTGTATCTTCAACACCGACTGTACTAATTCGTTCATTCATTTCTATTCCAGCATCAGTTTTAAAATAAACAGTTAACAATAGAACAGACAACAAAAAGCCCATGACCAAAGATGAAACCAACTTTATACCTTTTTGTTTTTTTATAATATTAATTATATAACAAATGAACAATGCCAACAAGCCGACCATACCATTCCCGGTTTTAGAGCATAATAAAGTTAAAACGAGTATGGAAATCAGCATCCAATTCTTTTTCTTATTATAGAATAATTCCAAAATCAACAGTGGTAATAAATACTGTGCAAAAACAGCAGGTTCCTTAAAAAGTGATGCTGAACGACTCCACTCCATTGTTAACTGAATATACTCTTGACCATCTTCCATTACCGCTATTGGTAAGAAAGGAAAAACAGATGGTATATGTACACCTAAAACTCTTCCGAGTTCTTGTATATAAAAATAGATAATAACAAATCCCGCTATCTTTTTATATTTAGATATAAAATAATCCAAATCAAAAAGATCAATAAACATAATGTAAGTGATAATAATTCTTAGTATGCCTAAAGGAAGAAATTCTACTAATGATGAACTTGATAAAATATGTGATAGATACCACCATCCGAAATAGAAAATAAGAGTATGGGGAACTTTTGTATTTCTTATACCATGATTTAGCAAATGGCATAACGCCAAGAATGATATTACAATGAACGAGAAATCAAATTTTCCCCATCCGTAACATTGAAGAATTGGAGATAGTAACAACAAAACCATCACAATTCGTGCGAATAGAGATGGCTGTTTACAATAACTATTATATATTCCCATACGGACTATTATCTCACGAATTTATTTTTAATGAAGGCAGCAAATTTCCAGATACTTTTTAGAACCGGAGTAGCCTGAATAACATTAAAGAAAGATATTCTGTTATAATAAGGAGACCTAAATTCATTACAAGCTATAGATTTATAACCTCTAATTTTTATTTGCTCATAAATACCCTCTCTGTTCCTATTTTTTTCAGATACCTGTACTAAATTTCGATTATACTTAGCACCAGCGGCAACAGTAGAAATATAGAATTCACAATTATTCTTTACTATATTAAAGACGGTCTTTCCTCTTCGCGTATTTAGCAGCAACAGAGACACTCCATTCCTTCTATTCATTTCAGGGAAGAACTCTTTTATACCCCAATAATCTGCTAATGTAATATCTCCTTGTCGTGGAATTCTAGCAAAGGGACAATCATAACAAGAATACCGTGAAGTCATACCATACATAAAACTATATAGGTAAGGACTAAGGTCGTATGATGAGAATTTATACCTCTTTCTCTTTCCCTCATGATTAGTAAGGTAAAAAATCTCGCATCCTCCCCATCCTTCATTATTTCTGAATTGATAATCGGATACTTTACCCTTGTATTTTTCTTCCAAATACTTAATATGCTGATCAAATAGCCACTGGCTTGGGACTCCATGACATACAAGATCAGAGGTGAGAAGAGTGTCGTAATCCTTACGCAAAAAAGACTTCAATCCTGCTACCTGACATCCTGTTCCCACAAAATAGCACCAACGTCCAGCCTTCAGTTCTTTCTTTATGTCGGCAAACACTTGCTGCAAGTCGCTCTGTACGTATTTTGAGCCACGAAGCAGATTAAGATCTTCGAAATTATCAACACCTATATGCTTTACCTGATGGTTTTCGTCCATGGTTGCTCCATACACCTTTCCACCTTGATTAAGAATCCAAGTGGCAATAGCATAGAACATTCCACCACTGGAACTCATCTTCCGTTGTTCTACCTCCTTCACCATAGCAGCATACACCTCAGGTGTTTCGGTATTGCTATAATTCGGATGCTCTACAGGGCATACACGTTCGCAAAGGCCACAATCTATGCACTTATCTTTGTTAATTGTAGGATACAAGAATCCCTCCTCATCCTTTTTGAATGAGATAGCATTTACTGGACATGCCTGCTCACAGGCAGTACATGCACAACATTCCGATTTAGCTAATGTCTTGAAATACATTATTGCAACGCTTTAGTTAAGAAATCATATGCCTTTTGGCGTTCCTGCTGTAATACGTTATTGGTATGACTGAAGTCTGCAATTTCATTCATTTGCTCTTCTGAAATCTCCTCTTCCAAAAGACGAGAGTTCAATCCACAAAGATTGAGGATGCTTGTGATGCGAGTAGAGAAGCTGGATGGCATGTATGTCCAAAACTGCTTGTTCAAGTTAATTGAAAAAGCGGTTCCGTGGAATGAGTTGGTCATTACCACTTCCGCATGGAGAATCAACGAAAGTACCTCACCTGGGTTTACAAAGTAAATTGTCTTGTCTGCATACTTATCTTTGATTACATTATCCGAATATGAAACCACCTTCAGATTCTTCTCCTTAGCTATCTTACGGACAGAACGATATATCAAATCCTTATCCTTGATATTGTAAGGGAGATATACAAAGAGGTACTTATCTTTAACAAGACGTTTCGATGCAAAAGTTTTCCACTCTTCCTTATTCAGCATAAAAGTTGGATCCAACAAATGTGTTGCATTAACTCCCATTTTTCCTAACAACTCAACTGCAGACTGTTCACGAACAGATATAGCAGCGTACTGCGATAACTGTTCTTTAACATAAGCAGCATAATCTTCCGGTAATGAAGTCATAGAAATAGAAGAAGCGTATGCAATTTTCTTCCCAACAATACCATCAAAGAAATAATGCGTATCATTACCTTCATTATGCGTATAGTTCCAAAGTTGGTCACTGCCAGATATGTATATGTCAGCCTTTGGACATCGTTTTATAAAATCATCTTCTGCATAGATTGGTTTTGAGACTTTACAATGCTTATTAAGATAGCTATCAAATTTATACCTTGTAATTACTTGTATCGGGAAAAATAAAAATCTTCTTAGAAACTTCAGAATACTAGAAAAAGAGGTTTGCCAATATCGCTTATATGTCACACGAGAGGGTACATAGTTTACACATATAGGTAAATATCCTAGTTTCTTCAAAACTTCAGAGGTAGCGATTGCTTGTAGTTTTGAGCCAAAGTTAAATCCAACATGAACTGTTATAAAAGATACTTTTATCATTTCTTTACACATCTCACTATAAAACACTTAAATTCACTCCACCAATACAGGGCATTGAGAAGTGGAACTGTTAAAGCAGCATATTTATCAAATCGTTTGTGATATAGAATTCTTCCACGATGTATCATAAGACGCTGTCTCTTATGCGAAGCTTCTAAATTAATCGTTTTAGAGTGTTCATGAAGATAAACACAATCTAATATCAAATAATTACTTAAACCTGCAAGCTGAACAATCTTTCCTGTAAATCTTTCTTCTCCAAACAAGAAAGTACTCTCATCAAAAAAGCCTAGATCTTCAAATACTTTATAGTTAACAAAAAGAAAAGCACCGGGAACGAAACCAACCCTTTGTACATTTTTGAATTCCGTGTTCGATTGATACTTATGTTGTTTTGGCCTAAACAAATGAGTATACATTCCTATATCATAACATAAATCTGGTACTCTCATTTCTGGGAATGAAAGAATAGAACCATCAGGTAATTTCTGTAATGGAGAGATAATTGCCGGTTTCTCTAATTTTCCATAAATGCTACATAATGAGTCTATTATATCCCAAGAAAAATGAACATCATTATTCATGATACACACAAATTCTGGACTATACTTCCTAGCATACCTTAAGCCAAAGTTATTTCCCTTTGCATAACCACCATTTTCTGGAGAAAGAATTACGTCTACATACTCGTTATCAGCAAAAGTTTTAGAAATTTCCTCAAAGGACTCATTAGGTGAAGCATTATCAACGATAAGTATTTTAAAATCCTTTCGGTCTGTTTGCAAAAGTTCATTAGTAACTCTTATTGTGTCAGAGTAAGTTTTGAAATTCAATATTAAATATAAAACCTTAGTCATTATTTATTTCTGAATTTAGACCACATTGCAATCAAATTATCTCTTAGTAATGTATTCTTGAGAACATAATACTCTAATCCTATCCAGCCTACAAAGGATATTAAACTTATTACCACTAAACCAATCAATCCATTATCAATATGACGAACACATAAATATGATAGTAATATTATTGGAATGGCATAAATCGACCTAATGAGAACTGCCTTAACAGGCATAGAATAACCGACATATTTATATACAAAATACTGAGCAGAAATCATTACGGCAATTTCACTTATAACCCACACGATAGCAGTACCGGTAGAGGCTAATAATGGTACTATTATAATATTGCCTAATAAAGCGACAGATGCTCCTATTATAGAGTTACGAAGAATTGCAGTGTCCTTCTTCATTGGTGACAACATCTGCAACACCAATATCTGTTCATATCCGCAAATTAACATCAATGGCATGACTATTCTCATAGGCATAATAGCTCCTTCATAGCCATCACCTGCTACAATACGAATAATCTCTGGAGCACAAAACTCTGCGATAATAATAATAGGTATGACAAACGCAAATAATAGATCTACAGATTTATTCGTAAGCTTCTTAAATTCATCAATCTTCCCTTCGCTCAACAATGCACTCATTCTTGGCATCATAACACCAGTAAATGCAGAATAAAAAGAAAGTATTATTGCAAATAACTTAGTAGCAGTTGTATAATATCCAACCTCAACGGTATTGGTAACAAACCCTAAATATGCAACATTGAATGTTGTATACATTGAGGTAAGCAACATATATGTACCTAAAATAAGAAAGGATTTAACATATGGGGTAAAATTGATTTCTTTTAAAGAGACACGTACAAATTTCTTACTATATAATAGATTTACAATAGCATTAGCCACTACCATAAATGAAGTCAAAAAGAAATAGAGCAAATAATCGTCTGCAGTCTTTACAAAAAACAATACAGAAACCACATATAAAGCTCTAATAATTATTGAGCGTGTAGTTATATATTTAAAATCCTCAAGCCCTTTGAACAACCATTCAACCAAGAGCGTGTTCGCAAGTACTTTTGCTGCTCCTATGTAGAATAAAGATTTATGTTCATATAATTGAGGTACAAACAGTATTGCTAACAGTAATAAGATAATTGCTATTATAGTAGCAGTTAGGTTGAGGAATAAAAGATTATTAAAAGTTTTTGAGAGTTTTTCTTTATCTCCTTTAACACGAGCTATTTCTCTAATGCCAATGGTAGTTATACCCATCATAGAGATATATATAAAGTACTGTACAATACTATCTACAAAGTTGCAGATACCAATATTATTCACTCCAAGTACTCTGGTAACGTACGGAAATGTAATCAAGGGAAATAGATATCCTGATACTGTAAGGATACTACTATATACTACATTCTTCTTTATTGAACTCATTAAAAGATGTCTTGTGCATTAATTGTCAATATTCGCCGCAAGAAATTCATTTTTTCTCATCGGGAACTAACAACAGTTCAATATTAGACAATCTTACTTCAACGCATCCGCAATTCTACCACAAGCCAAACCATCACCATAAGGATTAACAGCCTGAGACATCTTAGCATAAGCCTCAGCATCCTCAAGGAGTGTGCTCACCTCATTTACAATCTTATCATAGTCAGTACCCACAAGATGTACAGTACCGCTCTCCAAAGCCTCTGGGCGCTCGGTAGTATCACGCATCACAAGCACTGGCTTGCCAAGACCTGGAGCTTCTTCCTGAATTCCGCCGGAATCTGTAAGAACGATAGTAGCCTTAGACATCAAGTGAACGAACTCAAGATACTGGAGTGGCTCAATGAAGAAGAAGTTAGGACGAGTAAGATCTTCTCCAAACACTTCATGTATAGGCTTACGCACGTTAGGATTCAAGTGCATCGGGTAAACGAAGTCAACTTCCGGATATTTCTCAGAAAGATCCTTCATAGCAGTCACCATACGTATGAAGCCATCACCAAAGTTTTCACGTCTATGACCAGTGATAAGCACAAGCTTCTTTCCGTCTGTTAAACGTGTTACATCGTAACCAGCATTGAGAAGAACTGCATCCTGCTCCTTGGCAAGAACTTCATCATTCCTCAATTTATTAACAACCATATGCAGGGCATCAATCACTGTATTACCTGTCACGAAAATCTGTCCCATTGCCTTCTCCTCGATGAGGTTCCTCTCTGAAAGAGGTGTTGGAGAGAAGTTGTAAGTAGCAATACGACCTGTCACCTGACGGTTCATCTCCTCTGGCCATGGACTATAAATATTGTGTGTACGAAGACCTGCCTCTACGTGGCCTACAGGAATCTGAGCATAGAATGCTGCAAGAGCAGCTGCTGTAGAAGTAGTAGTGTCACCATGAACAAGCACTACATCAGGACGACACTCCTTGAATACGTCACGCATACCATTGAGAATACGTACTGTCACATCTGTCAAGTCCTGACCCTGCTTCATAATGTTAAGGTCAATATCAGGTGTCACCTCAAAAATCTTGAGCACCTGATCCAGCATCTCTCTGTGCTGACCGGTTACACATACGATAGTTTCAAATTCATCAGCTCGTTTCTGAAATTCCTTCACGAGCGGGCACATTTTGATTGCTTCTGGTCTTGTGCCGAAGACTAGCATAACTTTTTTCATATAGTGTATTTTAATTTTCTTTAAACATTGATCCAATACAGTTTACCTATACCCCTCCGGATTCCCCCTCTGCCACTTCCAACTATCTCGGACCATCTCCTCAATACCATACTGTGCCTCCCAACCAAGCTCAATCTTAGCTTTCGCAGGATCACAATAACAAGTAGCAATGTCTCCAACTCTACGAAGCTTAATACTATATGGAACCTCAACACCGTTAATCTTTACAAAAGCATTAACCATATCAAGCACACTATAGCCATAGCCTGTACCCATATTATAGATACCAACTCCACAAGTTCTTTCAATCGCCTTCAACGCAGCCACATGACCCCTTGCAAGATCCACAAAATGGATATAATCCCTCACACCGGTACCATCATGAGTCGGATAGTCATTACCGAACACTCCAAGTTCAGTTCTCTTACCTACAGCAACCTGAGTGATATAAGGCATGAGGTTGTTTGGAATACCGTTCGGGTTCTCACCTATTCAACCGTATGCATGAGTACCTACAGGGTTGAAATAACGGAGTATAACTACATTCCATTCATTATCTGCCTCCTGAACATCAATTAACACCTGCCCAAGCATACTTTTAGTCCAGCCATAAGGATTGGTACAAACACCTTTTGGACAATTCTCAGTAATTGGAATCTCAACTGGATCTCCATATACTGTAACACTACTGCTGAAGATAATGTTTTTGCAACCATGGTTTCTCATTACCTAAACTAAAACAAGAGTTCCTGCAATGTTATTATCGTAGTACTTAAGAGGCTTCTCCACACTCTCTCCTACAACTTTGAGACCTGCAAAATGGATACATGCATCAAACTTATGCTCAGCAAACACCCTCTCAATACCAGCACAATCCCTAATATATACCTCATAAAACGGAATCGCCTCAACTCCAATAATTTTTGCAACCCTCCCCAAAGAAAACGGATTACTATTACTCAAGTTATCCACTACCACAGCGGAATGACCTGCATTATATAGTTCTAACAATATATGGGAGCCTATGTATCCGGCTCAACCAGTTAATAGGATTTAAATTTATATCAATGACATAGATAGGAACAATGTTTCTCGAACAATAAGTCTGGATAATATCCCTTGCAGCATCCATTCAGTCTGGTAATCGAAGTCGAATTTCTCTAAATCTTCGCTGCTATACATCTTTGGCATTTTTGTCACAAAGCTATTATAGTCATGGGCTATGCCCTTTGTCGACCACAACCTTTCTGACCATGTGATTTTGACTAAAATAAATTCTTTTATAAATCCTAAATCAGAATACAGCACGAACCGCCGCCAATTTGATCATCTGTTTCGCTTGCACTGAGATTGTCATAAAATACTCTTCCCCACGTCCAATATGATTTCCATCCTTTCTTCATTTGTTGAAAGCTTTCTTCATCATATTGATTATGTGCTAATTCTAAGATCTCTTTGTAATCTTCTACTCTCTTCTTAGTTTGTCTATGCAAATAAATACTACTGCAATTACGAGTATTAGGGGCAGTCCTTATTGTATAACATTGTCCATTTCGGGTAATAATTCCATGACATTTTCCATTCAAAGACCCAGTTACCTCTGAACCGGGTTTGAACATTATCAGTTCATCAATAATATTCTCATTTTTAAGAACAAAATCTGCCCAAGCCTTCCTACAATCCAAGTCCTGACATCTATCAGTGTGAATATGTGCAACATAATAAGTTTCGCAGATCCTAAAACGAGCCATGATACAACCTGAGAAATTAAAACTTATAGCATCATTCAGGACTGGATAAATAGCAATTTTTTTGGTCGCCTCATCCCAAAAAACAGCTTGGACCTTTAATCCATTAAATGTATGTGACGCACCATAGGTACAAAACTTTCCTCCAAAACAATGTTGTGTTACAACATTATCGCGCCGTGCACGAATTGATAAATCATTCGCAAGTGTAGGGAAAAACGAGGGATCCGCATAAAGTTTATCAATTATTGTCATCACCAACTCTACTCTTTATTCCCCGGCAACGGCTCCACACAAGAAGCCATGATATCCATCAACTTACTCAGACCTTCTGTCTGTCTCTGTTGACGCGCTGACACATACACCTGATATTTGGCTGTCTGGTTGGTTGAGCGTGTATTCTCACGTGAAGAAGACACCTTACCGCTTACATTCACAGAGCCACCACCAAAACAGCCAAACTTAAAATTTGCATTGGCATTAGTACTCCCCTCACTGGCAGACTTCTCTTCTGAGGTTTCAGTAGTTGTAACCTCCGTCTGAAAATCAACTTGCACATCATCAATCAGGAGATTTGGAAGCGGAACCAGTCCAAGGAACGGAACCTGAACCTTTATATCCTGAGGTTGCGATGCCCCTTGAATAGGTCTCTGAAGATTAAACTCGACCATACGGGTCTTGCCTTCATCATTGAAACCGATCTCTGTCATAAATTCGTATGCAGACTGAGCAAGTTTCTTCTGAGAATCGCATACAGCAACCAAAGGAGCAGCCACCAATTCTTCAATTGGGATACCTACAAACTTGTTAGGCGCATTATTAGGATCTTGATTATTGTCTGCCATAGTAATAATTAACGTCCTTTATACATCTCTTCATAGTACTTCTCATACTCCCCTGAAGTAATATGATCCATCCACTCCTGGTTATCAAGATACCATCTCACTGTTTTCTCGATACCTTCCTCAAACTGCAGGCTTGGCTCCCAACCAAGTTCTTTCTGAAGTTTGGTGCTATCGATAGCATAGCGTGCATCGTGGCCGAGACGGTCAGTGACGTATGTGATAAGGTCGAGTGAATGCCCCTCAGGATTTCCGAGAATCTTATCCACAGTCTTGATCATCACCTTGATCAGGTCGATGTTCTTCCATTCGTTGAATCCACCTATATTATAGGTCTCTGCAATCTTGCCTTCGTGGAAGATAAGGTCGATCGCTCTTACGTGGTCCTCCACATACAGCCAGTCACGTACATTCTCGCCTTTTCCATACACCGGAAGTGGTTTACGGTTGCGGATGTTGTTGATAAACAGAGGTATCAACTTCTCCGGGAACTGGTATGGACCGTAGTTGTTGGAGCAGTTGGTGACGATGGTCGGCATTCCGTAGGTGTCGTGGTATGCACGGACGAAATGATCCGATGATGCCTTCGCTGCTGAATATGGAGAGTGCGGGTTATACTTAGTAGTCTCATAGAAGAAGTCGTCTCCGTATGCTTTGTGCCCCTCAGAGGAAGCCACTGTCTTGAATGGAGGCTCGATACCTTCCGGATGGTTCATTGTCAGAGCACCATAGACTTCGTCGGTGCTTATGTGGTAGAAACGTTTGCCTTCATATTTTTCTGGCAGAGACTCCCAATAAAGTTTTGCGGCCTGAAGGAGGGAAAGGGTTCCCATCACGTTTGTACGGGCAAATGTAAAAGGATCCTTGATCGAACGATCCACGTGCGACTCTGCTGCAAGATGAATGATTCCATCGATCTTTTCATCCTGCATCAATTGATAGAAAGCCTCAAAGTCGCAGATATCCATCTTGACGAACCTATAGTTTGGTTTATCCTCAATGTCCTTCAGATTGGCTAGGTTACCAGCGTATGTCAACTTATCGAGATTGATGATATTGTACTCAGGATATTTGTTGACGAACAGGCGAACTACGTGACTGCCGATGAAACCGGCGCCGCCGGTGATTACTATGTTTCTTTTCATTGATTTCTAGTTTTATAGATTCCTCCACTCGCTTTGCTCGGTCGAAATGACAGAAAAAGTTTCGTTCGGTCGAAATGACAGCAGACGTTTATTTTAAATTGTTTATACACTTTTTAAGGGAGTCTGTCCAGTATGGAACCTCAACACCAAATACTGATTTGATTTTTGCCTTATCCAAGACAGAGTATGATGGCCTTTTTACAGGGCTCGGAAAATCGCTGCTATAGCAAGGCTGAACTTTGCAGGCTGTGGTTCCGTTGTATTCTGCAATCATTTTGGTGAAGTCGAACCAGGAGCATACTCCTTCGTTGGAGTAGTGGTATATGCCTGATTTTGAGTATAAAGATTTCTCCACTCGCTGACGCTCGGTCGAAATGACAGATTGAGAATAATCCGCCAATACAATAGTAATGGCTTTGGCAAGATCCAAGGCGTAGGTTGGGGTTCCTACCTGGTCAAAGACTACTTTCAGTTCTGGCTTGGTTGCTGTAAGGTTCATCATCGTCTTGCAGAAGTTCTTTCCGAACTCACTGTAGAGCCAGGCCGTACGGATGATCACATAGTTGCAACCCGTAGCAATTATCTTTTGTTCTCCGTGAAGTTTTGTCAATCCATAGACTCCGGTTGGAGTGCCTGTCTGATCCTCTTTGCAAGGAGTGTTGTATGATTCTGCTCCAAAAACGTAGTCAGTTGAGATATGAACCAGTAAGCCCCCGACCTCCGTCATCGCCTTAGCAAGGTTCTCTGGGGCTGTAGCATTGAGTTTTTCAACCAACCCGTACATCTCTGGGTCTTCGGCTCCATCCACATTTGTCCACGCCGCACAATTGACAATAGTATTAACATTATGTTCCTTTACGATCGTCCTGATGGCATCGAGGTCTGTGATATCCAGATATGTTGTTTCTACACCTTCAACCTTATTAACATCTGTAAAGATGTAATTATCTTGGCTTTCTTCAGCCAGAATACGCATTTCGTTTCCCAACTGGCCGTTGGCACCTGTCACTAGTATGTTCATATTTTATCCTAAATTAGGATTACCGGTCTGTTTTACTTCATCAATTACTCTGAGAAGATACTGACCGTATTGGTTCTTGAGCATAGGCTGAGCCAATTCGCGCATTCTCTCTTCTGTTATCCATCCCTGACGGTATGCAATACCTTCGAGACAACCCACCTTCAGTCCCTGACGTTTTTCAAGTACTTCAATATATGTGGAGGCTTCGGAGAGAGAGTCGTGCGTGCCGGTGTCAAGCCAGGCAAAGCCGCGTCCTAACGTCTGCACTTTCAGTTCTCCGTCAGCAAGGAATTGCTGGTTTACCGTGGTGATTTCATATTCTCCACGAGCGGAAGGCTTTATATTCTTTGCAATATCGACGACTTTGTTAGGATAGAAGTAAAGTCCTACAACAGCATAATTTGATTTAGGTTGGGCAGGCTTTTCTTCTATGCTAAGGCAATTGCCGTATTGGTCAAACTCAGCAACGCCGTATCTTTCAGGATCATTTACCCAATAACCGAACACCGTCGCTTTATTTTCTTCTTCTGCAGTCCTGACGGCTTCTGTAAGCATTTTTGTAAAACCGGCGCCGTGGAAAATGTTATCACCAAGCACCAGACAGGCGCTATCTTCGCCAATGAAATCAGCGCCTATTGTAAATGCCTGAGCCAGTCCGTCCGGAGAAGGCTGCTCAGCATAACTGAAATTAACTCCATAGTCGCTTCCGTCGCCAAGAAGCCTCTTGAAGCCTGGCAAATCGTATGGAGTGGAGATTATCAGTATGTCGCGTATGCCCGCAAGCATCAACACCGAAATTGGGTAATAAACCATCGGTTTGTCATAAATAGGCATCAATTGCTTGGATATGCCCTTTGTAATGGGGTAAAGCCGTGTGCCGCTTCCTCCTGCCAATACGATTCCTTTCATTATTTCAGATTTTCTTTAAATTTCTTCCAGAAGTCCTCTCCGAAAAGTATCCAGGCGGCAGCACAGCAGCCGGCAAGGAATGTGAAAATGACGAGAAGTTTAGCCTTGCTTGGAGCCGCCCTCTTAAGAGGCACGGTTACGGGATCGAGAATAGCAAATACTGGCTTTGCCTGCTGGACTTTTATGCGGGCACCTTCAAGTTGGGTGGCAACCTGGGAATAGACCTGATAGGCAAGATTCATTTCCTGCTGGAGACGGTTACGTTCAGCCTCAGCACTCTGGCGGATAACGCTTTTGTTGGAATCGGCATATTTTGCGTATGCTTTCTGAGCCTCATAATAATCTTCTTTACGTTCTTCACAGATCACTGTAAGGTTATCGACATCCTGACGCGCCTTGGAGGTACGGTAATTCGACATATATGTCTTAAGATTATTCACCACTGCATTCATAACCGTGGCTACTACTTCTGGATCCTGCATCTCAAGAGACATCTGGGTTTTACCTGTCTTTTTGTCAACAGTAACGACAATATTTTTAGACAGATATTTTATTACCGACCTTTCTTTCTTCGGCAGATTATAAATATCAAGTTCTACCTCGGTAGAGAGTTCTTCCTCTTCATCCTTTGAGGAGACAAGAGAGATAGCCCATCCAAGAGCCTTAAAAGGAGCATTGATAACGTGGTTCCACCAAGGCTGCTTCTGATGGTCGAGGATATATGCTTTGAGAGTGGTATCGATCTGTCCGTCTTTGGTTCTGACCTGAAGGTCAAGAAGATTGAAAAGGAAAGGAGTTGACTTCACTACGTCGGGATACATCTCATAATCTATGGCATCGACGCTGTTGTCGAGGCTCACTCCCATCATAGAGGCGATGGAACTCACTCCCGAGCCCATACGTTGCTGGGTCTCTGGAGCGAGTGTTACACCTGCCTTATAAGTCTTTGGGATGCTGAATCCGGCCACGAGGCCTACTACAGCACCTACAATGCACCAATGTATGATCTTTTTTCTTCCTTTCCACAATTTGGAGATAAGTTCCATTATATCTATCTCCTGCTCTTCCTGGTAAGGTTGTATAGTGTTGTCCTGCATAGTTACTTGATTATATTGTAAATGGTTGCGAGCATTGTTGCTATTGATGATGATGTGGTTGCGACGCTCATAATCTCGGAGAGTTTCGACTCCTTGTCTCGTTTCTGAGGTATGACTATCTCGCATCCCGGCTCTACGACTCCTCTCGAATGGGATCGTGCCCTGGCTATGGTTCCGTTCATATAAATGACGTAGGCCTTGCTGCGTTTAGGACGGTAACCGTAGCCTCCGGCCTGCTCCACATAGTCTCGCACAGTCATATTGGAGTTGTAGCCCACCACATTCGGATACATAACGTTACCGGAGATCTTTACAGTATTGATATATTCCGGAATAAGGAGTATGTCGTCTCTTCTAAGCACAAGGTCTGCCTCACTTCCTGGGTTTGCAAGGGCAGCCTCAAGGTCGATACCGACACTGTACTGGTCGTCAAGGTCAAGATTCTCTACGTTTACGCTATCCCTTCCTGAGGTGATTACCACCATACCTGCTCTTGTTCTGTTGCGTTCCTCTGCAAGAGTGTGACGGATAAGACGTGCTCCCCTAACATACGCCCATTGGTTGAGTCCACCGGCTCTTGCCACAAGGTCAGATAGTCTTTCAGCCTTGCTCGTGAGGACATATTCTCCTGGGAACATAACCTCTCCGCTTACTGTGACTCGTCCCTGAGCCTGATAGCCCGGGCTCTTGCGGACATAGACATAGTCGTATGGCTGGAGGATGAATCCCGGATCACCGTCGATTATATAACCATCCTTGAATGAGAATGAGAACACATCTGCAATACTCTCAGGCTGGACCATCGCAGCCGGATCCTTGATTCTTCGGCTTACATCGATCTTGACTGTGGATGCCGACTCGAGAAGACCTCCCGCCTGCATAATGATGTCTTCCAAAGAGGTGTTGTCTTCGAAAATAAAGGTGCCAGGCCTTGCAACCTCTCCTTCTATGGTGATTGTTCCGATATCCTTGAGTTCGTGTACGCTTGCTATATAAACGATGTCGTTTCTTTTGAGAGCGATATCCTCAGCAGTGCCGTCAAGGATGGCCTTGATGTCGAGAGGAATCACTTCGAGAGTGAGGTCTTCACGTTCTCTGTGCAGAAGTCCGCGGTTGGTGAATGCATCACCTTTGAGGCCGTCAGCCTTTCTGATGAGTTGGGATACGGTGTTGATGTCGTCGCCGAGTTGATAGATGCCGGGACGATAGACCGCTCCTTTGATTTCGAGTCTGTTCTCATAACGGTCAATCATAGTGCCGACTGTGATGGCATCGCCGTCTTTGAGGATGAATTCGTCATACTGCGGAGCCTCGACTGTAAACACCTGATACTCACGGCCGTTCTGGCGTACGATTCGCACATTTTCCTTATAGGCATCGCCTGAGAATCCGCCGGCATAATTGATGATGTCCTGCACTGTCTCCCCGTCCTTCATTTCATAATACATAGGACGCTTTACGCTTCCATCGATATCGACAAGTTGCTTATATGGAGGGACGATGACGATGTCGCCTTCCTCAAGGATGAGGTTGTCAGGTGCCTGTCCTTTAAGGATGAGTTCGTAAAGATCGACTGTGGCATATTTCTTTCCGTTACGGATGAGTTGTATGTCGCGAAGAGAACCGATAGGGCTTACGCCTCCTGCTCTATACACGGCGTGGAGGAGGTTTGAAAAGGACGATAGGCTGTAGGTGCCAGGTACTTCGAGTTCGCCCATAAGGTTCACCTGGATTGTCCTGATGTTGCCGAGAGTGAGTTTGATGTCGGAACTTGCATCCGCTCCATCCACGGAATAAATCTGACTGAGTTTGCGACGCATATATGCATCAGCCTCCTTGACAGTCATACCGTTGAGGTTGACAAGTCCGATGTCAGGGATATTGATATAGCCTTCCGGAGAGATGGTCTGACGGATAGTGGCCTGGTTGGTGCCCCAGATGTCGATAATGACTTCATCTCCCGGGCCGAGACGGTAGTTGATCGGAGTGGGAAGATTGGCACTCGGAGCAAAGGTCAGGTTTCGATTAGTGAATATGGTCTGGCCGAAGATATCCTTGGCTGATTCTTCTTCCTCGCCATTCTGCTCCGCAATATCGGCTGCAATCACGTCCATACTTCCTGCCTCGGTCTCGAGGACTCCCTGGTTCACACGCCTCTGCCTTTCCTGTGCTCCTGCCACCTTGACTGCGTCAGTCTGGCCGGTCTGATCTTTTTCCATTGACTGCTTGATCCTTTCGGCCTGTTCCTTGGTCACGCCAGCAGCGGCAAGTTCCTTGATCATATCGTTCTGCGACTTGCCCGTCGCCATTCCGTCCTTGACGTATGCGATCACGGCATCGTCACTCATCTGGGCTTTAGCCGGCACCGCTGCAAGGGCGAAGGCAAAGGCCATCGTAATGATAATCAATAATTTCTTTGTCATATTCTTTAGTTACTTGTTTCCTGATGTACTGTATCGTATTTTTCATATCGGGAATTCATCGAGACGAATTCCGGCACTATTCTTTTCATAAGTTTCACCATATCAGGTATTTCGACAGCGCGAGCGAGGGTTTCAAGTTCCCGCATAACCGCTGCGGCATCCTCATAACCGTATTCCCTTACCTTGGCGATGCGGATGCGGTCGTGAGATGTTGGGAGGGTGTTTTCTGCGTTGGAGAGGACTTCTTCATAGAGTTTCTCGCCCGGACGGAGACCTGAATACTCGATGGCGATGTCCTTGTCCGGTTCGAATCCGGCAAGAGTGATCATTCTTCGTGCAAGGGTGTCGATCTTGACAGATTCTCCCATATCAAAGACGAAGATCTGGTTGCCTGTGGACATTGTGGCTGCTTCCATCACGAGGCGGCAGGCCTCAGGGATGGTCATAAAGAAGCGGGTGATCTCAGGGTGGGTCACTGTGACTGGGCCTCCCTTTGCTATCTGCTCACGGAATCTCGGGATCACGGAGCCGTTGCTGCCGAGGACGTTACCGAAACGTGTGGTCACGAATCTGGTCTTGCCTGCCTTCTCTCCTTTTTCCATAGCGAGTCCGAGCGACTGCACATATATTTCGGCGAGACGCTTTGTGCATCCCATTATGTTGGTCGGGTTGACTGCCTTGTCGGTGGATATCATCACCATTTTGTCCACATCATATTCGATGCATTTGTCTGCGACATTCCTTGATCCTGCCACGTTGACCTGGACTGCTTCGCAAGGGTTTTCCTCCATCAGGGGGACGTGTTTGTAGGCCGCCGCGTGAAATACCACGTCAGGACGCCATTTGCGGAATGCGTAGTCGAGGCGGGCGGGCTGGCGCACATCTCCGATGACCGGAACGAACTCGAGTTTAGGGTACCTTTCTTCGAGTTCGAGGCGGAGGCTGTGCATAGGGGTCTCAGCGTTGTCGAAGAGGACAAGACACTCTGGGTCGAATGAGGCCAACTGGCGGCAGAGTTCGGATCCGATGGAGCCTGCCGCTCCGGTGACCATAATGGTCTTATGCCTGAAGTTGCGGACTATCTCATCCATCGAGATCTTTATCTCGTCTCTTCCGAGGAGGTCTTCGATCTTGACTTCGCGGATGCTTGATTTCATAACCTTGCCATCGATGACTTCATCAATGCTCGGAGCCAGAAGCACCTTTACCTTGGCTTCCTGGCAGAATGCCACGAGACGTTCTGATTCCTTCTTGACATCTTCTTCTCTGGAGAATAGCACTGCGTCAACAAAGAATTTGTCTCTGAAAAGGTCGATATCATCCTTATTGTCAAAGAAATATATCTTTACTCCGTCGATGTTCTGTCCTTTGAGCCTGCGGCCGTAGTCGAGGTAGCCGGCCACCTGGTAGTGCGGAGAGTTGGCAAGGCGTTTCACTGCTGCAACTGCCTTGTCATCAGTGCCATAGACCATTATATTGAGTCGTTTGCGCGAAGACACTACCTTTTCGCGAAGTATGTCGTACATCACGATCATTGCCACTCTTACCAGGAGGAGGAGCACGATGGTAACGAACATATCGAGGATGATGAGAAGGGCGTAATATGCACTCTGGAACGAGAGGAGCATCATTAAGCATCCTACCGACAAGGATTTGAAGAAGGATGCGACGCAGATTTTGGCAAACTCTTTGAGAGTAGAGTGCCTGATGATGGTCCGGTAGGTTCTGAGGACAAAGAAGCAGACAAACGAGAGGATCAGCGAAAGGATGATCCACACTGCCATAAATCTTCCCGAATAGTCGGCTCCGGAGAGCATCAGTCTCACAAACATCAAAGTGAATATAGATGATGCCACAGACACGATAAGGTCTATAGCAAGAATCAGTTTTGAACTGAAGAATCTGTCAAGACGAAGTTTCGACACAAGATTTTCTATTCCATTCATTTTCAAGTCGTTTTAGGTAACAACACACAATAACAAGGGACACACGAGGGATACTATATCCTCGCGCGTCGGGGCACTTTCAGAGTAGCCTTGCCTAAGGCTAAATCGATTTGCGCTATCCAGCAGCAAGTACAATTCAGCATTTCCAGATGTATCTACAAAGATACAATATTTATAGTTAATTCGAAAGAGTTCAAAGAATTTCCAGATCGGAAGGCTTGATGTAGGTGGTCGCCACGGCCAGCACTCCCGGCAGTTCGACAACTACTCTGCGCGAGCGCTTCACTCTCATCACTACGCCTTCCACGCCCTCGAAAGGGCCGGCCTTCACTCTCACTTTCTGTCCTTCACGAAGGCGGGCAGAAATGTCGTTGAGGTAGAGAGCCTCATCCGCCATCAGTTTACTGATTGTGATGAAGTCCTCCATTGCCTTGTCCGGCACGATGATGGGTTTTCGTGTAGCCCTGTCCCACATATATCTTGCAGGACAAGCCTCCCCCATATCGCGCATCAGGGCATCCAGTTGTTCTTTGAAAGTCTTTACAAAACAGAGATTGGAAACAGCCGGTACAAAGGTCTCCATTCCGGATTCTCCAAGAGAGGCGCAGAACTTCTTTTCGCGTCCATACGTCACTCTGATGGCATACCAGCAGGGTTTAATCTCGTTTTTCACACACATTATATCCTTGTTTTGTGGAGATGGGCGGACTCGAACCGCCGTCCAAACACCGCACCAGGCGGCTTTCTACACGCTTAGTCGTCCTTTGGTTTTCGACGCACGGCTGCCGGATGACAGGCCATCGTGCGCTTATCCTTTAAGTCTTGGCGGAGTTTAAAGGAGTCGCTCCGTGCATCCGGTTTGGATGATACCCCGGGTTCCAGCCATAACCGGCCTAAAGGCTGGAGGGATACTCGTCGGCGAGGTAGCCTTGACCCCGCGGATTAAGGTAGTGTGCTTAGCAGACTACGCAGCGAGTGCGTATGAGTTGTTGCCAACTAATTGTTCGAAGGCTGAGATTAACGGGCAAACCTCCCACGCCCGGCGTGCTTACCATCCAATGTCTGATGCTGTCAAAACCAAAACATCCCCATTGTAATGCGCAAAGATAGTGATTTATACGTAATAAATCAATGTTTTGCATTTGCTTTCTCTCCACATTGATGCCAAAAGAAAAATTTCAGAAAAAATTTGGAGATTCCGAAAAAATACCTACCTTTGCAATCCTCAAACGAAACAAGGGAGCATAGCTCAGTTGGTTTAGAGCATCTGCCTTACAAGCAGAGGGTCGGGGGTTCGACTCCCTCTGCTCCCACCAAAGAAAATGCCTTTCTACGATGTAGAGAGGCGTTTTTTCGTCCAAGGTGTCTCGCCTATTACCTGCCTCATCCCCACTATCGCACAGCGAGTCTCGGCGAATCCCGTCTTCCCCAACGGGTAATCGTGATTAAATTGTATATTTGCAGCAGAATGTTCAAGATTATGAAGAAGATATATTTTGCCGGCTCCATCCGCGGCGGAAGAATAGACGCGGAACTTTATGCAAGACTGATCGGATATATGCAGAAAACTTCCGTCGTGCTGACAGAGCACATCGGAAGTCCGCACCTCAACCTTCTGGAACAGGGGAAGAGGGATATTGAGATTTATGACCAGGATATGGCCTGGCTCAGAGAGAGCGACGTTCTGATTGCGGAATGCACCTGCCCGTCACTCGGTGTCGGCTACGAACTGGCATACGCGGAAAAGATCGGAAAGCCTTGTCATATTTTCTACGACCGCACCAAGACCAATCTTTCTGCGATGCTCACCGGCAATCCGTATTTCATCATACATCCATACACTGCGGAGGAGGAAATCTACCCTATCATAGACTCTATAATACTCTGATTTCCAGCGCTATACCCCACCAGCACAAGATTCAGGCAAGGATCTGCGAGGCGTGATCCTTCGTATCCACTTTTTCTATTATTCTGACGAGAATGCCATTTTCGTCAAATATGAATGTCCGCCTCAGTGTGCCCTCGACCGTCTTCCCGTACATTTTCTTCTCGCCCCACGCACCGAACGACTTAAGCATCTGAGTGTCAGTATCCGCAAGAAGGGTGAAAGGGAGCCCGTGCTTCGCCGCAAACCGGCTGTGTGAAGCAGCACTGTCGCGGCTCACGCCAACGATATTGTACCCTTGCGCCTGCAGTGCATCATAATTGTCACGCAGATTGCAAGCCTCTGCCGTACATCCGCTTGTATTGTCCTTCGGATAGAAATATACCACCGTCTTTTTCCCGATGAGATCCTTGCTGCTCACCACATTGCCGTTCTGGTCAAGTACCTCGAAATCCGGCATTCTGTCTCCTATTTTCATCATACAAATTTAGTATTCAAAAGTTATTCCCCTTTAACGATGTAGTTCTTGTATGGTTCCTTGTCTCTATATGTGTAATAACTTTCTTCCCGACCAAAGTTGCGGCCGAGGCGGTGACAAATTTAGCAAAAAGATGCGGAAGTTTTGTGTTTTCGGCAGACAAATCAGAGTGGCAGCAGTCGTATATGCTTACCATTGAGCGGAAAATGTGCGCGGAAATACGTTCCGGCCGCTCAATGGGTAGGGAAATGATACCATTGAGCGGCTGGAAGGCTGTTGGAGAGTGATTTTCCGCTCAATGGGTTGCACTACTTGTGATATATAAAGGGCAGAGACATCTTCTAAATCGATGGTCTGCCGTTAAATATGGCCTTGCAGGTTTGCCTAAGATGCGTCTTCAAAAGTCGCTTTTGTCAACTCTGTATTATATGGTAACAGAATCCTCACTTTCTGAGCCGGATTTCAAGTATATCGCCATTTTCATAAATAATGACTTCTATGGCATCACAGAAGTGTATTTCCGTATATGTATTTTCTATGTCCAATGTGTAACCGGAGCCCAGAGAATCAGCCTTATTGCAGCCACTCTTCGGAGTGGTTTTTGTTACTATCTGCGGCCTATCGGAAACAGGTCGCTCATTGGGAGCGGAAATGAAGGTCAGAGGCCAGAAAAAAGGCTGTATTTATGGCCAGGAAGGTGTTTTCGATATCGGCGGCCAAGAAAAGGGGTGTTTTTCTGGACGGGAAGATACCAATAAAAAAGAGACACCCTCGAAAGGATGTCTCTGTAATGTATTCTGTAAAAGATCCTTCGCTGCGCTCAGGATGACAGTTTACGATTACTTATTCAGCGCAGTAGCAACGTCAACAGCGCAAGCAACTGTACAACCTACCATAGGGTTGTTACCGATGCCGAGGAATCCCATCATCTCAACGTGTGCTGGAACTGATGATGATCCTGCGAACTGAGCGTCAGAGTGCATACGGCCCATAGTGTCGGTCATACCGTATGATGCTGGACCTGCTGCCATATTGTCTGGGTGAAGTGTACGGCCTGTACCACCACCTGATGCTACTGAGAAGTATGGCTTGCCTGCGAGCACGCGCTCCTTCTTGTAAGTACCTGCTGTTGGGTGCTGGAAACGGGTTGGGTTGGTTGAGTTACCTGTGATGGATACGTCAACACCCTCGTGCCACATAATTGCTACACCCTCGCGTACGTCGTCTGCACCGTAGCAGTTGACCTTTGCGCGTGGACCGTCGCTGTAAGGGATGCGGCGTACTTCCTTGAGTTCACCGGTGAAGTAGTCGAACTCAGTCTGTACGTATGTGAAACCGTTGATACGTGCGATGATCTGAGCAGCGTCCTTACCGAGACCGTTAAGGATCACGCGGAGAGGCTCCTTGCGAACCTTGTCAGCCTTGGCTGCGATCTTGATAGCACCTTCTGCTGCTGCGAATGACTCGTGACCTGCGAGGAATGCGAAGCACTTTGTCTCCTCACGGAGGAGCATTGCTGCGAGGTTACCGTGGCCGAGACCTACCTTACGGTCGTCAGCAACTGAACCAGGGATACAGAATGCCTGAAGGCCGAGACCGATAGCCTCTGCTGCCTCTGCTGCGTTCTTGCAACCCTTCTTGAGAGCGATCGCACATCCTACTACGTATGCCCACTTTGCGTTCTCGAAGCAGATTGGCTGAGTCTCCTCACAAGTCATATAAGGATCGAGACCATACTGATCGCAGATTGCGTTTGCCTCCTCGATGGAAGCGATACCGTTCTCGTTGAGAACTGCGAGGATCTGGTTGATACGACGATCCTGGCTTTCGAATTTTACTTCTCTAATCATATTGTCTTTCCTCCTTATTATTCGTGACGTGGGTCAATGTATTTAACTGCACCGGCCTCCTCAGAGAATCGACCGTATGTTCCTGTTACCTGCTTGAGAGCCTCGTTAGCGTCAACGCCCTTCTTGATGAGGTCCATAAAGCGTCCGAGGTGTACGAACTGGTATCCGCAGATCTCATCATTCTTGTCGAGTGCAAGAGTCTTGATGTAACCCTCTGCCATCTCTAGGTAACGAGGACCCTTTGCGAGAGTACCGTAGAGTGTACCAACCTGTGAACGAAGTCCCTTTCCGAGATCCTCAAGACCTGCACCGATCATAAGACCACCCTCAGAGAATGCTGACTGGGTACGTCCGTAAACGATCTGGAGGAAGAGTTCGCGCATTGCAGTGTTGATAGCGTCGCATACGAGGTCTGTGTTGAGAGCCTCGAGGAGAGTCTTGCCAGGGAGAATCTCAGATGCCATAGCGGCAGAGTGAGTCATACCTGAGCAGCCGATTGTCTCTACGAGAGCCTCCTGGATGATACCTTCCTTGACATTGAGGGTCAGTTTGCAGGCACCCTGCTGAGGTGCACACCAGCCGATACCGTGTGTAAGGCCTGAGATATCAGTAATCTGCTTTGATTTTACCCACTTTCCTTCTTCAGGAATTGGAGCCGGACCGTGGTTAGGTCCCTTCTTTACGCAGCACATCTGCTGCACTTCGTGTGAATAA
>JAGAIM010000020.1 GCA_017626555.1 Bacteroidales bacterium
AAGCATTATTATATCCGGGTCCTGGCGTAGGAATGTCCTGAGGGCGACAGGGAATGTAAGTCCTATCTCTTCCTTCAATTGAACCTGACTCACTCCCTCAAGAGTATACTCTATCGGATCTTCTATAGTCAGGATATTGTTGTCAACCCGATTGAGACGCTCCAAAGTGGCGTAGAGCGTAGTACTCTTTCCCGAGCCGGTAGGTCCGCTGATAAGTATCAGACCGTGAGGTTTTGATATGGAGGCGATATAGTCGGCCATCTGCCTTTCATCAAGGCCGAGTTCCGGTAAAGTCAGATGAGTGCCTCCTCTTGCAAGAAGTCGCAGGACTATCTTCTCGCCGTGATTCACAGGCATAACAGAAGTCCTTATATCAAACTTGATTTCTCCGTGCGAATACATTATCCTGCCGTCCTGTGGCAGTCTCTTCTCCGAGATGTCAAGGTTTGACATAATCTTGATCCTGTTCACAAGTCCGGGATACTCACTCTGCTTGATGATATGCCTCTCGATCAACCGTCCGTCAATCCTGAATCTCACACGACACTTGTGTTCTGAAGGTTCTATATGTATATCACTCGCCTGCAGTCTGTAGGCTTCCTCAATCAGTTTCGCCACAAAATCAAGGTCCGGGCTGAGGCCGGACACTTCATCCGGCTCCGACTGTCGGTAGTAGGTGCCGAGCATCTGAGTCAGTTCATCTGACGGGATAGGCCAGGGGCGTACGACAAAGCCATAGACTATGGCAATCTCGTGAATGATGGCATCATAATCCTGATCCTTGTCGCTGAAACAATAGAGATTCGCATCGGGATCGACCTCATAGGGCACAAGACGGTAGTGGAAGGCCTCGTCGCCGGTGAGCAACTGCAAGGCTTCCGTAGAAACTTTCGTTTGGTTCATCGCTAAATGAGAACTGTTATTGTCCTATAAAGAATCACTACTCCAAAATACGCTCCCATCCCAGTCACAAGTGGAATATCCTTGCTTCTCTTTCCCTTGATGCCTGACATCCACCATACAGCCAGAGTGAGGATGCAGGACGAAATCAGAAACAGAACATATTCTCTGATTTCCAGGTACGGCATTGCAGCCAAAGCAAAGGCAAGATCCCCACCACCTATCATATCTGCCAGCCTCATCTTCCGGATACGTGAATATCCATAAAGGAATATGGATAGAAAAAGAACTGCCAGCAGATTGAACGAGAGATTTACCAGCACCTGACACCATCCTGAATCCCAAAGAGAGGCCATCAGAAGTGTGATTCCGAAAATTATAAGATGTACTGTTCCTATCCTCCGGCTGCGCAGGTCGCTGATGACCATTGCAGCCAGAGGCGGAATGCATAGAAGACTCCACATAGGCTAATCCCGGACTACCTCAGTCAGTTTATTGTCCTGGTCTATCTCCCAGGTGTTGTACTGGCCGTCCTTGTCAAAGTCCACGACAGAAACCGCGTGAGCCTTGAATCCGGATTCACCGGCCTCGACAATCTCGATGCGATAGTTTGCGTTGCCTTCCTCCGTAACCAGAGGCTGCTGTTCGAACCCGATCTCGTCAAGACTGTCCGAATATCTGGAGTATGTATAGAAGTAACTCTTCTGAAGAGTATGCACGAATGCCAGCTGCTGCTGAGCCTCCATTGCTTTCGCCTTCGAAATCAAAGGCATAAGGTTAGGGAGAGCGATCAGCACAAGTATGCCGATTATCACCAGCACAACCAACATTTCAGGAAGGGAGAAGGCCCGGAGGCCTTGTCCCTTATCAAGTTTTCTGATTGTCATACCTACTGATTCTTATTGCCGAACCTGTACCTATAGCCTATATACAAAGTGCTTGCATTCATAAAATTATTCTCGGCAAGAGCTCCTTTTACCCTATTGTTCAAGCCGAAATCATAACCGGTAACTATCTCGTGATGTTCCTTAATTATAAAACCGACTCCCCAGTCAAGTCTTGCTTCAAATCTGCTGTACCTCAATCCAATGGCATCGAATTCTTCCTGAAGTATGTCATTTAGTTCATCAGATACGCTACCCGAGAATCCTGGTACTTTAAAATCAGACTCTCCGTTAAAATAGTTATAGGTTCCTTCCACATTTACTCCTGAGGACATCAAGTCAAAACGAGAACGTGAAGACATTCCCAAAGAGAAAGTCGGTCCTACATAAATGTACATTCCGAACTTCTCAGGCTTTATGTCAAATTTCCATTTTGCGTGAATCGGAACATTTAGAAAATTCTCTTGCAACAGTTCGGAACCATATACTCCTTCAACTGTTGAATCACCCAATGCTGCTCTATATGACCAGTATAGTCCAGGAGTAAGATAGAACCTCTTTTTTATATGTATGTCATAGTCTGCTCCAAGTTGGAAAGCAAACCCTGGAGTACTTGATACCTGCAGGGGATCAAAACAAGTAGTCTTATATCCTACGACGCCAAGGTCAGTACGAATCCCGACTTGGGCGTATGATATATTCATACCGGCTATAAGAAGCACGATTGACACAAGTATAATATTTAGTCTTTTCATTTTCTAAGGTTTTAATGACTCTGCGTTCTTAATTGCCTCTTCGTACGGTGGCCACATCTTGATGTCTTTCATTTCAGGTGTTGGGGGGTATGAAATTCTCCAATCAACTGATTGTAAATTCTCCAATGACACAAAGTATTGTTGAAGAATCATATAATCCGAACGTATCTTACTCCATATGTATTCATCAATAATTCTTGAGTCAAAAACCTGAATAATTAAGGTATCAACAGGAAGAACCTGGAAGCGACCTTCCCATGAAGCATTTATATCGCCAAACATTAAAGGATTAGAGCTCGCTTTGTTTGGCATAATACGTCTCTGGTGCTCTTGCTTATTGTGGATATCGTAAGATCCGAGGTCTAAATCTGGATAATCCAAACTATATGATACATCAATAGGTACATCAGTATTATTAATAAATATAATACTATTATGCCCGGTGTTGTCGGCACACGAGGTAAATATCATAAATAATAACAAAACTATAATTGTTTTCATATCATATGATTTATGCAATTACAAAACAACATGGTAGAAAGTATCTAATGATGGTTCCATCAAAACAGAAGGCTCAACCCCATTAATCTCTCTATTAACACGGATGTCCCAAGAAATGCGATTGCGAAGTACGCTTTTATTGTGCTCTGAATCTGGCATTTGACTTCTGTCATATCCCACTATTGGATTTGAAGCAAAATTCCAAGAAGAGGTAATATTACCATTTTCATCCATATACGTAAAAGAACTCACATTTTTATTAAAATATTTAAAAGCACGTATATTACAATCTTGTTCCATTATTGTTCTATTATGATCATCGTATGAATTAACCCTAGCAGAAATAAGACTTGGGATACCTATTGTTAAATAGTATAGTGGACCAATGTCTTGACTTTGTAAATATATTCGTTTCTGTTTTGTATTAATTGCTTGAGATATAATTGCAGGATGCTCAACGGAGCATAGAAAGAACTGATACTTTTGCACCGAAGGATTACCAATCAACTCTTTGCCTGACATATCACCATTGTCAGACCTTAAAACGTGATAGATTTCCTTACTACAATAAAGTAGTTCCTGTCTGGAATCAAGTTCTGGAATTTTTGATTCTGTGACAGCTTGTGGTTCCGCAACAGCAGTGACTTCAATCGATGAAGTTCTTGTAGTCCTGTTGCCGGCATCATCATAACTATAAGTTATGACAGTCTGTGCCATAGCGGATATCGGTAATACAATGAAAACTAGTAATATTAACTTTAGTCGTTTCATAACATTGATTTATGGTCTATACTTACTCTAACAAAGGATTCTAGTAACCTTCATTCGGAATCCCTGCATTATTCTACTTGAAAATATGCCTCACCATAGTAATTGTTTGACCATATTACTAGGGCATAATAACCAGATTGTTTCGGGATATCAAGGTAGTCAATTGATGTACCTTCATAAATAGTTATGTTGTCCACTACCTTATTTTGATGATCCAATAAGTAAATTTCGGCATTTCCTATACCGAAATGAGAAATTTCAATATGCTGTCCGGTATGATTAAGTTCTACTGCGACATAGTAGGACAGATCACGATATACTTCACCAGTTCGGATTCCAGTAAAACTTTCGTTACGAATAGTCAGCTTAGTCCTATTGTGGTCATCAGCATTTGCTGGCAATGATAACATCAGGCATAAGACAGCCATAAGGGTAATACTAAAATGTTTCATACGTTTGTGTGTTTGTTTAAGAGTTATGGCACAAAAGTATGTCACGGATAGTATTCCGCAAAATAAATAGTTTTCCTTTACATACACCTAACTAATTGATAATCAATGGGGGGGATTTTGTAAGTTTGGAGCCATCTAAAAGAAACACCCTGACAACACTATGATTGTCAGGGTGTTAAGATGCGGAAAAGAGTTTTTATACAAGGAAAACTTTATCTGGTGGTTTCAACCAGAATTTCACGAAGAAAGATATCAAGATTCGTGTCGTGCTCGCTCAAACCAAATTTCTTTCTTATGACACTACTCAATTTATAATGTCCCTTACCCATATAGGATGAAATATCCTTGCCTTTTAATCCCATTGCATATAAACAGCAATATCCGATTTCAGCATCTGACAACCCTCTTTTCTTTAAATAACCGACAAACTTTGGGTGTTCTATCAAGAACGATATCCTTGTGGATTCAATGAAATAATTCTTATCCTGCATCAATTCCTTTAATTCTTCCGCTGCATCTACAGAAAAATTTGGAGTCATATTAGAGGCTATGAATTTATTTAGAAGACTCAAACGCTCAGCAATCAGATTTCTACTCGTCTTGTCAAGTGTGTTGCTTTTAAGTGCTTCATTCAGATTGTCAATTTCTGAAAGAGCCGCATTATACATACTTACGTACTTGTCTATTTCTGCTTTGGTCTTTTTAATGTCTTCATCATAGCGGATCTTTTCAGCTTTTTGTTCCGCCTCTATCGCTCTCAATTCCAGTTTCAGTTTTTCTTCTGCTATACAACGCTCTCTTTTGATACGCTTTATCCTAGTCACGAGCAATAGATATGACAGCAATAAAATCACAGCACATAGCGCCAAGACAATCAGCATATAGTTGTTATGAGTTATCTTTATCTGAGCTTCATAGCGTTCCTTTATGAATCTAATGTCCGCTTCTAATAAATATCCAAGTTTATCATCAGTCTGCTCAATATAGACTTTGTAACTATGCATTGCTTGCAGGGAATTTCCAAGGGCCTCATATATTAAACCTGATATCCAAAAGTAAGTATCATTTTGCAAACCGCCATAATAATCATATTTATCTATAGCCTCTTTTGCTTTATCGTAATCTTCACAGGTATAGTATGCCTTTGCAACTGCTAACCACTGTATAAGATGATCATCAGATTCTTTTTCATATCTGTCCAAAAGATTAGGAAGCGACATAGGTGAAGTATATCCGTTTAGAATAATCTGATTAGCATAAAACTGACTTTTCTGGAGTTCCGTCATCGAAGGCCAATATCCTTTGATATGTTCGAGGGACTGTCTCACACTTGTAGTATCAGACTCATTTAAGAAACCTGCGATTTGATCAAAAATGGATGTGATATATCTAGTTGTGTCCCCTAACTCCATATAGACAGACGCAGTTCTGCCCGCTGCGTCAATCATAGCATCTGTGTCGTAGCAATACTGATATACAATGGTCTGTGCTTTATATAGTCTACCTACTGCAATTTTATCAGATGTCTTATCTGCATATTGTTCAGCAATAATGAAACGAGAAATGGCATTCTCGTATTCTCCCGCATTCATTGCAATACGTCCCCAATAGTAATTAACCTTAAGTTTATCATCGGATGAGCCGTGATTTTTATAATAGGCTATTGCTGGAGCAATAATACTGTCGTTCGTTACGTCGATATAGTTCTTGTCCAAAGCCATAGAATACAGCAAAGCATACTTTGCTTGTGTTTCCCGTGTCGTAAGTGCACCGGTATCTATGGCCTCTAGTGCTTCTAAGGCCAACTCTGGATGTTCATCCATATATACATCAGCCCTATGCAGTTCAGCTTCAACATCCTTAGTATTATTACAAGCCTGAACAACAAGTAAAAGTGCTACTGCGATAAGTATGTAAAAGTGTCGTTTCATTATCGTTAGTTGATCTTTATTGTTTCACAAATATACCCTATATAAATCTAAATCTACAAGTCTTTTGACAGTTTATGTATATATCGCAAGATAAACTGGTGATTCGCAAGAAAAGCCAACAATATATATTGGACCGTTCATACAAACAAACTGTTTTGATTAATCAAATAGAGTAACAGGTAAACTTACCTAAACTGTCTGATTATTCTTGTAAAGTTACGGACTACAGATCTAATCTCCAAATAAATAGTCTTACATAAGCCTTTCAATCACCATTGAGTATCAATAAGTTACAAGAGTGTTTTAAAGAAAAATCTTTCAAGAGTTTGACAAAGTCTCATATAGCGTTTTTGAAACACTAATTCTATCACTTTTGAGTCACCAATTCCGAGCATTTGATCATTTGTATAAAGACACAAATCTGCCAAGTACAAAGTACAAGAGAAGTAAAGCCAGCATATCTCTAAACGGTCGAACCCAACTGATTTTTGATAAAAAGACGGGAGTCTTGCGGCAGTCCGGAGTTATGGATAGGTCGCCGATGATGGCTTTTGAAGAAAGACATCTTGGGCGAGACCGCTTTTATTGAATAGAGAAATTCCGGTCAGAGGGTGGGAGTCTTCTGGCCGGAGTTTTACATTTTCAGAAATAATGCTTTACATAAGTGTAAAATTTCTTTACACTGCATTTACCCCCCCCCGAATTTATAAACATTTATAAATCAATATATTAAACACTTTGGCACGCTGAGTGTTATTATTTGGCACGTACAGCAATGATTTTTAAGTAACCCTATTGTATAAAATGAAACTGACAAAAAGAATAATTTGTATGACGGCAGCACTCGGATGCTTTTCC
>JAGAIM010000125.1 GCA_017626555.1 Bacteroidales bacterium
ACCACTCAAATCCACACGAATCCATCCAATTTCTGAATGAGGCAATCGAATAAAGAACGTCCCAACCTCCTACATATTCAAAAAGAGTTCTTGAGTCCTTGCTGACATCATCCATTTTCTTGAGTATAGCATATGTCTTGATCGGCTCAATGCACAAGAGAATCTTGATGAGTTCAATCAGAATATAGAACATCGCCATAAAATCGGATTCAAGAATACCGTTCAGACTGAATATCTGAAGTTTTTGGGATAGTTTTGAAAGATTTTTTATAGAAAGGTTTACTTCCTGAAGGTCATTGAACCTGTCTATCTCCGAAAGTTTGACAGAAGCCTGTCTCAGTCTATCAAGTTGTATGAGCGGACGTATATACAGATCTATATATGACTTGTTGGCATAATGCAGACATAGGTTGAGTGTCAGGACTCCTACTGCGAAAATAATGGCAACTGCCGGAGGAAGAAAAACAAGCATCAAGATGAATACTGAAAGTTCAAGTAAGGGTATCAGCCAAGAGAACTTATGCCAACGTCCGATTTGAACAGACATATTCAATAGTTCGCTTAGGGATATGCCTTTCTTAAGGTTTACCGCACCTAATGCTGACTCTAACTTGGTCCTGAAATCTTCATCTTCAATGATTTGTGATATGTCTTTTTCATCACCCACAGATCTCCTGCTTCGCTTCATCTGTCGGAATTTATCATAGAGCATAAGTTCTCCAACAGGCGTAATGCATCGATTGGAGTATCCGAAAAGATCATCCAAATCGATATCCTTACACACATCATCATCCAACACGACATCATCACCTCGATAACAACGAAGGTAGGATCTGATGTTGTCAATATCAGTCGGATCATCTTTCAGTACTCCGAATGTCGATTTGTGGACTTTTTTCATAGCAGGTTAGTTGATGTGTAAATCCGAATTTTACTTAAAGCTTGATACCGATTCCTGCCATTCCAAATGTTGTAGCAGCAGACACATTGGCTTCTACGATTCCATAGATTTTGCCTTTGCCGAACTTTATACCGATAGGGGCAACGTATGGGATTGGTATCGGGAAACCTATCGAGATTCCAGCACCAAGAGCTGAGTACAAGCTGAAATTGTCACGTACCAGCCATTTATATCTTACCGAAGCGCAGAATGCACCAAAGACGTCTGTCTGCCTTGTGACAATGGGATCTGCATTCCAATCATATTGCTTAGTTGCTTCAGGACCTGATGTTGCAGTACCTTCAACTCTTGGCAGCAATGGATATTGGCTGATATCCATAATGGTGAGATGTACATTGACCATCGTGTTAACCTCCCATCTCTTTCTCCACTGATATGTGTATCCGATATTGATCCCTGGCTGATAATGCTCTTTGTATTCCTGGCCATTCCACGTCATTTCCACAGTGCTATAAGCCCACGGATATTCAAGATTATGCAATATGCTGGGATATCCTGTTGTAATTTCAAGTGAGTGCTGTTTTTCTTGTGCTGATGCACTTAGAAGTGCGATTGCCATCGCACATACAATTGTCAAGATTCGTTTCATTGCGATAATGGTTATAGTTTCGCTATTAAGATGCAGAAATCTTATTGCTTGTGACAGATAAATTGCGATTTAACTGTGTAAATATATCTCTTTTTTATAGATATTACAACTTAGCCCTTACAAATGATGTCGTGATTACATCCAGGAGTCACGGCAGCTATAGGCTTGTGCCAGTGAGAGAAAGTGATACGCTCATTGATCAGACCACTTTGGAGGCTAAAATCAGGCGCGGAATTGAGGAGTATGAAC
>JAGAIM010000126.1 GCA_017626555.1 Bacteroidales bacterium
AATTAGGACCAATATGCAATTCTCTGCATACCTGTGACGCACTTTTACCTGACGCCAGCATACGAACTGCTGCTACTTTAATTGGATACTTCTCATTCTTCATAATGATTTTTTTGTGTCCAACTTTTGGGGCGCAGTTCAAAAAATGGTTTCTGTCCGGGATTTCCCTGTATTCTACGGATAGCGTACTCAAATCAGCTACTCTGCGTATAGCGAGATGATGTTCAGGATGACCTTGCTGGCCTTTTCCATGCTTTCGAGAGGCACATACTCCATCTTTCCGTGGAAGTTATGTCCTCCGGCGAAGATGTTAGGGCATGGCAGACCCATGAACGAGAGGTTCGCTCCGTCAGTGCCTCCGCGGATAGGCTGGATCTTAGGGGTGATGCCCTCCATCTCCATGGCCTTCATCGCCTTCTCCACGATGTGATAATGAGGCTCTACCTCCTTGCGCATGTTGTAGTACTGATGCCTGATCTCCACTGTAGCTGTGCCTTCTCCGTATTTCTCGTTGATGAAATCGACACATTTCTGCATATATGCCTTCTTCTGCTCGTAGAGGTTCATGTCGTGGTCTCGGATTATATATGAGAAAGTCGCGCTTTCCACCTCTCCCTTGAAACTGATAAGATGGAAGAATCCCTCATATCCGCAGGTATATTCCGGCTTCTGGTCCACCGGGAGCAGACTGTTGAGCTCCATGCCTATCAGGATCGCGTTCTTCATCTTGCCCTTTGCAGTTCCCGGGTGCACGTTGCGGCCCTGGATCGTGACTGTCGCACCAGCTGCGTTGAAGTTCTCATATTCAAGTTCTCCCACAGCGCCTCCGTCAAGGGTGTAGGCATATTTGGCTCCGAATTTTGCAACGTCGAACTTCACGACTCCGCGTCCGATTTCCTCATCCGGCGTGAAGCCTATCATGATATCTCCATGCTTGAATTCAGGATGCTCGACAATATACTGAACCGCGTCCATGATCTCTGCGATACCGGCCTTGTCATCGGCTCCCAAAAGTGTAGTCCCGTCGGTGGTGATCAGAGTCTGTCCCACATAGTCCTTCATTTCAGGGAACTCATCCGGTTTCAGGCTGAGCCCAGGCACTCCCTTGAGAGGAATTTCCCCTCCGTCATAATTTTCGATGATCTGAGGCTTGATCCCGGCTCCGGAGGCATCAGGGGCGGTGTCTGCATGTGCGATGAATCCCACTGCCGGCACATCTTCCTTTCCACAGTTCGACGGGATCCTTCCCATCACATATCCATGTTCGTCCAACGTGGCCTCCACGCCCATCGCTACAAGCTCATCCTTGAGCATCCTAAGCAGGTCGAGCTCCTTGGCAGCGCTAGGCTGAGACTCCGATTCTGGATCTGACTGTGTGTCCACAGCCACATATCTGAGGAATCTGTCTAAAATCTTTTCCATAAATTATATCGTTTGTTATTTCATCAGTTTAAAGAAACTCACATCGTTCAGCATGTCATCTGGCAAATAAAGCAAGTCGTTTTATTCAGAGCATTTCAGTCAGACAATCAGCATACTGATTCCCATAACTGCCATTCCTCCGACAACTCCGGCGATGGCCACATGGTGCTTTCCGTATTTTTCCGCCGTAGGCAGGAGTTCGTCCAGTGATATATATATCATGATGCCGGCCACGGCAGCCAGCACAAGAGGGAAAACAGGACTTCCGCCGGTCAGCTCCACTCCGAAGAGTTCAGTGATTCCATAGCATATGGCAGCACCCACAGGCTCGCTGAGTCCGGACAGGGTCGCATACAGCAGGGCCTTGCCCTTGCTCCTGGTTGCATAATAAATCGGAATGGCGACAGAAATTCCTTCCGGGATGTTGTGTATGGCTATCGCGAAGGTGATTCCGGCTCCCATCTCGGGGTCGTTGAGGGCGCCGATGAATGTCGCTATTCCTTCCGGAAAGTTGTGGATGGCTATGGCCAGGGCAGACATTATGCCCAGTCTTTTCAGAGCCGACTCGTTTCCGGCGTGCTCCAGCATGCCCACAGCCGGGGTCCTCGCGTCAAGTGACAGCCCCGATGCCTCATGGGGGTTTTCATATTCCGGAACGGCGAAGTCTATCAGAGTGATTATTCCCATCCCCACGAAGAATGCAACCAGCACCATGGCTTTCCCATGCGGCACTCCCGTGCCGAGAATCATGTTCTGTGCTTCCGGGAAGAGCTCCGCCAGCGAGATGAATATCATCACTCCGGCACTCACACCCAGGGCACCGGCCAGAAAATTACTGCTGAGTTTCTTCTTGAACAGCACGAGTGCACCGCCCAAGCCCGTTGCGGCTCCGGCAATCAGCGTCATAAGCAGTGCACCTGATACTCCGTTCATATTCCTATATTATTATTTCTATCCTTCCCGGCTTTTTCTGTCCTTCCCGGCTTGACCGGGAATCCTCTATTTCTCCTTTTTTACCTTCAATGCCGCATATACCATATATATAATAATAGCAGCATAAGGGATAATGGCCACAGGCTCAGTCCAGGCCGAAGGCTTCATATATACGTCCACGTTCGCAAACCTCAGGATGGCGCTGACCACTCCCATGAGGGCACCTCCTGCGATGAAACCAGAGGCAATGAGCGTGCCCTTCTCGGTTCTTTCCTCGTTCAATGCGCTGTCCTTGCTGCGGCTGCCCACGAACCATGAGATCGCTCCACCCACGAGCATAGGCATGTTGAGGTCGATAGGAATGAACATTCCCAGGGCGAAAGGCAGGGCAGGAACCTTGAAGAATGTGAGGACGAGGGCGATGACAGCTCCGATTCCGTAGAGAAGCCATGGTGCGCTTCCTCCGTTCATCATCGGCTCGATGACAGCCGCCATCGCATTGGCCTGAGGAGCCACGAGGGCGCCCTCTCCTGTGAATCCGTATGTCTTGTTGAGCACGAGCATCACTCCTCCGACAGTAGCGGCGGCAACCAAAGTTCCGAGGAACTTCCATGTCTCCTGTTTCTTAGGGGTGCTTCCGATCCAGTATCCGATCTTGAGGTCTGTGATGAAGGCTCCTGCCACAGAAAGTGCTGTGCAGACTACTCCGCCGATGATCAGGGCTGCCGTCATTCCTGCTGTACCGTTAAGGCCGACTGCGACCATGACAAGGGATGCAAGGATAAGGGTCATGAGGGTCATTCCGCTGACAGGGTTTGATCCCACGATGGCGATTGCGTTGGCTGCGACCGTGGTGAACAGGAATGCGATGATTCCCACGATCAGCACTCCCACTACAGCGTGCCAGATATTATCCACGACTCCGAGTGCGAAGAATCCGAACACAACGAGGAGGGTGATGACGATGCCGATGACGACGATCTTCATCGATATGTCCCTCTGGGTCCTGATGACCTCAGCCTCAGCTCCGGTCTTCTTCCTGCTGAATTCGCTGGCTGCAAGGCCGACAGCAGACTTGATGACTCCGAACGACTTCACGATGCCCACGATTCCGGCAGTCGCGATGCCTCCGATGCCTATATGGCGTGCATATTCCTTGAATATCTGCTCAGGAGACATCTGTCCGATGGTCTGGGTGATTCCCGAGTTCATCAGGTCGATCACGTCGCCGCCCCAGATGAGATTCATCACAGGAATGATCACCAGCCACACAAGGAAGCTTCCGCAGCAGATGATGAAGGCATATTTGAGTCCGACGATATATCCGAGTCCGAGGACCGCCGCTCCGGTGTTCACCTTGAGGAGGACCTTTGCCTTGTCGGCTATTGCCGCACCCCATGGAAGAATCTTCGTGGTGAGGGTCTCGCCCCAGAGCCCGAATGTGGATACGATGAAGTCGTACAGACC
The DNA here is from genome assembly GCA_017626555.1 of Bacteroidales bacterium. Taxonomy (GTDB): domain Bacteria; phylum Bacteroidota; class Bacteroidia; order Bacteroidales; family UBA932; genus Cryptobacteroides. The sequence goes on from JAGAIM010000126.1 coordinate 3,823, forward strand.
TCCGATGAGTCCGCTTATCAGGAGGGTCTTTGCTCCCTTCCCGCCGCCTTCTCCGCTCACGAGCACCTGGGTTGTGGCCGTCGCCTCAGGGAACGGATATTTTCCGTGCTGCTCCTTCACGAAATATTTTCTGAAAGGAATCAGGAAAAGGATTCCGAGGATACCTCCAAGGAGTGACGAAAAGAACACCTTTGTGAAGTTCACGGTCAGTTCCGGATATTTGTCCTGAAGGATGAACAATGCCGGAAGTGTGAATATGGCACCTGCCACGATTGCTCCCGAGCAGGAACCGATGGACTGGATCATCACGTTTTCTCCCAGTGCGTTCTTGCGTTTCAGGCCGCTCGAGAGTCCGACAGCGATGATGGCTATCGGGATGGCCGCCTCGAACACCTGTCCGACCTTAAGTCCGAGATATGCAGCGGCAGCGGAGAATATGATGGTCATGATTATTCCGAGAGTCACCGACCATGGAGTCACCTCCGGGTAGTTCTTCTGGGGAGACAGCAGCGGCTGATACTCCTCACCCGGCTTCAGCTCCCTGTGGGCGTTCTCCGGCAATTGTGTCTTCTTGTTTTCCATATATAATGATAGGTGTTATGGTTTCCCTGTAAGGATGACAAATTTAGTTATAAAAATCCATATAGAAAACCATAAAATATAATGTGTTGATTTTTAGGCTCTTGGGTTTATTTGGTGGCCTGGACTGGAAAAAAGTTGCAAAAAATGTTGTAAAAAAGTGCAGAAAAATTTGCAGGTAAAGAAAAAAGTCGTACCTTTGCAACCCGTTTGAGAAAAACGGAAAGTTCATTGACAAGTTTGAGAAAAGATAACGAGGTAAAGTTAGAAGAATTTTATAGTCTGTAACTAGAGAATGATGATAGAGAGTCAAATCGTAGTTGTGGACTACAATTTCAAGGCAACGAGTAAATGAGAACAAGTGTATAAGCACAGAAGTTCTTGTGATTCATTCAAAGAAACAAACAGAGAGAAGGTTACAAGAGCGGACGGCGGATGCCTAGGCTTCTGGAGGCGACGAAGGACGTGGTAAGCTGCGTTAAGCACCGGGGAACTGCAAACAGGTATTGATCCGGTGATATCCGAATGGGGCAACCCGGCATGTTGAAGACATGTCACCAGCTGAGCTGGAGCGAACGAGGGGAACTGAAACATCTCAGTACCCTCAGGAAGAGAAAGAAATTATCGATTCCCTTAGTAGTGGCGATCGAACGGGGAAGAGCCTAAACCGGTTCTGTTACGGCAGGATCGGGGTTGTAGGATCAATCATGGCGATATGCAATCGAACTGGAACGTTCTGGAAAGTTCGATCAAAGAGGGTGATAATCCCGTACAGGTAAGAGTGCATATCCGAGATTGACACCTGAGTAGGGCGGGACACGTGAAATCCTGTCTGAATCCGCGGGGACCATCCCGCAAGGCTAAATACTCCCAGAAGACCGATAGTGAACCAGTACTGTGAAGGAAAGGTGGGAAGCACCCCTGGCAGGGGAGTGAAATAGAACCTGAAACCGTCCGTTTACAAGCGGTTGGAGCCCTTCGGGGCGACAGCGTGCCTTTTGCATAATGAGCCTACGAGTTGCTTCTGTCCGGCGAGGTTAAGTACTTCAGGTACGTAAGCCGAAGCGAGAGCGAGTCTGAACAGGGCGTTCAGTCGGACGGAGCAGACGCGAAACCTAGTGATCTACCCATGGCCAGGTTGAAGTTCCCGTAACAGGGAATGGAGGACCGAACCGGTTTACGTTGAAAAGTGCTCGGATGAGCTGTGGGTAGGGGTGAAAGGCTAATCAAACTGGGAGATAGCTCGTACTCCCCGAAA
>JAGAIM010000127.1 GCA_017626555.1 Bacteroidales bacterium
CCTTTGTCATTTCTCTATAATTTTGAATTGAGCCGACAAAGATACTCCTTTTATCGGTTCAGCAATCCTGAAACTGTGTTTTTATAAGAGTATGTGTAAAAAATACGCAAATAATTTGCGTGTATGAAAATCTTATACTAATTTTGCGTAAAAATTACACATATAATGAATAAAGGAAGTTATACTTACGAATATCCCAGGCCGTCTGTCACTACAGACTGTGTCATATTCGGATTCGATTCTGAAGGCTTGTCTGTTCTACTTATCGAGAGAGGAATCGAGCCTTTCAAGGGATGCTGGGCATTCCCTGGCGGATTCATGCAGATGGATGAGGATGCCGAGACATGCGCCAGAAGGGAACTGGAAGAAGAGACCGGGCTAAAGGCTGATTACGTCGAACAGTTCGGAACATTCTCTGATGTAAACCGTGACCCTCGTGGCAGGACCGTCACAATCGCGCATTATGCGCTGGTCAAGAAGTCAGAGGTGAAGGGAGCGGATGATGCCGCTCAGGCAAGGTGGTTTCCTATAGGGAACATCCCGCCATTGGCGTTCGACCATGACAGGATCCTCCGTGTGGCACTCAAGGCTCTTCGAGAGAAGATCCATTTCGAGCCAGTAGGATTTGAGCTGCTGCCTCAGGTGTTCACCATGCCGCAGCTCCAGGATCTATATGAGTCGATCCTGGAAGTCAAGTTCGACCGCCGAAACTTTGCCAGCAAGATGCTCAAACTGGGCATCCTTAATGAGGTGGATGACGGAACAGTGCGGAAGGGGACTCGTAACCCGATAAAATACTCCTTCAATCCCGAAAGCTACTGCCAGATGAAGGCAAAGGGATTCAGACTGGAATTCTGATAATGATAACCACTTAAACTATAGCCGTATGTTAGGAGCGATAATAGGAGATATCGTTGGCTCGGTATATGAGTTCAACAATACGAAGAAGATTGATTTCCCTTTCTTCTCTGAAAGGAGTACTTATACAGACGACTCGATAATGACGGTTGCTGTGGCAGCCTGGCTGATCAGTGACAAGTCTCATTCTCATTCCGTCCTTGAGAACAAGATGGTTAGCTATGCGGAGGAATATCCTCATCCTATGGGAGGATATGGTGGTGGCTTCGCCCAGTGGCTCTTCCGTCCGGAAAGGCTGGTGGATTACAAGACCGGAGAGACAGCCGGAAGGCGTGTTCCCTACAACTCCTGGGGAAACGGATCAGCAATGAGGGTTTCGGCTATCGGCTGGATGTTCGACACACTGGAAGAGACTGAGAGGGTCGCAAAGATCTCGGCAGAAATAACCCATGACCATCCTGAAGGGATCAAGGGGGCCCAGGCAACAGCGGCGGCGATATTCCTTGCAAGGACCGGATCATCAAAGACGGAGATCAGAGACTACATTGCCGAGCGTTTTAACTATTCACTTTACAAGAGTTCAGATGAGATTCGCAGGGAATACGGCTGGGAGGACAGCTGTCAGGGAACGGTTCCGCCAGCCATACGCGCCTTCCTTGACAGTGAAGACTTCGAGAGCGCGATCAGGATTGCAGTCTCACTCGGTGGTGACAGCGACACGCTCGCTTGTATCACAGGAGGAATCGCTGAGGCATTCTACGGCTATATCCCGTCTCAGATTGTAGATGAGGCAAGGAAGAGGCTTCCGGTAAACTTCAGATGTATGCTTGAGTCGTTTGCTGAAGTGAGCTTCTATGGTGACATGAAGCCAAGGACGGGTCTTGTTCTTCCGTTCGAGAGGAAATACAGTCCAGAAAGGATTGATTCACTTGCTCCGAGACAGATCTTCGTATTCGGAAGCAACGAATATGGGCATCATCATGGAGGAGCTGCCAGAGCAGCATATGAGAAGTTCGGCGCTGTCTGGGGAAAGGGTGTAGGACTCTCCGGACGGACCTATGCCATTCCAACCATGCAGGGAGGAGTGGAGACTATCAGGCCATATGTAG
>JAGAIM010000128.1 GCA_017626555.1 Bacteroidales bacterium
GTAACAGACCTTTTGAAATAATAAGGAGGACAGCAATATGGAGATTATTCTTAAGAAAGATGTGGCTAACCTTGGCCACGCAGACGATATCGTCAATGTAAAGACAGGATACGCTGTCAACTACCTTATCCCACAGGGCTATGCGATTATGGCTACTCCTTCTGCAAAGAAGGTGCTTGCTGAGAATCTTCGTCAGAGGGCTCACAAGATCGCTAAGTTCGTAGGTGACGCAGAGGCACTTGCAGCAAAACTTGCTGAGACTACAGTTCAGGTTGCTGTAAAGGTAAGCGAGTCAGGAAAGATCTATGGTTCTGTAACTACTGCACAACTCGCAGAGGCTCTTGCAGCAGTTGGAATCGAGGTTGACAAGAAGGACATCACTGTTGAGGCAGCAAAGGAACTCGGTACATACGAGGCTACTGTAAAGTGCTACCGCGACGTGAAGGGTACTTTCAAGTATGAGATCGTTGCTGAGTAATTTCAGCGGGCTTATAAATACAAAGGATCCGGCTAAGTAATTAGCCGGATCCTTTATTATATATGTAGATGAGTCTATATGACCACGTCATAAATATGCACGAATGTCGCTGAACCGGAAGAGTCACTCACGAAATAGTCGATTGCCACAACCGGCTCTGCTTCTGAAACATTCAGCCATTCATCAACAATTTCCAATCCGCCGTTCTTGCATTGGAATGATCCGTTTTCATCAAGGCTGAGAAGGTAGAATTTTACATCGGGCACATAATAATATGAATCTTTGTAGTCTGACAGGACGTTGTAGTGCAGATAATGCATCAACTTATCGTGCATACAGTCTGCCTCTGCAAGCAGTATCTTCACATTTCCGTATGTGATTGATTGCACGATGGCCTTATCGTCCGGAATTTTCATTCTGAATTCTGAAGTCTCAGGGGTTTCCTTAAGCGACTCTCTGCGTCTCACCTCCATACTTGAATAAAAACATCCGCAGAATCCGTCAAGTTCCTCTCTTCCCGTAAGTTCCCCGAAATCGCAACCGAAGTGCGCCAGTCCTGCCTTGCTGAGTTCCTCAATGCTATAATACGCAAAGCAAGGCCTGTCCTTTCTGCCTCCAGAATACTGACGCTCGTCGATATCCACATTGCCTGGTGCTATTCCATCCTCTTCATAGATCCTGATCTTGTCTATACTTTCGGCTTCTCTTCCGATTACTGAGCCGAGTTTGAGAGACTTTCTTACTGATGGGGCGGGGTAGAGCGTTCTGAACAACGCCTCTGATGAACCGGGGGTAATCAGAGTGTCGGGTATGATATATATAGGCGGTACATCCGTCATTGTGAATTTCCTCAATTCTTCGTATGCACGCCTGATTTCCATATAGGCCTTATCATTGAAATCATAGACATAATATACTCCCTTGCTGTCATTAAGGCTTTTAAGCGAGCACGGGCTGTGAGGAATGCTGATTCCATCGAAAAGGAATCTTTCTCCACCTTCTACTACGATTTCCGCTTCATCAAAATAGTGGTTGGTGTAGGCGTATTCGATACCGAAGTCTCGTTTCCATAGTCCGTTTTCCTTTTCCAGTCTGATTGTGTCAGGCATCGCGCTCCAGGCGGGATCTTTGATTATGATTTCTATGTCGTGTGAACTTCTGTTCATCAACACAAGTTGTACGATCTGAGTGTTGCCGTCGTCAAGTCCACCTATGTATCCGCGGCATCCGCTGAGCAATATGCTGGATATCAATACTATATATATGCTGTGTTTCATTTTCTACTTTTTGTATATTGTAATCCATTCAGAATGCTTCTTAGAATAGGCGCAGAAATATCCGCATCCTTTCATTACGTTGCAATAGGCAAATGAAGGTGAAGAAAAGCCTATATAAGAGAATGGATTATATGAACTATCGTATTCCGCATAGAGATGATTATACATTTCCTTTGACAACTTGAACAGATGCAGGCGTATTGCGGCTTCAGTCGTTTGTGATGACATTCCCGACATCACATATTTGATTTCGTATGTGTCGTCCTTATGGTCATCGTCTGCCCATAAATATATGGCATCATTGCCAAAGTGAGATACTACAGGGGCATACGCAAATTGATCAAGGCTCAAATCGTTGTGTGCGTATGGAAGTAATGCGGATCCGTAGATGACAAAAGACGTATTGGGATGACTCTGGATTGTCCTGCGGGTCTCGATTGAAACGCCATAATAGTCCTCGCTGTCTTTGTCGTCTTTGTAATCCAGAAGTATGCAGTTGTTCCCATCTTCATCGTTGTACATCTTATATGTGTATTCAGGAAAATGGTCGGGGATGGTGGTCGATGTGACAACAGTCTCCAATCCATCTGCACTGAATGTCAGTTCCAGATTGTCCCCCTCCTTGAATCCCTCGCTCTTAAGGCTTATTCCGTAGTTGTCTATGCCATTTGATGAGACTTCGACTTCCTCACCGTTTCGTTTCAATGAATATGCAGGCGAGACGAGATCCATATCGGCCTTGCCGGCAAACTGAACCGGAACTGCCTTGTAAACTTCTATGTTTGTAAGTGAATCTGCGCATATATAACCTTTGATGCACAGGCACGGCTTCAAGCCATTGTCTTCTATATCGAAACTGTATCTGCATCCTGTCAACGAGACTATACCAAGCAGGAAAAGACAGATCTTATGTAATGCATTCATATTCTAGAATTTGAGGGTGTAACTGAATGAGGGAAGTATGGGGATGATGCCGAAGGCTTCTCCTGTGAAATTGAATCCGAACAGGTTTTCTTTAGTGAATTCATAGTCTGCATCAATGTAGGTGATGAACGGGTTCATCTGGCAATAGACATTGTAAACACTCAGATTCCAGATACTCTCATTTCCTCTTTTTGTGGTTTTTCTGAAGTTGAAGCCTATGTCAAGTCTGTGATAGTCTGGTAATTTGAGATTGTTGGGCATTGTGTAGAATGTATCAGGCCAATCTCCGATTTCCTCAGGCGCCAGAGATAGGGCTTCTGACGTTATGTATCCTCCGCTATGGAAGTTCCAACTTCCATATACTTCACATCTTTTGCCGAGTTTCCTTGTGGCTGTAAGTGTCAGTTTGTGTCTGTTGTCGTTCCTGTCCCTGTACCAGTCCGGGTAGAATTCCTCGAAATATCTCTGACTCCAAGACAGGGTGTAATATGCTGCAAGCGAGGTCTTCTCATCAGACCATTCGAGTTCGCTTTCGAGACCCCAGGAACGGCCCTTTCCGGCAATCATCGCTTCTTCCCAAAGGTGTATCGGCGGATATATGCCCCATTTGCCGCGGAACTCCAGGAGGTTGTCCATAGTCTTGAAGTAACCCTCCGCGCTGAATCTTATGTTATGGGGGAGACTGCTGTATATGCCGGCTGATACCTGTCTCGATCGGCTGGGAGCAATCTTACCGGTGGAGGGCATCCAGAAATTGGTCGGAAGTTGAAGGTAATTGGAAGCAATCTGGTGGTCATTCTGCACCATCTCGCTGTATGACAGTTTCAGTGATGTGTTGTCTGTCAATCCATATCTCAGTGCTACGCGCGGCTGAAGACAATGATATGCAATCCCGTCCGTAAATATGACGGAATATCTCAGTCCGACGTTTGAAGTCAGTCTGTCCGTAAGCACGATCTCGTCCTCAATGTAGGCTGCCGGCTCGAATGTCTGTTTTCTGTCGTATTCCTTGAGATGCTGCTCGACTATGACATTGCCGTCATTCGATACCTTCCTGTCGGTAAAGTAATCAGGTGAATATATATGGTATTGGAAGCCTGCTCCATATCTTATATGGTGACGTTCACCTGCTCTTAGGCTGAAATCGGCCTTCACTCCCACGTCGGATGTCCTGGAGCGGTTGCCCCCCTTTTTATATGTGCTGTTAAGGATTTCGTCCAGGGCTCCTTCCTTGACTTGTTCCTCAAATGAGAATAGGGAACTGTATCGGCTGAAATACGCTTTCAGCGACAGTTCGTGTATTTCTGAAATACCGTAATGCCAGTTGACCTGGCTGACAAAGTTGCCCCATTCGAGTCCCATTGCCGCATCATTATAGTACGACTTTTCCAGTTTGGTGCCGTAGTCATATTCTTCATACCCTTCTCCAGAGATGAATTTGGCTGCATCCCTTCCGCCATACAGATCGAAAGACAGTCTGCTTTTCTCGGAAAATTTATGGGTGATGTTGGCATTCAGATCCCAGAATGCATACTTTATTCTGAAATCTCTGTCATCCTTGCTGCTGATGATCAGGCTGACGGGCTCTGTTATGATATCCAGCCAACTGCGTCTCAGTCCTATGTTGAAAGATGTCTTGCCCTTGATGATGGGGCCTTCAAACTGAAGCCGGCCGTCAAGCAGTCCGATGGAAAACAATCCGTGGTAGTCTTCATAGTCTCCCTCTCTGGTCTTGACATCCACTACTGAGGATAGCCTTCCTCCGTATCTTGCAGGAAAGCCACTCTTGTAGAAGTCAAGCGACTCCACGACATCAGTGTTGAATGATGAGAACAGACCGAGAAGATGGCTTACCTGATATAAGGGTACGCCATCCAGCAGATAAAGGTTGTCTGCTCCATCTCCACCTCTTACATACATTCCGGAAAGAAGTTCAGTGCCTGTGGCTACTCCCGGAAGTTGCTGCAAAGTCTTGATTACATCCGGTGAACTCAAGACTGCAAATCCCAGATCGAACGTCTTCTTGTCGATTTTCTTGAAGCCGGTCTGTGTCATATTGCGGTTTCTGCCAGCCAGAGCCGTGATTCGGGATTCGCTCAAGGTGTCCTGCTGTTCCTCGATGAAGATAGTGTAGTCCTTGGGCTTGCGTCTCTTGTCCTTGTGTGTCAGTACGATATATTTCCTGTGAATCTCCCAGACGATGCCTGTGTCTTTGAACAGCGTTTCAAGGCATTCCTCAAGTGTCTGCCTTTCAGGATCCGGCTTTGCGTCTGTGGGAATGTCCAGTGCTATGGAAGAGTCATAGATGAAGTTGATGTCGAAATGCAGATGTGTTTTCTGCATCTGTTCCTTGATGGTAGGTTTGATGTCACTTTGTCCGGGTGCCTCGAATGCGGCAGCCGTCATCAACGTCAGGAATAATGTTATCTTGTAAAACAGTTTCATAAAGTCAGTTCAGATGTAAATCCGCCTATAAGACGTACATTCTCTCCAAAACTACTACTCGAAGATAAGAAAAAAGGATGACTTTTTTGTCATCCTTTCTAAAGTATTAATTGTTCTCTGTCTTTTCCTTCTTTTCGGATTCGACTGTAGGAGCGGATTCCTTGTATTTGAAACGGCGGATCTTCTGGGTCGCTGTTTTCTCAAAAGGCTCCTTCATAACTTCTACTGAACTTACTTGCGATGCCTTGCTGACATTCTTGTTGGTGATTTTCAGGAGTTTAGCCTTCCAGGCATCCAGTTTCTCATAAAGTTTATCTTCGCTTTCATTGTCCCACTGGATGTAGTTCTCATCCGGCTGTACGAGTGCAATCAATTTTCCGTCACGCTCGACTACTATGGACTCGCTTACGCCTTCGACATTGTTGATTACATTCTCGATTTCTTCCGGGTAAATGTTCTCGCCAGAAGGCCCGAGTATCATATTGTTGTTTCTTCCTTTGATTGAGAAGCGACCCTTTTCGTCCTGGACTGCTATGTCACTGGTGCGGAACCAGCCGTCTTCTGTAAATACGCTTTTTGTACGAGCAGGATCTTTGTAATATCCCAACATAACGTTCGGTCCTTTTGCTATAATCTCTCCTTCTCCTGTCTCAGGATTGACGTTATGCAACTTCAGTTTGACGTTATATACCGGATATCCGAATGAACCGACAGTTCTCCAATTGTGCATAGAATATCCAAGAAGCGGTGATGTCTCTGTGAGTCCGTATCCGATGGCGTATGGGAACTTCGCTTTAAGGAGGAAGTTTTCCACTTCCGGATCCAGTTTCGCACCACCGATGCCGTAGAACGACATATGTCCTCCGAAGGTTGCTTTCAGTTTCATACCGATGATCCTGCACATCAGACCGTTCATATTCTTATCCATCCAAGTGAGAGTACGGCTTTTCTGTATAGTAGGGAGGACACTTCCTTTATATACTTTTTCGATAATGAGAGGCACAGTCAACATTGTCGTTGGCTTCACCATCTTGAGTGCCTTCATAAGCAATGAGGCCACCGGTGGCTTCGGAAGATAATAAACTGTAGCACCGCAATACATAGGATATAGCATACAGAGGGTCATCTCCAGAGTATGCGCCATCGGCAGCACAGACAGCCATCTGTCCTTATCGGTCCTCTTGCAGGAATGGTAGCAGGAAATTACATTGGAGGCGAGGTTACGGTGGCTTAGAACCACTCCTTTCGCGCTTCCGGTGGTGCCGGAGGTATATATGATCGTGGCGATGTCATCCGGAGTAGGAATGGATGTCCTTCCGTCACAGGTGAATTTCTCATCATTGGACTGCAGTACTTCGAAGGTATCTATATCTATGACAAGAATCATTTTATCGCGGCATTCCTGGCTGACTTTTGAAGCCAGTTTCTGAGAAACGAAGATGACCTTGCTTTCAGAATGCTCGAGAATATTGGTGACTTCGTTAACAGAACTGTCCGGAAGGATAGGAATTGCAATTCTGCCGAAAGGGACAATACTGAAAAAAGCAACCGACCAGTTGGGCATACTCTGGGAAAGGATGGCAACCTTGTCGCCGGCTCCGATACCATATTGGGTCAGTTTCTTGGACAGACTGTCGCATTTGCCCTTGAAAGAACTATATGTATATCCTCCATCCTTTGTATCATACCACTGGGTATATTGTTTCTTGGAATATACAGTGGTGGCATATTCATACAGTTTGGCGAGGGTATCGACATATTTCTCCCTCATCCTCTGCATACGTTTGTACAATTGAATCATAAAATCATTATCTTAGTGAGTAATGTATTTTTCAGGATGCTTTCCTACAAGATGCATCTCTTCATAAAGCGCCTGTATGCGGGCCATATCCGCTTTTGCATCATCTGTAAGTTCGACCTTCTGGCCACGGCTCACACGTTTTGTCCCCCAGTCAAAATATCCCATATATACCGGGCAACCGACTTGGCGTGCAATAGTATGAAAACCGGTTTTCCAACGCTTTACAGGCTTGCGCGTGCCTTCCGGTGCAAGAGCAAGATGCACGACTTTCTGCGCTTTCATTTCCTTTATCACACTCAGTGCGACGTTGCTTCCCTTCTTTCTATCGACAGGGATACCTCCAAGTTTGCGAAGCAGCCATCCGAGAGGTCCCCAGAACAATTCACCCTTGATCATACAGTATGGCTTTCCACCTACTGATTCATAATATAGGTATGAGATTACGAAATCCCAGAATGAGGTGTGCGGAACACCGAGTATTATGCATTTGTCTTCAGGGGCTACAGGATCGACAGCAGTCCATCCCAATGTGCGGAGTAGCCATCCGCAGAATTTTCTCCACATATATAGTATAGGTATTAGATTCCTCGTCAAGTTCGGAATGACATTTATATGTTCACGTCCTCCAATTCCTGTGCTGTTCTGAGGTTGTCAACGATGAAATTCTGCCTTTCGGTAGTATTTTTACCCATATAGAACTCCATTATTTCGGCAATAGGTTCTTCGTCGCTTAGTCTGACCTTGTCAAGACGCATATCCTTTCCGATGAAACCTGTGAATTCGTCCCAGGAAATCTCTCCGAGACCTTTGAACCTGGTAATCTCGACTTTGCCCTTCAAAGACTTTACAGCAGCCTCCTTCTCTTCGGAATTGTAGCAGTAACGTACTTCGCTCTTGGTCTTTACTCTGAACAGAGGAGTCTGAAGGATATATACGTGTCCTCTCCTGATGAGGTCAGGGTGATATTTCATAAAGAACGTGAGTACCAGCATACGGATGTGCATACCGTCATCATCGGCATCGGTTGCAACGATGATACGGTTGTATCTGAGGTCGTCTATGTCTTCCTCCAGTCCGAGGGCATTGATGAGAAGATTGAGTTCTTCATTTTCTGCAATTTTCTTGCGACTTTCCTTGTAACTGTTGATTGGTTTGCCTCGGAGTGAGAACACAGCCTGCGTTTCGGCATTACGAGCCTTTGTGATTGTTCCGCTTGCAGAGTCACCCTCTGTTATGAATATGCTGGTGAGGTCGCGCAGTTCCTCCTTCGCTGCAGGAAGTTTGTCCTTATAGTGATATTTGCAGTCGCGTAGTTTCTTATTGTAAACGCTTGAGCGTTTGTTGCGTTCCTTAGTCTTTTTCTGGATGGAAGAAATCTCCTGACGCTCCTTTTCAGACGATACGATCTTGTCCTGAAGAGCAGGGATTATTTCCTTGTGGATGTGGAGATAGTTGTCGAGATTGGTCTTGACGAAATCGTTGACGAATGATCTGATGGTCGGCCCGATGTCATAACTGCGTGTGCCGTCTTCGTTCTCTATTTCTGTGTTCCACATATATGTCGATCCGAGTTTGGTCTTTGCCTGATTGGCGAAGATCGGCTCCTGGATCTGTATGCTGATTGCTCCGATTATGCCTTGGCGTATGTCCTGAGGATCGAAATCCTTCTTTGCATACGTCTTGAAGAATTCCTTGAGTGTTTTGGAAATTGCTTCTCTCACAGCGGCCAGATGGGTTCCTCCATCCCTCGTATTCTGTCCGTTTACGAAAGATGTTATATTCTCTCCGTAACTGCTGCCGTGAGTGATGACGATCTCGATGTCTTCTCCTGATATATGTATAGGTGCATAGAATGGTTCTTCCGACATCTTTTCGTTTATCAGGTCGAGAAGTCCGTTTTCAGATTTGTACGGTGTGCCGTTCAGGTTGAGCGTCAAGCCTTTCTTGAGATAAGAATAATTCTTTATCATCGACTCGACAAACTCGATGTTATATGAATAACCGACAAACAGGTTGTCGTCAGGAGTGAATCGCACGAATGTTCCGTTCTTCTCCTTTGTCTCCTTCATTCCGTCATTGAGGAGTTTGCCGGCGCTGAATTCGGCATACGAGCACATTCCGTCGCGATAGGCCTCTACGTAGAAATGTGAGGACAAAGCATTTACAGCCTTCAGACCCACTCCATTGAGTCCGACTGACTTCTTGTAGCCCTTTGAATCGTATTTTCCTCCTGTGTTCAGGATGCTTACGGCCTTTACTACCGAATTGAGCGGAATGCCTCGTCCGAAGTCTCTTACGGATACTTCCTTTTCTCCGACATTTATCTGTATCTGCTTTCCATATCCTGCTGAAAATTCATCTATGGAATTATCCACTACTTCCTTGAGAAGGACATAAATACCGTCTGCCGGATCTTCACCGTTACCAAGCGTGCCGATGTACATACCAGGCCTGAGACGGATGTGTTCCACTCCTTCAAGAGTCCTGATGTTCTCGTCACCGTAATTCTGTATAATTTCGTTTGCCATATTCTTATAAGCGCATAATCGTGCAAATATAGCAATTTTTCCTGAAATGCCCATTGTGCAGATGAGAACAAAAATTATTCAGAAGGTCTGATGCAAGAAGACTGTTTTGACTTTTTTATTTTTTTTCATAATTTTGCAAATTGATATAGATTCTTGACCAATGATTTTAAATTTCAGGATGCAGGCGGTAGCCCTGCTGGCTGTCTTATGCAGTCTATTTTGTGCTACTGATGTATCGGCTCAATCATTCGTACGATATGTCGCTTCCAGCGATCTTGGTACTGATGTTCTGTTTGCTGATTCTGTCCTTACTTCGGTTGTTCTTCCGAAGGGAGTTTATCGTATAGAAGGTAATGAAGATATCGAGAAGGCTGCTCGTCAGTTGTCTGATGTGCTTGCAGACAAGAGTTCCAGGCTTCTTCGTGTATATGTGTGCGGAAGCGCATCTCCTGATGGACTGTGGCAGGATAATGCAGAGTTGAGTGAAGCGAGGACCAATGCCGTGGCTCGTTATCTTCAGTCTGCAACAGGAGTTCCTGCCGGCAAGATACATAAGCATAGCCTCAATGAAGACTGGAACCGTCTTTATGAACTTGTAGAATCATCAGATATCAAATATCGTGATGAGATTCTGAATATAATAAAGACAAAATCCTGGGGTGAGCGTAAGCGTGCTCTTCAGGAATTAGGAGACGGATCTGTCTGGGATGTTCTTATTAAAGATTTCTTCCCTAAGATGCGCTGTGTCAGGATAGGTATCTATTGCCTGTGGGAGCCTTCGAAGCCATATCTTACAGTGCCTGAGCCTGTTAAGGATACCCTTTCCAATGAAACCTCTTCAGCATCTCTCCCTCCTATAAAGAATGAGGCAACTGATACTGTTTCCGTTGTAGAGGCCGCACCGGCGCAGATATCTGCCCCGATTCCTGCAGCCGACGGGAAAGCAAGTAATGTCATATATATAAGGGATACAGTCTTTGTAGTGAAGGAGACTGTGTATATTCCGGCGGATGGAACTATGAAGATGCCTTCTTCCGGCTATTCTTATTCTGCTCGTCCACCTCGTGTCCATACCTATTATGAAACTCCGTGGATGATGGGTTTCAAGACAAATCTTCTGGCTGATGCGATGGTTATTCCTTCGTTGGGAGTGGAGATCCAACTTGCCGACAGGATGTCGCTGGATATTCAGGGGTGGTTTACTCCGACAAACATTTTCTGCCCGAACAAGAACACAAATGTTTATGGATTTACTCCTGAACTTCGTTGGTGGACCGGCAAGAGGGCGATGAGCAAAGGGGCTTTTGTCGGACTGCACGCGAGGTTTGCCTGGTTTACTCTTCAGTGGAATGACGGATATCTTTACCAGAACGGAAATGTCGGTGAACATTCCGGAGATGCCGGCAATGGCGCTCCTGCCTGGAGTCTCGGCTTTACATACGGCTATTCTCTGGCTCTCGACAAGAAAGAGCACTGGGGACTGGAGTTCCTTCTTGGAGTCGGATATGGTAAATATAAACAGAATCTTGGGCAGTGGAATAACGAATTGCAGAAATGGGAATTCGTTGAGCATCAGGATAATACGCATATAGGAATTACAAGGGCTTCCATCAATCTCACATATAGATTTTCAGTGAGGAGAGTGAAGGCTGAATATTATACTGAATAATAATTCTTAACCAATCAAAATGAGACGAACAAGATTAATTCCGGTACTGCTGGTGTTCCTCTTGTCGGCCTGCAATAAGACAATGATTGACGAACCGTCTCCGGCAGGGAATGCCGGTGAGGTCGAGATCAGTCTGTCGGCAGACGAAAGGGTGGAAATAGTAAGTGCCAAGTCTGGAACAGACGAGAGTGTTCCTGCTGCGGATGATTTCTGGATCGAGATTTTCAATTCAAAGGAGACCAGAGTTTTCCGTGAAAAGTATTCGGACATTCCGAACGGGCGTCTGACCATCAATCCTGGACAGTACAGGCTTCTTGCCAAGCACGGAGATTCGCTTGGTGTGGGATTTGCCAAACCGTTCTATATGGCTGACCTGGACTTTGAAGTCAAAGAACAGGAGAGGACTGCAGTCAAGGCCAAGGCTATCCTTTCAAATGTAAAGGTTGCTGTGGAATATGGTGATCAGATCAAGGCAGATTATGATGGCTTTTATACTGTCATAACCAATGTCGGTCATAAAGGCAAGTCGCTGAAGTTTGAAGCGGCAGAAACCCGTCCGGGATATATGCCGGGAGGTGACTTTATGGTGCAGGTATATGCTGAGGTCGATGGTGAACTTAAACGCTTCACATTAAAGGACGACAACGGAGAGCCTGTGCTGATAAAGTGCAATCCTAACGATTTCATCACTTTCTATGTGAATACGGGGATAAGTTACGGCGGTCTCTACTTCGGTATAAAGATCGATAACGGCACAGAACTGATTGAGAAGAGTATATCCGTTCCTGCTGATATACTTGATAATGTCAATCCAACCATCAGGCTTTCTTCTTTTGACGACGACGGAAACTATTTCGTGACAGATGGTATCAAACCGGATGCGGATGATGTTTCCTTTACCTACAAGGTATATTCCGGAAATGTGAAGAAATGTGAACTTGCTATCGACTGTGACTATCTCGAAAGCATCGGTGTTCCTTCAGTAATCGATTTCGCAACCCTGGATGAGTCTGCTCTGGAGGCTCTGCTTGACAAAGGCCTTTTCTGGGCGGAATATATGAATGTAGGAGTTGTGGATATCGCAGAGTTTGTTCCGGAGATTGCTGCCGCATCTCATTATACAGGTCCGGATAATGTAATAGGAACATTCACTCTCACAGTGCAGGATACTGAAGGTGGCTCTATATCCCAGACTGCACGTATCCGCATCAAACCTGATGTTTCTGCTCAGATCAGCCTTAATGATTACGACATTTGGGCAACAAAGGTAGTTTCACCTGTGGTTACTATGAGAGGTGGCAATCTTCAGTCGGCTGTTGTGCAGTCCAGTCTTGACGGAGTCAATTGGAGTGACTTCAGACCTATGACATCGAATCCGTTCGATATGGGAACCGTGACCGGACTTACCCCTGACACTCAGTATAGCCTGCGTGTTATGTATGATGGATGGCTTCCTGTTTCTGAAGTGCTGACATTCACTACTGAGGATGATGCTCAGGTTGGCAATGCAAGTTTTGAAGATTGGACATCGCACGTATTTGAAACAAATTATGATGATATAACCTGGTATCAGCCTTGGACAATAGATCAATGGTGGGATACAAACACAACTGTAACCCTTCGTACCGGTCTGACAGTAGGATATCTTTATTTCAAGTCGTTCGGCTGTGTACAATATTCTGTTGATGCACATTCCGGTAGCCGTTCCGCTCAATTGACTTGTGTCAATGTCGGAAATGAAAACAGCGAATGGGGTACTAACGGAGGCTGGAGAGTCGGAGAACTCTTCATAGGACGCGGAGATGAAGCAAAGGAACTCAATACGTTCAACCGGGTTTCTGACGGGCATAGTTTCCCTTCACGCCCGACATCTATGACATTCTGGTATGAATATGCTCCATATACATCGTCGGATGCATTCTCTGCTGAAATCACTATAAAAGCGGAAGACGGAACCGTACTGGCTACTTCATATTCGACCGGTTCGGCAAAATCGCAGTGGACCAGTATGACTCTGCCTTTGAACTATACGGTGACGAATAAGAAGGCAGCCTCTGTTCATATCACATTCAAGTCCTCAGTTTCTTCTTCACACGACTGTGAGGTTCACGGATTTATGGATTTCTCTCAGGACGGCCCTTATCTTGAAATAGCCGGAGAGACAAAAACCGGAGACAATCATCAGATCAAACTGAGTGCAACTCTTAGGATAGACGATGTTCAACTGAATTATTAATAGGAACGACAATGAAAAAAATATATATATCATTAATAATGGCTTCAGCAGTCTTGCTGTCGGGCTGTAACAAGCCTCTGATGCAGGGCGGCGATTCTGCCAAGGGCAAAGGAGAGGTGTCTTTCGACATCACCGCATCCGGAGATTATGTGACCATAACGAAGGCGGCTGCGGATGACAATGCTAACGTAAATGAGTTTACAATAGATATCGTCAACAAGGCTGGTGGTGAAACAGTCAGTTATGACCGCTTCGGTGATATGCCTCACGTAATGGAGTTACCTTCGGGACAATATACTCTTACTGCAATGTCTCCGAATGTGCTTCCTGCAGCCTTCGACCTTCCTGTATATGGAAAGGTTCACGATTTCACGGTAAGAATCGGCGAGGTGACAAGCGAGAAGATAGAGTGTACTCTTCAGAATATGAAGATAACCTTCAGTCTTTCTCAGGCATTCCGTACGGAGTTGGAGTCATATACCATCAGCGTTTCGAACGGTAATTTTGCATCCAATACTCTCCAGTGGACAAATGTGGCGGCTTCGGCTGGTTCGGAAAGAATTACGGATGATATAAACAAGGCCGGTTATTTTTCCGTCGCTCCTCTTACAATCCGCGTTGATGCGAAGAGGGCTATTGACGATTCCGAAGCATATCACGAGATAAAGATAACTGACGGAAAGGCTCAGGATCATTTCAAGGTGAGTCTTGATGCCAAGGTTACAGGAAATGCCGGTTTCACTCTTGATATCGATTATTCTGTGAACGACCGTGACCAGGATGTGTATATACCAGGGTTTGGTGAAACTCCTGTACCGGGAGAAGACCAGGATCCTGACCAGGGCGGCACTACCGATCCGGATCAGGGTGGTACAACCGATCCTGACCAAGGTGGCACTACAGGTCCGGATCAGGGTGGCGATTCAGGCGACGATCCTGGCGCTGGCACAGATGGAGGAATGGAACTTCTGTGGCCTGCGAACCCTAGTCTTGGACAGGTTGATATAGTGGATGGTATGTCTGTGGAACTTACGCTGAATGTTCCGGAAGGGATCAAGGAGTTTACTATCGATGTGACTTCCGATACACAGATGTTCCTCTATCTCGTGAGCCTTATGACAAGTACTCCGCAGAATATGGGCAGCATAGAGTCTGTTCATATCGACCTCATAAATGATGCGACATCAGTCACTGCAATGAAAGATGTGGGACTTAAGACAGGCAATGAACTCAAGAATCAGACTACAGTCGGATTCAGCCTTTCGTCCCTTATACCTATGATTCCTTCTGCAGGACAGGCGGGTCCAAATACAAATCATACATTCAAATTGAATGTAACTGACAACGCAGGAAATTCGAAGTCCTGGCCTCTTACATTCCACGTACCGGCATAAATCATCACTAAACGGACAATCAAAAGATGAAAAGAAATATATCAATCATTCTAATGGCCTTGTCTGCCCTTTTTGTCTTCTTGGGGTGCAATGATGTCGTCCTCGAGGAAGGTAATCAGGATGTGGGCTATCTGAGTGTCAGTCTGGGAAGGGATGATGCCGTCATTTCGAAGGCAATAACGGAACCTTCTGCGGATATGGCTTTCAAAGTGGAGGTGTACAAGGGTAATGAACTTGTCGCTTCGACAGATGATCATCGTAAACTGACTGAATTGGCTCCTCTGACACTTCGTGTCGGAACATACAGAGTGGTAGCAAGTTACGGTGATAACAAGACCGGTTTCGATGCTCCGTATTATGTGGGTGTATCGGAAAATGTCGTGGTAGAGAGGGATAAGGTGACCAAGTCGGAAATCGTATGTACTCTTGCAAACGTAATGGTTACAGTGAATTTCGATGAAACCATTAAGTCAAACTTCAAGTCATATTCAGTATTCGTTGAAGATGGAACCGACAATGGAGGTTTGACCTTCTCGGCAGGAAACCTTGGCGCAACAGGTTATATTCCTGCTACCGGAATATTGGAATGGGAACTCACTCTGGAAAAATCAGATGGAACGCCATACAAGACATCCGGTGCATACGACAAGGTTCAGGCAAGACAACATTTCAATCTCAACTTCTCTCTTGATGAGATGGAGGAGAGCGGCTATGGAGCCATCAGGCTTGAAGTCAATGACGAACTTGTCGAGCAGGAATTCAACCTTGAACTGGATTTCTCGGAATCAGAACTGCCATCATTCTCATCCAATGACGGCTTCAATGTGACTAACCAGATGTCGGTAATTGTCGGTGATGAAAGTGAGAAGATTCTGACATTCACGGCACCGGAGGGTATCAGATCTATGATTCTTGCAGTTGATGGCAATGTTGCGACCCGATCTGATGTTCCTATGAAATGGTATGAACTTGTCGAGGCTTCAGACGAAGTCATTGCGGACCTTGCTGCAAAGGGAATCAAGACACAATCTATTGCCTTTGGTGCTACATCCGCATCGGTGGATATGACGGAATATATAAGTGTTCTTCCTCCGGGAAATTACAACTTTGATGTCACAGTTTATGATACCAAAGGTCACGTGTCCGAATGTCCTATCGACTTCAATGTCGTTTCCGACTTCAATGCAGAAATCACAGAAGTTACTCCTTGGGCTGAATTTGCAGTTATAAAAGGTGAATATTTCAGTGAGACGGCTCCTGAAGCGGGTATCTTTATGTACAGGAAGGCATCGGAGTCTTCGTGGAGGAGGTTCAGTTCGCCTCTTGTATGCAATACATCGTCAAAGACTTTCACAGGTGAGATCGGCGGACTCGATCCGGAATGCAAGTATGTAATAAAGGCTGTATCAGCGGATGAAGCATCTGCTAAGGAAGTTGAGTTCACGACCGCCCAGGCACAGACACTTTATAATATGTCATTCAATGACTGGTACCAGGACGATAAGGTATGGTATCCGTTTGCCAAGGGAGCAAGCCCTAATGTCTGGGACTCGGCCAATACGGCCACGGCTTCGTTCGGAGGTTCTTCTACAACTCCGGAATATTCGCACGTTGTATCCGGAACGGCTGCGAGAATGGAAAGTAAGTATGTCGTAATCGCATTTGCAGCCGGCAATATTTATACTGGTAACTTCGGTTCGATCAACGGTCTCGGTGCAATCCTTGACTGGGGAGCCTCATTCTCTTCACGTCCTGTTGCATTGAAAGGATGGTATGACTATTCTCCTGCTGCTATAAACAGAACAAAATCTCCTTATGATGATCTCAAGGGTCAGAAGGATAAATGTCAGTTGATGGTTCTCCTTACAGATTGGACAGAACAGTTCGAGATCAAT
The DNA here is from genome assembly GCA_017626555.1 of Bacteroidales bacterium. Taxonomy (GTDB): domain Bacteria; phylum Bacteroidota; class Bacteroidia; order Bacteroidales; family UBA932; genus Cryptobacteroides. Next base: position 16,648 of record JAGAIM010000128.1, read on the forward strand.
ACCACGGATGGAAAATTCGTCGATTTCGACAATGATCCTAATATCATCGGATTCGGAAAATATCAGTCCGATGTCACTACCGGAGGTTATAGGGAATTTGTAATACCTATCGAATACAGGAATTCAAGGACTCCTAAATATATTGTGATAGTCGCAGCCTCAAGTTACCTGGGAGACTATTTCACAGGAGGAGAGGGAAGTACTCTCTATGTCGATGAATTCTCGTTGGAATATGATGTAACCAGGCTCACAGAGGAGCAGAAGGCTAAAGTAAACTACAGATAATGAAAAGGATAATTGCAGCAATTTCGATGCTTTGCATCTGTCTGGCGGCAACGGCGGGGGGAAGATACCCATCGCCGAAGCCGTTCGACAGAGGCATTGGAAAGGCGAACTCGCTGTTCATTCCGAAAGGATCGGTAGGCGGCGGCCTCTCAGTATCATACAGCAGTTACCAATTCGGTAATGGCACTGATGATGCTGGCTACAAGATGCTCTTTTCTCTTCTGGACAATGTCTATGCTGATATGCAGTCGTTTGGTATTGCACCTTATCTGTCATACTTCGTTGCGGACAATCTTTCTCTCGGACTTCGTTTTGATTATGATAAATCGGGATTCGATCTTGACGGACTTGATCTGGCATTGGGTGATCTGATGACATTGAATGTGACTGATATGAACTATCTCAAACAGTCATATTCAGGATCCATTACATTGAGAAACTATATGCCTATTGCCGACAGCAGGCGATTTGCGATGTTTGCGGAAATCAGGGCGACCGGTTCGTATGCACAGTCGGAGTCATACAAGGTTCAGGATGGCAAAAAGTATGGTACCTATCAGGATATCTATAAAGGCTCATTGAGTCTGGTGCCTGGTCTATGCTGTTTTGTGACCAATGAGGCGGCTCTGGAAGTATCTGTCGGAGTGCTGGGCTTCACACATCAGAAGACTGTTCAGACAACTAATCAGGTGGAAGTGAGTCAGATGGTACAGAACAACGGAAGTTTCAAGATTAATCTTCTTTCGGTGAATATGGGAGTGTCAGTATATTTCCAGACCGGAAGAAACAAACCAAGGAGGTAGCCGATGAAAAAGTTTCTGTATATAGCGGCTGTTGCCCTCCTTGCAGTGTCCTGCCTGTTTGATAACGATATGGCATATCCTGACGTTCCTGCCCTGATCGAGAATTTTGAGGTGGAAGGTCAAGTTTCTGCAAATATCGATAATGATGCGAGGAGCGTATCACTGGTCATCGGTGAACGTGAGGAATTGTATCATCTGAGGCTTAAGAATATAACTTTGAGCGAAGGAGCAGTACTTGTCGATTCTCTTCCGGAATATCTTGATCTTACCGATACACTTCGTATAACAGTACGCACATACGTTGACTATGAGTGGACGGTGACAGCAACCCAGCCGATAGCAAGGTATATCAAGGTGGAGAACCAGATAGGTGATGCTGAACTTGATCTAGAAAAGAGGGATGCGATAGTATATGTGTCAGAGTCTCAATCTCTTGCGAATGTGAGATTCCTTGATGTCAAACTTGAGCCGGAAGGCTCCGAAGTTCTTTCTACGACCAGTGCTACTGAAGGTGGAGAACTCAAGACAGTAAAATGTTCTTTCCCTATGTCGCTGGACTGTGTGCACGGACGAACCTTCCTGGTTGAATACGATGATGCTCTGTACGAGTGGACTATGAAGGTCCTGAAAAAGAAGATCAGCCAGCAGATTTCCTCTGTGGAACCTTGGTGCAGGTCTGCAAAAGTATATGGACTCTTCTCCGGATCCGGCAGCCCGTCACTGGAATACAGGAAGACTTCGGATACTGACTGGACTACCGTAGAAGGTGCTGTCGTCAGCGGTGTCGGTATATCGGCGGACATAAGAAATCTTGAAGAGGGCACTGAATATGCTGTCCGTGTGGCAGAGGATGGAGCATATAGTGATGAATATGTCTTCAAGACCGGTCTCCCTGTACAACTTGCAGATATGAAGTTTGACAACTGGTATCTTTCCGGAAAGATATGGTATCCATACGCGGAAGGGACAAATGATCCGGTATGGGATTCTGCCAATCCTGGTGCTGCTACATTCATCGGCTCATCCACTACGCCAGAAGAAGAATTTGTGGTAAAGGGCAAGGCTGCCAGATTGGAAAGCAAGTATGCGGTAATAGCCTTTGCTGCCGGTAATATTTACACAGGAAAATTCGAAAAGATTGCAGGAATCGGTGCGGAACTCGACTGGGGAGTGCCTTTCGATGGTCGTCCTAAGGCCTTGAAGGGATGGTATAGTTATTCTCCAAAGAAGATTGACAATGCCAAGGAGCCTCATACTGATAAAATGGGACAGTCGGACAAATGCCAGATACTTGTCTGTCTGACTGATTGGGATCAGCCTTTCAGAATCAATACGACAACAGGTCACTTTGTCGATTTTGAAAACGATCCGCACATTATCGCATACGCGAATCTGCAGTCGGACGAGGCGACTGACGGCTACGTGGAGTTTACACTTCCTCTTGAGTATCGAAGCGGCCGGACACCGAAATATGCTGTCATAGCCTGCGCAGCAAGTTACCTTGGTGACTATTTTACAGGCGGAGTCGGCAGCCTTATGTACGTCGATGAATTTGAATTTATATATGAATAAGATTATTAACGAATAAATTTCTAAACCAATGAAAAAGACAATTATTTTTGCAGCATCGCTGCTTGCACTTGTTGCTTGTAACAAAGAAGTGATCGGTACACAGAACGTATCAGAAGTCGGATATCTTTCGTTTGATGCAACAGTAGAGGCTGGTGTAAAGGTTGAGACAAAGGCAGTCTCAGAATCAGAACTCGATGCATATAAAGTTACTTTAAGCCCAGGCTGGACAAAAACCTATGGCGAAATCAAGGGTGAAGTATTCACTTTAGCGACGGGTTCTTATACTGTAGATGCAGAAAATATTACTCCTATTCAGGCAGAAACCGGAAAGGGAAATCTTAGAATTGCTGCCCCTCAGCAGACTATAGAAGTCACAGCAAATGCCACAGCAAAAGCAAATTTGGACTGTGTGCCTCAGAGTGCGGCAATCATTCTTGATTATACAGACGGTTTTAAAGGAGTTTTTTCAGATTATAGTTTTGTTCTGACAAAACAGGATGGAACAAAAAGGCAAGATGGAGCAGTCTCACTTTCTCTGTCTGAAGGAGATACTGCATATTATAATGCTGAATCAGGCTCTGTAGTCCTTGTTTACACCATTACCGGCACACATAATAGTACGGGAGCCAAGACCTATTCTGGTCAGATTACACTTAAAAGAGCATATAGCACTACCGTAAAAGTTGACCAGAACTCTGTATCCGGAGGATTGAAGATAGTTCTTACAGCAACCAATGAACTTACAGGAGAAACACAGACCATAAGCGTGGATCCATATCAAAACAACTGATTTTAATGTTTATCAATCCCAACATATCATTTAAGGCTTATGTCAGGACTACCGGTATGATGCTGGCTGTTCTGGCAGGGCTTTTTGTGTCGTGTGCCCAGATTGAAGAAAATAATGCCGGAAAGACAGCATATCTTGACTTTTCGGCCATTTCGGTTGACTACACCGTTGAAAACCTGACTCCTACAAAAGCATCGGTCCCGGATAGCGACCTTCCGGAAGCAGGAGATTTTACCATCCGTATCTCAGGACAGGGAGGGGAGCCTATTGTCTATGAGCCGGGAACTCTTCCTTCTGAAGTCGTATTGGCACCGGGAGAATATACAGTCGAGGCCGTTTATGGCGAGAATACATTCGGCGAGCCATATTTTTACAAATCAGTTCAGGTTTCCCTTTTGCCGGAAGATAAGAAGACAGTTCCATTGACAGACATCACATTGGAGAATGCGATGCTTGCCGTTACGCTTCCAGATGATTTCGGAACCCATCTGACAGTCTCATCTATCGTGGTTAGCGATTCGAAAGGAGGCTCGATGAACATTGAAACAGGCAGATATGTTTATGTACCGTCAGGATCTGAAGTGTATGTAACCTTCAACGGAACCAACTCTGCCGGTCAGAATAAGTCGATAAAAGTAACGCTCGGAACACTTAAACCGCAGTGTGCATATAACATTGTCTGCAATCTGGACCTTCCGACATTATCGTTTGCGGATCAGAGAGACGGTGCCTGGGCAGGACGATTGTACCTTACCTCTCTTGCAACCAGCGATAAGGCAATTGATATGTCGGCATTGAAGTATATGCTTTCATCCGATGGAGGGGTCTCGTGGGCAGAAACCGTTCCTGAACCAAAGGACGGATACTGGCTTATCAGCGGTCTGGACGAAAACAAGACATATTCAATCAAGGCGGTTCTTGGAGAACTTGTCAGCAATTCTTGGACATTTGAACCAACTGAGTCATCGTCTCTGGCTCTTTCTCTCGCACATACGAAAGACAGTTCCGGCAATCTGGACGGCACAAAAGCCACGGTATCCGGTGATGTGCCATATCCTTCAAGACTTGCCGGCCTGATATCTTCGAAGGGAAGTTATGGAGCGGAACTTACCGATGCGGGAGGCAATGTAGTCCGTACTCTGTCTGCAAAGGCAGGGGAGATGGCTGTAGCAAACAACTGGCCATACCTCCCACAGGGCACATATACCCTCAAGTCATATTACCAGATAGGTGAAGAGAAGGTGTATCTTACTGCAAATCCATCTGCTGTTTCACCTGCTCCAGTCTTTACTGTCAAAGCCAATGCAGAGACAAGTTACAGCAGGTATCTTGCAGGATCATCCAATAAGAATGATTCCGGAACTGGTGATAAAGTTATGAATATCAGCGCTTCTGTCTCTATTTCAGATGTTGTTCTCGGTAATGGCAACTATTCAGGTAAGAAGACGGTCAGCCTTACATACGACGGTATCAGTATGCTCACTAGCGATGCTTTGACCTCTCGCTCTGTAGTGCCGACGACATTGGTTGGTAATGAATCAATTTTCACGAACGGCAATGTTATCAATCAGGCTTGGGGCACTCACACCCTGTCGGCATCTGTCACCTTCGACGGCATAACATCCAGCAGTTCCATTCAATGCCACGTCACCGGAATACCATACAGTTATGATTTTGTCGATGGTTCGCTGGATCAATATAGGTCAGATGGATGGTCAACTAATGGGACTTTATCTGTGACGAATCAGGGTCTTGTGGGTAGAGATAAAACATTGGTTCTGACAGACACTAAAGTATCCGGCTCAGAAAAGTCGGGATTTGTTGTATCTCCGAAATTTTTTATTCCAGAACATAGTACTATTTATGTTCAACCATCAATAATTAGGAGTGTTTATTCGACTGCTAATTGGGGAAGCGGTAAAACCAGAACCGGATATGTCGGACCAGTGTCCTCTACTACATCCTCATCGACAGCAGTCTCATACACTACTAGTGGAGGAACTAGTATCGCTGGAACAGAGTATGGAGGTGGAGAATGGCTTACAGCATTTGGTATTACTGAGTCTTCACCATATATCAGTATCAGTTGTGATTTGCACGGAAAAGCGACTGGAGCATATTATTTTTTACACGAAGCACATTTCAGGTATAATTAATTTATAATCTGATTGGGATTAAAATGTGACAGTGACCTGGAAGCAGACATAATGCTTCCAGGTCACTGTCACAATATGGATATCAATGATACTACATTTGTTGCACCTATAATTCAGAAAGTTCTTTGCCGATCTGACGGATTGTTCCCAGGATTATCTCCTTCCTTTCTTCAGAAGGTTTCTTGATTCCGCTAATATATTGCGCAAACAGACTCTGAGAAATCCCGACCCTTCTGGCAACCCCGGCAGCATTAAGTTCGGGGTGACTCATAAATATGCGGTACAGATCGTTTTTCGTTTTTTTCTTAAAGAACCCCTCGAAACATAGATCTTCATCCAGATCAGGCCACGAAATACCGAATGAATCAGATACGAAGTCTGATCTTTGAGAATCTGAAGCATTATAGAGACGCGGATAGTCGGAGAATAACTCAAATGCTTCACGCCCGTCTTCTGTCCTGATCCAAACAGCCGACTCTGTGATCCAGATTTTGTTAACTCTAATCATTTGCTGCAATTAAAAAACATATTCCAATGTTCTGCTATTATCTCGGCATTTTCTTCAATAATAGATTCTATCATCTTGATTTCCGCTACTTTCATTCCATAATTCTCCAGTAGGCATACAGGAGATATGCTGAATTTTGCTCTTGCATCCCCTTTGATTACGTGCACGTGAATAGGTGAATGGTCATTTGCATAATACAAGAATCGAAAACCTAAAATTACAAAAATTGTCGGCATAACTAATTATCTACAAATATGGGTAATTATTTTATTACCTCCAAATGAAGGAGTATTAATTTCAAAATCTGTTTATGAATTTGATGCAAAGTTCGTGAGAACTATCCGTGTACTCAAAATATATATGGATAAAATGAAAAATCGGTCTTAGAACCAATTCTAAGGCCGATTTGTATTATGAAATTTGTTCGGTATTTATAAAAATCAAACAAACTGTTCCGTATAGGATGAAGGCTACATAAATATCATTGCGCCGAATCCTGCAGCCAGTGCCACGAGACAATTGATCAGTTTGGCTTCTATGAAACTTCTTTTGCTTTCTGCCAGAAGAGGAATGGACGCGTGTCCGTCCTGAGATATGCTGCTGGCAAGAAGAACAGGAAACGGAACCACTCCTGCCGCAAACAATGTGACGAAGATGAGATGCGGTCCTGATTCCGGGATAATACCGATCAGGGTTGCCAGAATAATCATCAAGGCGGTATTGTCACTTATCCATCGGTCTATCTCGATATACTGAAGTGCAACTCCGATTACCAGCAGTACGCCAAAGGTCCAGGCGAATATCGTCGGGAGATGTTTGCGGATTATGTGATTCCAAAGATGTTCCTCGACGAAATGGTCTGAACCAAGCAGTAGGACGGCAAGTACGAACAGACTAAGTCCGGCAAAAAGTACGTTCATCCAGTCTTCACTCAGCAGGTCAAAAGAAACTGTTTTGTGTTCGTGATGATGATGCTCTTCGTGGTAACAGTGTTCGCACGTTTCAGTGCCTTCTGTGTGGGCACTGTGATCGTGTCCAAGATGCCCGGTAGCAAGTGCGGCTATGAAAATGGCCAGTCCGGCAAACATCACGATCCTTTTCCAGCCGAAATGCCTTTTGTTGCCTTTGATCTTATGTTCTTCCTCGTGTTCTTCTTCGTGTATGATATATCCATCGTGGCAGTCTGTATCGGCGCCGCATTCGTCGTGATCCGTCTTTGTGCATCGTGACCTGTGCATCCTGTCATAAATTCTGTCGGTAATGATTCCGACTGCGATTGCAATTACGAAAAGCACAGCAAAAAGAATCAGGGCTTGTTCCGGAATCATTGCGAGCATAACGAAAGCCTCATCTCCTGAAGATGCTATCATCATAGCCACAAGGGCTCCGAAACTGAACATCCTGTGTGTATATAAGGATACTGTAGCAAATCCTCCCATACATCCTGGAATCGATCCGAGGATTGCTCCGAAAACGACCTGACCGATCCTTGTCTTTCGCAAACCTTTGAAAAACATCCCTTTGGATTCTATATTCAGGGATTCAATCATCATCATCATCACAACAACAAGTCCGGTGATGAGGATGGAATTGCGTAAAATGTCAATGAAAAGATGCATTATTCCAATACTCCTGAAATAAAAAGATTCACAATAGGGCGAAGAGGAGAGTTCGTTGTAAGCGTCACAATTTTCAGACACTCTCCCTTAGGCATATCCTTGGTGTCGAGATGTACGCGAAAAGATACTTCCTCTCCTGGATCTGCGGCAGGAATGTCGCTATGTGAGTAGCAGCAGGCATCAACATCCACCTTATATATGCAGAAGCAGGATTTTCCTTCATTCTTAAGAGTGAATGTGGCGTGAATTCCGGTGCCAACCTTGACTTTACCGAAATCGAATGTGCTGCTTTGAAACCTTGGCATAGATCCTTGGCCGATTTCATCTTCGGTAAGATTGTCGAAATTCTCCTTGGTGAATGCCCAGGCGCTTATTTTACGGGTGCTGCCGGCATCTGTCACGGTTTTACCGTTCAACAGGGGAGTCGCCTGATAATTGTTTCTGCCCCATTTCCCTCTGTCAGCATTGACGGTAATGGCCATTTCAGAAGTGCTCTTTGCCGGTATCGGGTTGGGAGTGACGGTAATGTCCAGATTGTCTTCAACGTCCTTGAAATCCAAATGAAGCGGAGAGGATGACAGGTTGGCAACAAGAACGGTTTCCGTCTTGCTTTTGCCCTGTTCCAGATTACCGACCTTGATATAGGTCTCTTTCAACCCGAGGCTTCCGATATGGGCTGGGTACTGTACCTCCAATGGACGTTTTTTCTCAATGGATATACCCTTGAGTTTCAAGATAAGCGGTTTCTTCAAACTCGAGATATAGACCGTGATGCTTTTGTCAAAGGGGTATGGCCCCTCGTCATTGGAGTATGTAATGGATATTTTACCCTGTTCTCCTTTCTTCAATGGCTGTCTTGTCCATTCGGCATCAGTACATCCGCAGGATGTGGTGACATTATATATGACGCAAGGATCGTCTCCTGTATTGGTGATGGTGTAATCGCAGGATACGGGGCCGCTGTCGAGCAGGATGTCTCCGAAATCGTAGGTCGTCTTGTCGATTTCTAATGAGGGACTGATTTTGACCTGGGCGTTCAGAGCAGCAGGAGTTGCATATAATAAGGCTGTCACGGCCAGAATAAAATATATCGCGTTTTTCATAATATCATTTATGAGTGACTTCCTGATGGAAATGATCTGTATTTGCACAAAGATAGCACAAATCGTTCTAACTCTATGTTTGAATATCGAAAATATTGTCTAAATTTGCAGTCAGATGCCTTTGTGGCATTTGCTTTGACTACATCAACATTTAAAACAATAAGAAAATGGCTTACAGAATTACAGAAGATTGCGCGGCTTGCGGAACCTGCTTGCCAGAGTGCCCAGTTGGCGCTATTTCAGAAGGTGACATCTACAAGATCGATCCAAACGTTTGCATTGACTGCGGTACTTGCGCAGACGCTTGCCCAATGGGTGCAATCGTTCCAGGTGAATAATCACTGATTTCCGGATTCCGGAATTGCAAAAAAACTCCACGGCTGAATGAACAGCCGTGGAGTTTTTGCATTGTATGTCCCTTTCGGGATCACACCTACTCCTTAGGAGCAGATGTGACCTCGATCAGGTTGTTCTGTGCAAGGATAGCCTGAAGCACTGTCTTGACATCCTCTGGTGTCACACTGTTTACAGCATCCTCATACTCTGCATCATAGTCGATGCCGTAGTCATAATACTGGCTGAGGTTGCTCATCCAATATGAGTTGCTGATTCTAGATTCAGGAATGTTCTTCTTGAAGTTCTCGATAGCCATATTGAACTTATCCTCTTCAGGGCCGTTCTCAGCAAGTTCCTTCAGACCCTTGATGGCAAGTTCACGGAGTTTAGGAGCCTGCTCAGGATTTGTGTCGAAGTAAACCTGGATAAGAGCCCTTGCGACAGGCTCTCTCTGTCCTACCATCGCAACACCTACGCCGTATGTGCCGCCTTCCTCCTCGCGGATAGTCTTTGTATAGATCATATCGAGTACATACTTAGCAACTTCAAGAGTAACCTCTGTCTTAGTGTCGATCGGCATATACGCTGTGTAGAGTTGGAGAACGGTTGACTTAGGAGTCTCCATAGGGATTGCAACGTTTTCATCAATCTCACCCTTTGCAAAAGAAATAAGGTTCGCCTCGTTCAGTTCATCAGCCTTCTTGCCCTTTGCGATAGAACCGAAATACTTCTCTACCATTGGCTTGACGGTTGCCGGATCAACGTTTCCTACAATTCTGAGAGTCGCTCCTGCAGCATCCTTGAAGAGTTCGCGATATACTCTTTCGATTGTAGCAAGATCAGCCTTGGCAAGAGTCTCCTCACTGAGTTCTACAACGCGAGGATTATTGTCATAAAGGATCTTGTTCATCGCGTTCTGGAAAATGAAGTCAGGATTGTTTGCAATATTAGGAAGGAGAGCCTTGATCTGCTGGATACCTGTCTGATACTCGTTTTCATCGAAACGTGGGTCTGCAAAATACAGGTAAGCCAACTGGAAGGCTGTCTCGAGATCCTTAGGTGTGCTAGAACCGCTGATTCCGTGCTTTGTGCCGCCAATATATGGAATTACACTGAGATTCTTGCCGGCAAGCATCTTAGGAACTTGAGTGCCGGAGAATTTCGAGATACCTGAATTGTTCTGGAAGAGAGCCCAGATATTATCTTCGAACGAAGGCATATCTTCTGTTGCGATGAGAGTCTTTCCACCGTCGAATGAGAGGTTGAAAAGTACCTGGTCCTGCTTGTGCTGGGTAGGGAGAACCACTACCTTGATACCATTCTTGAGGATCCATTCTGTCGCACCGTAGATAGTCTCCTTCTCTTTCTTTACCTTGGAACCCTTGAGTTCGCCGCTGATGAGAGGCTCATTAAGATTCTCTTCAACATTGGCTGCAATTTCTGTGTTCTTTACTGCAGCGAGTACGGAAGCGATTTCCTGCTCTGTAGGGTTTGCAAGACCTTCTTTTTCAGAGCCATTGTAGAGAACGACCATATTCTCGTCAGTGATGAGTTGTGCTGCGATCTGATTGAGCACTGTAGCATTGATGTTCGCGCAGAGCATCTGGGCGAGTTGGAGTTCCATTGCAGGCTCCATATATGGTGTGTTGTCGTAGAAGTTATAGAGGAGAGGATAAACGAACTCAGCGTTCTTACGTGTAGGTGCAGCCTCGACAGCACGTTCGTAGTTGCTGATGATGTTGTCCTTTGCGCGCTGAACCTCGCCATCGGTGAAGCCGAATCTCTTCATCTTCTCGATCTCTGTCATAAATGCAGCGAATGCATTGATTGCATCACCTTCCTTGAAGGAAACAGAACCCATAACTGCGTCGCAAGAGTTGCAGAGGTTGCTGATGTAGAAACTTGCTCCAAGGAACGGTGCATCTGGCTTTGATGTGATGTCGTTAAAACGCTCCCTCATAATGAGACGGACATACGACTTGATGATATCCATCATAAACGCAATGTCGGTGTTCATAAGTTCCTTCGGCATAGGCTCGCTCTTCCACATAACCTCCACGCTTGAAGATGTAGCCTCTGGGTCTGTGATGATACCGATGATTGGCTCTGCATTGTCCGGAATCTTGTGAAGAACCTTAGGCTGAGGATTCTCGACAGCAGGGATGTCTGCGAAAATGGTCTTGAGTTTTGCTTCAACCATATCCACGTCAACATCACCTACAACGATTACAGCCTGAAGGTCAGGACGACACCAGGTCTTATAGAAGTTTGTGAGGCTTTCGTAAGCGAATGTCTTGAGTTGTTCTTCGCCTCCGATGAGTGTTCTCTTTGCGTAAGGAGTGTCACCATAATAATAAGGAAGTGACTTCTCGAACATTCTCCAGTTTGCGTCTCTTCTTGTACGTCTTTCCTCAAGGATGACGCCTCTCTCAGCATCGATTTCAGCAGGGTCGCAGGTAACGAAGTGAGAATAGTCGTGGAGGACGAGGAGGCAGGAGTCTATGATGCTCTCTCTTACCACAGGGATATTGTTGAGCATATACTGTGTCTGCTCGAAGCCGGTCGATGCATTGATGTTTCTTCCGAACTCTGCTCCGATGCTCTGAAGCCAGTCAAGGAGGGACTTGCCAGGGAAGTTCTTGGTTCCGTTGAAGCACATATGCTCGAGGAAGTGTGCGAGACCGTCCTGATCATCAGTTTCCTGAAATGCTCCTACGTCAGTTGCAAGATAGAATTCCGCTCTTTGTGCGGGCTGCTCGTTGTGACGGATGTAATAGGTCATACCGTTGTCAAGTTTTCCTGTCCTTACAGCAGGATCATTTGGAAGCGGTGTCTGACCGAATGCTGTTGCTGCAGCGAAAATTGCCGCAATGAAAATGAATAAACGTTTCATACTTTAAATGATTATGTTCGTTTTGGTTGTAATTGTCTGCATTATTTGACGAACAAATGCCGTATAAACTACAAATATAAATAAAAAGTTTATAAAAACTTTTGAATTTCTTAACTTTGTGGAAAATGACCGGTTATGCTTGAGGATTTCAGATTGAAGGTTTTTATGGCAGTGGCCAAAGAGGGCAGTTTTACGAAAGCAGCTGCCTCTCTTGGCGTTTCTCAACCTGCTGTCAGTCAGAATGTTGCCGATCTGGAACGAATCACCGGGCGGAGACTTTTCGAGAGACTTCGTTCTGAAGTTGTTCTTACTCCTCAAGGCGAAGTGTTCAGGCAGTATGCCGAGGCTATGCTCGCATTATGTGATTCGGCTGAAAATATGTTCTCCGTTTTCCAGCCCTCTGTAGTCAGGATTGCTGTGTCGGAAGAACTTTATGCTAATTATGTCGCTCCGGCGCTTGAGTCTTTTGTCACTGTACATCCGGAAGTGTCGTTCGAACGTTCGATATTCGAGGATGCCGATCTTACTTTGACTCTGAGCAAGGCTCCGGAATCATTGTTTGAATTACCTGCAGATTCCATTGCCCGAATGCGGCTTTCTGTTTCATTGCCACAAAAACCGGGTGACCTTAAGGCCACCCGTGAAAAAACGTCATATTTCGATGTTCTCTTCCAGCCTTCGCCGGCATTTGCCTGCACAAGGTTGTGCCGTGTATTGAAAGAGTTCCTTACTTCGTTCTGATTCCCTCCAGCCAGCGTTCGAGTGATGCTTCGAATTCAGGACGTGCGTATGAGAAATTATCTTTCCCTTTTCCCTTGTATTTTTCAGATGAGAAGCCCCAGCCGTGTCCTCCGGATGGATAGATGTGCATTTCTACAGGGACTTTGTGCTTAAGGAGACTTTCATAGTACATAATGCTGTTCTCCACAGGCACTGTCCTGTCGTCCGTACAGTGGACAAGGAAAGACGTCGGTGTGTTCTCGGTAACTTGATTCTCAATAGAGTATCTGTATTCAAGTCCGGCAGTACCTTCCTCGCCAATAAGACAGGTTCTTGTACCGTTGTGAGTCAGTGCCTTATCCATTGTTATCACAGGATATATGAGTATCGAAAAGTCGGGACGCGTAGTGCTGTCTGTGTATAGATTGGTTGCGCTTGCCGCCAGGTGACCTCCTGCCGAAAATCCCATCACTCCGATCTGATCCATACCCCAATCTGCTGCGTTTGCACGACAGTAGCGGAATACGTTCTGAACATCTCTCAGAGGTATCTCCCAGTGTCCGTTCGGGAGCCTGTATTTGACTACGGCCACAGATACACCTCTTTCAAGCATCCACTCAGCGACGTAGGTGCCTTCGTTGAAGGAGGATACGTGCCAATAACCACCTCCCGGACAAACTACGACCATCTGTCCGTTTGGATTTTCAGGAAAATACAGATCCACTCGTGCATTGTCTCCAATGTATGTGAGACTGCCCCATTGATCCACTGTCTCTTCTCTGGTAAATCCGTTTGATTCAAGCGGTCCGAGTGCTCCTTCCAGGCCTTTGTCTATATTCTGCCCTTCAGGATACAGTCTCAGAGTCTGGTCAGGTTCTACTTTGCAGACCTCCTGACCCTGGCTATAAAAACCCGGCGCAGCCAATAAGGCTGCGCTGAGTAATATAGGAATGAGTTTTCTTTTCATTATTTAGCAAGTCTCTTATATGTCTCAAGACGAACCTTTGCGAATTCCTCTGTCTTCTGGAGGAGTTCATCTGCAGAGTCAGGATACATCTTGTAGAGAGAAGCGAAACGAACCTCACCCTTGAGGAAGTCCTGGAATTTGCTCCAGTCAGGTTCCTTGCTGTCGAGAGTGAACGGATTCTTGTCTGTTCCCTCGAGTGCAGGGTTGTATCTGTAGAGGTGCCAGTAACCGCATTCTACGGCAAGTTTCTCCTCTTTCTGACTCAGACCCATACCTGCCTTGAGACCGTGGTTGATACAAGGGGCGTATGCTATGATGAGTGATGGTCCGTCGTATGCCTCAGCCTCCTTTATTGCGTTGAAGTACTGTGCTGGAGATGCTCCCATTGCCACCTGTGCAACATAAACATAACCATAACTCATAGCCATCATTCCGAGGTCCTTCTTGCGTACTCTCTTACCTGAAGCCGCGAATTTTGCTATTGCGCCTGCTGGAGTAGCCTTTGAAGACTGTCCGCCGGTATTCGAGTAAACCTCTGTATCGAGAACGAGGATGTTCACATTCTCGCCTGAAGCAAGTACGTGGTCGAGTCCGCCGTATCCGATATCGTATGATGCACCGTCACCTCCGATGATCCACTGGCAGCGTGCAGGGATGAATGTCTTGTATTCAACGAGACCCTTGCAAACTTCACATCCGCAGCCTTCACAGAGAGGGATAAGTTTGTCTGCTACCTCTCTTGTAACCTTCGGATCCTCCTTGTTTTCGAGCCACTGAGTGAAGAGAGCCTTCATCTCGTCAGTGCAGCAAGTGCAACTGAGTCCCTGTTCCATCAGTTTGGCTACAGTCATACGAGCCCTGTCAGAACCGAGTTTCATACCGAGACCGAACTCGCAGAAGTCCTCGAAGAGTGAGTTAGCCCAAGCCGGACCGTGGCCCTCATTGTTCTTGCAGTATGGTGCTGCAGGGAATGATGCTCCGTAGATAGAAGAACAACCTGTAGCGTTTGCGATCATCATATGGTCACCGAAGAGTTGGGTGATAGTCTTGATATAAGGTGTCTCTCCGCAACCTGCACAGGCTCCTGAGAACTCGAAGAGCGGCTGAGCGAACTGAGCGTTCTTGATGTTGCCGGTCTTAGGCTGTACGTTGTCCTTGTATCCGATATGAGCGTGGAGATAGTCGAAGTTCTTCTGCTCTCCCTCCTGGGTGCCAAGCGGCTTCATAACGAGAGCCTTCTCCTTTGAAGGACATACATCAGCACAGTTGCCGCAACCTGTACAGTCGAGAACTGAAACGCTGAGAGCGAACTTGTAAGCCTTGAATGTAGCCTTGCCATCCTGGATCTTGAGACCCTCTGGAGCATTTGCCGCCTCTTCATCAGTGAGGAGGAACGGACGGATCGCAGCGTGAGGACAAACGAATGCGCAACTGTTACACTGGATACAGTTGTCAGCCTGCCACTCAGGAACCTTTACTGCCACGCCGCGCTTCTCGTATGCTGTAGTGCCGGCAGGGATTGTTCCGTCAACATATTCGTTGAATACGCTTACAGGAAGTGTGTCACCGGCCTGAGCATTGACAACGTCAGCGATTTCCTTCACGAATGCAGGAGCGAGACGGTCCTTGTTAGGATTTTCGAACTTTGCTGTGATATCTTTCCAGTCTGCAGGAATCTCTACCTTGGTATATTCACCACCTCTGTCAACTGCGGCATAGTTCATATTGACGATATGCTCACCCTTCTTTCCATAACTCTTGACGATGGCCTTCTTCATATATCCTACGGCTTCCTCGTAAGGAATGATGCCTGTGATCTTGAAGAATGCCGACTGGAGAATTGTGTTTGTACGTCCGCCTAGTCCGATCTCTGCAGCGATCTTGGTCGCGTTGATTATATAGAGAGTTATGTTCTTCTTACCGATGACAGCCTTTACGTGGTCAGGAATCCTCTTGAGAGTCTCTTCCTCATCCCAGAGGCTGTTGAGCAGGAGAGTACCGTTCTCCTTGATGCCCTTGAGAACGTCATACTTAGTGAGGTATGAAGGAACGTGGCAGGCAACGAAATCAGGAGTACCTACAAGATATGGAGCCTTGATAGGGAGATCACCGAAGCGAAGGTGTGAGCAAGTGTATCCGCCTGATTTCTTAGAGTCATAATCGAAATAGGCCTGGCAGTATTTAGGAGTATTGTCACCGATGATCTTGATTGTATTCTTGTTCGCTCCTACTGTACCGTCAGAACCGAGTCCGAAGAATTTGCACTCGGTAGTACCTGGCTTCACGATAGAGAACTCTTCCTTCTGCGGGAGAGACTTGAATGTAACATCGTCAACGATTCCGATTGTGAATCCGTCCTTTGGCTCAGCCATTTCGAGATTCTCATATACTGAAACGATCTGTGCCGGAGTAGTGTCCTTTGAAGAAAGACCGTAGCGTCCTCCGATCACAAGCGGAGCATTCTCTGCACCCTGGAACAGAGCCTTGATGTCGAGGAACAGTGGCTCTCCAAGTGAACCTGGCTCCTTGGTCCTGTCGAGGACAGCAATTCTCTTCACGCTCTTTGGAAGAGCCTTCATAAAGTATTTAGCCGAGAATGGTCTGTAGAGACGGACAATCAGCACTCCGACCTTCTTACCCTGTGCTGCGAGATAGTCGATGGTCTCCTTGATGGTCTCTGTTACGGAACCCATCGCAATGATGATGTTCTCTGCTTCAGGATCTCCATAATAGTCGAACGGACGGTAGTTGCGTCCGGTGAGTTCGCTGATTTCGCCCATATAGCGAGCGACTACGTCTGGAACTGCATCGTAATATTGGTTGCAAGCCTCACGTGCCTGGAAGTAAACGTCACCGTTCTGTGCTGTACCGCGGGTAACAGGAGCATCTGGTGAAAGAGCCTTTGCACGGAACTTGGCTAGTGACTTGGTGCTGACCATTCCCTTGAGAGCCTCTTCGTCAATAAGTTCGATTTTCTGAATTTCGTGAGATGTACGGAATCCGTCAAAGAAGTGGAGGAAAGGAATGCTTGACTTTATTGCAGAAAGATGTGCTACTGCTGCCATATCGAGGGCTTCCTGTACTGATGCAGATGCGAGCATTGCAAAACCAGTCTGGCGGCAGGCCATAACGTCCTGATGGTCACCGAAGATGGAAAGAGCGTGTGATGCAAGGGCACGTGCCGATACGTGGAATACTGTCGGGAGCATCTCACCGGCAATCTTGTACATATTAGGGATCATAAGGAGAAGACCCTGTGATGCTGTAAATGTAGTGGTGAGGGCTCCTGCCTGAAGTGATCCGTGCACAGCACCTGCCGCACCTCCTTCACTCTGCATTTCTGTTACCTTCACAGTCTCACCGAAAAGGTTCTTCTTTCCTTGTGCTGCCCACTCGTCAACATATTCTGCCATTGTTGAGGATGGCGTAATAGGGTAGATTGCTGCGTGCTCACTGAAGAGGTAAGCGATGTGCGCTGCTGCCCAGTTACCGTCGCAAGTGACGAATTTTTTCTCGTTTGCCATTTTATTAAAGTTTATTGTATTTGATAATAAATTCTGTGCCCGTTCACGATAATGAACAAAATCGTACAAATTTACTGAATTTTACTAAAAAACGACTCAAAATTTTAAATAAAATAAAGACCGGCTTTTTGGGAGCCGGTCAGTTGTCATATTGTCTGAAATCCTTCGATGATTGAGTCCTTGCCTGCGGTCTTTGATATAAGCCCCTGAAGTACCTTCCCGGGTCCCGTTTCTATGAAGTGTCCTGCTCCGTCCTTCTCCATATTGATAATTGTCTGTGTCCATCTGACCGGCGAAGTCAGTTGGGCAAGCAGGTTGGCCTTGATTTCTTCAGGAGAAGTCGTAGGCTTGGCTGTAACGTTTTGATATACAGGACAGATAGGTACGTTGAATGCCGCTTTCTCTATTGCTTGGGCGAGTTCGGCCCGTGCAGGTTCCATCATTGGTGAATGGAAGGCTCCGCTGACCTGAAGGGGTAATGTCCTTCTGGCTCCAGCCTCCTTCAATCTTATGCACGCTTCTTCTACTGCCGTCTTTTCTCCGGATATTACAATCTGGCCGTCGCAATTGTAATTGGCAGCAACGACTATACCATTGATTTCAGCACAAATTTCCTCGACCTTATTTCCAGGGAGTGCAAGTATTGCAGCCATTGTGCCTTCTGCCGCCGTACAGGCTTTCTGCATAGCCTGCGCTCTGATGGCGACCAGCCTCAGTCCTTCTTCATAACTTATAGCCCCGGACGCGGCAAGGGCAGAAAATTCGCCGAGCGAATGGCCGGCCGTCATATCAGGGTTAAAATCGGGGAGGCATCTGGCGAGGGCGACGGAATGAATGAAAATTGCAGGCTGTGTCACTCTGGTCTGCTTCAGATCTTCTGCACTTCCTTCAAACATAATGTCGGTAATGCGAAATCCGAGGATTTCATTCGCTCTTTCCAGCAAATCTCTTGCTGCTATGCTGTTTGTGTATAAATCCTTGGCCATTCCTGTGTATTGTGAACCTTGGCCAGGAAATACGTATGCTTTCTTCATAATTGTCTGTTGTGTTTTGTTGATGTGCGCATCGCTTCCCGTAATGCGCTCTACAAAAATACAAATAATGTCCAAGAGCAGAAAAAGTTTTATGATAATGTCGATTAAAGACTAAATATGTGGCGAAATCGACAAAAATATCTATCTTTGCATAGATGTGGAAACTGCCCTTGTAGTTTAATGGATAGAATTTCAGATTCCGGTTCTGACGGTTGCGGTTCGATTCCGCACGGGGGTACAAAGACAGCCAGAGTGGAAACTCTGGCTGTCTTTTATAACCGGTGATGCATAAATACCTGAAAAATGTAGCACCGGTAGTGAAATCACGGCATTGGTAAGCGTTTTGGGTACCGGTGCTTATGAAATCGAAGTATTTTTGTATCACCGGTTAGTCAGTTATAAGTTTGTTATAAGGACTCCTACGACGCGGAAGATGTTGATGACGTCAGAATAGGGGAGTTCGAAGTCCGGGAACTCCTGCTGGTTCTCTGAAATGAAAGTAAGGCCGTTTCCGTTATCGACGATTCTTCTCAGGAACATACCTTGTGATCTGGTGTCGATGACATAGACTTCACCATTTATTATAGTCGAGTCAACCGGCATCCTTCTCAATGCAAGCAGATATCCTCTGCATATTCGTGGAGCCATAGCGTCTCCTGGACAGGTTGCGAAAAGATCGTGTTTCTGGAAATGTGGAACGTGAGGAAGCCTTTCTACTGAAGAAGAACTCATCACATATTCATATATATTTATTTCCGGGGCTCTGAAAAGCCTTGCAGGTATGACCGGTATATACTCGTCTTGGTTAAGTTCAGGATGATCTTCCAGTTTGTATTCGTTGACGGCTGATGCCATTGTGTCGAACATCGGGCCTTCTCCCGTGAGAAGCCAGTTGACCCTGAATCCGAATTCCTTGTTCCATTTGGCGGCAGAATTCTTGCCGAAAGCGCGGCCGTTCAACTGATTGCTGACTGCGGCCTGCTGAACCCCGAGCCTGTTGGCTACCTCCATCTGTGAGAGTCCGATTTCGGTAAAATACTCTTTTATTGTCCTTCCTATTTCCTTCTTTATGGGCATATTTGTAATAATTTATACAGAAAAAGTGTAAAAAGTTGCAAATATTACAAAAATGGTGTTATATTTGTGGTGGTTCTTCACAACTTTGATGCAAATATACAAACAAAAAGTGTAACGGTGAACAAAAGATGTAACTTTTGAAACAATTAGTTTGTATATATTGATAAAGCCTATTCTGTTTTTGTGATATTATTACAGATAGTGTAATTAAATTAGTGTGTTATTTGTTTTGAAACGTGGCATTATGGAAAAGATCTGTTCTATTGCCTGTTATGCAATCGGAGTAGTGTTTTTTATCATTGCACTGCTCGGTGCCTGGCGCCACCTTTTTACAGTAGGCGCCTGCATCGCGGTAGGTCTTCTTGCATCCGAAGAAAAGGATCAGTGATCATCGGCACCACTGATCCAGCCAGCGGAAGTACTCCCTGTGCCACAGAAGAGCATTCTGAGGCTTGAGGATCCAGTGGTTCTCGTCCGGGAAGATAAGGAGTCTGGACGGAACTCCCATCATCTGCGCGGCATTATATGCTGCCATTCCCTCATCTACAGGCACTCTGTAGTCCATCCCACCGTGGATCACCATCAATGGCGTATGCCAGTTGGTCACAAGTTTATGTGGAGAAAGTGCGTAGTGCCTCAATGCCTTAGGGTCATTGCTCCAAGGTGAACCTCCCTGTTTTATTCCCCCGAATGTGACGCCGTCTCCGGCAGGGCCTACAGGGCATTCCGGTGTACCTACGCGAGGATCGATTTCCGTCTCGTGAAGTCCTCCGTTGTCAAAGTTCGGGAACCACATTTCTTCAGTGGTCATATACATATGCTCCTCATTGAATATTCCTGCGTGTGCAATAAATGCGTCAAACACATCTCCGTGGGTACCGCAGAGATAGTAAACGGAATAACCGCCATAACTTGCTCCGCAGGCTGCCATCTTCCCGATATATGGCTCGGCCTTCATCTCATTGGCAGCCACGAGATAGTCCTGCATATTCAGTCCAGGATAATCTCCTGAAATCTGTTCGGTCCATTCCTGTCCGAAGGCTGTGGTACCTCGTCTGTTTGGAAGGACTACAACATAGCCTTGCGCTGCCATAAGGCGATAGTTCCATCGGTATGACCATCCCTGGCTGAGTGTGCCCTGAGGGCCTCCCAGGCAGATGGTGATGGCAGGATATTCCTTGGCCGGATCGAATTGTGGAGGATAGAGCACCCAAGTGAGCATATCCTTGCCGTCAACTGTCTTTACATATCTGGCTTCTGTGTCATAAGTAGCAAGTTGTGAGAGGATATGGCCATTCTCATCGGTTATCTGACGGTATGTCACCTCTCCTGCAGCAAGTGGACAATCTGCTTTCAGGACAGCATTTCCCGATGCTGTTCCAGTTCCTTCCGGATTCAACGTGACGGCAACCAGTTCGGTAGGGAAGTCCATACTGCACCAGGTTGTGTATAAGGTCAGAACTCCTTCATTCTCTGAAACATAAAAAGGACTACCGAAGTCGTACCATAAGTCCTCTCCTGTAATTCTGACGATTTCCCAGTTTTCTGATTCTTCGTATGCCTTGAAGATCCCCTGGATGCCTTCTGCCAAGGCGCTGAAATATATCCCTTTAGAGTCCGATGTCCAGACTGGGACAGAAACGTTATATTTGAAATCAATGGTAATGTCCTGGATCTTACCTACTTCGGGCATCTTATCATTGGCGTCCGGTATTACGACATCGGCTACTATGAGTCTCTGCTTGTCTGCTTCATATCCGTCTCTCTCCATACTGATCCAGCACAGTCTGCTGCCGTCCGGACTCCATACCGGGTCGGTATCGTAACCTCCACCCATTTCGATCATTTCTGTCTGTTTTGTATCTACATTATAGATGTAAATTTCTGTGTTGGTCGAAAAAGCATATTTCTTTCCTGCAAGTTTGCGGCAGGAATATGCAATGAATCTGCTGTCAGGACTCCAGGACAGTTGTTCGATGCCGCTGAACGGCTCAGTCGGGAGTTCATATAACTCGCCTTCACCAGCCAGAATATCGACACCTTCCTTGATTGCCTTCTTTCTGAATGAAAAATCGCTTACAAATGTATGAGGAATCTCCATAACGGTGTGATCCCAATGTCTGTACATCAGGTCGTCAGTGGTATAAGCAGTAGCCTTGTCAAGGTCGGCATAGCAGTCTGAAGGTGACTTGACTTTGCTTTTTATATAACTGACATACATCACCTTCTTCTGGTCAGGAGATAACTTGAATTCACTTATTCCTCCCGGTATGTCACTCAATTGCTTCACACCGGACAGGTTCCATTTTCCGCCTTTCTGTCCTATCTTGGCCGACCATATCTGACCTCCCATCAGGAAAATGATCCGGCTGCCGTCAGTGCTCCATCTTGCGTTGCTGATGCTTTTCCCTGAACAGGTGAGTCCCTGCGCGTCGCTTCCGTCAAGATTGCATATCGCCAGATTGCGAACACTCCTGTTCTCTTCTACTGATGTGTAACTTACTCCATACAGGATATATTGTCCGTCAGGACTTACATTCGGGTCGGACATTCTGCCGAAGGCCAGAAGGGCTTCCGGGGTCATCTGTCCGTTCTCGATGGTTATTCCGCTTTTTGCGATGTAGCCATCTACGTCAAATCCTTTTCTTCCGTGTGTCATTGTCTTGATGATGATTGCAATTGCTGCTGCGACTCCCAATACTATACATAGTCTATAGACTGTGTCGGCAAATCTGTTGAAACTCATTATGTTGATTGTTTAGATGTTATACTTCTCTACTGCTTTCCTATGCTCTTCAGCCACTTTTTCCCTGATATCAGCCGGACTCAGTATCTCTATGCCGCTTCCGTATTTGCAGAATTCCATAATGAGTGCCTTGTTAGGGCAGACGAAGATGCTGAAAGTAACTGAGTCTGCGTCTGATGCTGTTTCTTGCTGGCTTGCGTGAATCGGCAGGTCGCGCAGGAATCTTGCGTCTGTCGGAGTGGCGCGGAAGGTGATTGTCCTGCCCTTTTCTTCCGGAATGTAGATGCCGAAACTGGTGGAGAACAGTTCGTCCACATCAAAATGCCCGGGCATACGGAATGACTTGTCTGAAATTTCCAGATGAATGATCCTGTCAAGTCCATATACTCTGAGCGCACCTCTTTCAATACAGTATGCCACTATGTACCAGCGCTTTGCAAATTCCTTTAATGCGTATGGCCTTAAGGTGTATGAACTGCTTTCCCTGCTGGTGTATTTCTGATAAGAGATGCTTATCTCGTGGTTTTCCGTCATTGCTTCCATTATGCTGGTGAGATGCCGGTGTCCGGATGGGATGTCTTCCACCGATATCCTTCCGGAAAGCCTTTCTTTTCCCATCGAAAGCATATTGTTGACTGTGAATGTGTTTATCAGCCAGGCTGTTTCCGCATTCTCGTCGGCGATATCTTCGCTGTAGCCAATAAAATATCGGTTTGTGCTTCGGTTGCAGTCAATCCTGATGCCGAATACCTCTTCTACTGCTTCACGGTGATTGTTGAACGTGCGCCTTGAGTAAGGACTGTCAAAACGGTTCTCCCATTTGTGGCATATCTCATTCAGAGACAGTCCTGTCTCTCCTGCGCGTAGGAACGTCTGGACAAGCCATATATATTTCTTCAATAATTCAGTTACCATATAGAATCAACTTATCTTGCTGTAGTCCTTGATCTGATACTTTTCCTTGCGCAGTTCTTTCCTGAGCAACTGGTTCTTGTCGGCTGTAAGGGTCGGGTCGTCTTTCAGCACAGAATCCGCCCAATCTCTTGCTGTATTCAGGATTATGCCGTCCTTTGCCAGTGAGGCGATGTTCAGACTTATCGGAAGTCCGCTCTGTTGCGTGCCTTCCAGATCGCCCGGTCCTCGCATCTTCATATCTTCTTCGGCAAGTTCAAATCCGTTTTCAGTAGCGCACATCAGTTCTATGCGATGTCTCGACTCTTTGCTCATCTTCGGGCCGGTCATCAATACGCAATATGATTTCTCGCAGCCTCTGCCTACTCTTCCTCTTAGTTGATGGAGTTGGCTAAGTCCGAAACGCTCAGCACTTTCGATTACCATTACCGAAGCATTCGGTACATCCACTCCAACTTCTATCACAGAGGTCGCTACGAGAATGTCAGCCCGGCCTGCAGCAAAAGCATCCATATTGAATTTCTTTACATCGTTCTGCTGTTTTCCGTGAACAACGGCGGTCTTATATTGAGGAAACGGAAATTTCTGCATTATCTCTTCTGCTCCGGCCTCAAGACTTTGATAATCAAGTTTTTCTGTTTCATTGATAAGCGGATATACAATGAAAACCTGTCGTCCGAGGGCAATCTGGTCGCGGAGAAACTTATACAATGCCGGACGTTTCCCTTCAGTGGCGTGAATTGTCTGCACAGGCTTTCTTCCAGGAGGAAGTTCGTCAATCACGGATACGTCGAGGTCTCCGTAAAGAGTCATAGCCAGGGTACGTGGAATCGGTGTCGCCGTCATTACCAGAACGTGTGGCGGTGCTCCGCAGGAAGCCTTCCTCCACAGTCTTGATCTTTGCTCTACACCGAACCTGTGCTGCTCGTCTATGATGGCCAGACCGAGATTCCTGAACACCACGTTGTCTTCTATAAGTGCGTGGGTCCCGACTATAATACCAATGCTTCCATCTTCAAGCCCGCTGTGAACCTCCTTCCTTTCGGATGTCTTGCTGCTTCCTGTCAGCAGGGCGGATTTCACTCCTGTCGGTGCAAGAAATTTCTGTATATTCTTGTAGTGTTGCTGCGCTAGTACTTCTGTCGGAGCCATAATGCAGGCCTGGTATCCGTTTCCGACTGCAATCAGCGCTGTCAGCACTGCGACCATAGTCTTGCCGCTACCTACGTCGCCCTGAAGAAGACGGTTCATCTGATGTCCGCTTTTCATATCGTTTCTGATCTCGGTGATGACTCTTTTCTGTGCACCGGTCAGTGGGAAGGGGAGAGAATCGTAGCAGGCATTGAATGCAGACCCGACAAGAGACATCCTGATTCCTTGTTCCGCTCTGCTCCTGACGTATTTCTGTTTGAGAAGGGATAACTGCAGATAAAAGAGTTCCTCGAATTTCAGCCTGTATCTTGCTTTTTCCAGTGAAGACATATCCATAGGAAAATGGATGTTTCGGAGAGCGAAATGCAAGGGGACGAGTCCGCATTGCCTCATAAGATGTTCCGGCATCGATTCTTCTATATATGGCAGTCCTTTTTCCAGTGCCGCTTCCATCAGGCGGTTCATAACTTTGCCGGTGATACCTCCGTTCTTGAGTTTTTCGGTACTGGGATATACTCCGGTCATAGAAGGTGATCCTGCGGCAGCACTATCCTGCACAGTGTCCACTTCCGGATGAATCATATTGATTCTTCCGTTGAAGGCAGTCGGTTTGCCGAAGAATATGAACTCCGATCCTGGCTTCAATTTTTCGTATGTCCATTTGATACCCTTGAAGAATACCAGTTCCAGGTCTCCGGATCCGTCGCTGACCCATACGCTCAGTCTTTTTTTCTCTATGATATCAGTTCTGAGCACTCTTGCCTTTATCTGCACGTATGCCATATCTGGGCGTGCCTCGCAGATCCTGACAAACGAACTGCGGTCAATATATCTGAAAGGATACAACCTCAGCAGCCCGCCTATGGTATCTACAGCGAGTTCTTTCTTCAGCAGGGAAGCCCTCTTAGGACCCACTCCCGGAAGAAACTGAATATCCATATCCAATCCATTTTGTGCCATACACTGGCAAATCTAATAAAAAGAACCCTAATAATCAAGACTCTTGCTGAAGTCGGCATTATGCCCGGCATTCTCATTGTTATCGATATTGAAACAATTCTGTCGTATATGTAACACGGGAAAATTGCCCCAGCGACAAATGTTGCATTCGTGACAAAACTTTTTGCCTTTCTGACAAAATATGCCGGAATACGAGTCTCTTTTATTGTCATTGGATGTTTTTAGCAATATATTTGCTTACAATCATTTCTCCGTACAGTGTTGAATTATTATATCTATGACTTCTATATGAATTCAAGAAAACTTGCAAATATGGTCCTGCTTATTCCGGTGGCAATTATCTTTGCTCTTATGGTACTGCTTATGATATATGCTCTGGTTACTCAGGAGTCGTCGGAGTGTATTTCTATTATTATTGTTTCCGCTGCAGGAATTCTGTCTGCACTATGCCTTGGAGCATATATCTGGAAACATAGGAACGACAGCAATGAGTAATTCGGTTTACCTCAGATTATAACGTGATATTTTTGATTTTAAAAACCAAACAGTTTCTTATCTTTGTGCCGTAAAAAGAAAATACCTTAATAAAATATGGCAAGAAAATTAGTTGTGGGCATCACCCAAGGAGATGGTAACGGCATCGGATATGAGGTTATCATCAAGGCTTTGGCTGATGAGAGGATGCTGGATCTTTGCACTCCAGTCATTTATGGATCATCAAAGATATTCGGCTTTTATAAGAAGCAGATACATAATATCGATCAGATCAATACCAATGTGATCAATTCGGCAAAGGACGTTCACCAGAAGAGGGTGAATATCTTCAATTGTCTTCCGGAAAATGTTTTTGTGGAGCCGGGTCAGTCAACTGCCGAATCCGCTAAGGCTGCGATGACCTCGCTTGAAAGGGCTGTGGCAGATATCAAGGAGGGTTATATAGATGTACTCGTTACTGCTCCTATCAACAAGCGCGCTATGGTCGGAGAGGGATTCGGCTATACAGGCCATACTGAATATCTTGAAAAGGAGTTCGGCGTCGATGAGGTTGCTATGATTATGGTCTGTGACAGGCTTAAAGTGGGTGTCGTGACTGGACATATTGCTTTGAAGGATGTGGTTTCAAGTATTACCAAGGATAAGATTATCAGTAAGTTGCGCCTGATGAACAATTCGCTTCAAAGGGATTTCGGTATAGATTCTCCTAAGATAGCCGTGCTCGGCCTCAATCCTCATTGTGGTGACGGAGGTCTTCTGGGTGATGAGGAACAGCAGATCATTCTGCCTGCAGTGCAGGATGCGAACGCAGAAGGAATACTTGCATTCGGCCCTTATTCGCCGGATGGATTCTTCGGAACCGCATATAACAAGTTTGATGCAGTACTTGCAATGTACCACGACCAGGGTCTTACTCCGTTCAAGGCTCTTGCTTTTGAGGAGGGTGTCAATTATACTGCAGGACTTCCTATAGTAAGGACCTCACCTGATCACGGCACGGCATACGAGATGGCCGGAAGGGATATGGCTGATCCTCATTCTATGATTGCCGCTATTTATACTGCGATTGATATATATAACAGAAGGGCTGAATACGATGATCTTGTGGAAAACCGTATGACCATAAAGATGCCGGATACGGAAATCAAGCCTAAGGGCGGCAGGATTATCGAGTAACCTATGGCGGAGACAGATCAGCAGGCAAGGCCGCCTATATTTCTTTATACTGACGGCGCATCAAGCGGAAACCCTGGTCCAGGCGGATATGGTGTGGTGCTGAAGTGCGCAGGACGTATGATGGAATTGTCTGAGGGCTTCAGCCTTACTACCAATAACAGGATGGAACTTCTGGCGGTCATTAAAGGGCTCGAGGCCATAAGGTGGCAGAATGCAGAAGTTCACGTTACGAGCGATTCATCATACGTAGTCAATGCTATAAACAAAGGATGGCTGGAGAATTGGAGGAGGAAAGGCTTTGCCAAGGTGAAGAATCCGGATCTGTGGATGAGGTTGATCCCGCTTCTGGCAAGGCACAGAGTGGCATTTCATTGGATAAAGGGTCACGCCGGTCATCCTGAGAATGAGAGATGTGATGCTCTTGCTGTGGCAGCGGGTGCAGGTGCAGTGGCCGCCGGAGCAGTGCTGCCTCCTGATACCGGGTACAATCCTGACGAAGTTTTGATTTAACAGATAAGTTTACTGATATGGATGTAATAAGAACAGAAATAGAGGGTCTGGCCATAATAGAACCCAAGATATTCAAGGATCAGAGGGGATACTTTTTCGAGTCTTTTTCAGAAAGAGAGTTTTGTGAGAAAGTAGCGCCTGTCAAGTTTGTCCAGGATAATGAGAGCAAGTCGTCGTACGGCGTGTTGCGTGGCCTTCATTTCCAGAAACCACCGTATGCTCAGGCAAAACTGGTACGTGTGGTGAAAGGCAAGGTGCTTGATGTGGCTGTTGACCTTAGGAAGGGATCGCCTACATACGGAAAGTATGCTGCAGTGGAATTGTCGGAAGACAATCACAGGCAGTTCTTTATTCCTCGGGGCTTCGCTCACGGATTCTGTGTGCTTTCCGAGGAAGTCGTATTCCAGTATAAATGTGACAATTACTATGCTCCGCAAAGTGAGGGGGCTGTGATGTGGAATGATCCGGATCTCGCAATTGACTGGAGGATCCCTGCTGAAGATGTAATTCTTTCGGAAAAGGACAGCCGTCATCCGCTATTCAAGGATCTGGAGGATGTTTTTTCTATCTAACCGGCTTAAAATCAAAATATGAGGATTCTGATTACAGGTGCAGGAGGACAATTGGGCAAGGCCTTGCAGGCTGCAGCAGCCGTTGCTGAGCACGACTGCATATTTACTGATGTGGTATCGGATGATAATGTGTCGGTGCTTGATGTCACAGATCCTGTTTCTGTACGTGGCTTTATCCGTGATAATGGCGTGGAGGCTATTGTCAATTGTGCCGGATATACTGATGTCGAGAGAGCGGAAGATGACGTGGACAAGTGTGGACTGATCAATGCGTATGCTCCATTTGTCCTTGCTCAGGCAGCCAAGGAGAATGATCTGCTTATGGTGCATATATCTACGGACTATGTCTTTGATGGAAAGAAGAATACGCCATATTCGGAGAATGACGTCCCGTCTCCTCTGAATGTGTATGCGAGAACAAAACTTGAAGGAGAACGGGCGGTGATTTCCTCTGGCTGCAGGTATGTGATTCTGCGTACGGCCTGGCTGTACTCCTGCTACGGGCGCAATTTCTTCAAGACTATAGTGGAGCGGACTGCAGAATACCCTTCGATGAAGGTAGTTATGGATCAGGTCGGAACTCCTACATACGCTCCGGATCTTGCTTCTGCCATATTGCATATTCTCGGAACTGATCTTGCCGGCAAGGAAGGCATATATAATTATACCGGCGATGGTGTCTGCAGTTGGTATGATTTCGCTGTCGCAATCCGGGATGGAGTTGGACATATATGCAATATCGCGCCTTGTCTTTCCGGAGATTATCCTTCCAAGGCAGTTCGTCCGCATTATTCTGTATTGGATAAGTCCAAGGTGAAGGAGACCTTTGGGCTGATGGTTCCTCATTGGACTGAATCATTGAGAATGTGCATATTGGATTATGATAATGTTAGTCTATGATATGTCGTTTTGTGAATGTCATTTTTGATATTTGCATAAATGTCACTATATTTGCAGGTTGTGTGTACTGTCCGGTACGTACAACCTGTTTTAAGATAATAATATAGTTAAGATATGTCATTTACAGACGTTTTTAAAAAGATTTTCGGTACAAAGGCAGATCGTGATATGAAGGCGATCAGGCCTACCTTGAACAAGGTACTTGAGGCATACAAGACCATTGATTTGCTTTCGGATGATGAACTCCGTGACAGATGTCAGGCGCTGAAAGATAAGATTCAGGCTGAAATAGCCCAGGACGAGGCTCGTATTGCGCAGATAAAGGAGGAACTTGAGAAGGATATTCCGTTAAGCCAGAAGGAAACCCTTGCCACAGAGCAGGATAAACTTGTCAAGAAGGTTGATGAGACAATAGAGAAGGTTCTTGATGAGATTCTGCCGGAGGCATTCGCGATAATGAAGTCAACGGCCCGCCGTTTCGCGCAGAATACGCAGATAAGGGTCAAGGCCACTCAGTTCGACCGTGACCTCAGTACATCTAAGGAATTCGTGACAATTGACGGAGATTATGCCGTATGGCAGAACCATTGGATGGCAGGTGGAAATGAGATGACCTGGGATATGGTTCATTATGATGTCCAACTTATAGGTGGTATAGTCCTTCACCAGGGAAAGATTGCCGAAATGGCGACTGGAGAAGGAAAGACTCTCGTGGCGACTCTTCCTGTATTCCTCAATGCATTGGCAGGCAAGGGCGTGCACGTAGTCACAGTCAACGACTATCTTTCAAAGCGTGACTCCGAGTGGATGGGACCTCTGTATATGTTCCACGGACTTTCAGTTGACTGTATCGACAAGCATCAGCCAAACAGCGAGGCGCGTAAGAAAGCATACGCCTGCAACATTACTTTCGGTACCAATAATGAGTTCGGCTTCGACTATCTCCGTGACAATATGTCCACTTCGATGAAGGATCTTGTCCAGAAGAAGCATCATTTTGCGATTGTCGATGAGGTTGACTCGGTGCTCATTGACGATGCACGTACCCCTCTGATCATTTCCGGCCCGGTTCCGAAAGGTGAGGATCAGCAGTTTATGGAATACAAGCCACTTGTGGAGCGTCTCTACAGCAATCAGAAGACTCTCGTCAACCAACTTCTCAACGAGGCAAGGAAACTTATTGCTGAAGGTAACGAAAAGGATGGTGGCGTACTTCTTTTCAGAGCATACAAGGGCTATCCTAAATACAAGCCTCTGATCAAGTTCCTCAGCGAGCCTGGTATGAAGCAACTCCTGCAGAAGGTGGAGAATTATTATATTCAGGACAACGAGCGTGAGATGCCTTTCATTACCGATGAACTTTTCTTCGTCATCAATGAGAAGCAGCACTCTGTGGATATGACCGATAAGGGACGCGACCTTATAACAGGAAATCTTGAGGACTCCAATTTCTTCGTTCTTCCGGATGTCGGTGCCGCTGTGGCTGAGGTACAGAAGAACCTTGAAATGACAGCGGAGGAAAAGCAGGTGAAGAAGGATGAGATCCTTGCTGACTTTGCACTCAAGTCGGAGCGCGTACACACTGTGAACCAACTCCTCAAAGCATATACGATGTTCGATAAAGAGATCGATTACATCATTCAGGATGGAAAGATCAAGATCGTTGACGAACAGACTGGACGTATTATGGAAGGACGTCGTTGGAGCGACGGACTCCATCAGGCAGTGGAGGCGAAGGAGAATGTGAAGGTTGAGGCTGCAACACAGACTTTTGCGACTATCACTCTTCAGAACTACTTCCGTATGTACCATAAACTTGCCGGTATGACAGGTACAGCAGAGACTGAGGCTGGTGAGTTCTGGTCAATATACAAACTTGATGTTGTCGTTATCCCGACCAACAGGCCGATAGCACGTATTGATAACAACGACCTTATATATAAGACCAAGAAGGCTAAGTATGATGCAGTTATCAACAAGGTTGTCGAACTGACCAAGGAAGGCAGGCCGGTGCTTGTGGGTACAACTGATGTGGAGACTTCCGAACTCCTCAGCCGTATGCTTCGTCTCCGCGGAATCCAGCATCAGGTGCTCAATGCAAAGCAGCACGCCCGTGAGGCTGAGGTGGTTAAGCACGCCGGAGAGCCTTCTACAGTGACTATTGCAACAAATATGGCAGGTCGTGGAACCGATATCAAACTTCCGGATGAGGTGAAAGCGGCAGGTGGACTTGCCATCATCGGTACCGAGCGTCACGACAGCCGCCGTGTTGACCGTCAGTTGAGAGGACGTTCAGGCCGTCAGGGAGACCCGGGTTCTTCTATCTTCTATGTATCCCTTGAAGATAAACTTATGAGATTGTTCGGAGGAGAGAAGATAGCCTCTATGGTTGACCGTATGGGTATGCAGGAGAATGAGGCTCTGGAGGCTTCTATGCTCAGCAGTTCTGTGGAAAGGGCTCAGAAGAAGGTTGAGGAAAATAACTTCGGTATTCGTAAGCGACTCCTTGAGTATGATGATGTTATGAACTCTCAGAGAGAGGTTATATATACCAAGAGACGTAATGCGCTATCTGGAGAAAGGGTGGAGATCGACGTGATGAATATGATGCAGGATATTGCACAGATTCTCGTGGAAAGATCTGAAGGAATGGACTATGATTCTTTCTCTGAACTCGTTATGACATCCCTTTCTATCGATCTCGGATTTGATCAGGCAACATACTCGAAGGGAAATAAGGATGCGATGGCAGAGGCTCTCCACAAACATATTCTCGAGACATACGAAAGACGTATGGATACTATGCTTCAGAGAGCATATCCTATAATAAAGGAAGTGTATGAGAAGCAGGGAGCAATATATCAGAATATCGCTATTCCAATCTCAGACGGGCGTAAGATGCTGACCTTGTCTGTTGATCTCAAGAAAGCATACGAGTCTGAGGGTAAGGAGATTGCGAGGGCTCTGAGCAAGACCATAACTCTATGGCAGATCGATGAAAAGTGGAAGGAGCATCTTCGTGATATGGATGACTTGAAGCAGTCTGTTCAGAATGCGACATACGAGCAGAAGGATCCTCTTCTCATATACAAGTTCGAGAGTTTCAATCTCTTCAGCCAGATGCTTGAGGATCTCAACAAGGATGTGCTTTCATTCCTGCTCAGGGCTTTTATCCCGCTTAGAGATGCATCAGAGGCAAGAGAATCGGTACCTCAGCAGTCAAAGAGAAATATG
This sequence comes from Bacteroidales bacterium, assembly GCA_017626555.1. Lineage (GTDB taxonomy): Bacteria > Bacteroidota > Bacteroidia > Bacteroidales > UBA932 > Cryptobacteroides. The sequence goes on from JAGAIM010000128.1 coordinate 48,692, forward strand.
GATCAGATGCAGACTTCGCGTACAGATCTTGTTACCAATGGGGGAGAACCTAAGAGCAAGATGCCGGTACACGTAGAAAAGCAGGTGGGACGAAATGATCCATGCCCTTGCGGCAGCGGCAAGAAGTTCAAGAACTGTCACGGAAAGGGGCTTTAATTGATAACTAAAACTATAAAAATATGGCAAAGACAGAAACAGCGCTTAATGTCAATTCTATCAGCAGAATTTCTGCTGGGACAATAATCAAGGGAGATATACAGTCCCCTAATGATATCAGGATTGACGGAACTTTTGAAGGAAAACTTCATTCCAAAGGACGTGTCGTAGTGGGTGAGACTGCTATGGTCAATGGAGAAATCTTCTGTGCCGATATGGACTTATGGGGAAAGGTGGAAGGAAATATCTATGTGAAGGATACATTGGCATTGAAAGATGGATGTGTGGTGAACGGAAATCTGCATATCAAGAAACTTTCAGTGGAACTTGGCTCTGTGTTCAATGGCAACTGCAAGACTATCAGCGATGCTGAATATGATAAGTTGTCAGGTGCACAGATCAATGTGAAGGCCGCATCACAGGCTCAGCATCAACATCAGACTCCTGCAAATTAATGAAATGACCGGCAGTTGCCGGTCATTTGCAATTAAATGACACTCATATTATGAATAAAATATCATCATCCATAAGGTGCGTTATCATCATCTGCGCTTTTGTGATAACTGGAATCTTATCTACCGGATGCGGCTCAGTGCCGCTCACTGGTCGAAAGCAGGTTCTTCTTGTTTCGGACAAGGAAGTCTTTGAGGCAGGACTTACACAATATAACGAGTATATACGCGGGGCAGAACTTTCTTCCGATTCCAGATCGACTGCGCTTGTCAAGTCTGTCGGAAGTAAACTGGCTCAATCCACAGAGAGATATCTTAAGGCAAACGGCTTCGAATCGGAACTTGATAATCTTGAATGGGAATTCAATCTTGTCAAGAGTAATGAGGTGAATGCTTTCTGTATGCCGGGGGGAAAGATTGTCGTATATGAAGGACTGCTTTCAGTGGCACAGACTGAAGCGGAACTTGCCACAGTAATCGGCCACGAGATTGGTCACGCCGTAGCAAAGCATAGTAATGAGCGTATGAGCCAGCAGATTATGACCCAATATGGAATGGCAATACTGTCTCAGGCATTATCTCAGAAATCGGCAGCCGTTCAGACAGTTGCAACTTCTGTCTTCGGTCTTGGTGCACAAGTGGGGATTATGCTTCCGTATTCACGTAAGCACGAATATGAGGCTGACTATATGGGAATCGTCTTTATGGAGATTGCCGGCTATGATTCCGCAAGCGCTCTTGATTTCTGGACTAAAATGGCTGCAGGAGGTTCGAATGCCAATGATTTTCTTAGTACTCACCCGAGCGATTCCAAGAGAATTGCTGAAATTAAAAGACGTATTCCGGAGGCACAGGCAATCGCTGTTTCGATGAAAAATTAATTTTTTTTCTAAAATAGTGTAGTTTTACACCAAATTTGTATAGGACGTTTCATAGCACATTTAAATTAGTGGTTATGAAACGTCTTAGATTTATTTTGGGAGCCTCGGCTCTTGCGGCTGTCGCATTGACAGCATCCCCTGCGGTCAATGCGCAGGAAAACGGTAACAGGGATGAGTATGGTAAAGTCGTACGAGGCCCATACGAGACCAACAGGTTCGGTGACAACTGGTTTATAGGAGCCGGTGGAGGTATAAATGTCTTTCTGAATGACGGCTACAAGACCAATATCGGTCCGAGCCTTGATGTCAGTCTTGGAAAATGGTTTACCCCGGCTGTCGGAATGAGAATCGGATATTCCGGCCTTAACACAAACTACTGGGCAGATGATCCTTCAGTGCTCGGTCGTACTCTCGACAAAGAGGAAAATATGTACCAGCAGAAATTCGGATATATGTATATCCACGGTGATTTCCTCTGGAATATGTCAGATGCTCTTGGAGGATATAAAGAAACCAGATTCTGGGATCTTGTACCTTATCTTCACGCCGGATACTTCCGTGCATACGGTCTGGACGGAGCATCATACGTCAATAATGAGATTGCAGCCGGTGCCGGACTGCTTCATAATCTCCGTCTTTCGAATAGGCTCGACCTTATTGTGGATATGAAAGCGACTTTGGTCAATGGAAGGGTTGACGGGTCTGCCGGAGTAGCGTTCCTTCCTTCTGTCACGATGGGATTTGCTGTAGATATGGGCTGGCCTGATTTTGTTCGTACATCGACTGTAATCGGGGCTCTTGAAGCAGCCACAGTAGATCAGATTGCAGCGTTGGAGGCGGCAGCAGTGGCTCTTGAACTGGCTAATGCTACTCTTGAAAAGGAGAATATTGACCTTCAGAATGCAAATGGCAAGTTGAATGAACAGGTCAACGCTCTCAAGAAAAATAAAGGCGGAATCGATCCTGCTGAATTTTACAAAGGGATGTCGCCTGTGGCAGTATATTTCAATATAGGTAAAGCCACTCTTGCAACAGATGAAATGCAGCATCTCGACTACATAGCCAGAAATATTGTTGCAAAGGCTGGCAAGTTGGATAAGGTATATATTACTGTGATGGGTTCTGCTGACAGTAATACTGGTACGGCCAAGATAAATCAGAAATTAAGTGAGGCGAGAGGAAAGTATATTGCTGATATGCTCACTTCAAAGTATGGAATCGCAAAGGATAGACTCGTGATCAAGTCGGAAGTGGTCAAGGCCAAAGCCGATCCTGAACTCGAAAGAGCCGTCAAGATCACTTTCTAAAAAGTTTTTAAAGAATATGAATGCAAGGATGTTCCAATTTTATGGAACATCCTGTTTTTTGATTATCTTTGTCAAAAATCCCTTGATATATGACAAAGATCGGAACCACATTCACAAATTCAGGAAAGAAGGCTATCCTTTGCGGATCGGGCGAACTTGGAAAGGAAGTCGCCCTCGAACTGCAGCGTTACGGAGTCGAAGTTGTTGCTCTTGACAAATATGCCGATGCGCCGGCAATGCACGTGGCTCATAGAAACCACGTTCTTTCGATGCTTGACGGAGATGCATTGGAAGCGGTCATCAAAGAGGAAAATCCTGATTACATAATACCTGAGATAGAGGCTATAGCGACTGACAGACTGGTCAAACTGGAGGATGAAGGTTATAATGTGATTCCGACAGCAAAGGCAACGAGGCTTACTATGAATCGCGAAGGGATACGACGTCTTGCAGCAGAGACTCTTGGTCTTCCGACATCTCCATACCGATTTGCTCAGACTCGTGAAGAATTTGATCAGGCGGTGGCTGAAATCGGTATTCCTTGCGTTGTAAAACCAGTAATGAGTTCGTCTGGTCACGGCCAGAGTACGATCAAGAATGAAGAAGATATAGATAAAGCCTGGACAATATCACAGGAAGGAGGACGTGCAGGTAGCGGAAAGGTCATCGTCGAGGGCTTCGTGAAGTTCGATTATGAGATTACCCTTCTGACAGTGCGTCATTGCGTCGGAACCACATTTCTCAAGCCTGTAGGACATCATCAGGTGGATGGAGATTACAGAGAGTCCTGGCAGCCTCAGGCAATGTCTCCGGCGGCAATTGAAAAGGCTCAGCATATAGCAAAGGCAATTACCGATGCTCTTGGCGGCTATGGAATTTTCGGAGTAGAACTCTTTATAAAAGGCGAGGATGTCATTTTCAGCGAAGTTTCTCCGCGTCCTCACGATACCGGAATGGTGACAATGATATCACAGGATATGTCTGAATTTGCCCTGCACGCACGTGCAATCCTAGGGCTTCCCGTTCCGGAAGTGAAGTTCTATGCTCCTTCGGCATCCAAGGCTATCGTGGTCGAGGGAAATACCAAGGAATATGAATTCTGCAATCTGGAGAAGGTTCTTGAGGAACCCGGTGTTCAGATCCGCATATTCGGCAAGCCTGAAATAGTCGGACATCGTCGTGTCGGAGTCATACTTGCTACAGCCGATACAGTTGAAGAAGCACTCGCCAAGGCTGAGCGCGCATACGCAAAACTCGAAGTGAAAGTATATTAGGATCTTGCAAACTTGGCAAGGTCAAAATCTGCCTTGATCTTGTCGATTATAGCACACACAACTTCATAGGCTCTGCTGTCCTTGGTGTATCTGGCAGGGGCTATGAAGTTGACTCTTTTCTGGCGAAGAAGTTTTCTGGCTACATTGACCTTCTTCTTAATCTCAGGGTTATAAACTGCAATCGAATTGCCTCCAAACATCTTGACGATTTTCATACACGGTACATCTGTTTCACCGTCCCCGAAATAAATCATATGAGGGAATGGAATCCTCTTGTTGTCCTCCTCCTTGCTTTCGTTGACTTTCTTATTGTCCCTTATGCTCAGGATGCCCTTGTTTATCTTGAAGATGAATTGCGTCTTTGCCGTATAGTCAACTGCGACGCCAGGCCATTCTGCTTCTCCATTCTTATTATAAAGGAATGAGCAGGCGAATATCCTCTTGAATTCTTTCGCAATAGCAGTACCCTCGATCATCTCGGCCAGGCCTGAAGAATTGATATAATGTTCTATCTTGACTCCTTTGGCTTTTCCGTATTCATTGATCAGACCGAACCACTGCGTCACGCCTTCAAAAAGTTCGACTGACTCCCCGAATTTCTTGAAATCTTCCCTTCTGAGTTTTATGCCTGCTTTGCGTGCTTCGTCAAACATCAGTTTCATATAACTCAAAATATTGCTTGCATCCTGACCCACCGCAATCTCATCGCTCTCCTGCCAGAACTCCTGGGGCTTCTTTCCTATTGCTTGAATGAATCCGAATTCCTGCATATTGCCGGGAGATAAAGTCCCGTCGAAGTCATAGATCAATGCTACAATTGGCCGATTTCTCATAGTATGTATCAAAATTAACAGTTCATCCACCACACAAAATGGTGTTTTGCCACAAATATAGTAAATTCTACACGCGTGAAGGCATATTTTTTTACTTTTGCGTCAGTAAATTTTCTAAAATCTGAACAAGTACAATGAAACATTATTTCACCAGACTTGAAGAGTCTATCAAGACAAACTGGGAGCGTCCGGCTCTTGGAAACTACCGTGGCGAACTCTTTACCTTCGGCGAAGTTGCAACCAATATTGCCAAACTTCACGTTCTTTATGAAGCCGTGGGACTGAAGAAGGGAGACAAGGTGGCTCTTTGTGCCAAGAATTCTGCACGATGGGGCATCGCTTTCTTTTCAGCGAATACATACGAGGCCGTGGTTGTTCCTATTCTTGCCGACTTCCATCCCGATAGCGTCAATTCTCTAGTCGATCATTCAGAAAGCACAGTTCTCTTTACCGATAATGATATCTGGAACAAACTTGACATTGCAAAGATGCCTATGGTGAAGGCCGTAGTGTCCACAGCGGACTTCAAACTTCTTTATGCGGCTGATGAGAAGATCCGCAAGGCCAATGATGACCTTCAGACTCTCTTCGAGCAGAAGTATCCTAAGGGATTCTCTGCTGCTGATGTCTCTTATCCTACTGACAACAATAAGGAACTTGCAATCATCAACTATACATCAGGTACTACCAGTGCTCCTAAGGGAGTGATGCTCCGTTATGAGTGTATTTCTGCAAATGTAGCGTTCGGACATAAGAGACTTCCTTCATATCCTGAAGATAAGATCGTATCTATGCTTCCTATGGCTCATATGTATGGAATGATGTTCGAACTGATCTATCCGCTCTGCGGCGGTTCATCGATCTATTATCTTGGCAAGACTCCGACTCCGGCTCTTCTGCTTGGCGCAATGGCTGAGGTGAAGCCATACCTCGTGATCACTGTTCCTCTTGTGATGGAAAAGATTTTCAAGAGCAAGGTGGCTCCTGTAGTCAACAAGCCGTTGATGAAGGTGCTTACATCAATCCCTGGCATCAACTCCATCATATACAAGAAGATCCGCAACACTCTACTCAATGCATTCGGAGGTAATGTAAGAGAGATCGTAATGGGTGGCGCGGCACTTAATCCTGATGTGGAGAAATGGTTCAGGAGATTCAAACTTCCGTTTACTGTCGGTTATGGAATGACTGAGGCTGCACCTCTTATGGCATACGAGGACTGGTGGGAATTTGCATCTAAGTCCTGCGGTAAGGCAATCGACACAGTAGAAGTCCGCATTGATTCCGAGGACCCTTATTCTAAGGTAGGAGAGATCCAGGCAAGGGGTATGAACATAATGAGCGGCTACTACAAGAACGAAGAGGCAACCAAGGCGGCATTTACCGAGGACGGATGGATGCGTACAGGTGACCTCGGACTTCTCGACAAGAAGGGCAATATCTTCATCAAGGGCCGCAGCAAGAATATGATTCTTTCTGCAAACGGCCAGAATATATATCCTGAGGAGATTGAGGCTGCAGTGAACAATCAGCCGTATGTGATCGAGTCGGTTGTAGTGGACAGAGGTGCCCGTCTTGTGGCTCTCGTTTATATGGATGCCGACAAGGCGAAGGCCGAAGGTGTCGATCTGGATGCGTACAAGGCTCACTTGATGGCCGAGGTCAATAAGTCTATGCCATCTTACAGCAAGGTCAACATTGTGGAGTATATGAGCCAGCCGTTTGAGAAGACTCCTAAGATGAGTATAAAGAGATTTATGTATAAATAACAGAAAGAGCACGTACTATTCTTAAACCTGTTGGTGGCCGGATTTGTGTCCGGCTGCCATTTTTTATGCAACGAATGGAAAAGAATATGCATCTTGATGCTGTATCATCAAAGACTTTGCTTATGAAAAGACTTATTCGTTCTGCTGTTCCAATCGTGATCGCTATGCTTCTGTCGCTTTCCACAGACGGACGTGAAAGGCAGACCTGGGATTCGCAGCCATATAAATATGAAGTGAGGCTTGGATGGGGTATGCCTTCAGACACACCTGTCCCTCTGTTTATTTCCAATCCCATATATTCTACTGACGGCACCTTGTCATCTATATATTCTCCAAAACGCGGTACTCTTTACAGCACAGGGGGAATATCAGCAGAATTCGGCCTGAATTTCAGAAAATGGTTTACCCTGGCTTTCCAGACATCATTCAGTGGAGTCTGGAATGATATCTTGAGTAGTGACGGACTGGAAGTGACAGGCAGGGCGAGGGGAGTGGTCTTCAATATAGCCCCTCAGTTGAGACTGAATTGGGTAAAGCGTCCGGTTTTCAGAATGTACACAAGTGCAGGGGTCGGTATGACAGTGGTCTCCTGTGGAGCAAGAACCTCAGTTGAATCCTCATTCCAGTTCATACCGATTGGAATGGCAATAGGTGGAGACGTATTCTTTTTTGCTGAGGCCGGCGGTGGAGTGGAAAACAATTTTCTTGGATACCATATAGGTTTTGGATACAGATTCTGATTTATAAAACTTGAAAACCATTGTTTCTATGAAAAAGACGATTATATATCTGATGATTGTTTTATGTGTTGTCTCTTGTGAGATTTATGGAGGGGAATACATACGCGGAACAGGTGACGAACTTTCTACCTATACGATGGATGCATTCAACGGTCACGTAATGATGCCTGTGCTTATGACCGAAATGGCCATTGATTTCGATGCATATCTGAACCTTTCTGATGAAGAGAAAAAGAAGGATTTCAGATTCTATGGCAATATCCGCAATCCTGAGGAAAATCATTATATAATTGAAACCGGGAATACTACGTGCACCCTAAAGACTGACGGCAGGTCGGTCTGGGATGAGGATTCTCAGTGGACATTTCTTTCATTCAGTACAATGACCTATCTGAACGGGAGAGGATCTCTTTACTGCAGTACCTCTGAAAAGATAGTGCTTGAGTCCGATCCGGTCGCTCCCGGAGATACTTCCGTCAGGCTTTTCTCAATGGTCTATGGTGGGGATCCTGTAGGATTGGTATTATGTTCCAGTTCTGAGGAAGGACTTGAGTGGAATGTTGGCGCTGCAGGTGTTATCAATGATCAGAAAGGATATACCGGGGAATATATGACAGGTTCTGGAGGAATAATAGTGGAGAAAAGATACAATGATATGGTTGAGGATACTGAATATATATGTTCAGGAGAATTTCTTGTAACGGTGTATAGGAATGAAGAACCGATAGATATGTGCAAGGCAGTATTCCGGCCAGGTGTCAAAGTTGAGTTCATTACGGGAAACTGATCAGAGGAACTGGGCTCGGACTGTCATTAAAGACTGACGAAATGTCAGTCTGAAGCGATTGGAACATATTTTGACTATATGAGGTCGTCCTTCGGGACGGCCTTTTTTGACAATAGAATTAAAATACAGATATATGGCAACAACAGGAAAAATTGGAGTTACTACCGAGAATATATTCCCGGTGATCAAGAAATTTCTTTATTCAGACCACGAGATTTTTCTAAGAGAACTTGTGGCCAATGCGGTGGATGCAACTCAGAAGATGAAGGCTTTGGCTGCTTCAGGAGAATATACCGCAGAACTTGGTGATCTTGCTGTCCGCATCGAACTGGATGAGGCGGCAAAGACCCTCAAAGTCATTGATAACGGTATCGCTATGACTGAGGAAGAAGTTGATAAGTATATCAACCAGATTGCCTTCTCATCAGCAGGGGAGTTCCTTGAGAAATACAAGGATCAGTTAAGCAGCATCATAGGACACTTCGGCCTCGGTTTCTATTCTGCCTTTATGGTGGCTGATAAGGTTACCATCGAAACCCTTTCCTGGAAAGAGGGAGCAAAGGCAGTTAAGTGGTCTTGCGACGGATCACCTGAGTATGATATGGAAGAGTGCGACAAGGCCGACAGAGGTACAGTTATAACTCTTTATATTGCAGAAGATGAGAAGGAGTTTGCAGAGAAGAAACGCATAGAGAGCCTTTTGAACAAGTATTGCAAGTTTATGCCCGTGCCTGTCGTGTTCGGAAAGGAACAGGAGTGGAAAGATGGCAAATATGTTGATACTGAGAAAGATAATGTAATCAATAAGGTGGAACCGCTCTGGGCGCGCAAGCCTGCTGATCTCAAGGATGAGGATTATAACGAGTTCTACAGGACCCTCTATCCGATGGCGGAGGAACCTCTTTTCCACATCCATCTCAATGTCGATTATCCGTTCAACCTGACCGGTATCCTCTATTTCCCTAAGATCAAGAACAATGTCGAGATCTCACGAAACAAGATTCAGTTGTATTGCAACCAGATGTTTGTGACAGATTCTGTCGATAATATTGTTCCGGATTTCCTGACACTGCTTCACGGTGTCATAGACTCACCGGACATTCCTCTGAATGTGTCAAGAAGTTATCTTCAGAGCGATGCAAATGTGAAGAAGATATCCACTTACATCACCAAGAAGGTAGCCGACCGTCTTGAAGAAATTTTCAAAAATGAGCGTCTGCAACTTGAGGAAAAGTGGGACAATCTCAAACTTTTCATTGAGTATGGAATGCTTTCAGATGAGAAATTCTGTGATAGGGCGATGAAGTTCTGCCTTCTCAAGAACACAGAAGGCAAGTATTTCAGTATTGAAGACTACAAGAAGGCTATAGAGAACGAGCAGACTGACAAGGACAAGAAAGTGGTCTTCCTCTATGCTACCGATGTGGAGAGCCAGTATTCATTCATTGAGGCTGCCAGATCCAAGGGCTATGATGTGCTGCTTCTCGACTGCCAACTTGACAGCCACTTCGTAAATCTTCTCGAGACCAAGGTGGAGAATGCTCGTTTTGCCCGTGTGGATTCCGACAGCATAGATAATCTCATAGCGAAAGGGGATAAGATCCGTCCGGAACTCTCTGAAGCCGACCAGGAAGATCTTTCTGTTATTTTCCAGGCCGTTATGCCGAAGGAAAACCAATATTATGTCCAGGCAGACAATCTTGGAGAGAATGCTGCTCCGATCCTGATAACTCAGAGTGAGTTTATGCGCCGTTATCGCGAGATGTCTGCAATGGGAGGCGGAATGAACTTCTATGGTGAGATGCCGGCTATGTACAATATTACAGTCAATATGCAGAATCCTTTGGTGGCTAAGATAATGGCTTCGAAGGCAGCGGACGTTGCTCCCGCTCAGATTATTCCTGATGCAGCCGAAGATGCTTCTGAAGATGTAAAGAGGACTGTGACAGAAGCCAAGGAGACTGCCGCCGCTGCCCATAAGTCAGATCTCGAGGCATTTGCCTGTGATAATGAGATACTGAAGCAGATTACCGATCTGGCGCTTCTTGCCAATGGTATGCTCAAAGGCAAGGAACTCAGCGATTTCATTGCGCGCAGTGCTAAAGTAGTGGAAGATGCCTATCTGAAATAATAGATAGGACAGTATCTGTATCTTATGTGGAGATGACCCTTTCGGGCTGTCTCCACTTTTTTATGTTATCGAAACCTATTGAAATAATCGAAACCTATCGAAATGTTGTTTGGTTTGTCTTGGTGTCTTCGTAATTTATTGATAGTTAGCGTGATATGTTGATGTGTTGGAATTTGCGGCTGATGCTGCTTTGAAAAAACGAAATCAGTAACGAAAGATTAAAATGAATTAATCATATTTTTGCTTGTCGCATTTGTTTTTGCGCAGACTGACACTAAACAATCAAATCACATAATTATGACAAAGAAAGAATTTTATCAGAAACCAGAGGTGAATGTTATCGGCATCAGCCTCGAAAGCAGTGTTTTATCCGGATCGTACGAGAAGGGTATAGGTTCAGGAGAGGATATTCTCCTTGAAGATGAATATGATCCGTGGAATTAAGGAGGAATGAATTATGAAAAAGATTAACTTTATACTTGCAGCATTTGCTGCCGTTTTTGCACTCTCTTGCAATAAGGAAATAACAAATGTTCAGACTCCTGATGATTCTGTTCCAGCAGGAATGAAGATGGTGACCCTCACAGCCGGCATTGACGCTGCTGAGACCAAGACAACATACGATGCTGACGGCAAGTTCTCTTGGACTAAGGGAGATCAGATTTCGGTGTATTGCTCTGATGGTAAATTTTATACGTTTACAGCAGAGGCTGATGGCGCTTCAGTTAATTTTGCTGGCGCCATCCCTGAGGATGTCTCTTTGGATTGGTGTGCATTTTATCCTGCAGATGCAGGACACAGAGAAGTTGAAGGCACATACTACTATAACTTTCCTGAATATAAGGATTTAAGCACAACAGGCTCTGCAGATCTTCCTATGGGTGCTGTGTACTCTGATGGAGTATATGCATTCAAACATATGAGTGGTGCTGCTTTGCTTACATTTACTAATATCCCTGATTTTATTAATAATGTTGAGATATCAATTGTAAATAGTGATCACGTAATCAGTGGATCATTTAAGACTTATGCTAATGACCCTTGGTCTTGGGTTTATGCCGGTGCAAGCACAGATTCAGAGAAGACTTTGATTCGCAAGGTTGCAGTTAACAAGAATCAGGCACAACTCTATTTTCCTTTCAAGGGTCAGATGTGGAGCACGAATACAATCAATATTACAGGCTTTGATTCGAAAGATAATGAATACGTTCTGCTGAAAGATAAAACAATGAAGGGGCGTTCGGAAGCCTTTGTGCCTAGAACAGTCGTACCATACGCTCCATTGGCACTCCCTGATTATGTACCGCCAGTGAATTGGGCTTCTGTTGATTGGGAGGGTGAGAATGTTGCTACATACGTTCAGGAGGATTGGATGTATGAATCTTACCCACAATATTCGGATATCAAAGAATTGAAAGCGCTTGCAGATGAGTATTATCTTTACGCTAGAGTGACTCCAACTAAGGCAGTAAATGAGATACGTTTCTTCTTTGCTGATAAGGGTGAAACCTTTAGTGGTGATTTATGGATGTGGGAAAATACTGGTTATACCACTTATTATAAGAGTGCTCGTGCGACAGTGACTGAAAATAGTTTTAATCTGTCATATAATGGTTCGGCAGTAGAACTTGTAACTGAGACAGTTGGCGAGAATGTGGTTTGGAATATGGCCTTTCCACGTAGTGCAGGAAAGTGGACAACTTCTTCAGGATCTGTATATGTTGGATTTATGACTTATGGCGAAGGTTTTGAGGCGCCAATTCCAAAGGTTTGGGGTGAAATGCTCGAAGTGACCCTTCCGTAATCCATCGAAATAAATAACTCACTAATACAAGAAGCGTCCGCACAGATCGTTGCGGACGCTTTTCATTATATCGCAGGCCTATCTTCATTTGTGCGCTCGGTACATCCAAATCCTGCATCTGCAGGTGATGTGCATAACGTCTCTTACTTACGCAGGTTGGATCCAGACAGAATCGTTACCAGAGAAGTACGCCCGATGATGATAGTCACTCTTACGTAATCACGGATATAAATAATGGCGCTGAGTCTGACGAAAGTTTACGGTAATTTTCTTCAAACTTATTTACTTTTATTAAAAAAAAGAAAAATCTTCATATCGCTCGTCACATTTTTCTTTTTTTTAGTATCATTCTCTTGGAAAAATTGTATATTGGCGGAGACAACAGAGGGGGAATTGGACAAAAAACTTTTTAAAGGGTACTATGCCTTATAGTTAATGTTCAATTTTAAAAAAAAGGATTTATGGAAGACAAAAAATCAAAAACACCCCTTCAAGGTCGTTTGATTGAAATCGACGGTGTACAGTATCAACTCATTGAGGGTAAACTTTATCGCTATGCGAACTTGACAATGGACAAGGCATTCAAGATTGTTCTTGGACGTGTCGGCAGTGAAGAAGTCTTGAAGCGTCTGCTCAATCGTCTGCTTGGTACGTGCATTGTAAGATTACAATATCGTAACACTGAGTATCCTGGGCTGACAGAAGAAGAAAGTTCATCGCGGTTTGATGTGTATTGTGAGGATGAAACAGGAAATTGTTTCGAAATAGAAATGCAGAACTGGTCGCAGAGATATTTTAATAAAAGGGCAGTGTATTATTCTGCATTGGTAATGCACGATCAGGCCGAAAAGGCCAGACAGGAAGCGAGGAGAAAAAAGACAGAATGGGACTATGGCTTTAAACCGCTTTATGTCGTAAGTTTCTTAAATTACAGGAACTGGACATCAGAGAGTCTAGGAGAAAAACGAAGTGAATTCATATCCCTGTATAGATATCGTGATGTTGAGACCGGAGAAGAACTGGGAGATGGAACCAACATCGTGTTCATTGATCTTTACGGGTTCAAAAAGACCCTCGAAGATTGTGAATCTCTGGAGGATTTCTGGATGTATAGCATCAAGAATATGTTCATATTGAACAGTTGTCCGGAAATAGTCAGAGGAACGGAGATTGAGGAACTGTACAGACTTTCAGAACTTGCCAAGATGTCTCTTGAACAACGAATTAAAATTGAAGAAGAAGTTATGACACAGAATGACATTCGAAACAGTATTGCTGAACAGTTGGAAGATGCAAAGAAAGAGGCTGTTGCACTCGGTCGTGAAGAAGGTCTGATTCAAGGAAAAGCAGAAGGACGGGCAGAAGGACGTGCTGAAGGATGGGCAGAAGGCTGGTCCCAGGCTATAAGAGAAATGGCAGTCAAAATGAGTGTTGCGGGTGTAGATGTTGGGGTGATATCCCAAACAACCGGTCTGACTGAAGTTGAAATTAAATCTCTTCTATAAATTTCCATATTATCCGCCACAATATTGTCAATTCAAAAGTTGTGGCGGATTCTTATCTGATCAGATTAAGGAATTCATTGCGGGTCCTCTCATCTTTTAGGAAAATGCCGCTGAAAGCCGATGTTGTTGTTAATGCATTGGCCTTTTGTACGCCTCTGAGCGTCATACAGGTGTGGGATGCCTCTATGACAACTGCCACTCCGAGCGGATTCAATGTGTCCTGAATGCAGTCGCGTATCTGGGTGGTCAGCCTTTCCTGCACTTGGAGACGGCGTGCGAATGTCTCCACAACACGAGCGATCTTGCTCAGTCCTGTGATTGTACCGTTAGGAATATAAGCCACGTGCGCTTTGCCGATGAACGGCATAACGTGGTGCTCGCAGGTCGAGTATAGTTCGATGTCCTTGACCAGAACCATCTGCTGGTACTCCTCCTGGAACATAGCGCTTCGAAGTATTTCGGCTCCATCCTGCTGTGATCCGTGTGTCAGAAACTGAAGCGCCTTAGCCACTCTCTCCGGTGTCTTGACCAGTCCCTCGCGCAGAGGATCTTCACCGAGAAGTCTGAGGATCTCTCTGTAGTGTTCCGCTATTGCCGCTGTTGTCGCTTCATCGTAGCGCTCGTCCTTTAAATATGCCATTTTATAGAATTTTTATATCCGAATGTTGCAATTTGTATTGTTCTAACAAGAGTGGTATGGAACTTGTGCCGCCCACTCTGATGAAAGATTGATAAATTTTGTGCAAAAATAGCAAAAAGAACTACATCATTAAGTTTTTTTATCTATATTTGCCGCCCCTTAATTAGGGGGTATCGCTTAAATGTTGATAATTAATAATTTAAACTTGAAATACTATGTATTGGACACTTGAACTTGCATACCGTCTGGAGGACGCTCCTTGGCCAGCAACCAAAGAAGAACTCATTGATTACGCAACCCGCTCTGGTGCACCTCTCGAAGTTGTAGAGAACCTCGAGGAACTTGAGGACGACGGCGAAATCTACGAAAGCATCGAAGATATCTGGCCGGATTATCCAACCAAAGATGACTTCTTCTTCAACGAAGAGGAGTATTAATAGTTAACTATCCTGATTTTCAGATAGATACACTTACCAAGGGCGATTCTTCGGAGTCGCCCTTGGTGCGTTTTGACGGCATTCAACGGCATTTGGCCGAATTAAGACTTACCAAGATTTTTACCAAACAAAGCCAAATGCGGCGGGAGAGTGCGCAGTATATCTGCGCTATTACCTCGGTAGTTACATTAAGAAATCTACCGACATCTGGGTCAATCAAAAAGATTGGGACAGTAAAAGACAATGTGTGAAGTCTTCAGCAAAGAACGCTGCGCGTATTAATGCAAGACTCTATGACATCAAAAGAAAAATCGACAAAGCGCTTCTTGAATACGATGGTCCGATAACTATTGATGTCATACGCTCGATTATGTGTGGAGATGACAATAGCGAAGTTCAACTTCATTCGATCAAAACCTGCTTCATCGAATATGCCAGATATGTCAATGATATGAAATATACCAAAAAAGCATATGGGGATTCCAGTTGGTATAACAAGGTAAAATATATCGATGTATTTGAAACATTCATCAAACACTTTCTCAAGAAGCGATTTACACTCGAAGATCTCAATGTCAGCATTTTCGACGAATACATTGAATATGAATATGAGGTGCGTAAGTACAAAGATCCAGAAGCCGTTAATAATATGATCCGGACTCAGAACACGACGATAAAGTCAGATACTTGACTGATCAGCAGATTGAACAGTTAAAAGTATATCAATCCAAGTTGAAGCATTAAAGAAGTTATGAGATTATGGATTATTTTTTCTTTTCGTATTATGCCTGTGGTATGCGCTTATCGGACCTTATGACGCTTGAATGGAAGCACATTGATTGGGATGCCCGAGTGATAAGAATAAGACAATTCAAGACTAAAAGATTCCCGGATGTGTTGCCACCTCTATGCGAACCAGCCATAGAGATACTTCGCAGATGGGAAAAGTATGGAAGGAATAAACGATTCGTATTTGATATGCTTCCGGAAGATTATGACCTAAAAGACCAAAACAGACTGTATATGGATAGGAATTCTAAAGACAAGACTATCAATACCTCATTAAAGGGAGCAAGATTGTGTTTAGGAATCACTCCCTCCTTATCCATTCACTGTTTCATACCGTCTCTACATACTGTTCCAATCGAGACCTATATACATCAAAGAGGCCGGCTTTATCAATATGCTTGAGCAGAGCACCGAAGTTACTGATCACTGAATCATAAAACGACTCCCACATATCTCCATACTCAGCAGTGAACCGGCAGGCATTCTCAACCATACAAAGCATAAGTTCAGCCACTGCTCCAGCAGAAGGCTTCAATTTCTTATAATCCGAGATGGCTTTCTTGCATACACTGAATCTTGTCTTTGGTTCACGATTTCCTGGAGGATAGAACTCATATCAGATAATCTTCTTATACTCCTCCAACTTCGCATCCTCATCCGGATTCATCCAATAATCCAGATAATTCTTAGCCTCCCTCTTCGCTTCATACAGTCCAGACACAAGACCCCTCTACATCGAAGACAATCTCTTTTTTAGCGATACCTTTGACATACTCTTTATTTCACTCCTTCCGCAATATCATTAAGGTAATCCTTTATCATATCTGCCTTATCCTGAAGATCCTCACGATAGATCAGATGAATGAATGTCTTGTGATCTTCTCCGATAAAGACAATAGGCATATCAACAATCTGCAACTCAGGAAATTGTCTGGCACCTTTGGAATACAGCAATGAGAACAGATGATTGCGATATTCCGGACTGGATATATCTCTAGACACTCTCATCCCGGGAATCTCATTCATCTCATCGCAGTAATAATACAGAATCACGTGAGGATTTTCAACGAGAAACTTTCCAATCCTCTCAACAACTTTAGACAAAGTCGCAAGATCGGCCATATCTTCACCGCATTGGCGAACAAGACTCACCTCTACAATTTCCGTATCACCAAGATATCCGATAAGATCAGGAATAGCGGCCTCAGTAAAAGAAGAGAGGGAAACTCTTATTTCGTTTCCCTCCTTATATGTAAGTGAAAATGATACTTCCATCAGATGTTCACACTAAATGTACACTCCTCCATCTCACGCAGTTTCGTCTGCTGAGTCAACTTCTGTTCCTTCAACTGCCCGAGGAGAGTCTCCAACTTCTTGGAAGTCTTGGTGATTACCACCGGTTTTGTGTTTCTCTCTGTGTTCATAGCAATGTTATCTGTTGCAAAGTTAATATTTTCAAACAATTACGCAATGATATCAAGCAAAAATCATACTATCACCTCCTAAACAGCCCTCACCTTACCGCCTCAATCAGTCTCTGACAATTACCCCGTCGTTTGTTATACAGATTTTCGCCACCCCCACGGCAAACACACGTTATCCAATCCCACAGCCTTCTTAAACAAAGGTGCAATCTCCCGATCCCTGAATCCGGCAATTCCGCATCCTATGCGAGTCACATAAAAGAACGGTTCCGGATGTTCACCTGCAAAAGCGATGAACTCATCCACGTATGGCTTGATCGTCTCTACTCCTCCTTGCATCGTAGGGATAGCATAACTCTGCCCACGAAGTCCGACTCCACATCCCATCACAGCGCCAAACTTCTTGAAAGCCACATACGCAGCTCCACCACCGTGCATCCCTGCCAGATTGCTTCCGAAAACAAACACCTCATCATCGCGAAGTCCCTCAATCATATCCGGTGTATGTGCCGGTCTCTCTATGCCATTATATAATGCAGACATTGTTTTTTACCTTGATTCGTCACAAATTTTGCAAATATTTGTGATAATTACAATGTGGAAATGATTTTTGACACGGTGTAGAGAAAAAGAATAATAACAGTCGGCACCAATATAGGAATATGAAAGAATAAAAGCGTGTACTCCACTTATTTCAACCTATAGTCCAGAGGTAATAGGTTCAGTTCACTCCACTCTTCTCGCTTATAGGGAAACTAAGCGATTCATATGATAATGTATAAGATTTCTGTTACTCATTCCTGCTAGGAAGTCTCTGCGACGAAAAAATAGTTCCATCTTATTCATAAGGCCTATGGCCGCATCTAACGCAAGGCACGCAGCCCGGCCTTCGTCAGGATCGAGTAATCTTTTTGGTTCATACATTCAACAAAAGAGCCTGTAAACCCTAAGATTTACAGGCTTTAAATCCTATTATCATCATAATAATCTTGTACCAGTTTACTCTTTAATTGGAGACAAAGTTACTGACCTTCTTAAGAGATTCCGAGTAAATTCGTCTTACTCAAAGTGTAGTTTATCTTATAAAATAACACCTAAACACCTGTGTTTAAGACAAGATTCAAAAATCGAACTTCATCTATGAATGCAATCCTTACATAGGATCATTTAGATATAGTATATCCAAATTATTTTAAATCTGGGTAATGAGATTTCATCAAATTCCAATCTTTATTATTAAACCGTGTCTTAATATTACTCAATACATTCTTTTCTGTTTCTGGTGTCCAATATATCTTAAGTTGTTTTTTTGCTCTGGTAATGGCGGTGTATAAAATATTATGTGTTATTCGTTCTTCAACTTCATTAGAAATCACAATTTTAACTGAGTTATACTCTAATCCTTGCGCTTTGTGTATCGAAACAGCATATGCAACTTGGAATGGTACAACTGTATCCATTGCATTCTCGTCATCATCAGTACTTTTCAATCGATTTGTCGCGAAGCGAATTATTGCATTACCTGAACTTGAATTACCAATCAGTTCGAACCCACTATCAGCCGCATTAATGCCATTTATACTTGCACCATAGACTTCAATATCAAAGATTATTGTTTCATCGGTTTTGGCAATGCTAGTAATTTTACCTTTAAGATTATTGTATATTACAGGAGCGAAACGGTTACTTTCATTAAATAATATTGGATCATTGACTTTATATGTTTCAATTCCCCACGATACAGGTGCTTCTGGATTGCCGCTTTGAAGGAATCGGTTAAGATTATTTATGCCATAGAGTCCGTCATAATTTAAGCATAGTATAATTTCATCTTTATCGCGCGATTTAAAAATCGAATCATTAAAAGTCTCTGAAAACGAATTAGTTGCTAAATGCTCTATTAAATCATCATCAAGACCACGTACCTTCCCCCATAAAGTCAGTAATGTTTCATTAGACGTGCGATACGGCTTGGTTAACTCAAAGACTGACTTTGGACTCAAAAAGGATTTAGCCAAATAGAACCAATTACCAAACTTTATTGATTCAATCTGATATATATCACCGACTAAGACAATTAGTTTAGTGTTTACTTTATTCAAGAGTTGAATCATATCTGAATTACTTACTGTACTACATTCATCAACAAAAAGAATATCGCAAACTCTCTCCTGATCAGTTAAATTGTGGATAAACTGATGAATCGTAGTAAATATGGCATTGGATGCATTCACCTTTCTTCTCATATTATCTACAGCTGGATTAGTGTTCGCCAAATAGATTTTCTTGTTTTCGTTCCAAAAATTCGAAATATGGTTTATCAATGTTGACTTGCCAGTCCCAGCCGCTCCATATACGAGCGCCACACGAGAATCTACAAATAGTTTTAGAAGGATACTCCTTTTTTCATCGCAATCAATTGCGTAGGGAGCGTTCTTTAGCCATAGATCAATAGAGTTAGTATAGTTTTTTACCCCAGTAGTTGAGTACTGCTTCAGTTGTCTCAAAATATTAATACAATCATCCTCATATTCATTTATGTATAAGTGATTCTTATAAATTTGGAGATTTCGTCGAGGCCTGTGCCCAAAATAGATTTTATCATTATATTTCTGAACAAGGGCAGGTATGTCATCCATACCAAGTACATCGAGTGGTGTGTACATCTGGCCATTAGTTTCGGTATTATATTTTATCCTGTGAGCCAGCAGTTCGTGTTCTCTATCTGTGTTATCAATACACATTAATATGTCTCCTATCTTAGGGTTATGACCAATCAAGGAAGAACTGAATGGCATTTCATCAAAAGGGATACATCCTTTATTTATGTATAGAGAGGTTAATCGTTTTGGTTTTTGATATGCGTATTGAGTCTTCAATATTTTATTGTTCATCTTGTATAACAAGTA
This sequence comes from Bacteroidales bacterium, assembly GCA_017626555.1. GTDB lineage: Bacteria > Bacteroidota > Bacteroidia > Bacteroidales > UBA932 > Cryptobacteroides. The sequence goes on from JAGAIM010000128.1 coordinate 68,530, forward strand.
TCGAATGACATTATAGCCTGGCTGTTTGTTCAATGATATTACTCTACAGGACTCTAATATAGGCCAGAAATGTAATTTCTTTGAATGAGTAGAAATCATAGCTTTATATAAATTAAAATTCTCATCATCCAGGTCAATCAAATCTGTCAGATTCATTTGTTGAGATGTCATTAGAGACATTAATCGCACAAGTTCGTTATTGTTTGAATTCAACCTAATGTTTGGCCCAAACACTCTGATAAAATTACGAAATTCACAAGGACGTATTGATATTTGCCATTTATCAATTATCATAATATCCATCTTCTTCCCCAAAATCTCTATACAACTAATTCTTAACCCAATCTTTACTGCATAATTAGGTAATATTTCAGATTTTGAGAAAGCAATGTGACGATCAAACTTACTAGTGTTGTCCACGGCCTTCGTAAAAGTAACTTCATAATATACACTGTGGTTAACAAAGAAAGGCCTGACATTTTGTATGTAATACCTCTCATTATTAGGATTATTGGTTGTATTTGGGGTATTTTCAATCTGTTCTGCTATTTTTTCATAATATTCTTGAAGATGCGGGTCTTGATTTATTGGAAATTCTTCCAAATTGCCAAGTATCTCCATATTATAAACAGTTTTCATAAATTGTCTTAACTTCAGTAGGTACTCGTAGTATTTGAGCATCAGTCTTTCTGAGTTTTCCGGATCAACAGTGTAATGAGATGCTGATATTTGTAAAAACTTGAAGAAGTCGGAGATGAATTTATATTCCCCGTTTTTACTTTTAACATATTTTATTCCCTCTTTAAGATTTTCATAAGTGTTCGGCAAATCCTGCCCTTTGCTAAAGCCATAAATTTTCAACGATACGTGATCTAACAGATTACGTAATTGAGCTAATATATTCTGTGCTAAAAGTCCTCGTTCTTCTTTGTTAAAAGAGGCAATGTTGGCACATATTACACCATCGATTGTTTGAATCATCTGATCTGCCGTTCTCATAATATTATTATTTTAGAGTTATGCACCAATCCTGGGATATATATAATTTCTTGGATATTACAAATTTACTAACTCCTCTTTTCTTACCTTTAAATTTTGACAAGAAACCGCCTTACAAATTAATTTGTAAATGACTGTGAAATAATCATATATGAAGAAAGGGCGAATTTAATTCTTACAGGCTCTTAGAGACACGAAATATACCTGATAATACACGCGAAACGCGGACACAACCTGTGCACATCCTCACGGGTCTCGACTCCCTTCCGATGGTACAAAACAGGCAGGCCCGCGCAGAACGCAGGCGCTAATGCCCGTTGTACTCGTATCGGAAAATTAATTGTCGAGATTAGAGGATCGAGTATAACAGCAATAACGCAATTATTGTATGTGTTGTTCTTAGTTTTACTTTGCTGAACTTTGCAAAGATAAGTAAAATTACTGCAAGTACAATATTCTATATTATACTTCAGAACCAATCAACCGATACATACTTGCTGATACGATTATCATTTTAACTCAATGTCAAACTTTTGTGGCTAAAGAAATTAATTAAACTTGCTGTTTTGTGTAATGTGTTGATATCCAGTTGTTTTGAAGGTGATATAAAAAGCAACAGATTTGCAGGTCAAACTTTGAATGATTAACTTTGTCATCGCTGATGCTGGTGACAATATTCTCGACTACTTGTTACACGTCCAGATACACATAAATAACCGAGAACATACTTTATCAGTCATATGAGAAAACTTGTCACAATCTTAATTGTCACATTTGCCGCTATATCTTGCGGTAATATCAGAGATGCTCACAACATACTTCTTGATATTGAGACCTTCATCAATGAACGGCCCGATAGTGCCCTGGTGATCCTCAATTCATTCGATGCCTCTTTTCTTGAGAATCGAAGTGTATGGGCACAGCACTCTCTTCTGCACGCTCAAGCCAAAGACAAGTGCTATATTGATGAGACAGATGATTCATTGATGACTCAAGTAGTAAACTATTACGAGAACAAACGCGACAAGGAGAAACTCTTCAAGGCATACTACTATCTAGGCCGAATTCAGTATAATGCCGGGGATTATGCTGAATCAATGCTTTCATATACTAAGGCAGAGCAAGTCATAGATAAGGTAGATGATGATTTCTTTAAAGGTCTTCTATATGCTCAGTTAGGAATGCTTCATCAGATGTATTATGATTATGCTAAAGCCCTCAATTCATACCAATTGGCTTACAGATGTTATGAAAATGCGGAAATGATTACTCATCTGTGGTATACTAAATATAATATCGCTTATGTTCTTCTTGAAATGAAATCCTATTGTGAGGCAGAAGAAATATTGAGTGATGTAATAATATGGGCATATGATAATAATTTTGATACTCTATGTAGAGAAGCAATAGAATGCCTAATTTCCTTATATAATGAAACAGAAAACATAGAGAAGTCGATTGCTATCATATCTTCCCAATATGGACAATTATTGGCAGAATCTGTTCACGTAATCAGAGCGGAAGCATATAGTCTAGCGATCGATGGCAATACTAATGCTATAAATATTCTGAAAGACGAGGTCTGGAATCATACGCATAGTCAATCTGATACAATAGCCTCATATTTCTATGAGGCAAGAATCAATCAATTACTAGGTAATTACAAAGATGCATTACTTGTACAAGAGAAACTCTACTGTATTCAAGATTCAATACTAATGTCGTCAATGAAGTACCCTTTATTGTCAGTTAAGAATAAATTCCTGCAGTCGGAATACGATAAAGCTCAGTTAAGAATTAATAGTCATAAGATAAAGTTGTTGCTGATATGTACCGTTATCATAGTAAGTATCATACTGATATCATTAATTTTTAGGAATAGGATTATTACTAAGAACTTAGTAATTGCGCGATATGTCGAGATTGCAGAAGAACTTGAGACATCGCTTGTGACGAAACGTAAAGAGATTGAAATAATGTCTAAGGAGATTAGTATGGCAGATATGGAATTGAAGGAAAGTACAAGTTATATTTCTAACATACTATCAAAACAATACGAACTTCTTAATAAATTAACCAGCACGTATTATGAGACTCACGGTTGCAATAAAGATAAGGAAGCAATTTATAATTATGTGAGTAAAGAGATTGAACGATTAAGTTCAGATAAACAAACAATCCGACAGTTAGAAGATATTGTGAACCGGCATAAAGGAAATATAATGACAGTTATTAGAACAGAGTTACCACATTTTACCGAGATGGAATATAGATTGCTGTGTTACTGGTGCGCTGGATTCTCAGCTAAGGCAATCAGTATTTTTACAGGAGATTCTACCAATAATATTTATGTGAAAAAGTCTCGTATTAAGAATGAGATTCAGGATTTAGAGAATGACGTGAAAAACGCGATATTGTCCGCTATAAACTCATAATGTGACATAATAAAATAATAAGAAAATCCTTATTGTAAGATTCTGCTTCTTACGAATCGTGATATATATCTGATAAACAGTAAATTGACTCTGCAAATTGTAAGGCGTTTATTTTGTTAACAATGTGGTTTCAATCATATGATTAGTTAACTTTGCATAATACTAATCATATTATATAATGAAACGAATTATTCTAACAATCACACTAGCTATTACTTGTTTTGTATATGCTATACCTTGTTCGGCATTCATTTGTGGAGATGATGAAAAAGAGCCGACATTACACGAACCGATAGTGGTCCGGAATGACATAACCAACTTCCATCGCTCCCTCGAAGCCCCAATCTTCGCATATTATGCAACTGGCACAATTTCTCTTGATTTCGTCGAGAATCTGGGCGCAATTACAGTCGTAGTTCAGAACCTCACAACAGGGGGACAGGTGGTCGAACTTATCGACACGGGTATGGGTAATGTTGTTATTGACATTGATAGCATTCTAACAGTAGGTGACTACTATATGAGTATCACCACAATGTCCGGAGAAGTGTACTACGCAGAGTTTACTCTTGAATAAATTGTATAAGTGCCCCGATTTTCATATTTTTGTCATTACAGATATTCTGGTTGCTATATGACAAAAATCTAAGCAACACTCATCAAACTACAAGGCGGACTGGGGCTTTCCCAAGGCCGCCTTGCATATTTACAGGTGATTCTTTTGTTAAAGAAAGCGTGGACGACATCGTCTCTGTATATCCTCTGGTCACTACTCCTCCGATAATACAGGCCGATACGCCCACGCTCACTGTGGACGTAATTGCCTGTCGTGCGCGTATCGGAATTAGATGTAGTGAATGAGGATCGAGCCAGACAGCAAAACGTTGTATGTCTATTCTGTTCAATTTCTCTTTGAACAACACAAATATATATCTTTTTCTCAACATATCCTTAAACTTTTTCATTTCTGCGCATCTGTCATTCACACAATCTATTATGATGCAATCGCTTTTGATAGTAGAGAATATAATATGCTGAAGACATAAAATTAGTAATTAAGATTCATCCATTTATGCGAGTATAAGTGAAATGTACTATATGATAATGAACATAATATGTCGCACTGATTCAAAAGAACTGGAACTTCAAACTAATAATATAGACAAATTAAGCAAGATTGATAATACAGGCAATCTTGCTTAATCAATACGCGTAAATCCATATTTTATGGATATGAGATGTTAGGACAAATAGTAGTTGTCTGGTTCGTAACTATCATTACAAGGATCATCATTTCCAACATCTTTAAAGTAATTAGAATTCAGTTTCATTCTCTCCAGAGCAAAATAGAATTGACAAGTATTATTCTGAAGATCATCATCCATTATGAACATATTTCTTATGAAACTTTGATATTCCGATCCTTCACTATGCATTGATTCTGCAGCTTCATAATGTTTATGTGCCATTCCGCTCGTATAAGTTTCATTTAGCATCAGATTATGATGGCCTTCATATAGCCACTTGCTATGATCCGACATTATATCACATACTTTCTTTAAATGCTTTTCAACATACTCCTTCCACCTTATCCAATAATAAAGTCTTTTGTAAACTCCATAGCAGAAACTATCTGAAAAGAGAGTGGTCTTTACGCTCGATCTAATGAAATCCGTTATATTTATTAGGCAGAAGATAGAATCTGATATCAAGAAAGCTAATGTTTGCTCTTTATTAGAATGATTTTGGGCATCAAAGATTCTACCAACTATTTGATCGTGTACATTGACATTGATATCATTTGTAGGCGATTTAAAATCAAGGCCTAAAAGAGACAATACGCGCTCATTCAATCTGGCTTTAAACATCAATGATATTACACGGTTATAAATCATCGAGTCATTTCTAAGATATGTCAGCGACGGGCTGTCATAAAACATTCTAATCAATGCAAACAACCTATCATCACAATCGTCAAGTTGCGATAGCAATACCTCATAATAGGCTAAAAGCATCTCTTCAATCTCCGGTAGTATGGATGTCAGTCCAAGATTAATATGCCCGTTACTGTTAAGTATCTTCATTAATTTCTGCGTCTCAAGAGTATTGTCAAATAATCTAAGTTGTGAGATATTTCTGATAGTATTTTTTACGACCTTTTCCATTGAAGCAAATAATGATTTCGGATCAGAGAAAGATAATGTGGCTTTATTATGTTTTGTTATAGTTGCATCATACGAAGATATTGTATTAAATATCTTTGTCAAAGCCTGCATACTCTCTTTGTAGTTACCTGCTTTAGAGTAATATTTCATTGCTGCCCAGTAATACAAAATTGCCTTATCAACGTTGGATAGAAAATTAACTTTCCCACTTATTGCGTTTATAAAACCTGAGGCATTATCGTAATTATTAAAGACTGCCTCCAACAGATTTCCATTCAGGTGGTTGTTGATATTATCATTACCGATTGCACCGCAACTCAGCATAACATTTCCCATTGATTCAAGAGAGAGTGCTGTTTGTATCAATTCATTGAAGCGATTTGAACACAGTAACTCCATATCTAATGCATACCAAAAGCATATAGAATCAGATAGGCGAATTTCTGGAAGTTGAACGGTCTTGATGTTTAGAAGATTATTCTTTAAATGATTCAGGCTTCGTTTATAGTATTTACAAGCATAACAAGGACAATACTTCAGATTACTTCTTCGGCAATCGCATTCCTTGATGCGATTAATGCTTGCCAGAATTCCCTGAGGCATTTCATCAATAATATTCTGCACGTGACATTGATCAACTGGTACCTTACGTCTGCTCTCACAAACAATAGCATCCCTCAACTCATCTTTGTTGGAGATTCGAGCAAAATTCAAATTCATTTTAAAAGCCTCAATGAGGGATTCCGTTTGAGCCTTAGGCATTTGTCTTCTGTAGCAATAATTGAATATACTTCCTCTCAAGTCATAGCCCCAACATTCCATTGCGTACATAAGACTATGTATGTTAATATCTTTATAAGATTTATTCTTATAAAGATATTATATCGCCCAATTTGCGGAAAAAATCTACCCGAAGCAAATACTTATCTACACTGTTAGTGATTATGTATAGATATTGAAACTCTGCTTCAGCAATCTTGATGTTATCTTTTGTAATACCGCAGATGTTATGTTTTTCCAAAGCAAGCAGTTTGGCAAGAATTGGAAGATATGCAATCCTTAAATCCTCAAATACAGATAACTTAGTTATGAGGGCGTGTTTGTCTGGAGTTAGGAATTCACATAGGTTATTAACGAGTTCACCTCCGTACATCCAGAACTGATATTCATCGGTCTGATGCTTATCTACAACGACTGGATAGCATTTCCTTTGGAATGTCTGTTCTATCTTGTCTAAATCTGAATCTTGATTCTTAATGAGAATGGCTGTCTTGCCTTGCCAATTGTTGGTGGCAGAATTACCATCTGATGAGTTTTCAAAATAATGAGTTAATCCTATCTTTGTTTCATCAATATTGCGGTATGCTATCAAACGAGAACATAATCTGGTATAGATCATATGTGCAGAGTCAATTGTATTCCTTTTCTCGTAAGCCAGTCCCAGTTTAAGCATCATACGTGCATAACGTATTATGTATGACGCATAATTACCAGATGTGTCAACATCATTCTTTCTGCTTATGTTATCCAACTCCTTTTCTATGATTGCAACCGCGTGTCTGTATTGAACTATGGCTTCAGAAAACTCGTCGTTCGCCATATGGATATCGCCTAGGTTATGATGAATTGAAGATATTATGGCGTTTTTCCCATCACGTTTCGTATAGAACTCAATTAGTCTATAGTAGTATTTTTTTACTGAAGCAAAATAATCCAGCGAGAAATTGAATATAGCCGACAATTCGTCAGACTTCTTGGTAAAAATGGCAATTTCCTCAGCCAGTTTCATCGGAAATTTATATGTAAAAATACCGGATGTGATATTTGTCAAATGAACTTTCCCCAAATAATCAATGATAGAACTGATGAATTCACGTAACTCTGGGGTACGGTTTGTATCCATAAGTTCTGGGAGATATTCAAGATTTCTCCACGAAAAACCGCTTTTGTGGTGCTTGTATATATGTGCAATAAGAAAAGAAGATGATACTAAAAATTTGTCCCCATAATCACTTGAAGGACTGATAATGTTGTCAAATATCGGGGCCGCCATATTATGCACAAATCCCACCTTCTGCCTATCGTGATAGCCCAGCGATAGATAATATTTAATGTCTTGTCGTCCAGCTTTTAATCTGACTACAATGCTATCTCCAGAGTTATGTTCTTTGTTGAACTTATCCGCAGATATAATATATCTTTCCAATCTGGCACTCAGTTTCTTGGGCGCACCATTGCTGACAAATGTAAGATACGTAACGAATTGCTTCAGCAGACACATTACTGACTCAACTTCTTTGGCCTCTTGGTCTTTATCAGCATTGAGCGTTCCGATTCGCTTGCGATATTCTCCCAGCCTAAAACGATCTCTTTCATCTTTAGAACTGTTTATTAGTATAGGCTCATTTCCAAATAATACTCTACAAAGGTATGTTTCAGTCATTCGAGTGACATCCTTTATCCTGGAGTCGTATGAGAAGAAACTATTTACATTGATAACACCATTAAAGATACTGCTGATAGAAAACTCTCTATCTGGCACATCGGCTTTATACGCATCATACAACTCGTGACCTGCAATAAAAACAAATTTGGCTTCAGCAGTACTCACAAAGTATTTCAATTGACTGAGTAACTTTAGTGTATTATGTCGTTTTTCATTTGCAGTCATTTCGTCAGACATACCATTGTCATCGTTAGTGAATCCTGGAAGATCCGCCGATAGTGACTCTGGTGAAGTCTTGTCTTTGGAGGTACACAATTTATCCAATTCATCTAACACAAAAATAAATCTGCAGTTCAGAAGTTTACTTTTATTTATTTCCTTAATGATTTCAATAAGTTCATACTCAATTTCTCTAACTGATGCGCGTTGATATTGGCGGGTTTTCTTTCTACGGTACATTATGCTTATGGCAGAGGCAATGCTGATGTCCCCATACGGTGAATTATCTTCTGAAATGGAAGAATCTATTCGGTCACATAAATTATTAATCTTTCTGACATAATACTCCGGTAGTTGATATCTATAGTTATTCCAATATTGAGTGATTTTATTAAACGTTCTTTTAAGCAATATCCATAATAAATTTGAAACACTATAAGATAATATAAATCCTATAAGTATTACAATAACTTTACCTATGCCACCATTATTTAATGCTTCATATGCCACTCTATTCAAGTATCGTAGCAATCTAAATACAATGGTTTCGTTTCCACTTTCATAAAATTGTGCTGTTCCGTATGAAAATATTCGTACAGAGTTCATCATCATCACAAGAGTGGATATGGCAATGAAAAGGTATTTTAGGGTTCTTAAAGCAATATTTGTTGGGGATTTAATATATGTTTCTCTAATATGCTCATTTAATCGATCTTTTACAGAATATGCAAAAAGAGAAAATATATCTTTAAGTTCTGATACTTCATTGCCAATGTTTATCTTAACTTTTAATATACTGCGAATTTCCCTACGTACTTCTGGAGCAGTTTTGACTAAATTAGTTATAATAAAGTATAAATATATTATAGTCAGTAAGATACTTATACAAACAATGATGATTGTAATAGTTTTTTCAGAACCATCTAATATGGTAATTGGCTTTTGGAAAAATGAAAACAATGCCTTTATAAGAATATACGCACAATATAAAAGGCATCCAAGCAATACGAACAGGACTGGTGACATACACTTAAAAGCAAGTTTAATTTTGCTATTAGAAGAGTTCAATTTCTTGTACCAATCGGATTCCTGTTCCTTATCAAGTTTATCTATAACCTTTCCTACAAAACTAGTCTTCCCCATACCTCTATATCCTGTAATAAGATACGATCCTGTGCAGTCCGCAGTTTTATTGTTGCGATCATTGTTTTCCGTATGAGGTACTCGCAGCCAATTTTCCAAAAGTGATGAAATGTTGTTTCTGCCGACAAATTTGGTATCCACGTCACCGTCCTGCGATGCCCGGTGGAAAAACTTGAAATCAGGAATGGGTATTATGACCCTCTTGACTTTTGAAAGGAATCTATTGTAGTTTTGCATTGATCAGGTATAAGCATTAATTAGCAATTATGTGCGTATTATAATATTTTTTTTATGATGTGTCTTATCTGTCTTTCGCAGTTTTGATTGCTTGTGGCTTCATATAGTTCTTTAAGTAATTCTACATCATTTTTGTTATCTGTGAATGCCCTCAACTCATATTTGGCAATTTCTCTGAACCACCGACGAATCTTTAGAATATATACATCTACCGACCCGTATGGGCGTTTCATTATAATTATAGAAGACATAGCCCTCGGAATACAGTATTTGAATTTATTATTGGAAAATCTTACTCTGCGCCACTTCACTGTGTCTTTTTTGATAATTAAATCAATTATCAGCTTTACGCTGGTATCAATTCTCTGATTCATATTGTTCAATTTATGCAGTTCAATAAGGATGTGGCCAGACGATATTATCCGGCCACATATGAGATTAATATTCTAGATGTCTTTATGGTAGAAGTTTGCGGAGTACAGAGTTTATTCTAAAGGGTCTAGACAAGTAATGCTTTTATATAATTTGGTAACCAGTTCTCTATCCTCCGAGGACATTTCATCAGACATAAGATTCATTATACAAGATGTCCTGTCTGATATAACCTCAATGTGATATGAATCCCACTGAGGTTGCCTGTCTCTGCTTATTCTGCAGGTAACGACATCACTAGTATCTGCGGACAGTCTTATATCGCATCCGTATGTCCCTGCATCGTAGCTGTAGTTTATAATGTTTTTGCAGTCGCTTGTATATTCCAATACAAGTTCCAATAAGAATTTTACTTTAGTATTCATACTTTAAACGATTAGAATGATTATAAGATTGTTTATAACAAAGTTATGTAATATTTTTGGAATAATCTTATAATCCGCTAAGAATAAAAAGTTTATGCGGAAAGTTCAAGAACGAGGTAATGAGTTGGCAACTGTTCTGATTTCTACATACTTGCGTGATTTGCATTGATGTACAACTCATCTTGGAACAA
>JAGAIM010000021.1 GCA_017626555.1 Bacteroidales bacterium
CCAATATCTTACAGTGATTTCCTCCTCGATGAACGGAACGATCTGTTCCTTGTTGAATCGAAGGACCGTTTCCTTGTCAACTTCGAGAGCCTTATCTACAGCATCGATTTCTCCCTGCATAAACTCTGACAAGCCGTCTTTCTCCAGTTCTCTCTTCAATCCGTCAAACAGTGTCCTGGCACTGCTGCGGTAATCAAAATCCTGTCCCTTGGCGAATGAAATGAAATCCTCAAAATCCGCATCCTTGAAGTAGAAATCATCCACTTCCGGAATGCTGTCATTTCTGCGTACAAAATCCAAAGCATACTGGTCAATGATACCGGACAATACCAGAGAATATACGATCCTGCTGTAATCGTCAGCCGGAATCTCCACATCCGGCGTTATGCCACCACCATCACGGACGATTCTTCCTGATGCAGTTCGGAATTCCCTTGTCAACGAATCCGGTATATGGCCTACACTACCGTCTTCGTTCCTATGCGAGTAATCGATAGCCTGCACGCATCTGCCGCTTGGAGTATAGTATTTTGCTGTGGTCACTTTCAGTTGTCCGTTGTATGGCATCGGAAGAACCGATTGGACCAGGCCTTTACCGAAACTTCTGTTTCCCATTATGGTCGCCCTGTCCATGTCCTGCAGCGCTCCGGCAACGATTTCCGAAGATGAGGCAGTTCCGGAGTTGATCATCACGATTATAGGAATTTCTGTATCGACCGGCTCAGTTACCGTTCTGAACTCCCTGAATGTTTCCGGTGAATTACCTTTCTGCGTCATAACCAGCGATCCTTTGGGAACAAACAATGAAGTCACTCTCACAGCCTCATCCCTCAGACCGCCACCATTACCCCTGAGGTCAAGAACCAGTCGTTTCATACCTTGAGACTTCAGGTCAAGGAAACGTGAACGAAGTTCCCCGGACACATTCTCCGTAAAGCCTGTCTGCAATATATATCCAGTGCTGTCATCAAGCATTCCAGCGTATTCCACATCAGGAAAATGGATTCTTTCACGGATTACAGGAATGTCTAGCGTATCCCCGGTGCGGAGTTTCCTGACAGTGAACACGACCTTGCTGCCAGGCTTTCCCTTCATCCTTTCACTGCACTCTGAAGACTCCAGTCCTATTGTCGGGACACCGTCTATAGCCAAAATCTCATCGCCACATACCAATCCGTACTTCTGAGCAGGAGAATTGGCATAAGGCTCACTGATGATCACATTATCTTCCTTACACTTGGTAATGATAGCCCCGATTCCGCCGTATGTCTTCGACATCAGCATCAGCATATCCTCATTCTCCTCTTCAGGAACATATATCGTATAAGGGTCCAGTTCGGCAAGCATAGCATCAACTCTTGCTCTCATCACTCTGTCAACAGGCAACGAATCGACATACGACCGGTTCAACTCCATTATTATCGAATTCTGGAGTTCGGTCCATTGCCTCATATCCTTTGTTTGCGATTGGGCGAAAGAAGATGCAACGGCAACGGTGATTGACAGAAGTATAGTAAGAAGTCGTTTCATATTGCATTATGATTAAGTCCCGTCTGCGAAGGTAATGATTATAATTGAAAAGCGGTGTCGCCCACTGCAAGATACAGAAATTGCCTGCAATCGCCACTTATTGCAGGCAATAAAAGTTTGACGGTATCGTTACTTCTTGATATAAGTCACATAGCTTCCTATATATCCGTCCATATCGGAATAGTTATAGCTGACCAACGCAACGACCGACTTGTCATCCTTCCAGATATACAATGGAGTCTCACCTTCATCTGCCGATAGTGACGCGGTCATCGGAAGATATTCTACTTCTTTTTAGAATTCTGCCA
>JAGAIM010000129.1 GCA_017626555.1 Bacteroidales bacterium
ATGTAGAGACAATCAGAAATATAATTGCGCGCTATAAACCAAATACGCAAGTTTATAGCCTCGGAAAACATAGTTTTGCTTTGAATCGACATAATGCAGAACGGTGTGAAGTGTTGATTTTAGGCCGATAAACTAAAAAAAATGTCCCTAAAGACACTAAAATTCAATATTTTCTTCATGTGGGGAAAAGGTGGGGAAAGAAAACAGAAAAACCCTCGTAGAAAGCACTCTACGAGGGTTTTGTGTACCCGGAGCCGGGATCGAACCGGCACGGATTGCTCCACTGGTGTTTGAGACCAGCGCGTCTACCGATTCCGCCATCCGGGCTGGTGTGCTTTTCGGTAGCCTGTTGCCAGGGCTGAAAGAGGCACGGGAAGGATGTTCCTTCTGTTAGGAATGCAAAGGTATCGGTTTTTTCGGAAAATGCAAAATTAATATGGGTATTGCGGTCTTTTAACACCTTGGTCGGAAAACTTCGTAAAAACGTCCGAGGTATTCTGTTTTATTAATGAAAATGCGGTTCTGCATAACACCTTGGTCGGAAAACTTCGTAAAAACCTCCGAGGTGTCTCCGGAAACGGTCAAGATCAACGCGCCCACCCCAAGGATACATATATGAAGAATTATGTTATCTTTGTAGGATGTAACCATTAGCACGTGCACCCCTATGGAGCAGATCAATATATATTCCGGAAAGAAGGCTATAAGCCGTATCGTAGTGGCTGAGGGACTTCAGGGACTGGATGCCTGTCTGAAGCCGTACAGGCACATATATGCTGTCATAGACCGGAACGTGGCTGAGAAATGTCCGGCAGTTTCCCGGGTGATGAAGATGCTTGAAGACCGCCAGGCGAGGATCAGGCTTGTGGAGGCCTCTGAGGAAAGCAAGACCCTCGAAACGGTTATGGATATATGTTCCTGGCTTCTGGAGAACAATGCCGACAGGGATGCTCTTGTGCTGGCTGTCGGGGGCGGTATAGTCACTGATATGGCCGGCTTTGCTTCCTGCATCTATAAGCGAGGGGTGCGGTTTGCCTATATGCCTACAACCCTGTTGTCTCAGGTGGATGCTTCGATCGGAGGAAAGACCGGGGTGAATTTCCACAAGTACAAGAATATTTTGGGAGTCATCCGTCAGCCGGAATTCACATATCTCTGTCCGCAGGTGCTTGAGAGTCTGCCTTTGAGGGATTTTCATTCCGGTGTGGCCGAGATGCTCAAGACATTCGTTATCGAGGATGGGGGAAATTATCAGAAGGCGGCGGATCTGTTTTTTGACATTTCGAGTGAGTTCACACTTGAGGCACATATAAACGGAAAGGATGAGGGGCAGGTGTGGAAGGCATTGATGGCAAAGCATAAGAGGACTCTGGCTGAACTGATAGCAGCCGCAGCCCGGGTCAAGGCCGGGGTGGTGTCCCGTGACCAGTTTGAAAGGGGGGAGCGCAGGAAACTCAATCTGGGACATACCTTCGCTCACGCTATCGAGACTCTCGCGCAGCAGGATGGTGGCGAGCGTTTCAATGGCCACGACGGCATACAGGATGTCAAGGGTGTCACTCACGGGGAGGCCGTGGCGATGGGAATGGTGCTGGCGGCGCGTCTTGCAGACAGATATTATCGTAGCGACCGCAGCGAAACGACCGAACTGGAGGCGAAGATCAGTGCCGATTTCTGGGATGCGGATGTGCCTTGTTATTGCCCATATACCCCGGAAGAGATGGCCGGAATTATGAAAAAAGACAAGAAGGCTGAGGGCGGAAAGGTGCATTTTGTGCTTCCGAAGGCCATTGGAGATGTGGAAACAGTCGATCTGACCGTTGAGGAGGTCGTTGCATTATTGAAATGAGAATATGATTTGTACAACAATACAGAACAGAGATCTGGAGCAGATATATGAGGCTCTGGAACAGTGTGAGATGGCGGAGATCCGTCTGGACCGTTGTGCCCTCACGGCCAGGGAGACAGATGAATTGTTTACATCAGATATCCCTCTTGTGGCTACCTGCCGCATCAGCGAGACAGCGCAGAATGAGCCCTCTCTCCAGAGCCAGGAAATGACAGCCCAAAGCCGCGAGATAAAGGCGATGCAGATCGCTGAAAGGCGACTGATCAGAGCCATCGAGGCCGGAGCCCGGTATGTGGATGTGGAGATAGAGGCTCAGAAGCAGATGTCCAAGAGGGTGCGTCAGGCGGCACACGAATACGGCACTGTGTTCATACGTTCATATCACGATTTCGAGGGTACGGATTCGCTTGAGGCACTCAAGGCCGTTGTAGAGAAGTGCGTATATCACGGTGCGGATATGGTCAAGATCGTGACGCTTGCTCATTCGGAGGCCGATGTGGAGAAGGTGATGGCATTATATCAGTGGTGCCGCGCGGAGGCGGAGAACGGCAATGAAAGGATAGGAGCATTGGCTGATGGAGGTCTCATCGCGTTCTGTATGGGTGAGGCTGGAAGGCAGTCCCGTCTGGATTGTCTGAAATATGGTGCTCCATATACATACGCAGCGCTCAATGCCGAGGAAGCGGCGGCTCCGGGACAATGGCCGACAGCGGAAATGCGAGGGGCTGTATATGGGGATTTCCGCTTTATCGGGACCGGGTGCAGAAATGCAGTTTATAGCGAAAACTGCCCGCGGTGTACAATGCCGGTGTCCAAGAGTTTCGCCCAGCGTGCCATCATTGCTGCGGCTCTTGCGGACGGGGTATCTCATCTGAAGGGATATACATCCTGTGGCGATAATGAGGCTGCCCTGCAGGTGGCGAGAAATCTCGGTGCGGAAGTGCAGCAGGATGGAAACGTATTGACTATCAAGGGTATTGCTGCTCAGTCTGAAAGCCTTGTGGAATTGCTTGGCGCGGATGGAAAGCCTTCTGTGGATGAGAACGGCAATCCTGTACTGCACGTCGGAGAGTCTGGCCTGCTGACCCGTATGATGATTCCGCTTATGGCTCAGATATGTCCCAAGCCGGCTACGTTCACTGGTGAAAAGACGCTGCTGGGGCGTCCTCTGACCGGGGCACGGGAGATTGTCGAGGCTTTCGGAGCCAAGATCGGCAACAAGGACGTTCAGGATGATGACGGTAGTCCTGTAAAGGTGCCGTTGACGGTGAGCGGACCGTTGAAGCCAGGACGGGCAGAGATTTCCGGCAGGCACGGTTCCCAACTCATTTCCGGACTTCTGATGGCTCTGCCTTTTGCAGATCGTAATTCCTCGCTCATTGTGAAGGATCCCAAGAGCATACCATATATGTTCATAACCCTTGAAGTGCTCAAGAAATTCGGTATCAGGATCGGTAATGATATGCTCGGAGGTCCTGATTTCCTTGCTTCCGACGGAGACTGGTCACTTTGCACAGAGATGGTGTTCAAGGTGAAGGGAGGCCAGAAATATAAGGCTGCGGATATAGACCTCGAAGGCGACTGGAGTGCTGCAGCAAATTTCCTGGTGGCCGGTGCAATCTTCGGAAAGGCTGTCCTTCAGGGGCTTGACACCACATCCCTTCAGGCCGACCTCTCGATTATGGATATATTGATGGATGCCGGAGCAAGTCTTTCACAACTTGACGGGGACAGGGGGGATATCACCGTGCAGCGTGCTCCTCTCAAGGCATTCAGTGTGGATGCATCCAATTGTCCGGATCTCTTCCCGATCATTTCTGTGCTTGCGGCATTCTGTCAGGGCACGAGCCGTCTGGGTGGGGTCAGCCGTCTGGCCAATAAGGAAAGCGACAGGGCCAAGGCCATTCTGGAGATGCTTGGCCAGATGGGAGTGAAGGCATCGGTCGAGGGTGATGAAATGGTTATCGAAGGACATAGCCTTGCACAGCGCCTGCTCGGTGGTGCTTCGGGCGATCGGCAGTCAGTCGCAGAGCCTCTCCCAGGTCTGCTCAAAGGCGGCCGATACACATCCCATCACGACCACCGTATGGTTATGGCCCTGAAGGTGGCTGCCCTTGGCGCGGACAGCGCTATAGAGATTGACGATGAGGAATGTGTGGCAAAGTCTTTTCCACAGTTCCACGACACCTTCCGGCTACTGATGGGAGAATGCTAACCTGCTGGTTTTTAGCCTCTTGCTTCTGCTGCGTGCTCCCTCCAGTGCGGCACGTGGAATGAGGAAGCGGTTGATAATCAGTGTTTTATCCTCCTTCGGCAGACGGCCGATGAAAACGAAAGTCGTGACATATATGTACAACAAACAATAAAGAAATAAATCTCGAAAATATGAACACGATAGGCAGAAAATTCAGAGTAAGCATCTTTGGAGAATCCCACGGGGAACTCATCGGAGTCGTTCTGGACGGCGTTCCGGCTGGTCTGGAACTCTGCGAGCAGGATTTCGAACAGGATATCCTTCGCAGAAAGAGCGGGGCAAAGGGTACGACTCCGCGCATAGAATCTGACCGGCCTACAATCGTAAGCGGCATCTTCGAGGGGCATACCACGGGCGCACCATTGACGGTTATTTTCCGTAATGGCAATACGCACTCCTCTGATTATGACCTTTTTGCCGCAATGCCTCGTCCCGGTCACGCAGATCTCACGGCGGCTCTGAAGTGGGATGACTGCCAGGATCCGCGCGGTGGAGGACATTTTTCCGGAAGGCTCACTCTGCCTGTAGTGGCTGCCGGAGTGGTTGCAAAGAAGATACTCGCTGATGCTACAATGCTGGATGAGACACCTTTCACTGCCGTGAACGCCCGGATCGTGGAGTTGGGAGGAATCCCGGCAGAATCACTCGAGATGACGAAATTCGAGACGGCAGATCCAGAGATGCCGGCCGGATGGCAGGAAGCCATTGACCAGGCCATCAAGGAAGGTGACAGCCTCGGGGCTATAATCGAGTGCACAGTCCCCGATATCGATCCCGGCTACGGAGAACCTTTCTGGGACAGTGTCGAGGCGATGGTCGCTCACGCCATATTCTCGGTTCCGGGAGTCCGTGGCATTGAATTCGGTGACGGATTCCGGTCTGCGCGTATGAAGGGCTCAGAGCACAATGACCCTATCGGACCGGACGGCAGGCCTATGAAAAACGGTGCCGGCGGAGTCAATGGAGGTATCACCAACGGCGCTCCGATCAACTTCAAGGTGGCCTTCAAGCCCACTTCCAGCATCCGCAAGGCACAGCAGACCTTCAATTTCCAGACCGGCGAAATGGATACCCTCGAGGTTCCCGGCCGTCACGATGTCTGCTTCGCCCTCCGTGCTCCGGTTGTAGTCGAGGCAATGACGGCTATCGCTCTCGCAGACCTCGTACTACTGAAATGACCTGCAGCACTTTTGCTGGAAAAACGCACCAGGTACCCATAAAATACATCGTACCAAGAGCATTTTACCCATAAAAATGCACCAGATGCCCCCTGAAATGCTCTTGGTCTAACCCCATAAGACTATGAAGACAAAAATTCTCACAGCGGCGTTCATCATCATCGCAGCAGTATCTGCAGCCGCACAGCCCCACCCTCAGGACGAAGGCTACAACTTCATCCGGAACATATCCTATACATCAGCCGACGAGACCGATGCATATAGAAAGGAACGCTGTGTTCTTGACATCTATTACCCTGAAACGGACAAGGGCTTCGCTACCCTCGTATGGTTCCACGGAGGCGGCCTCGAGGGCGGCAACAAGGAACTTCTGGAAGGATTCCGTCGCCAGGGATTCGCGGTAGTGAGCGTGAATTACCGTCTCTTCCCTAAATGCAAGTGCCCTGATTATATCGATGATGCTGCAATGGCCGTAGCCTGGGTATTCGACAATATCGCGAAATATGGTGGAAACAACGAGCAGATCTATGTCTCAGGCCATTCTGCCGGCGGTTATCTCACCCTGATGGTGGCTCTTGCAAAGGAATATATGGCAAAGTATGGTGCTGATGCCGACAAGATAGCGAAGGCATATCCGGTGAGCGGCCAGACTGTGACCCACTATACGATCAGAAAAGAAAGAGGGCTTCCTGACGGCATCCCTGTTATAGATGAATATGCTCCTATGACCTACGCATCCAGGGGAGGTGCTCCTATGATTCTTATTTCAGGTGACCGTGAACTGGAAATGCTTGCACGTTATGAGGAAAATGCTCATCTTCAGGCACTTCTGAAGAATTTCGGCCACGATTCCGTATTATACGAAATGCAGGGCTTCAACCACGTGAGCGTGCTTGCTCCGGCCGTTGCCCTGATTACTTCAGATATAAAGAAACTGTGGAAGCAGTATTCTACTTCTTCTGCCCGATGACGGCGAGCCTGGAGATGTCCTTGACATCGAATTCACCGACTATCTCCATTACTGCCGAGCCCTGAGGACTACTGATGATCATCACGAAAGAAACGTTCTTTGAACTTCCGAGATTCTCCGTTATGTAGAACTCGGATAGGCTTCCGTTTTCGTTGATCTGGGAGATGATTTCATATTGCTGGCTCTGGTTCACACTGCGTCTGGCAGAATAGATGATCCCGTTGAGCGGCTCTTCGTGGCTGATGATCCGGATGGTGCTTATCCTGTTCAGAAGGGCTCTGACATCGGAACTAGCATCCTCCTTCATCATATCGAGCATACGTTTGCCGTAAATGATGGTCTGGAATCCCTGCTGGCCGCTGTATCCTGCAAAGAAATCATCCATATCGCTTTGCGCAGACACAGCCAAAGGGACCAAGGTCAATATGATTAGAATAAATAAGCGTTTCATACCAGTGAGTTTTAGAAACTGTTTGAATTTTTATCATCAAAAATGTTATGATGTATTTTTGAGACTGTTTATTTCTGTATTATGAGGAGGATAGTGGTGCTATCTGACGAAGAAAACAGAAGAAACAGGCCAAAAAGACGCATAACAGATTGATGAGAGAACCACAGTTTCGACAATTAATGTTTTTCGTAGAAAAATTTAAACAGTTTCTAAAATCCCCAGCGTATGCCGATGGAGGTGACATTTCCGTCATTGCCGACCCCTTTTCTGAAAAGAGGAGTGAGGCAATAATCCACATATATACCGAAACCTTCGATGGTTGCGGATGCTCCGACCCTGTACCTGATGTTGTTGAATCCGCTGATGTCGTACATTGTCTTCTTAGGATTCTTGTACATTGCGACGGATTTCGACAGCAGGTCGGCATTGAAGTCGAACATAAACATCAGGCGGCTGATCTTGAAGCCCAGTCCTGCGCAAAGTCCGAAATAACCTGCACTTATTCTGGATTTCTTCACATTTCCTTCTATGCCCTGAGGCAGAAGATTTCCATTTTCATCATTGATGAGAGTCATCGGGCTTTTGAATCTGTAATTTTCGACGTATGAGTTCATCGCGACCCTGAGAAAGACAGTCTGTTTGCGGTCAAGTGACACCTGGATGCTGAAAGGTTCCAGACCGAGACGCATTCCGTGAGTATTGTCTGTCATAAAATTCTGTTCACCGGCCCAGTTCCCGTAGTTGGGCTTGTAGGTCAACACGTTGTATCCGAAGGTGATGCCTAAGAAATTTGTAGTGACTCTCTTCACTTTCGGTTTCGATGTCTTCTGCTCGCTTCCGTTCTCGCCGAGGGTGATGTTGAATCCGGCTACGCTGATGCCGAGTTTGTCTCCCTGGGTGTCGAATACTACGAGTGAATCAGTCTGTGCGTGTGCGGCCGATGCGATTGCGATCAAGGCCAAAAGGGTTATGATACGTTTCATTGTCTATTTGTTTAGTTGTTGTCTTCCATTTCCAGAGTGATCATCTGGGCTATGTCGATCGTTGTCTCCAGTCTGCTCAGATAGGCAAGGTATTTAGTTCCTTCAAGTGCTTCCTGCGGATCTGTAATTGCCTTTCCGTCAGCATCATATCCATAGATTTCGCGGTTGAAGAGCGATATGCATATCGCAACGGATGCTGCGGCTGTGATTGTCCCCCATATTATCCTGCGTATGCTCATCTTACGGACGGATCCGTTGGTTGTGTGCTGTCCGGTGCCGGAAGGGCTGTATGTCATAGAAGCAGCGTCATCCATTCCGCAGAGCATCACTTTCACCGCCCTCAGATCAGCCGGAATATCCTTCGCGAGTCTGAAATATTTCCTCAGCACCTGCTCTTCACCGGCAGACGTTTCTCCGTCGAAGTATCTGTCGCAGAGTGCGCGTATCTTATTCATATCATATTCCATAACCGATCTCCTTTTCTATTATTTCTCTGAGTGCCTTCCGGCCTCTGGAAAGTATTGTCCTTACATTTGTCTCGTCCGTTTCGAGGATATCTGCGAGTTCTTTGTTGGAGTATCCTTCTATATCTTTCAGATGGACGGCCAGTCTTTGTCGTTCCGGCAGTTTCGACAAGGCTTTGTGGACTATCTGCCGGTCGTTCCACCTGTCGGGATTCTTTTCGTCGGGTATATCCGGAATCTTCGGTGTCGTCTCTTTCCGTCGCCTTATCCTGTCGATGCAGGCGTTCCTCACGGCTTTTGCCAGAAATGAATCTATGTTCCTTACATCTTCGAGACTTTCCTGACGGCGCAGTATCCTTTCGGCCACATCCTGCATCATATCCTGAGCCTCATCGCTTCTTCCGAGGATGCTGCAGGCCAGCCTGAACATAAAGTCCAGCCGTTTCTGTCCGAATATGTTTCTTCCGTTAAGTTCCATTTCTGCCTATATGACGCACAAATGTACAAAATGTGTCACGAAAAATGGAGTTATTTTTGAGGGTGGAGGGTAAGTTGCTGTGCTTCAGGGGATTGCGTAAACTGCGTGCAGGGCAAAGGGGAGCACGTGGCAAAGGTAAGTGGCTGATGTGCAGGATGATATCCTCTGCGGGCGGGGCTGTCACGGTCGTTGGTAGATGCGCAGGCCGAATTCGGGAACTATGCTCATCAGGTGGTCGAAAATGTCCGACTGCTTGCGTTCGAATGATGCCCAGGCCTTGTCATTGATGAAAAAATATACATAGACAGGAATACCGTAAGGGGTGGCCTCCTTCTGGGTGACTATCAGGTCGAGAGAGGCATTGACATCAGGATGATTCCTCAGATAGAGTTCTGTATATGTCCTGAACAGGCGTATGTTTTCTATGCCTCCCTCCGGCAGACGACCTTCGGGAAGGGTACGTCTCCAGCCATCCATCACAGGTATGGCCTTGCAGATGTCGGCGATCATATCCTGGCTGCAGACCTCGAGGCTGGTGACATCGATGAATATGGATTTGTCTGCCCGGCGGCCTCCGCTTTCCTGCATTCCGCGCCAGTTCTTGAACGGCGTGCTGACGAGGGTATAAGGGGGAATCATAGTGAGGGTGTTGTCCCAGTTACGTACCTTGACGGTGTTGAGGGTGATCTCTTCGACAGTCCCGTTGGCACTTCCGTCCGGCATCTGTATCCAGTCTCCTATGCGGATCATCCTGTTCTGTGACAATTGCACTCCGGCAACGAATCCGAGGATGCTGTCCTTGAATATGAGCATCAGCACGGCGGCGGAGGCTCCAAGTCCCGTAAGCAGTACGGTGGGAGACTTGTCGATCAGCACAGCGGTTATTATTATGCCTCCGACGAAATAAAGTATTACCTGCAGCCCCTGTACAAGGCCTTGAAGGGGATGGCTGCGGTTCTTGTCGGTGGTTCTGTAGAAGTCCAGAAATGCCAGCAGCATAGAGTTACCTATCATAATCATCACTATGAGCATATATATGATGTCGGCTCTGTGGAGAAGCCTGATTATGCCGGCATCCTTCTCAAAAGCGATGTATGGAAGGAAATACAGTATAAGGCCCGGAACCAGCAGGAGCAGGTGATGTCCTATCCGGCGCTTCACCAGAAAAGGATGCCATTTTGAGCGGCGGAGTCTTGCGCTATGAGTGGTTACACTTCTGAATATGCTCTGTATGAGCCAGTTGGTTCCTATCCCGATAAGGATCATCAGGATTATGAGCACACTTGTACTGAGAAAACCTGCAATGTCGGCGCTGATTTGGAGCCTGTCCGTCAGAAATTGTTCCGACCAATTCACTATATTTGTCATTTCATATCAATTTTCCCCATCATATCTCAATATTTATGCAAATTGCGGAAGTATTTTGTGCCCTTTGCCGTTAATATATACAAAGAAAAAAGATGAAAGATCAGATCAGTGCTCCGGTATCGGCTATTTCGCGCCATCGCATAGGTATAGATGGCGAAGGGATCACCACTTTGGTAGTGTTCCATTCCTGCCCTTTACGTTGCCGCTGGTGTCTGAATCCCCAGACCTGGCGCGAGGGCTCGACCTTCAGGATGATGACTCCGCAGCAACTTATGGTGAGCGTGCAGATGGATGATATTTATTTTCAGGCCACAGGCGGAGGTGTGACATTCGGCGGCGGAGAACCTGCGCTCAGAAGCCGGTTCATCGAAGAGTTCCGCAGGATTGCCCCGAAGCAGTGGAAGATCAATATCGAGACCTCTATCAATGTTCCCGTAGAGCATATCGAAAGACTGATACAGGTGACAGACGAATTTGTCATCGACATCAAGGATATGGATCCGGCCATATATGAGGAATATACCGGGCAGACAAATGAAAAGGTTATCGCGAATCTGAGGTTTCTTGCTGAAAATGGCGTGGCGGACAGATGTCTGATAAGGGTGCCTATGATTCCGGAATATAATTCCGAGAATGACCGTCAGAATAGTATAACTGCTCTTAAAGCGCTGGGTTTCAATAGATTTGATGTTTTTGAATACAAAAAAGACATTAACAAATAGATACGATTATGGAAAGAGGAAAAAGAATCTGCAGCGTCCTCAAGGATGTGAGGAAAAAGATTGCGGAAGAAAATGAGATCGAGTATGTTACAAGCGAATGTCAGCACAAGGGTGACTGCGCCGGTACCTGTCCGAAATGTGAGGCGGAGGTGCGTTACCTGGAGTCGCAACTAGCGCGTCGAAGAATGGCAGGACGTACCGTGCGTCTTGCGGGCATATCATTGGGTATCGCTGCTGTGGCTCCGGCGCTTGTCTCCTGCGATAAAGGTTACGTGGCTGTTGACGGGGAAATGGAACCGCCTTTAAGTGGCGACCCTGTAATCCCAAATAATGTGCAACTTGGGGAAAATCTCATTTTCGACCTCATCCCGGCAGAGGAATTCATTCCTCGCTTCTCAAATGGAGGCTGGGTGGAGGCCGGGATTTATGATGTCTATCCGGACGGTCGTACGGGGAATGAGATTATGTCATCAATAGATGGATATGTTGCACGGATGTATGCTGTAAAGTCGGAAGACAGCGTCAAGGAATATATATCAAGCAATGCTGATCCGGAACTTCGTGAATTTGTTATGCATAAGTTTACATATCTTTCATACGGCAATAATCTTATCATCGGTCAGAATCCTGGCCTGACAATCGCATCGATCAATGACGAGGAAATGGTATGTTATGGAGATGTATTTTCACGTCACGCCTCTCCGGATGCCTTCCTCGGCAAGTATGTATTCAAGCGGGTTGACGAGGAAACTGTAGCGCAATGGGATGCCGAATATGTAACGCCAAGGGAATAAAACACCCGTGAAATTGTCGTTTTTGAAACATCTTTCAGCCCCGTACCACCAGGTGCGGGGCTTTGTTGTCACCACATTCGTAAAAGACGGTGTATTTGTTAAAGTGTTGAATATTAATAATATATAAAATTGTATTCCCGTTCCCAGTCCACTTCTTCCCCCACGTGAGATCATTTTAAGATTAGATTTATTACATTTGTTTTGATAAAGTGTCCGTAGCAGGGCGCAGACCGTGAAAGACACACATACTAACCAATTAATACTAACAACTAAATTCTACCGTATGAGAAAATATCTGACTATGGTGGTGCTGCTACTTATGAGCATTTCAGTGTTCGCCCAGCAGCATTCTGTAAAAGGTACGGTGGTTGACCAGAACGGACAGCCGATAATCGGAATGACCGTAATGGAGCAAGGTACCCAGAACGGTACCACCACTGACATTGATGGTAATTATCAGATCACTGTTTCCTCGGGGGGGGCAGTACTGGAGTTCACCGCACTTGGCTACAAGACTGTCGTCGAGCAGGTAGCAAACCGCTCTGTCATCGACGTTGAATCTGCAGAAGAGGCAATGGTTCTTGATGCAGTCGTAGCCATCGGTTACGGTTCGGTTCGCAAGAAGGACCTCACCACAGCCGTTTCAACAGTTTCGACAGAGGATGTGAAACTCCGTCCTGTGACAGAGGCTTCAGGATTCATCCAGGGTAAGGTTGCCGGTGTGACCGTGCAGCAGACAAGCGGCCAGCCGGGCAGCGGTATGACAATCCGTGTCCGTGGTGCATCTTCAATCGCATCTTCAAACGACCCTCTTTATGTTGTGGATGGCGTTCCTGTAGGTACAGGTAGTTATGCAATCGCTTACCTCTCTCCTCAGGATATCGAGTCAATGCAGATCCTCAAGGATGCTTCTTCAGCAGCGATCTATGGTTCACGTGCTGCCAACGGTGTCGTTCTCATCACTACCAAGCAGGGTAAGAAGAGCAAGGGACCTCAGGTCAACTTCAGTGCATACGTGGGTCTTCAGGACGTGCGCAGGTCATACGAAGTGCTCAATACTTCCGAGTATCTCGACCTTATGGATGAACTCGGATCTTCTGCATTCTCTTATCCTGGAGACGCAAGAGCAGAACTCAAAGACCAGACAGACTGGTTCGAGGAGACATATCAGACAGGTGTGACTCAGAACTATCAGATTTCTGTGTCGAATGCAAATGACAAGATGAGGTATTATGTAGGTGCCGGTTATTCTGATGAGCAGGGTGTGCTTTCTTCAGCATTCAACAAGCGTATCAATGTGAAGGCCAATGCAGAATCAGACCTTTATGACTGGCTTACAGTGGGTACCAACCTTGCCTACTCTCACTACAAGAACAACGGTATCATCTCAGGTACAGGTTCAAACCGTGCAGGTGTCGTTATGGCTGTGATCAACACTCCTACATACGCTCCGGTTTATGATGAAAACGGTGTGTTCTATACAAAATTCTATGGAGCCAACCTCACCACTCCTCTTGAGAACGTAGCACGTACCAAGGACAATTACACTCAGACAGACCGTATGCTCCTCACTGGTTATGCTCAGATCAACTTCACAAAGAACTTCAACTTCAAGTCAACTGTCTCTATGGACAGAAGATGGGTTCACAGTTACTCTTTCCTTGATCCGCAGACCACATCCTACGGACGTGAGCAGAACGGTACAGCATCTTCAGAAAGAAGCGACGATATGAGAATGGTGTATGACAACATCTTCACATATAATGACACTTGGGGCGGCAAGCACAATTTCGAGGCAATGGCCGGTACTTCTGCCACTACTTCAAGATGGGAGAACCTTTGGGCTGAGAGAAGCAACTTCTCTGATGAGAACTGGGAGGCTATCTTCGGTCTGAACGGTGGTAACAAGGGCGGACTCAGAGGACAGTCGCAAGGCTTCTCGGAGTGGGCTATTATGTCATATCTCGGACGTGTTTCATACAACTACGACAGCAAGTACTATTTGACCGTGAACTTCCGTGCTGACGGTTCTTCAAAACTTGCTCCTGGCAACCGCTGGGGCTATTTCCCATCTGCATCAGCCGCTTGGCGTATCTCAGGTGAGGAGTTTATGAGCGACGTTACCTGGATCAACGACCTCAAACTCCGCGTCGGCTGGGGACAGCAGGGTAACCAGTCCGGACTCGGTGACTATGCGTGGGTACAGCGCTATGGTATGAATTACTATGACTGGACAGAGGAAGACTACGCTTTTGCAACTCCTACAGTCGGAGGACAAAGCAACATCGGTAACAAGGAACTTTCTTGGGAGACTACAACCCAGACTAACGTAGGAATCGACTGGTCTATGTTCAACAGCAGACTCGTTGTTACTATCGACGGTTATTACAAATATACCAAGGACCTCCTGATGAATGTCCCTCTTCCTTCTCCATATCCTAACATCTACCGCAATGAGGGTGAGATGTCAAACTGGGGTCTCGAACTCGCGATCAGTTCTGTGAACTTCGAGAAGAAGGACTTCACTTGGACAACTGATTTCAACATCTCGATGAACCGTAACAGACTTGAGTCTCTCGATCTTAAGACAGTTTATTACTATACACAGACATCCGAGATGTTCAGCGACTACTGTATCAGGATGACTCCTGGTCAGCCTCTCTCGATGTTCTGGGGCTATAAGGCTCTCGGAGTGGATCCTGAGACAGGTATGATAATGTACGAGGACTATAACAAAGACGGCAAGATCAACAATTCCGACAAGCAGTATATAGGTAATGCCAACCCTCTCTTCACAGGTGGTATGACCAATACATTGAGTTGGAAAGGCCTCAGCCTGAGCGTCTTGATGACCGCTTCTGTAGGAAATGACATCTACAATGCTTCCAAGATAGATATGATGTCGATGCTTACCGGTGCCAACCAGATCAAGGATGTGGTTCGTCGTTGGAGAGTTCCAGGTATGATTACAGATGTCCCTAAGGCAGGTGAGGTTGATAATCTCAAGACTTCATCAAGGTGGATCGAGGACGGATCATATCTCAAGATCAAGAATATAACTCTTGCATACGATATCAAGCATCCTGCACTCAAGAGGGCTAATATTGCGCGTATCCAGCCATATATTACCCTTGACAATATGATTACCTTTACCAAGTATTCAGGATATGACCCTGAAATGAGCCAATACACAAGCGCAACTTCAATGGGAGTTGACTGGGGTACTTATCCTTGTGTAAGAAGCGTGGTGTTCGGTGTTAACATAGATTTCTAAAGAGTATGAAAAGTTTGAACAAGATATATTTTATTGCTTTTGTCCTCTTCGGACTTGTTTCCTGCAATCTGGATTATTTCCCGGTTACAGATTACAACGAGGGTAATGTGGAGGTTTCTGACGATTCAGGATCCCAGTATTCCACAAGAGAGGATATGGAAGGATTGAGAAACTCAATCTATAACAGTTGGGCAAAAGGTGTACAGGAATATGGATATGAAGATTATCTTATCTACACCGAATGCCGTGCAGATAACGCATATTGCGGAACAAACACAGCCGAGATTATGGCAATCGAGGCAAACAAGCAGGATGCTGCCAACAAGAACGTGACCCGTGACTGGGATTATTATCTCGGACAGATGAAGAATGCAAATGACATCATCTACAACGTTGACAGAGTCAGGGAACTTGATCCGTCTCTTACAGAAGAAGAGGCTCAGAGATGGAGCGCAGAGGCAAAATGCTGGAAGGCCTGGGCTCTTTTCCAGATGTCACGTCTTTGGGGACCGGTGCCTGTAATCAATACGATTCCACCTCCGATCACCTCAGAGAATGTCGAGGATGTTTATTTTGAATATTTCCCTAAGCAGGAGACTGTTGCTACAGTATATGCTCAACTTGTCGAGGATCTCAACTACGCTATCCAGTATGCACCGGATGTTGATCAGAGCAACAAGTTCGTCTTCACAAAGGCATTTGCAAAGGGACTCCTTGCACGTGTTTATGCTGAAGAGCCTATCCGTGACTGGAACAAGGTGGCTGAACTTTGTACATCCATCGAGAACGATTACGGTTACAGACTTTGTGACAATTATGGTGATATGTGGGCGTATGATGAGAATGATGCTGTAAGAAACACAAGCGAGTCAATCTTCGAGGTTCAGTGGTCCAAGGCAAGCGGCAACTGGGTGTTTATGATGTTCCACAGGAATGCTTACAACCCTTCTGACAGTTATTCCTGGGCAAAGTGGGTGACTCCATCGAGAAACCTTATCGCAGCGTATGACGCTGAAGGCGATACAGAAAGAAAGAACACCTCTATCGTTATTGATCAGTGTACCTGGTCAAACTATTATCCTGACTACGAGTATGCATTTATGCACAAGGTTCCTACCAATGCTTCATCCATCATCCTTATGCGTCTTGGTGAGATCAAACTTCTCCACGCTGAGGCTCTTGCCTGCCTTGGTGACCTTGCAGGTGCTACCAAACTCGTGAACGAGATCAGGACACGTGCGAAGATCGACCCTATCAAGCAGCCTGCTTCACAGGATGATATGATTGATGCAGTCCTCCACGAGCGCCGCCTTGAACTTGCATTCGAGGGACACCGTTTCTTCGACCTTGTCCGTCACGGTCTCGACAGAGTAAAGAAGGTTCACGATGCAATGAACGCTGAGGATCCTTACTGGCAGACAAGACTTCCTCTCACTCAGGAGTCCATCCTTATGCCGGTTCCTCAGACTGCTCTCGATGACAACCCTACACTTGTCCAGAACCCTGGATATTAATAGTTTGGCGTTATGAAGATATCAAAGATATTTCTTTCCGGAATCCTGGCTTGCCTTTGTGCCTGCAACTGCACAACGGCCAAGCCGGACGAGGGCAAGACAGAACCGGACAATCCGACACCGGAGGTTCCCGAAGTTGTTGAAAAGGACGTGGTCGCATACGTGACCTCGGCTGACGGCAGATATCAGTTCAAGAAGTCGTCATTCAACTTCGGAAAGCCGGGCAGTATGTCTCCGAATCAGGTGACCTACGACAAGACTGCTCTTGCAGACGAGCCTGTTGACGGTTTCGGACTTGCAGTGACAACTGCCGCAGCCTACAATCTTCTCAAGATGGCTCCTGCGGACAGGACTGCCTTCCTTGAGGAGACATTTTCTCGCGAGAAAGGCGCCGGAATGAGTCTGATCCGTGTTGCTATCGGTGCTTCGGACTTCTGTCTCGACGACAACTACACCTGGTGTGACACTCCTGGCCTTGAGAATTTTGCAGTTCATTCAGAGGATAAGGACTATCTATTCCCGGTTCTCAAGGAAATATATGCAATCAATCCGGATGTGAAGATCATAGGCTCGCCTTGGTCTTGCCCTCTGTGGATGAAGTGCAATATGCCTGGAGGAAACAGTTGGGAGGTGTCGAAGTTCAATGTCCCTGTGACAGACGAGACCACTTATAATTCCTGGACAGGCGGCCGTCTCAAGCCATCCTGCTACGATGACTATGCAGAGTATTTCGTGAAGTGGATCCAGACAATGGAGGCCGAAGGCTTCGATATACACGGGATCACAATGCAGAACGAGCCTCTCAACCCTGGCAACTCAATGTCTCTGGTGATGCCTTGGCAGGATCAGAAGGAGTTTGTGAAGGTTCTCGGTCCGGCAATGGACAAGGCTGGTCTTGCTGATGTGGAGATTCTCCTTTTCGACCATAACTTCAATTATGACGGCAAGGAAGGTCAGGACAACTATCCTCTCAATATTTATGCTGACCCTGAGGCTTACAAATGGGCTGACGGTTCCGCTTGGCATAACTACGGAGGTAGTGTGACAGAACTTAATGAGATCTACAAAACCAATCCTGAGAAGAAGATCTATTTTACAGAGGCTTCTATCGGAGAGTGGATCGGAGGATGGGAGAACAGATGGGATTTCAATTTCCTTTCCAACTGTGTTGTTCCTGATTTCTCTACAATGTTCCTCGGTGTGCTTTCGCGTGGCGGCAGAGGTTCTGTACTGTGGAATCTTATGCTTGATGACAAGAGGGGTCCGTACAGCAGGCACGACGGTTCCTGCAAGACTTGCTACGGTGCTGTCACCATCAATTCTGCAGACTATAAGACCATCGTGAAGAACAGCCATTGGTTCGACTGCGCTCACGCTTCCGTGGCTCTCAAGCCAGGTGCGCGAAGAATGGAACACAAGAGTTTCGCTCTTACCTCGGGTCTCGAACTTCAGATGTATCTGAATCCGGACAATACCATAGGAGCACTCATCTGCAACAATAGTTCGAAGGATCAGGATTTCGTTTTTGCCAGCACAAAGCATACTGTCAAGTATAATGTTCCGGCAAAGAGTATAGTGTCTCTGATCTGGCAGGAATAAATGACTTCATCTTCATTTCCGGCTGGTCCGGGAATCAAAACAAGTTTAAAAGATAATTATATGAACAAGATTTTCAAAATATCTGCATTGGCTCTCGCAGGAATTATGGCATTCGCTTCCTGCCAGGAGGAACCTGTGCTGAAACTGACTGACAAGGGACCGGATATGACAATCGTCAGTTGTTCCGAGTCTGCTTATATGGGTGGAACCATCAATTTTTCTGTCGATCTGCAAGACAGTGAATTCGCTCTTTCCACTCTCAAGGTAAAATTGCTTTTCGATGAGACAGAAGTGGCCAATACCACTATCAGAACAAAAGAGTACGGTACATACGATGAATCTATTAAGGTTCCTCTTATGAAGAACATTCCTGACGGAACTGCAACCCTCGTGTTCACTTCTCAGAATGTGGGCACCGGACTTAGTTATGACACTGTTTATGTGGCTTGCCAGCGTCCTGATCCTGATAAGGTTACTCTCAAGGTAGAGGGCTCTCAGGATATTGTTCTTACAAAGACCGAGGAGTATCAGTATTCACTTGAAGGCGACTATCCTGCAATGATTGAGGCGTTCGTGAACGTTGAGGCTGGAAACGAGAACGTCGTTCTCGGATGGAACGGCTCCAATCTCGTTGTTGACGGAACCAATCCGGTACCTTTCTCTGCAGGTATTGCGGGAAAATATACTCTTGCTGTCAACCTGATGGATCTTTCTGCAAGTCCTCTCGGAAATGCATCCGTTGTATCTGTCGAGCATTATACCCAGGGTCAGGTTCTTGATTTCGGCGGTATCGTTGACCTTGCCAACTGGAATCTTGACTACGACTTCTTCGAACTTAACGAAGACTTCACGGAGTGCAAATTCCGCGCAGTTGACGGCCTTTACAAGTTCGATTACAGAATCAAGGATAAGTACATTATGGTAGAGCCTATGGCTGATGAGGATAACGTTCTTACTCTCTCTTCTGACGGTTCAGGTGCTGTTTGGGTGATCGGTAAAAACTTCGGTAAGCCTGTTATCGGGCCAGAGTGGAATACAACTGATGGTGCATATCCTATGGCACAGGTCGCAGACAAGATCTATCAGTTTACGCTGACTGCTCCTGGTATGGTTGACCTTTCAAGCGCTGACTTCAAGTTCTTCCATCAGAAGAATTGGGGTGGCGAGTTCCTTAAGGCAGATTATGCTGAAATCAATCTCGCTCCTTACTTTGATATACCGGCAGATGACGGTAATATAAAGGCTAAGGATCTGAAGTCAGGTAAGAGTTATAAGATCACTCTCGACCTTACCGGTGGTGTAAAAGCCGCGAAGGTTTCTTGCGAGGAGATTACAATTGCTGTAGCAGGTCTTGATATTCAGGTGAACGGAGAGAAGGCTGACAAGATTTCATCAACAATCTATAAGGTTTCTGCAGTTGCAGTGGAGCAGAACAGCATCATCTCATTCTCAGGCATCGAGAATCCTCAGGAATGGTATGTTGATCCTGACCACTTTGAAGTCGGTGCGGAGGGACTTAAGTTCCGTGCAGTTTCAGGATACTATTCTTTCGAACTCAATCTTGAAGGAAAATATGTCACTGTAAGAAGAGTGACTTCGGAAGGAAAGGCTGCTACATACGCGAATGAAGGTGCCATCACCTTTATGGGTTGGGGTGTAGGTCATCCTGCAATTGCAAATCCTCTTGCTTGGGATAGTGGTCAGTTAATCACCCTCGCAGAAATTGAACCGGGCAAGTATCAGTTCACCGGTATTGCAGGTGAGGGTACTGACGAAACATACGGTGTTCGCTGGCAGTATGATGCAGAACTTTCATTCAAGTTCTTCGGTCAGGCAGGCTGGGGTGCTGAGTGGGGTACTGTAACCCTTACAGATGAGGCTAAGAAATGGCTTGAGGTTTACGGTAACGTAGAACTTATCGGTAAGGACAGAAAGGCTGATGACTCCGGTTGGGAGACACGTTATCCACTCGAACTCGGTGCTACATACGTAATGACAGTTACAGATTGTACACCTCTTGATTCCAACAGCAAATTCAACTGTACTATCGACTTCCGCAAGTTGTAGTATTCTTGATATGATTCGAAAGGCTGATGACCCGCTCATCAGCCTTTTTTTTGTCATTTCGAGCCTGGGGAGAAATCTTGGACGAGATTCTGGAGATGAAGATGGTACGATATCTGCTATCTATGTGACATTAAATGATAGCATATTGAAATAATTCAATTATATTTGCAGGAGTAAAGTATTTGAGATATGGCACAAGTAGCAATGACCGTCCGTATGGACTCTGAACTTAAAAAATCGTTTGACGCTCTTTGTGTGCAGTTTGGGTTAAGTTCCAATGCTGCGATGAATGTTTTTGCTAGAGCAGTCGTTCAGCGAGGAAAAATCCCGTTTGATATTGTTTCTGACAAGGTTGCGGCAGCCGAAAAGGCTCAGGCGGCAGTAGATAAGTTCTTTGCAGACAACAATATTGGCGTGACTGATATAGACGCTATTCTGAATGAGCATCTGAGGACTCCTTATACTCATACTCAGGAATAATATGAGAACAATTGTACTTGACACGAATTGTCTTTTGGTGATTCTGCCGTCAATCAGTCCTTACCACAGAGTCTGGGAGGATATCCTTGATGGTAAGGTCAGTCTTTGTGTTTCTAATGAGATATTGGAAGAATATGAGGAGATCCTGGCGGCAAAAACCACTCCTGAAATAGCAAAAGCCGTTATCGAAGCCATTCTGGAGATACCTTGTTTGAAAAGAGTTCAGCCTACATATTTTTACCAGATGATTGTCGTAGATCCGGATGATAATAAATTCGTTGATTGCGCGATTTGTGGCAATGCTGAACTGCTTGTTACTAACGATGCACATTTTGATGTATTGAGAACGGTGGATTTTCCAAGAGTTGAAGTGATCAAGTTGCAGGAATACGTTAAGTTAATAGAAATATGAAGAATCTGCTTATAGTCCTTTTGGCCTGCACTCTCACCGCATTCGGCATATATTCCTGCAACGAGACTCCGGAGAATCCGCTTCTGGAACGTCTTGATGCCACATTGGATATGAAGGAAACCTATCAAGGCTATTTCAAGGAGAGGATAGCCGTGCTGAATGATGTCCTGGCCGAGCAGAGCGACCCGGAACAGATCTACAATATCCGCAAACGTCTGGCTCTGGCATACAAGCCCAACAGTTTTGATTCCACATTGAATTGCCTTCTGGCCAATCGTGCCCTTGCTGTGGCAGAAGGGGACAGGCTGAAGGAGATGGAGACGGACTTTATGCTTGTCGAGGCTTATACTAAGGCCGGATATCATTTTGAAGCCAGTGAGATTCTTGCTGTATATTCACCGGAGTCCGTACCACAGGAAATGCTCAGGATGTATTACAGTGCCGCCCATTGCTTCAATGGAGAGACGATGGCCTATACCTCATCCGATGCTCTTTATGCCGAAAAAGGGGCGAAAAGAGACCGTTTCAGGACGCTGGTGCTCCAGATGATCGAAGAGGGAAGCCTGTATTGGTATGATCTGAAGAGGGAGGAAGCAGAGGCATCAGGAGATGTCCTGAAGGCCAGGGAATATGCACGGAAGATGATAGAATGCACGGAGGTCAATACTCCGGATTATGCGAGAGCCTGCTATTTCTATGCCCATACATTCCGGAAGGAGCCTCAGAGTCCTGAAAGGGAGGAATGGCTCATCCGTTCTGCCATAGCGGATGTGATGTGTGCTACAAATGATTATGCTTCGCTGAATGATATATCACGTATCCTTTTCGAGCGTGGCGATATAGACAGGGCTTTCCGGTATGCCGCCGACCATTGTATGACCGATGCTCTGGCATATAACGGAAAACTCAGAGCCTGGCAGATATCCCAGTTCTTCCCTGAGATAGAAAGGGCTTATCAGGATAAGCACGCCCGCCAGACGAGGCGTATGGCAGGAATGATGGCTGTGGCTGTTGCGCTTCTTATAATCCTCTTGATGATGCTGCTTTTCATTTTCAGGCGTCAGCAGATCCTGGATTCGATGAGGCGCAAACTTCAGGAATCATATCTTCAGATCGATGAGCGCAACCACGATCTGGTGGCAATAAACAGCCGTCTGAAATCCTTGAACGCGCAGATGCAGGAGGCCGATAAGGTGAAGCAGGAGTATATAGCCCTCTTCCTTGGTATCGTTTCGGAGAACATCAGCAAGACCCGACAGTACCGCAATCACGTCCTGAAATATATCCGTCAGGGCAATACCAAGGCTTTGGTGGAGGAAATAGAGCAGATGCCATCCATCGATGATGATATTCAGGAATTCTACAAGATGTTCGACGAGGCTTTCATCAATCTGTATCCGGATTTCGTCGAACGTTTCAACGGACTTCTTGCTGACGGTGCGGCGATAGTACCGAAGGGGGATGATATCCTGACTCCTGAACTCCGCATCTTCGCTTTGATCAAACTAGGAATCACGGATTCCAGCAAGATCGCTTCCCTTCTGCATTATTCAGCCAATACGATCTACAATTACCGCGCAAAGATAAAAAACAAGGCCCGCGGCTCAAGGGATGAATTCGAAGCCGCGGTGCGCAATATCGGTTGACGGCAGATCATATCTTGCTTGGACTTTCTCCGAACTGCTTCTTGAAGCAGACACTGAAATATTTTGAATCAGAGAAGCCGACCATATCTGACACTTCCGCAATGGAGTATTTCTTTGTACGAAGGATTTCCCTTGCGCGTGAGAGGCGGAAGATTCTGATGAAATCATTCGGTCCCTGTCCGGTCAGCGATTTGAGTTTGTTGTATAATGTCGTACGGCTCATTGCGATTTCCATACAAAGATCGCCGATCTTGAACTCCTGGTTGGATAATTCTCTTTCCAGTATGGATATGACTTTGTCCATAAATTCCTTGTCCAGCATACTTGGCCAGTCCGGCTCCGGAACATCTTCGTTCTGTCCTAAGGCGAGTACAGATTCACGCAGACGTTGGCGATCCACGAGGAGATTCCTGATACGGGCTTTGAGCACCGACGGATCGAATGGTTTTGTCATATAGTCGTTGGCTCCAGCCTCGAGACCGAATATGATGCTCTGTCTGGCGTTGGCTGCAGAAAGAAGAATTATAGGTATGTGGATGGTTTCGACATTGGATTTCAGGATACGGCAGAGTTCTTCTCCGCTCATTACCGGCATAACTACATCAGTGATGATCAGATCAGGATTGCTCTGACGGGCAATTTCCAAGGCTTCGGAAGCATTACCAGCAGTCAGGATGTCATAATCTT
Source organism: Bacteroidales bacterium (assembly GCA_017626555.1). Taxonomy (GTDB): domain Bacteria; phylum Bacteroidota; class Bacteroidia; order Bacteroidales; family UBA932; genus Cryptobacteroides. The sequence goes on from JAGAIM010000129.1 coordinate 23,191, forward strand.
GCGAGAGTGTCTCTGAAAGATATGCCAGCATATCAGGCTCGTCATCAACGATGAGGATGCTGCTTCTTGCTGCTGTCTCCTCGTTTCTTTGCAAGTTTTCCTTGATGCTTTCTATGCTTCCTTCCTGATGTATGATGTCGGCGTGTCTGTAACTGAACGGGAAGGAGACAGTGAAAGTTGTTCCTTTGCCTTCTACGCTCCGGAATGAAATTTCTCCTTCGTGGCTCAAGACTATCTGCCGTGTAATCATAAGCCCGATGCCTCCTCCGTCTCTGTCACCTACATTTGATGCGCGGAAACTATCTGTGAATATATGGCTCTTTTCAGCCTCAGGGATTCCGATCCCCGTGTCCTGTATCTCCATAATCCATCTTCTTACCTCAGGCCGTACGACGATGTCGATGGCTCCTTTTTCGGTATATTTGATGGCATTCGACAGCAGGTTTTCCAGGATTCTGCTGAATTTTTCGGTGTCTATATATACTGCGGGCATATCTGAGGATACGTCTATATTGAGTTCGGTGTTCTTGTATAGTGCAGCCGAACTGTATCTCTCGACGGTTTCGGTGAGATATGAGCAGATGTCTGTGCGTACAAGTTGGAGCCGTGTATGGTCTTCAATCTTTCTAAGTTCGAGCAGTTGGGCTATCATATCCGTGAGCCTGTCCGCATTCCGGGAGGCGAGACTGATATATTTTCTTCCGCTTTCCGGTATATCAGTATTTTTCATAAGATCCTCAAGCGGGCCTTTAATCAAAGATACAGGAGTCTTGAGGTCGTGTGCCACGCTTATGAATGTGCGCATCTTTTCCCGGATTCCTTTTTCGGCGAGCCTTCTTCTGCGTATCATTATCAAAGCAACTGCACCTGCCGCTGCTATCATCAGATAGACGGCAATGGCGGCCGGGCTGTAGTGCCAAGGTGGCCTTATCCGCACCGGAAGTCTCTTTTCGGCAATTATTTCGCCGGAATATTTATCTGTAGCCTTTAATATGAATTCATATCTGCCGGGACGTACTTTCACGTAGTTCGCTGTTCCGGATGCTTCTGTTGTGACCCAGTGGTCGTCGTAGCCTGAAAGGCAGTGCTCGTATCTTATACGGAAATCATTTCCGAAACTGATGCGTGAGAATGAGACAGAGAAAGAATTGGACAGGTAGTCGAGATCCAGATAGTCTGTCTTGTCAAGGCATTGCTTCAGGATATCTCCTTCAGGGTCTGCTGATATTGTATTGTAGTCGATGCTTAAGTCGTTAAGTATGAGACGTATATTGACTTTGTTGAAATAGTCCAGTTGGGCTGGGTCGAATGTAAGGACTCCCTTGGATGTTCCGAATGATAGTTGGCCGTCAGGATGGAGCCAGGCAGCGTTCGGATTGAATATTCCTCCCTCTATACCCAGGAGTTCATTTGCTCTGATGATGGTCTTGCGTTGAGGATCAAGCCAGAAGATACCTTCTTCCGTTGTGAACCAGATGCGCCTCTCAAGGTCTTCGTGAACGCTTATAATGGCATCAGAGGGCAGTCCGTTCTCTGTGGTGAATCTGATCGAACTGCCGTCAGAAGGGTCGAAATGCACCAGTCCGTCTCCATCCGTGGCCATCCATATTGTCCCTTCTGATGTCCGGAAAAGTGCTCTTACAGGATACTTCAATGTGAATCCGTCAAATTCCTTTCTCCATCTGAACCTTCCTTCTTTCTTGTCGAATATTCCGAATCCTGAACATCCTGCCACATATAAGGCATCTGCTGAGGAGGATGGCCAGATGTCTCCTATGCAGTCTGCCTTGTACCGGCTCCAGTCGCCGGATTCCTGATCGAAGGAGCAGAAGTCTCCTTCCAGTCCTCCGAACCAGACTCTTCCGTTTTCAGGATAGATATGGTATATGTACTGCAACGGGGAGTCTGGAATACGCCTGATCTTTCCGCTTTTCTTGTCTATTCTGTAGAGCCCCATTCCGAATCCTCCTGCCCAAACATCGCCATTGCTGTCCTGAGCCACCGCCAGCACGACATTACCGTCCTTTTCGGAGAGGAAATGATGCCATACCCCGTCCATATAAAGATTAAGACCTCTGTTGGTTCCATACCAGAAATCTCCGTCCCGGTCTCTGTATATGACGTTGATATGGTTGTCATCGAGGCTCTGGTCATTGCCTGAGGACTTTCTTGTCCAGATGGCACCGTATCTGTCCGGTTCGATGCAGCAAAGTCCGTTGGTGGTGGTTGATATCCACATCGAGCCGAAACTGTCGATGCAGATGTCCGATACTGTATTGGCCGCAATACTCTGGATGCCGCTCTCCGAAGATATATGCCTTGATATGGACAATGTCACCGGATCAAGTTCGAAAATGCCTCCACCGTCTGTTCCTGCGAGTATGTTCCCTTTTCGTGATGTTACCAACGACCTTACCGGTACGTAAGGAAGTCCGGTGAGATGAGTGGTTCTGCAGGTGGAGTGTTCATATACAAAGATTCCTTCTGCAAATGTGCCGAGAAATAGTCTTGTACCTGTGTCGAGTGTCGTTATATATTGTGTTTCAGGAATTCCTTCGAGGATTGATATGGATGTTCCGTCATTCTCTGAACGATAAACCTTCCTGCCGGCGCATATCCACAATCCACCTCCGTACGCTTCTGATATGCTCTCTACGATCAGGCCGCCAAGCCCCAGAAAATCACACTTCCCGTTCTTGTATCTGAAAAGTCCCTCGGATGATCCGGCCAGAATCGTACCGTCGGGGTATGGATTAATGTCGTACAGTCTGATGTCGCGGCCAAGGCAGGATGCAAGGTCCATAACAAGATCGAAACGGTCAAGATCATTGTTGTATCTGTATGTCTGTCCGTTGCGCAGGGCAACCCATATTCCTCCATCACGGTCGTTGTATATCCTTGTCGCTGATTGTATGTTGTCTCTTGATACAATCTGGCTTTCGAGAAGGTAATGTCTGAATTCCGAACCGTCATATCTATAGAGCCCCTTCTGTGAATACAGCCAGATGAAGCCGGCCTGATCCTGCTCTACCTGATAGATCTTTCTACTGTCCAATCCGTTGGCGCTGCCGTAAACACGATAGTCTCCGGCAGACGCTGCCAGTCCTGCAAGGCAGCATAGAAAAGCGGTTGCGAACAGTTTCGAAAAGTACATTTTCATTCTCTTGACATTGCAAATATATGCAAATTTATTTTAGCAGGCCCGGATTTCTCCGAGCCTGCTATCCTTACTAACCAAATTCAATACCTTTAGAAGTTAGGTTTGTCTATATCCCACCACAGGCGGGTTGCAGCATTGTCAGGACCACCCAGTTTGGACATAGCCTGGGCATATCCTTCCGGATTGCTTGTCTGCTGTGTCGAAGGGTATGGCATTCTTCTGACAATCTCATTATCCTTAAGAACTCCACCGCTGTGGTTTACAACTACAGGGAATTGCTTAGGGTATCCTGTACGACGGAGTGTAGTCCAGGCTTCATAACTTTCAGGATAGCCTGCAATGTACTTCTGTATGACTATCTTCTCAAGTTTTTCCTCATTGCTTGCTGCGTCATCCCACTTCGGTGTTGCAGTGTTTGGAGACTTGATGTCGTTTGCAGGAGTGACAGGATCCTTGTGGTCGGCAGGTACGGCTTCGCTCTTAAGATATTCATCTGCTCCCGAGCATCCGAACTGAGTGAATGATGCCCTTACGCCGGATTCATAGAATTCCTTTGCTGATCCGCCTCCCATATTCCATCCTCTGAGGGCTCCTTCTGCACGGAGGAAATATGCCTCGGCAGCAGTGCAGAGGATACCTGGATCGTGCTTGCCCTGAATGCAGGCAGAATATCCGTCGTATGCAGCCTTCTCAACCATATCGATACCCATTCTTATGCTGGCATATTCAAGTCCTGCTTCCACTGCAGGGCCGTTTGTCGCCTTTGTGAAGAATTTCTCTGCACGTGGGTCATCATATCCTGTGAGGAAGGACTCTATGACTGCTCCCATATAGATGTCTTTCCATTCTGTGAGCATATTGAGAGGGTGCGCCCAGGTGCTTGCCTGAACCTGTACAACTTCGTCCCCTTCAAGAACTCCGTATTTGTTTGCTATGGCCTTTTCAGCCTCAGCCTTTGCCTTTGCAGGATCGGCCTTGACTATATGCATCGCAAGACGCAGACGGATGGTGTTGGCAAGTTTCGACCATTTTGCATAGTCGCCGCCGCACCACTGGTCGAATTTTGCGAATGGTGCCGAGCCAGGGAACTCTGTCATAAATCTGTCGAGTTGCTCAAGGGCTGTGTCAAGGTCGGCAAAGAATCTGTTGTACGCTTCCTCTACAGAGTCGAATGCTCCTCCTGTTGCAGACTGACCGTATGCAGAATAGATCACAGGACCGTATGCGTCGGCAACCCTGTGCATTGCCATAACCTTGATAATCAATGCCGGAGCATAGAAATAATAATACTGGTCGTTGTTGGCCTGAGGCTCGATGGAGTTGAAGATAGGTGACATCACATAACTGTAGGTGTTGTTCCACTGTGCGCTTACCCATCCGTCAATCATATTCAATGTACCAGTGTTGATGTTGGATGCAAATGATGATGCTGTACCCATATATCCGGACCAGAGGTCAGTAGTCAGGTTCTGCATAAGTTGGAATTCCCAGGCATAGTCCTGATAGTTGAAATATACGGACTGCATAATCTGTGGAAAATATGCTCCGATGTTATTGTAGTCGGCAGCAAGCATTTCTTCCGTCACACCGAACGGGTCGGTATTATATTCCTCCCATTTCTGGCAAGAGGACAATACAATGCCTGAAAAAAGGCAGATTGCCAGTATTTCAAATATTCTCTTCATAATTTTGTCATTCTTAATTAAAACCTAACCTTAAGATTGAATCCCAATGATCTGGTTGCAGGTGTACCATAGATGTCAAGTCCTGAATAATTGTCATCAACAGTAAGTTGTGCATCCGGATCGGATGGTGTGTTCTTGTAGAAGAAGAAAAGGTTTCTTCCTATGAATGAGACGGTTATATCTTCAAATAACTTTCCGTTTCCGAGCCATTTCTTAGGGATGGTATATCCGAGAGAAAGTTCTCTGAGTCTTACGTTTGTACCATCGAGACAGTAGTATTCGCTGATACCGCCGAATCCTCCGACTCTTTCATAGAATCCCTTGACATCGGTGAACTTGTGGCCTTCAAATTCCACATATCCCTTGTCACGCGCCTGTGCTGTAGCAAGCGATGTTCCGTAGATATCTATATCCGACTGGGTGAGAGCCATCACTTTGCCTCCGAAACGTGCATCGATGAGGAAAGAAAGCGATATGTTCCTGTACTGTAATGTGTTGTTCCAGCCTGCGTGCAGTTTTGCCTGGGTATTGCCCATATAGTCAAGGGTTGTACCTGCCTTGTATGGGAGGCCGCTCTCGTCAAGAAGAAGTTTGCCGTTGTCGTCTCTTGCGAACTTGCGTCCGTAAACGTCACCATACGATCCTCCTTCTACAAGTTTGAGTTCATATCCGAAGTTCTCACCTCTGTTGATCGAGAACTCAGGAATCTCGTCGTGGAGGGAAATGACCTTGTTGCTGTTGTGTGAGAGGTTGATGCTGCTTCTCCAAACGAAGTCCTTGGTCTCTACCGGAATGAATCCGATGGTCGCTTCCACACCCTGGTTCTGGATATTTCCGGAATTCACATAATATCTGGTGTAACCTGAACCGGTAGGAGCCGAGAGACTGAACAACTGGTTCTTTGTATTGGTGTGGTAATAAGTTACATCGAATGAGAGACGGTTGTTGAAGAATCTCCAGTCGATACCGGCCTCGAAAGATCCGGAAGTCTCAGGCTTGAGATCTCCGAACGGAGCAGTGGTATTTGAACTGATGATACCGGTCGAACTTACAGAACCGAGAGGATTGGTGATTCTGCCTGGAAGGTCGTTACCTACTACAGAGTATGATGCTCTGACCTTGAACAGATCCACATTCGGACCCATATTGAAGGCTTCGTTCAATGCCGCTGAAACACCGACAGAAGGGTAGAAGAAACCAGTCTTGAAACTCTTTGTGAATGCGAGCGAAGAAGACCAGTCGTTACGTGCAGTGATGTCCAGGAAGAGCCAGTCCTTATATGATGCTGTAGCGGTTCCGAATACTGCAAGAAGTTCATCCCTGTACCAGTTCTGAGCGCTGGCGCGGATGGTCATATTTGCAAGGTTGAAGATGTTTGCATAGTAGAGTCCGCCTGAATTGTTGTATGAATCGAAGCCGAGTGAGTAACTTTCATTGTATTTAACACTTCCTCCGACAGTTACATTCAGACCGAAATCACCCCACTTGTCGTTGTATCCGTAGAGTACATCGCCGTATGCAGTCATATTCGAGCCCTGCTTTACTGTATAACGTCCGTTTACCGATCCTGTCAGACCTGCAGGTGTAGTTGCAGATGTCCTATGGTCATCTCTGTCATTGATATAGTCTGCACTTGCTCTGGCCTGGATGTACATCTTAGGGGTGAGGTCCCATCTGAGAGTAAGCGATCCGATGATGCGGTCACGCCAAGCCTCGAAGTTGATTCTGTTCATAACCCACCAAGGATTCTGGTCTGATGTAGCATCAAGAGCCTTGATCCAGTTCTGTGACATAAGGTTGCGTTCCGGGTCATAGACTTCGAATTCCTCTCTATATGGAGTGATGTCCTGACCTACAGGGAAACGGTACAGACCGAAAAGAGGGTTGTTGTACTGTCCTCCAAGTGTCGGACGGTTCTTCATATACTGATGGATGTACTGGAAAGATGCATCAAGAGACAGATTCTTTGCGAATTTGGTTGTGTTTCTGAAAGTTATATTATGTCTGTTGAGTTTTCCGTTATTGTCCAGAAGGCTCGTTGCGTATGTGTTCGAATATGAGAGATATGTCTGATTAGCATCGGTTCCTCCCTGGATGGAAAGGCTGTTGCTGTAGGTCTGGGCAGTCTTGAAGAAGTCGTCTGTGACTGATGCTGCCGGGCTTGACAGTTTGCTTCCCCAACTGTAGAAATTGGTACTCTCTCCGTATGTGTTCTGAAGTTGAGGACCGTATGCTGCAGTCTCGAAAGTGGTGCTGTTGGTGAAGGTTATCTTCATTTTTCCCTGACTTCCTTTCTTGGTGTTGATGATGATCACACCATTGGCGGCCTCTGTACCGTAAAGTGCTGATGCAGAAGCACCTTTGAGGATGCTGATGCTTTCGATGTCTTCCGGGTTGATGTTTCCGATACCGTCTCCACTATCGAAGGATGCTTCAGAGTGTCCACCGTAGAATCCCGAAGCCACACTTGTGGAGTTGGACATAGGAACGCCGTTGATGATGTAAAGAGGCTGGTTGCCGCTGTTTACCGAGCGGTATCCTCTGATGGATATCTTTGCAGATCCACCCATTCCTCCTGCACTCTGGGTCACAAGGACTCCGGATGCCTTACCTGCAAGAGAGGTGATCATATTTGCGCTCCTGTTGTCTGCTATTTCATCGGCAGAAACGGTTTGTGCCGCGTATGTGAGTGACTTGGATGCCCTAGTGATACCGAGTGCCGACACCACAGCCTCATCGAGATAATTGACATCCATATTCATTCCGACATTGATGATGGAGCGACCTTCCACCTGCACTCTGGTGTCTTCATATCCGACCATAGTGAAGAGAATGGTTGCGTCTGGGGATACATTGAGACTGTATCTTCCCTCCGCATCAGTAGATGTAGCATTGTCTGTACCTTCTTCAAGTGCCAGAGCAAATGCGACAGGTTCTCCCGTCTGGGAGTCAGTGACCTGTCCGGAAACCCTTGCTTTCTGTGCAAAGGCCACGCTTGCTGCCATCAGCAGCGCCAGCGTCAAAAAATACCGTAAAACTTTCATACCGTAATAGTGTTTGGTTATTGTTGTGTCTTATATCCTAATCTGAATTCCGGGTAATTGAGAGCCTTATAGACTGTCCTGCGAAGGTCGCCGTGACTGTTGTCTCCTCCATACGACCAGTACATAGCGCCTTTCAGTCCTTTTTCTACAGCAAACCGTGCTTTGATGAAGAGTGACTTTTCATTGTCATATCCGAACGCGAATTTTCCTGTAGCATCCTCTGTAAGATATGGAACCATCGCTACCGGATCCCAATGATATGTATATCCTTCAAGCAGGTGAGTCTTGGTTATATCCACTCCGTGTGGGAAATCATCTGTTCCGCGGCCATAGAAAGGCATTCCGAGGACAAGTTTTTCAGGTGGGACTCCCGCATCCAGATGAGCCTGGATGCCTTCCGCTACGGATACTAACGCCGGATCTCGTATCTCCGATGTGAAGAGCGGAGAATTGTGATATGGTGCCCATCCGAGATCGTATGTCATAGCGTTCGTGAAGTCGATGTATTGGTCTATGGCTCTGAAATCTATGTACTTGGCTGTTGCGACTGTTGCCTGTGTGAGCAGTTTGTCCGGTCCGATCGCTGTGCGTATGTCACGCATCATCAGAGTATAGTTCTTTGTGTCATCAGGGCTTGCCGAAATTTCTGCCATATCGCTTGTCGGATATTCCCAGTCTATGTCGATGCCGTCAAGATTGAACTCGTCCACGGCTCTTCTGCAGTCTTTGGCAAAAGATAATCTCAAAAGAGAATCTGCTGCCATTTCGCTGAAATTCCCGCTTCCCCAGCCACCGACTGAAAGGAGAACCTTCAGATGAGGGTATTGCTCCTTCAAGGCTGTGATTTCGCGTAGTTTTTCGGGATTCTCGATCCTCAGTCCGTCGAATTCATCGTCAACGTGTGCAAATGCATAGTTGATATGAGTGAGATAGGTCGGGTCTGGGAGTTCCTTTGGATTATATACGTATGCTATGAGAACCTTCTCGTCAGCATCTCCGTGCTTTGTATCTTCTGCGGTACAAGACGGATTTCGGGAGCACCCGACTGTCGCAATCAGCAGGACAGAGGTGCTTATAATGGTCTGTAATATTTTCATAATCAATTATTTATCAAACGGATTACCTTTGGGATCCCGACTGACAATCCAGCGGAAAGCATTGATGAAGAGCAATTGTTGCGAGGCATCTATGTACTCTTCGTCACCGTGTCCCATATTGAGATAGATCATTCTGTAGTTCTTGTTTGTCCACACCAGAGGCCAATCGTCTCCATAGACAATGTCTTTCAGTCCGATCGGATAATTCTTCTGAGATAACGACACGAGTACTTCGATGTTCCTGTTGGAACGCGGCTCCGGTGACCACTGATAGAATTCAGAAGGTGGAATGACGAATTCCTTCGGAAGATTCTTTGTGACCGGATGCCTTGCATTGTCGATTTCCACCAGTGCAGGCTGTGGCGGCCAGTTGTTGCATTTGAATACTCCTCCACCGATGAACTCAAGAAACCAAGGCCAGTTGGTGTTTCTGTCATTATATGCCGCTGCGTGGAAGCCGACCCAGCCACCTCCGTTATTCATATATTTCTCAAACAGGTCTCTTTCAGCCTTGGAGTGCGGAGTTGTGTTCACGCTTATTATGGTATTGTATTCCATCAGTTCTTCCAGCGTGTATGCTGAAAGGTCGGTAGTGACGTCGATTGTGAATCCGTTTCCGACTGTGAGTTTCCTGAAGAACGCAATGGATTGCTGTGCAAATTGAACGTGAGCCTCTTCGGCGTGTTCAGTGTAGTGTATCAGAGCCTTGAAACGGACAAGATCTCCGGCATAATTTGCCTGACGGGCAGGCTTATCTGTACCGCATCCGGCAGCAAATATCAATGCCGATGCGATCAGGATCAGTAGTTTCAGTGTTCTTTTCATAATATTCATAGTATTGGTTGGAATTCAGAAGTAAGTGAGAGCCATTTGCCGGCCGATGTGGTCCAGACTTCCTTGTAGCAGGCGTTGTTGACTGCCGGCCAGTATGGAATGTCCTCATCCTGGTATGAGCGGATTCCTACCGGTATTTCACCGGTGATCTCTCCGCTTGAAAAACTGCTCATCGATGGATAATCATATCCTTCTCCATAAATGAGAGACTGTCCGAACGGATTCTTTCCGGTTGTCCAGTACAATTGTTCGGCAGCAATCTGCATCAGTTCCTCGTCGCTGAAATATCTGCCGCAGATGGCTGCTGCCTTGCCTGTGGACAGATGTATCGCTGTATTGCCGTTGAATATGCTGAGCCATACAGGGAAACGTTTCACATAATGCTTTCCATCGATGTATATTCCCTTTCTCACCTGCTCTATGTATCTTTCCTTTGCATCAGCAGGTGCGAAGATATAGAGTGATGAAAAATTGTCTTCATCCTGCCAGTCATCGATATGCCAGATGCCGCTCGGTACGAGTCCATACGGTTCGGTATATCGCATAAGCCCTTTCAGATATTCTCCGTACAGTTTCATCGATTCCTCCCATACGGGGCGGTCGGAATGCTCAGGCTGAGTTCTGCATAGAAGTTCCAGCGCCTGCATATAGATCTGTTCGCGTGACTGGTGGGTGTAGTGCACGATCGATCTGTGATCCGTATCACGGTAGAACCAGCCTTTCATCCCGTTCGGCAGCGGTTCCTTGCGCTGGCATTCAATGGTGTATCTTATGTGCGAGACGGCAGCCTCTGCATATTCTTCTTTCCCTGTAAGCCTGTACAACTGACTGGCTGCCCAGGATATGGTGGCCATATACTGGCTTTTCGAGGTGTTGTAACTATGTTCATACATAAACAGGAACCTGTCGAAGCCTTCTGCCAGGAACTTTTCCATTGCGAAGCCGAAGTCTGATTCTGCGGCTCTCGTCAGAAGCCCTTTCATTGCAGGATCATCAGGAATGCTCATAGCGGCAAATGCCTCATATCCGGAAAGCAGGAAATTGTCAAATGCCAGATTCTGTTTCCTGACAGTGAAAATATCATCATCAGTACCTGTTTCCCCGTCAGTCCAGTGCAGGAGACCCATACTGCTTGCTCTCCATCCGTCACCGAATCTTGTCCTTAGCACAAACTCAAGTCCCCAGCGTGCTTCTTCGAGGAGCCTGGCTGCAAGAACCGGGTTGCTTTCCTTGGAGTTGAGATATGCTTCCAGAAGATTATATGTCACATCTCCAGTCTGAAGAGTCTGCTGCGAAAGATCTCCGGCATCGTGCCATCCGCCTCCGTATGAAATCCTCTTTCCGTTATGGACTGCGAACATATCCTTGTGGCACTCGTCGTGTATGCCCGGTACTGCATATCCGCATCTTTGGCAGAATATGAAATTAAGAACTCTCCATTTGGAATCTTCCCAAACATAATCCGATATGCGGAATGGCTTTGATTCCAGACTTTCCGTTCTGATGATGTATTCACCTTGCTTTGAAAGTCCGCTGAAGTCGATGACCCCGTATCTGCCTGAACTGCTTTCGGTTGTGAGTATTTTCCCTTTATAAACGACCTTCCCTTCCGTGTTCTCTATCCGGAACCTGCCGGTTGTCGTGCTGTTTACTATTGCAGTTTTGCGGCTCTTCGGCAGATAGCCGGAATATGGCAGTATTATCCTGTCCTCGGAAGGCTCCCAGCCTTTCTGACTGTCTGGATTCTCTACCTTCTGCAGTCTGATGCCGCCTATAATGAATCTTGCTGTATCTCCGTATGTGGAACCTCCGCCTTTTATGGTGGTGTGTATGCTGATGCTTTCAGCAGATGTTCTTTCAATTTCGTCCAAAGAAAGTATGCAGGTGTTCCATTTCCTGTTTTCAAGATTCATCAGGTGTGACTCACTGTTGCTGACGGTAAGGTTCAGCCCTGTAACGTATGCTCCTTCGCAGTCCGGGTATATGTCCAGAACAATTCTGTTGAATCTGCTCAAATCCTTACCGTGCAGGCTGCAGACAGCCTTTGCGATGCCGTATGTTGCATAATCAGGGTCATCCGGCGATCCCGTGGCTCTGTTTCCCGGGTGGACAGGATGTTCTATGACAATCTTAAGTCCTTCTTTGTCTTCAATGAAGCCCAGGCTTCCCATCCCTTCGAAACTCCAGTCTCCGGCTGATGCACCGAGCGGTTCGTCGTGCAATATCTTATCTTTGAGACAGTTGTCCTCAAACGAATTGTCACGGCAAACAGGGAGCGGAGAGTGGATGAATCCGCTCTCTATGATCTGCTTCTGCAGATCCGGGCTTTCCGTCAGATATATCTGGGCGGATGCTGCGGTGACAAGCAGAAGCGCAGAAAAGATGGTTGCGATTTTTTTCATTGTTTATTTGTCCAATACCCAATCAATTGCGTTTGCGAACATTCTTGTGAAGTCAGGGTCATCCAGAAGTTTCGGACTATGTCCCATCTGGATGTATAGATTCCTGCCTTTGACCTTGTCGTTGCACCATACCACAGGATGGTCTCCCATCTTTATGTCTGTCGGGGTTGTGTATGTGTCTTCATCGACTCTGGCAAGAACGTGCACATTGCCGCGAGGTGATATATCGTAGGTGTAGAATTCGTCGTCAGGGATGATAACGGTAGGGCTGACCCCTTGCATAACAGGGTGTTCCGGATCTTCTACAATCATAGTTCCGTCGGTCAGTTCCTCGATGTAGTTCGTATAGGTTATGCCTCCCAAAAGCCGCTGGAACCATTTCCATATCGGATATCCTTCTCGGAATTCCCCGATAAGAGTGGCGTGGTGGAAACCGATCCATCCGCCTTTGCCTTCCTCAATGTATTCCTGAAAAGCCTTCTGCCCTTCTTCCGACCATCCGAACGGAGGATAGTCTAGTTGGATGATTGCATCAAATCTTTCCAGAAAATCTTTTGTTATCGGAGCGGCTGTGTTGATCTCTGTGATGGTATAGCCGTTTTCCGCACCTTCGTCAGCCAGCCATTGGAGGGCTGCGTCAGTGAAAGGACCGTGTTGTCCGCCTCTTTCTGTGAGTACGAGTATTTCGTTCTGCTTTGGTGTGCAGGAGGCTGCCAAAACTGTAACAAGCGCTGCAAGAATCTGTAATGCTTTCATAATCAGTCTGCTGTTTGACGTATTTTTGAACCTATGAGTGCGTAGAAGAGCATAAAGAGTTCTCCGAAGAGTACAATGAACCAGGAGTATCTCCATATTCCTGCTGCGTCTGCAATCATTCCCTGAAGAAGCGGAAGTATGGCACCTCCGACTACTCCGATCATAAATACTCCGGATGCTATGGATGTATATTTGCCTAATCTGGCTGTGGCAAGTGTGAATATCGCTCCCCACATTATAGAGTGGAACAGACCTGCTGCAGCAAGTATCCACGGATTGTCCATTATCATTGCAGCAATGACCAGTACCGATGCTGACACAGTAGTAATGATCAACTGGGTTTTTGGGGAAATTCTGCTGAGCGAACTGCCGATGCTTCGTCCCACCAGCATTCCGCCCCAATATACGGTGGCCAGAAGGGCTGGTGATGCAAGTCCTTTTTCTATGGCGTACAGGTTGATGTTTCCTCCTATGCAGACTTCTACACCGACATAGAAGAATATTGCAATCACTCCGAGAGTCAGATGGCTGAAGGACCAGACGCTCTTTTCCGGCTTTTCATTGCCTTCATTTCTTGTTCCTTCGATGTCAGGAAGAGAAAATCTTGAAAGGAGGGCAAGCAGGATAAGGATAACGGCTGTCAGTGCCAGAAACGGAACCATTATCTGGTTGATGTTGACATCTTCGGCAGCAACTCCACCGAATACGATTCCAGTGACGAAATAAGGTGCTACGGTAGTTCCTATTGAATTGGCTGTACCGCCGATTGCCAGACGCTGTATGGATTGCGTTCCTTTGATGGAGCAGGCTGAAAGGTAAGGGTTTATGACCACTTGAAGAATCGTTGCCGATGCTCCGGTCACAAATGATCCGAGAAGAAATATTATGAAGCCGATATGAAGGCTTATCTTTCCGATATGCAGAATGGCTTGAGGATAACGTACTGTCACCCACGAAGATATGAAAAACATCGCGAGTCCTGCAGCCATTACCATAAGACCTCTGAGGAGAGTGCCTTTATAGCCGTGGTTGTTTACCCATCTCGAGCCTATAGGCCCGCTGAGAGGGTAGGCCAGAAACCAGGAGAAGGTTATCAATGTGGCGAATGTGTTCTGCAGAGAGCCGGCGTCGGCCAGGAAAGCCTCTTTGAGCGGCCCCTGGAACTGCGTATTGGCCGTCGTGAGGAATCCTACTATCAGGAACAGGAATACCATTGCCAGAAACGGTCCTGTGTAATTCTGTTGCTTAGTGTTCATATTTATGTGTTTAATGTCTATTGTTACAGTTCTGCCGCTGCAGCCTTGTCGAGAAGATATTCGCAATCCGGATGCAATCTGAGAATACTTGCCGGATGGGCTTCAGTCAGAGGCCCTCTCAGCATTTTCTTCACCGATTCCGCTTTGTTGGCACCTTTGGCCACTAGTATGATCTTTCGAGCCTGCATAATGTCTTTCAGTCCGAGCGTGACACCTCCGAGCATCACTTCCTGCGGGGTCTGCGTCTCACGCCTTATTCTTTCTTCCAGTTCTTCGTTCATCTTCGTTACCCAGGCTGAAGAGTCGAAAGATGTTCCAGGCTGGTTGAAACCCAGATGCCCGTTCTCTCCCAGACCAAGAATCAGGAGGTCTATTCCGCCTCTTCTGCCGAGTTCTTCAAGAAACTCTTTGCAAGCCTTGTCGAAGTCATCGGATATGGTCGGAAGCATAATGAAGTTCTCTTCCTTTATATCGATGTCCTTGACTATTTCGTTCCAGAGCATAGTGTAGCAGGCTCCGGAATATTCCCTAGGCACATTCACAACTTCATCCACTCCTGTTATTGTAAGTCTTGAAGTGTCAAAAGAAGAAGCCTTGCAGATTTCCGCTACCCTTCTATGCATATTTCCGGTAGTCCTTCCTGTAGAAAGACATATTACGGAATCCTTCTTGGAGACCATCTGGTTCACTATTCTCCAAGCAGCAGTTTCATCAAATATCTGCTCGTTGTCAACTATGGTTATTTTCATAATTTACATATTCATTGCAACGGCGCACGCTCCAAGCAGGCCGATAAATTCAGGATTAAGTTTTGTGAGCACGACTCCGTTTGTGACAAAGCGCATAGTGGAAGGATGCAGCCTTTTGAGAATATTTTCAAACATATACTCTTCTGCAACTACTCCTCCACCCAAAACTACCGTATCTGGATCTGTGATTCTCACCATATTCATAATGAGGTTTGCTATGCCGTCTGCAGCATTGTCAGTCAGCACTTTGCACAGAGGATCACCACTCTGGCACAGTCTGATGACATCCTGAACGCTGACCCTGCCTTTCATTTCAGATGGGATCTCAAGAGAAGTCTTATAATCCTTGCACAAAAGTCTTGCACATCTGTCTATTCCGGCTCCGGAAGATATGCTTTCGACACAGTCATATCTGCCGCATACGCATTTTACGCCAAGGTTGATCCCGACTCTTGTGTGGCCTGCTTCCCCGGCATTGAAATGGCTTCCGCGGATCTGTCTTCCGTTTACGACCGTGCCGACGGCTATGCCTGTTCCTACATTTATATATACGAAATTCTTTGAGAACTGGCCGACACCCCAGACGCGCTCCGCTCTTGTCGCGCTTTTGACATCATTGTCGATACGGCAAGGTATTCCGTAGATTTCGCTCAGTTCCTTTGCCAGAGCGATAGGTTGTGTCCTGTGAGGATCGATCTGATGCCATATACCGGCTCCGGGATCGACTCTTCCGATAAGTCCGACGCCCATAGCCACAGGCTTGTCCGATGCCCAGCCAACAGTCTTTATGTAGTCATCAAGAGATACCTTGATGATTTCAAGTGCTGCCTGCTGATTGAAGAATCCCGAAGCATATTTCTTATACTTCAGAATATTCCCGTGTGTGTCAACTTCGCCTATCAGAAGTTTTGTGCCGCCAAGATCCAGACCAAGGTAAGTTTCCATAGAGTTCGATTTTTGGTACGGAACAAATTTAATATCTGTATGGCCTTTCCGAGGTTTAAAAAATGACTGAAAAGGTTTGAATCCTTGTAAAATGGGGTTATGAACAAGAAAAGCATCCCCCTGACGGAGGATGCTTTTCCTGGAATTTGTGCAATTTTTACATATACACAATTATTTTCCACATAATCAGGCAGGCTACTATGGTCTTGAGGCCGGTTCCTGTGATGAAGCCGAGGAATGAGCCCACGGCTGCCTTCAATGCCTGGGAGAAACCTTTGCGGCTGTAGTACCATTCAGCCAGCAATGCTCCGAGGAAAGAACCGAGAATCATACCTATAGGAGTGAAAATGATGCCGAGGATGAGGCCGGCCATTGCGCCACGTTCAGCATATTTGCTTCCTCCTGTCACCTTTGTGAACCACATCGGCACCACATAATCAACTATAGAGACAATAGCTACCACGACACCCCAGATGATGAGTGTCTTGAGCTGCATATCTTCCGGTCCCCATATATAAAGGATCAGAAGACCGATCCAACTGACCGGTGTGCCGGGGAGTCCCGGCAGGATGCTGCCAGCGATGCCGATGATGCCGGCCAGAATCGCCAATATTGAAATCAGTATATCCATAGCTTTGTATTGTTGCCGTTGAAATCAGGACTATGCAAGGAGAAGACGTGCCACCCCCGGCTAGGGGTGCCTCCCATCAGGGAGGCGGGGGTCTTCGGATTGCATAGTCCTGATTTCAACTATTCATTTGCCATAATGTTTTCTATATCAGATGATTTGATCGGCAGACGCTGAGGGCCGAGACGGCGTGCTCCGTCGGCTGTCACAAGGATGTCGTCCTCAAGGCGGATGCCACCGAAGTCGTAGTAGCCGGCGAGTTTTTCGTAATTCACAAATCCCTTGTCGGTGCCTTCTCTCTTCCATTGCTCGATGAGCGCCGGAATGAAGTATATGCCCGGCTCGTCGCTGATCACGTGTCCAGGCTTGAGGTCGCGGGCCATACGCAGATTGCCCATTCCCAGAAGAGGGGAGCGCTTGCGTTCATCTCCATAGCCTACATAATTTTCGCCCAGATCCTCCATATCGTGCACGTCAAGTCCCATATTGTGTCCAAGACCGTGAGGCATAAACAGACCTGAAATGCCGCAGGCTACCATCTCGTCCACGTCTCCACGGACAAAGTCCAGAGCCTTCAGTTGCTCCAGCATATATCTTACGGTCGCGCAATGCACATCCCAGTACGATGTTCCTGGCTTGGTGAGGCTGAATGCGACTTCGTTGGCCTGCTCCACGATGTCGTAGATCTCACGCTGCTTGGTTGTGAACTTTCCGCTGCAAGGATATGTGCGGGTGAAGTCGGAAGCATAGTGCGTATTGCTTTCGGCACCTGCATCAACAACGAGAAGACGACCCGGAGTAATTATCTGATGGTGACTGTGATTGTGGAGAGTCTCACCGTTCTGGGAGAGGATTGTCGTAAATGACACTCCCCATCCCTTTGACAGAGTGACACCTTCCATCCGTCCTACAATCTCCTGCTCGAGGACTCCAGGCTTGCAGCCTCTGCGGGCTTCAGTATGCATCAGATAGCCGATCTCGCAGGCCTTGTCGATCTCATCGATTTCGCATTGCTCCTTGATCAGACGCATAGCCACGACAGCCTTGACGAGTTCTTCAGAAGCGCCACCGGCTGCAACTGGAGCCACTTTGCGCACAGCAGCATTCGGTTTGCCTGTCAATTCGGCAAGTTTCATCTGATTGTAATACCTTGCAGGCGGAAGGAAATGCACCTGACGGCCGGCAGCAACGGCATTTGTCACTGCCTTGTCAAACTCATCCAGAGGGAGGGTTCTGGAACATCCTATTGCCTCACCTTTTGATGCGACAGTAGGTTGAGGCCCCATCCAGATGATGTCGTCGATATCCACATCATTGCCGTAAAGGCATTCATCACCGCTGTCAAGGTCAAGCACTGCTGCAAACCAAGGCTCATCGATGCCCCAGTAATAGATGAAACTGCTGTCCTGACGGAATTTGTAGTCGTTGCCGCGGTAGTTGGTCGGAGCATCTACGTTTCCGAGGAATATTGCGATGCCTCTGTTTCCCTCTACGGTTCTGGACGCCATCTGCTCCAGCAGAACGCGGCGTCGGTTTATGTAAACATTCGCTTCAAACATATTTTAACCCTGATTATTCATACGTATTTTTCAAAGGTAATAATATATTTTTAATCAAGATGTGGATAATGAATAAAAAATCCAACCTTTACATATCGAAGGTTGGAACTATTCATAATGTAAAGAAGGACATTCGTTTCAATTCATCCTTTCTGCTTTGCGGGCTGCTTTATTGGCCTTTGACCGATGTACTTTGCCAGGCTTGAAGATAAGGTTCTTAAGATAACCTTCATCACTTACAATCTTGCCTGAGAGAACATCCTCTTCAGTGAACTTCACCATATAGATTTCTCCTCGTCTGGTCCTCTGCATATCGTATGAAACATAGATATAGCCGTCTGGAGCCTGAAAACCGGTCGGATATGAAATGTCGTATGTGTCATCCAGAAGGAGTCCACCTTTCCAGGTCTTTCCTTCGTCATCCGATATGAATGCCGTGAGGTTTGTTCTTGTAGAAGTACATTCGTCGAAATTACCGTGACGTACAAGAACGAGATTGCCACTTGCAAGTCTTCTGATAAAGTGTCTTGAAGAAATATGAGGCTGATAAAATTCCGGCTCCGACCAAGTGTGTCCCCTGTCAGAGGAGAAAGACTGCATAATGCCCGATTTATTTGTGCCGATTCCTACCCTTGCCGTCATCCACCATCTGCCGTCTGCAAGTTCAATGAACTGATGCTCGTCGAAAGTGGGCTCAGGAAAGACTATCATACCTCTGTCCTCCCATATCTTACCCTGATCTACCGAGACATAGGCGTGCGCCCCTCTGAAAGGATCAAGTTCAGACTTCGAAGAGCGGAACTGCTCGTCTGTCCACACCTGCTTCAATGTAGAATAAGCCATTGTCTTGCGAGACCAGATGCTGACCGGAAGAACCCACTCTCCGGTAGTCATCACTGTCGGCTTGTTCAGCGTACATCCCTCTCCAAGATAAACAGGCTCCGACCAAACCGGCTTGTCTGCATCGGGATTCTCACAGATCGAATACCAGTTGGTGGAACTTCCGTAATAATATGTAACGGACTGGTCATAAAACAGCCACAGGCGTCCCAAAGGGTCAGTCCATAACTGGCCTACAATTGTTCTTCTGGCAAAAGGAAGAGAATCATCGTGAGGGTCGATCACATATTTGCTGTCTGTCCAAGTCTTACCTCCGTCATCGCTCCAGTTCAAGACAAAATACGCAGCCTCATTGTCACCACCACCGACAAAGCAGTTCCAGATTCGTCCTCCGGGAGTCTGCTCTATTCCTATCGTCATACCGTAATCCAGATTGCGGGTTTTGTACTTTCTGTTGAACTCAGTCTGTATCTGAGGCGGCTCCATTGCCAGAGAGTCCATAATTGCGATATATTGTTCGAAAGACTGCGCCATAAGGCCGGATGCCGTCAGGATTATGACGGACATAAATGTCATAATACGATATATCATAAATTATTTCTTGTTGAAATATACATACTCACGCTTCAGATCCGTTTTATAGATATTATAAGTCCACTCGGCGTGCTTTCCGTATTCTGGAGCCACGTCCGGAGCAGTCTTGCTGACCGTAAAATATACTGTCGGCGTCTCCCAATTCTCGATATGTCCAAAACTATCTCTCTTCAGACCGGCATTGTGATTACGTGGGAAGCCTGTATCCTTGCCTTCTATTCTGTACATCACAGTCCATTTGCCCTCTCCCTGCATAAATCTTGAGAACGGCATCCAGAGGACTTCGACCTTGCTCGCGATAAATGACGGATATTCCGAATCGTGAGGATGTACCGGACGTACCATTATGATTCTGTCCTCTTCGAGGTTGAGCGCGAAATCTGCATTTGTTCCGTAATCCTGTGTCTTTTCATCTTTCTGCAGCCAGCCGTTTGACACCATAAAGTTGGCAGGACCGACAACCAGATTATCCATATCCGACATATCTAATTCACGCCACATCAGGCCAGTACCGCTCGCATCTCCCTTGGTATATGTAAGAAGCACCTTGCCCTTTTTGTCAAGTGAGACTGCAGATGGCTGTCCCACTCCCCAGGACTTGTTGGTCGCGCTCCAGAACTGGTCTCCTTCTTCGTTCCAAGTCTTCTTCACTACCTGATAAGGATATTTCACCCAAGAATCAGCAGCAAGGTCATTGCTGAACGCGACACCGATCTCGTTGTAGTAGTACTCCATCGGATTGCTGAGGAAGAACATTGCATACTTGTATGACACGCCGTCCATCTTGAAGTCGCCTTCAATCACGCTCGGGTCGCAATTGTGTCTGCTGTCCCAGTCAAGGCTCGGCTGAAGGACGCTTTTTTCTGCAGATCTGGTTCCGTCTGCTAATTCCTGAATATGATAGATATTGTCAACGAAGATATTGCTCTTTGTTCCGCAGAAATAAACGTGTGTCGTTCCGTCTCCGTTATCCACTATCGAAGGACAATATGAATATCGGTTCTGACCCGTGAAGCCGAATACATACTTCGGCATACTTATACTATAGACAAGAACTGAATCACGTTCTGGCTTCTGCTCGTTTCCATCGTCTATCGGGTCTTTTGAGCAGGAAAGCAGCGCAGCAGTGAACAGAGTTGCAAGTAAATAGAATCTTTTCATATCAATATCAAAACCGGCCTGCGATGTCAGATGATAAAAATGACATCGAAAGCCAGTTTATGAAAATCAAATTATTTATTATACTTTGCCGGTTTGGTCGGAAGAATACCCTGGAAATGCTTGTTGATTACATCAGCTTGAACTTTGTCAACCATCATATAGTAACGGTTGCCGTTCTCATCGGGTGTAAAGATTGTCCCACCGAGTTCAGTCACTTCCATCTTGAAAGGACCATTAATAGTGAAGAAAGAATCACCCTCTACAGCATAGAGAAGAGATGTAAGATCCCAGGTAGGACGGTCGTAAGGCATAGGAAGATATGCTTTGTAAGCCTCAACCATAGGATGTCCGTTTTCTGCCCATCCGAAATCGTTTTCGATACTTGCTCCGGGGTAGCAGATTGAAATACCCACCTCAAAAGGTGAAGTCACAATCTTTGTAGGCCACTCCTCGAATACTTTCTTAGCAGCAGGAGGATCCTTGAACACATTATATTCGTGGAAATTGGCATCTGTAGTATGACCAGCCATAGTGATTAGTTCCTTTACCTTCTTTGCTACGAGTTCTTTACCAGTGAGAGGCGAGTACTCGTCAGCGGGCGAATCCATCAGACGCGCAAGGTTGGTTGAAAAGCCTACAGACACGATAGTTACAGAATTATCCGGCATCTCTGACAGGATCTTTCTGTAAAGTATATGGGCATCCGGAAACTTGTCATAGTCTCCGTGTGAACGTGCGAACTTCGGAGTGCCATCCTCGTTCTTGAGATCCACGACAGCCTTTGCATAGTTCACGGCATCAGTCTCGCAATCCGCTCCGTTTCTGATGATTCCTATAGGAATGTCAGGATAGCCATACCAAGTATTCATTATGTCCATAAACTCTGCAGGAGCAAGCCCGTCCTTGTTGATTGTAATTGCCAGGACGTTGATCTTATCCTGATCAATATATTTATACAGCATATCCAGAGCCATAGCATCATCAACGTCATTCCCGATATCTGTTTCGAAAATGATGTTGAGTTTGTCGGACTGCGCTGTTTTCTCATTCTCGCAACCGGCCAGTGCCAATACACCGGCAAATATGAGAGCAATCATTATCTTTTTCATAATTCTCTAATTATTTATTCAAAGATGAAATGTCATAAGTTGCTGACCAGAGGTCGTATGACCAAAGCCAGTCACTTCCTGTCACTGCTGGAGTGAAATATACGACAAGTTCGTTCTCATCCACAAGATATCCCTTCGTATCGGTAAGGAACCCAGGATTATGGTTGCGCGGGAAGCCGGAATGCTCAGGAGTGATGGTGTGGATTTCCTTCCAAGGATCTTCTTTAGGAGTAATCCAGTCTTCATCAAGAGAAACGTATGCCACACGACAAAGATCTCCTACCCAAGTAGGGATCTTCGACCTGTCATAACCCTCGCTACGCATCTCGGATACCATAAACAGTTTGTCCTTTGACATTGCCGGATATGAGTTTGCAGTAAGGTATGGGACGGCTCTCTCCTCACCGAGACGGATGTTGTCAAGGTCATTGAGGACAATCTCTCTCATACAATAAGGACCATTCTCGGTTGTAGAGTGGTAGAATAGCAGAATGGTACTGTCATTCTTTACGATGGTAGTACTCTGACCTGTACCCCATTTGTCACGGCCTTCGTATGGCACGATTGGATTTCCGTCGAACTTGATCCAAGGCCCTTCGATGTTTTCGGCAACAGCAAGGCCGATCTGGTTGTGATTGCAGTCCCACTGATCGACACCGAGATAAGTCATAATCCAAGTATAGGTCTTACCCTTCCACTTGGTCTTGAATTCCCGCACATCAGGATCACAGATGTGACAGTCGTCCCAACCGTCTGCAGAAGGCGCAATTACCTCTGTGCCTGGCTGCCATACATAACCGTTCCTGGTGGGTATTCCTTTATATAGATATACATAGTCAACGATTTCAAACGGATCTCTGTTTTCACAGATATATCCATATCTGATACCATACTCATCCTGAATGAAACTCGGAGCATAATTGTAATGTCCGGCACCTCCGCTGAGTTCATATCTGACCTCCTTCGGAGTAATTTGATGGGGCTTTTCGCCCCCGCTCGTACACGATACAAGCAGAACGAGAGCGAAAAGTCCGAAAAGTGACAGATTTCTCATACCTGATATTAACAACTAATCCTCAATCTTAAGATCCATTACGCAACGAACAGAAGATGCTCTTCCCTTTTGGCCGTCGCCCCAACCCCACTGTTCAGTGTAACCACCGTCTGAAAGATAAAGACCACCGTGAGTAGCGCTCAATGAATTTCCGTGCCTTACACAAGCAAGCCAGGTTCTATCGTAGTTACCAGCCTCGTTGATCCATCCGCTGTTAGGAATAAAGAGCCCGCCTAGAGCCTTGAGATTATCCTTGTTTGCTGCCTTTGCATCTGCCTCAGAAAGGCCAAGAATCATACCCCATACTTGGAATCCGGTCTGCGCTGGCTGAGCCTTATATTGGCCTTTCTCCCACACAGCGATAAACTCATCAGATGTAGGCACACGCCATCCCTCAGGGCAAGGATCATTCTCTGGAGCCCAAGTCTTTATGTCATCAAACACAGTGTCATCGGTTGCCCAGCCAGGAACAGGTTGCTCTCCCTTGCTTGGCCAAGGCTTGTCACTGTTGAACTGGTAGTACATACCGACTTCATCAGGAGAAGAACAGAACTCACCGGGATTGTTAAGGTTTACAGTTGACCATACCATACCGTTGATAAGGACTTCGTTCTCACCAAGGGTAAGAGTCTTCTGGATAACCTTCGAGCGAAGAGTCTTTATTCCATTGGAAACTTCGATGACGATCTGGCGGTTCTTTACGAAAGATGTTGATTGGGTGACTGTGAGTGTGATGTCAGTAGCACCGGAACCTGATGTCTGGCTCAATGCACACCATCCCTCTGCAGATGTGTTTGAATCTGCAAGTTTGATTGTCCAGTCCTCGTGGCCGGTAATGTTCAAGGTGTACTCACCACCTTCTGCAGCAACCGGAACAGCAAGTGGGAATACCGCAAACTCATCAGGATTGCTCTGTATCTTATAGTCTTCCTTCTGGCAAGACCCCAATGCCAGCAGGGCAAGGCCTGCTGCCATCAGCATTTTGATTCCTTTATGCATATTAATAATTTTCATTTTGTTTGAGATTAGGGTTGTTGTCACACTCTCTCTGAGGGAGTGGCATACGCTCGTGCTTTCCGATAACGAAGTTATCAAAGTCCGGATCTCTGGCAGTGATCTTTGCAAGTTCATCAGTTGTAAAGCCCCAACGCTTGAGATCGATCCATCTTACGCACTCGAGTGAAAGTTCGAGGCCGCGCTCAATCTTGATCTGCTCGCGGAAAGCATCCTTGCTTGCAGTTGCGCCTTTGTAATATGTACTGTTCTGGATGTCAGCGAGACCGGCACGGTTGCGAACTTTATTAAGAGCTGAGATAGCCTTGTCTGTAGGACCGTTAAGTTCATTCTCAGCCTCAGCATAGAGAAGAAGCATATCAGCAAGACGGAGCACGCGGAAGTTGTTGTCATTCCAGTAATAAAGAGGCCTTACATCTGTGCTGTACTTCTTGATCCATACGCGGCTGCCCCATTCGCTCTTCCATCCGCTTCCGTAGATATCGTGTGTCCTGTTAGGGAAATCGCTCTCTACTGAATCATACCAGAGGGTATAGTAAAGACGTGGGTCGTACTCACCTGTAACGGTAGTCTCTCTCTTATAGTAGTCAACGAGCCAACGTCTTGCCTCAACGTTATTCCAGCCGATGTCCTTTGGAGACTGAACTTCCTCAATCTGAGTACCGAGTTGTGCATTAGGATCCAGATAATTGTCAGTCTGATCGAAACCGACATAGTGAGTAAGCGAGAAGTGGATCTCATAAATCGACTCCTTATTATTTTCGTTCTTATTGCTGAAGTTTGCGCCATAATCAGGCATAAGGTCATATATTGATGCTCCGTTACCTTCTATGAGCCACTCAAGGCAGGTCTTTGCCTCAGCATATTTATGCCACTGCATATAAACCTTTGCAAGGAGGGCATAAGCCGCGCCTTTGGTCGGACGTGCGGTGTTCTCAGCATCGCGAGTCTCGGGGAGGGCTTCAATAGCAGTGCGGAGATCCGTTTCGAGTTGAGCGAATACTGCTTCAGGGCTTGAATTTGCAGGCTGGTCTGCTGCAGATGAAACATCAAGAATAAGAGGCATATTGTCCCAGAGTGCGGTCATATAGAAATAGTAGAAAGATCTGAGCCAGAGAGTCTGAGCCCTGAGGTCTTCTTTATGAGTTGCATCTGCGAACTCAACCTTGTCAATATGAGCGAGAACCTGATTTGCGCGATAGATAGTGGTGAAGTGCTCTCTCCACATTTTGCCGTTCACCTCGTCAAAGTTGTAATTCGTGTACTTGAATTTAGTCCACTCGTTAAGTTCTGTCCAACCTGCGTATGATACGCCGTCGTCTGCCATACCCTGCATCTGTGGATAAATGTTACGGGTCCACGTTCCCTGTCTGTAGAACATACTATAGACAGCGATCAGGCCGGCCTCTATGTCATCTTCTGTCTGCCAGAACACACCGGTAGAAAGGGTGTTCTCGTTCTGGATATCAAGATGATCTTCGCTGCAGGCACTGAAGATGGCCAATGCCACGCATAAGACTCCTATGATAATTTTTTTCATCTGAATTGTCTGTTAGAAAGTAAATGTAAGTCCGAATGATACTGATCTCGGGTTAGGGAATGAACATCCGTCATATCCGAGAGTGTAGATGCCACCATCAGCAAACTCTGGATCAAGTCCTGAGTACTTGGTGAATGTAACAAGATTCTTTCCTATAACTGAAACCTTAATCTGCTCGAAACCGATCTTGCTGATAAGGCTTGACGGAAGTGAGTAACTGAGCGAGATGTCGCTGAAACGGAAGAATGAGCCGTCCTCAAGCCATCTGTCCTGATCATTACGGCTGTTACGAGTGTCACCGTAAATGATTCTCGGATGTGTTGTTGATGGGTTCTCCTGAGTCCAAGGCTTCAGGCCGTTGAAGTTGTTCTGGTTGGTGTTGAAGTCACCTGCAGTAGCACGTGCACCATTGAAAACTGTCTGACCGAAACGACCATAACCGCTGAGGTTGAGAGCGAAACCCTTGTATGCGAGGTTTACTCCAAGACCCATCTCAAGCCAAGGCCAAGGGCTGCCGACTATATGGCGGTCTGTAGATGCAATCTGTCCGTCATCGTCATAGTCAACATATCTGATGTCGCCAGGAAGCGCATTAGGCTGAATTATTTTTCCTTCAGAGTTCTGATGAGCAACAACCTCTTCCTTCGACTGGAATATACCGTCCATCTCATAGAGGTACCACATTCCGAGAGGCTTGCCTATTTCTGAAATTGAAGTTCCGGTGTAATATACTGTCTGACCGTAACCGAGGCTGAGAACTTTGTTTCTCACGTGAGATAAGTTGAGGTTTACAGCATAGGAGAAGTCGCCCTTGCGGTCGTTCCATCCGAGTTCGAGTTCGACACCTGTATTCTGGAGGCTGCCGGCGTTGGTTGCAGGAGCACCACCTTCATTACCGGTTGTCCAGAGAATAGGAAGATAAACGAGGAGATCCTCACTCTTTGAAAGGAACCACTCGGCTGCAACTGTGAAACGGCTTCTGAAAGCAGTCATATCGATACCGACGTTAGCAGTAGTCTTTGACTCCCATACCAGATCGTTATTAGTAAGGTTGGACTGAGTCATACCTACATATACTTTGTCGCTTGCTCCGAGAACGGCACGAGGAGCCGTATTGATTGTTGACTGATAATCCCATACTCCGATGTTTGTGTTACCGAGCACGCCATAGTTGGCTCTGATCTTGAGGTCGTTGATGGCAGGTACATCGAAAAAGTCTTCAGAACTGATACGCCAACCAACTGAACCTGAGTAGAAGTTACCCCACTTGTTGCCCTGAGGAAGTTTTGAGGTACCGTCGCGACGTGCTGTTATCTGTACGAGATACTTGTCTGCGTATGCATAGTTGATACGTCCGAGGTAAGAGATGAGCGCAGACTCTGTATAACCGCCTGTCGCAGAGGTAGTACCGGTTGCGGCGTTGATTGAAGTGATGTACTTGTCACCTACTGTAAGAGGATCGAGTTTGGTAGCCGACCTTGTCTCTTCGTGGAAACGGTTGTATGACATACCCACCATTGCATCAACATCGTGCTTTCCGAAAGTCTTATCGAAAGTGTAGGTGTGCTCGATGAGGATATCGTGGTGCTTGGCCATAGATGAACTTACTGAAGCAGCGTCATCACCCTGACCCATAGTCCAGTTACCCTTCTTGCGGAGTTTGTTGGTAATTCCGTAATAACTCTTGTAAGCGAGGTTCAACTTAGCCTTGAACACGTCCTTGAAAAGGTTGATCTGTCCGAAGATGTTACCATACATATACTCTTCATCATTTACAGACTCATTGATGTTCTCCTGAGCCACCGGATTGAGGGCGTATGTGTTGGCTCTGTCTGAACTACCATAACCGTAACCTCCCGGATTGTTAGCATCATAAACAGGGATTGTAGGAGGCATCGTGATAAAGTTCGACCAAGAGGAACTGCCCATATTGTCGCGGCTTGATCTTGTATAGAAGAAGTTCTCGCCGAACTCGAAGATACCCTTGCGACCTGAAGTATTCACGCGGAAACCATACTTATCATAACCAGTTCCGTAGAGAGCACCGTCATCAACCATTCTGTTGAGTGAAGTATAGTATCTGATGTCATCTGAACCGCCTGAGAGCGAAACGTTGTAATTCTGCAGGACACCCATCGATAGCATCTCATCCTGCCAGTCGGTATTTGCCTCGAAGTGGTTCTGATAACCTGTAACGCCCTCGACACCCTGAAGCATAGCCTCAGCATAAGCCCTGTCGTCGTAGAGTTTGTAAGTTTCGGCATCCATAAGGTCGTAACGAGGAAGCCAGTTGAGTTCTACATTAGAATCGAACTTAACCTTGAGGCCACCCTTCGTACCCTTCTTGGTAGTGATGATGACGACACCGTTGGCAGCACGTGAACCATAAATCGCTGCAGAAGATGCGTCCTTGAGTACTTGGATAGACTCGATATCCTCCACGTTGAGACCAACCTCGCTACCACCGTAGTTACCATCGACGATGAAGAGGGGAGAGTTGTTAGTGAGGGATCCGAGACCACGGATAACAATTGATGCATTTGAACCTGGCTGGCCGCTTGAGGTAATCTTCATACCAGAAGTAAGGCCGCGCATAGATTCTATCACATTACCGGTTGTGCGGTCGTCAAGAGCCTGTTCTCTCACTGTTGATACAGAACCTAGGATGTCCTTCTTCTTTACAGTACCATAACCGATTACCACTGACTCATCGAGAAGTTTGGTATCTGGCTTCATCGATACATTGATATCAGTACGTCCTTCAGGATTTACGGTTTCATCAAGATAACCGATGAAACTGAATGTAAGGGTTGCCCCTCCTTGAACAGAGATGGAATAATTACCGTCGAGATCTGTTGCAGTACCCGTCTTCTTGCCGTTGACATCTGTACTGACAGATACTCCCACCAGAGGACTTCCGTTTTCATCCGTCACGGAACCCCTTACTGTCGTTTGTGCAGAAGCCACTACTGAGCCAATGCACAGGAACACCAGCATAACAGAAAGATACTGAATCTTTCTGAACAGACTGCGTGTCTGATTGTTAGCAGTATTAGTTTTCATATTAAAAATAGGTAGTGATTAGTTTCCAGAAACAATTATGAATGCAAGTCCTGAAACAAAGAACAGGAACATCACACCAAGGAGAGAGTAAACACTCTTGTTCGCTCCCTTGAACTCCTTCCAGATGAAGACACCCCAGAGAGCGGCAATCATCGGAGCACCCTGACCGAGGGCGTACGATACAGCCGCACCGGCCTTACCTGAAGCGATGTAACTGAATGCTGTACCGAGACACCAGATAGCGCCACCGAGCATACCTACAAGGTGAGTCTTGGTGTTGCCCTTGAAATACTCGCTGTAAGAAACAGGCTCGCCGACGAAAGGCTTCTTCATCACGAAAGTGTTGAAGATGAAGTTGCTGAGAAGGACTCCCAATGAGAAGATCACGATGGCGGTATATGGAGTTGCTTTGCCTGCTGCCGGAGCGGCGAAATTGTCAAGGTCCATAGCGGCAGCCACGAATCTATAGAAGAATGCCATAAGGGTTCCTGCAACAACTGCGAGGATGATACCCTTGTTTGCGCCTGCCTTCTTCTCCTTCTGAAGTTTACCGGAGGCTATACCGTTGCAGACGATAGCGACAACGATAAGAGCCACTCCGATAAAGAGTGTCATAGGATCACCCTTAGGTGCTCCGATATAATTTACAATAGTGCCGAGCACTAACGAGATACCAACTCCGAGAGGAAAAGCAACAGCCATTCCGGCAATCGATGTAGATGCCGAAAGGAGAATGTTGGATGCATTGAAAATGATACCTCCGAGGATGATGCTGCCAATGTTCTTCGCAGATACCTGAACGATATCCTCAAGGAAAGGCCGACCCTCTGTTCCGAAACTTCCCATAGTAAACGCTATAAGAAGAGCGAAAAGTACCATACCGATCACATAATCCCAGTAGAAAAGTTCATATCTCCAACTTTTCGCTGCCATTTTCTGTGTGTTGCCCCAAGAACCCCAACAGAGCATAGTAATGAAGCAGAATACTACTGCTAATAGATAATTGCTTACGATAAACATATTGATTGTTAATTAGTGGTTATTCAAGTTCTGATGCAAAAGGTATTGAAGCCTGGGCACCTGGTCGTGTCACAGCAATGGCTGATGCATCTGTAGCATACTTCATCGCTTCAACGAAACCCTTACCTTTTGAAAGAGCAACGCAAAGGGCTCCGTTATAAGTATCACCGGCTGCCACGGTATCGACTGTCTCCACTTTCTGGGCAGGCACGATCACTGTTCCTTCCTCGTTATAGAGCATCGAACCCTTGTCGCCCAATGTAATGATGACATTCTTCACGCCCTTATTATAAAGAACGGCAGCGTTGGTGACATCATCGTCTGTCGCAGCATCTCCACAAAGAAAACGGCACTCTGTTTCATTTGGTGTAAGTGCATAAAGTTTAGAAAGGAGAGAATCCTCAAGAGGACAGGCAGGAGCAGGATTCAGGATGACCTTTACTCCGGCGGTATAGGCTATATCGGTGGCATATCCCACAACCTCCATAGGAACCTCAAGTTGCATAAGAAGATACTCCGAAGATTTTATCATATCTTCGAAAGGCTTTAGGTCGGCAACAGTCATTGCTCCGTTGGCTCCCGGCATAACAATGATCATATTGTCCCCATTGTCATCCACGCAGATCCACGCGGATCCCGACTGCACCGAGGAGTCTATGATGATACCGTCAGTACCAAGACCCTCTTCTGCGAAATGTTCTGCCATAAGTTTTCCATTCGCATCGGCTCCCAGTTTTGTAATAAAGTTCAAATCACCCCCCAGACGGGCGACCGCTACTGCCTGGTTAGCACCCTTTCCTCCAAATGACATCATTACATCTCCACCGAAAATAGTCTCACCCTTGACGGGTATATGTGAAGTTCTGACGGTCAGATCCATATTGGAACTACCTATTACAGTAATTTTGCTCATATATTTTTAGTGTTAATGGTGGTTATCTGTTTGGCTAATCCGCACAATCGTTTGAGCAAAAATAGAAGATTTCTATTTAAGAACTATAAATGTTATGCAGTTTTGTTAAGAAAAAGCCATATTTTTCTGCGCAAAGCCGCTTGTTTTTGAGCAATATTGACTACTTTTGCGCAATAACGACTGCATTATGAAAGAGACATTGACTACCATTTCCGAAAGGACAGGTTTTTCCATCACTACTATATCCCGTGTTTTGAGCGGAAAATCAAAGAAATACCGCATCAGCGAAAAAACCAGCGAGTTTATTCTCAAGGAAGCGAAAAAGTGCAATTATTCTCCAAATATAATTGCGCAGAACTTGCGCACAAACAAGACTGATACTATAGGTGTCCTGATGCCGTCAGTTGCCAATCCGTATTTCGCAGAAATGGCAAGTGTTATCATCGCAGAAGCGAACTGTAGAAAATATACATCAATCGTGATAGACTCGATGGAGGATGAGGAAAATCAGAAGAAGAATCTTGCCACTCTCATAGCAAGAAAGGTAGATGGGATAATCGCTGCCCCGTGCGGTTCTGACCCGACCCTTTTCGAGGAGATACAGAAGATGCAGATCCCTCTGGTACTGATCGACAGATTCTTTGCCGGCAGCCATATCTCGTATGTGACCACAAATAATTATCTCGGTGGAGTTGAAGGTACGAATATGCTGATAAGAAATGGGCATAAGAATATTGCGTGCATTCAGGGAGCGAAGAACTCTATGCCAAACAAAAAGCGCGTTGCAGGCTATATGGAGGCTCTCAGAGTTGCAGGACTTCAGGATAACGCCATTATTGTCGGTGATGAATTTTCCATCCAGAACGGATATATGGAAACGAAGTTGCTTCTGGGGCGCAAGCCAAGGCCTACGGCGATATTCTCCCTCAGCAACACCATCGGACTTGGCGCATTGAAGGCCATTAGAGAGGCCGGTCTCAATATTCCTGATGACATTTCCATTATCTCATTTGACAACAATATCTATATGGACTATCTGACTCCTCCTATCAGCAGGATGGGGCAGCCGGTGGAAGAAATGGCGAAACTTGCCGTCAGACTGCTAATGGAGTGCATTGAGTCAAAGAGAAACTTATGTACGCAACTCGAACTTTCGCCCGAACTGATATCAAGAGATTCTGTAAAGAACATCAGTTCAATCTGATCATAAAGGAACAGTATCTTACCGAATTTCTATATATGCATCATATTCGGCTGTAAATGCCAGTTTTATATATTTTGCATCGATATCGAAAACCATCAGATCCACAAAGGCATCGTGGTTTGTATTGGCCCACGCAGGAGTGTCCCTGATGCAGTCAAGTGTCCATTTTCCACCATCTTCTGACGTGAATATGAATAATTTCGATGGAGGAACAATGCCGTCCTTATGCGAGTTGAGCATACGTATGACAAGTTCAGGACCTTTGTGCTCAAGTATCACCTCGTGAGTACCGGGGGTATATCGTGTCCATCGTGGATCTGAAATATCCTCGGTCGCTGCCGTGCCGCGTTTGCCAAGGAAGAATTCTTCTGCCAGTTTCCAGTCCCTGCCGCCTGCGAGCCAGTCCATATAATCCTCATAGAAATCGGCTGACCAATGCGGCTGTCCCAGTTGGTAAGGTGATGACGGGTCTTCCACCAGACCGCAGAATACGAATGAGATGATCTTTTCCGCTCCACCGGCTGTGGCTGCCGCCTGTTGCGAGAGGAAACGGCTGAACGGAGCCGGAACCAAGGCTGAAGAGCGGTCATTTGTGCCCTTCTCCCAAGCGAATGACTCGCAGTTAGCCCACATCGCGACGCCGGTCTTGTCGTGGATTGCACGCAGTTTCTTCCAGTTTTCGCGCTGGCGTGTAAGCGGATATCTTTCGCGGACACATCCCACTTCGTCCTGGTATGCGATTATATCCACCTTCAGACGCGAAAGTTGCTGCTCATAACGCGGATCATCGAAATCGGAATTGAATATTCCGTATGGTGATATGAGGATCTTTGCAGCAGGTGTCAGTTCGCGTGCACGATCAGTCAGAGCATTCACGGCCTCGACGGCATAGTCGGTCAGAACAGGCCCAAGACAGTCCTCTACTGGCAGATACCAGCCATAGAATGCAGGATGATCCCCATATATGCCGGCAAGTTCCTCCATCATTTGGATCTGGCGGCCTTTTATCTTCGGGTCACGCAGGTTGTCATCCTGATCCTTCGCCCATCCTGTGCTCATAAATACCTTCATCCCGTGCTCGGCGGCTGCATCCATTATTGCGTCAACAGGGCTCTTTCTCCACTCAGGGTAGTGCCGTCCCATCAGTCCGGACGGATAATATGCCTTCTGTTCATTCGCTACCGACATAAAGACAAGATATTCCATACCCATCTTCTTCATTTCTGCGACCTTTGCCGCCCACATCTGAGGGTCGGTATTGTCGATGTGCGGAGGGTTGGTGTATTTGTTGCGTACATCCTGATATGGAAGATTGATGAATGTACCTGTCACAGGCAGGACTTCATCCACTTCCGTTTTCTGCGTACAGCAGTTGTCCGACTGCCCTCCCGGATGGCCGCATCCGCTTAATGCAAATGCTGCAGCCAATGCCAATGCTATTATTCTGATCTTCATCTCCGACAGTTGATTACAATGATTGTGTTACAAAAATAACAACTTTTTCTTATTTGCAGAAATCGGTCTGTCTTCAATTAAAAACCGTGTAAACAATAGCCAGTTTCATTATCATCCAGTCCCTAGCCAGAAAAAGCCCCAGTTCTATGGCCATCCCTATCAAAAAGCATCGTGTGGCCAGAAAAACCGCTATATTTCTGGCCACACGATGTTTTCTGTCACTGATGGTGTGACAGCAGGTTCAGGTTATGAGAGTGCTTTGATGATTTCGCACATACGGTCATACTGCCTTTCCATACTCTGGAGAAGTTTGTACTGCGCCTTTGTCCTGACAAGGTTATGCTCCGGATATGCCGTC
Organism: Bacteroidales bacterium; assembly: GCA_017626555.1. Taxonomy (GTDB): domain Bacteria; phylum Bacteroidota; class Bacteroidia; order Bacteroidales; family UBA932; genus Cryptobacteroides. The sequence continues at coordinate 56,631 of JAGAIM010000129.1, forward strand.
TTGTAATATTTGTCCCCATCGATGTAGTCCATAAGGAAGCGGAGAACCTGCTCGAAGGTAATGTACCTTGCCGAGAAAGCAAGCCAGTCCAATTCGCTCTGTACCATCGAATTTCTCTGCTCGTGCAGATAGCCCTTGGCGTATGCCTCGAACATTTCGATGCTCATCTCCACATTGTCGAGATCGCGCTCGTCCTCTGCGCCGGTGTTGGTGTATGAACGGATGGCATCACCGAAATCGTTGAGCGAGGTTGATGACATAACGGTGTCGAGATCGATCATACAGAGCATACTGCCGTCAGCCTTGTTGAAAAGGATGTTGCTGATCTTGGTGTCGTTATGGGTCACGTGCATAGGGATAGTTCCATCCTCTACAAGAGCCCAGAAATCCAGCATTTCTTTTCTGCGTGACTCGATCCAGGATATCTCCTCCTTCAGTTCTGCAACTCTGCCCACAGGGTCTGCTGCAATGGTCTCATCCCACTGCTGGAAACGCCAGCGGATGTTGTGGAATCCTTTGATGGTCTCGTTGAGCGGCTTGTCGAAGTCGGCAAGAAGAGCCTGGAAACGGCCAGTTCCGAGTCCTCCCTGATAAGCCAGTTCCGGAGTATCCGCCCTGACTGGTGAGGTGGTGTCAGGAATGAACAGGCATACAGCCCAATAGTTCTCTCCATCCTGCACATAAAGTTTTCCGTCCTTTGCAGGGATTACGGTCAGCGTCTCACGGAGCGGATCTGCTACCTTGGCCTTGATGTGCTCTGTGACAGCCTTGATGTTATCCATCATACCTGGAACGTCAGGGAAGATGATATGGTTCTTGCGCTGAAGGATATAGTTTGGAGCATCCCCCTCGGTCTTTATGACAAATGTGTCGTTGATAAAGCCCTCACCGAGCGGCTTTATTTCTGCTATAACGCCCTCAAGATCGAATTGAAGGGCAATATTCATAAGTCTTTCTTTCATCTTATCGGTTTTTAGTCATTGTTAATTCTCCGAAGAATTCCGGGCAGTGGAATTCCGGTGCAGGCCGGTCTATAGGAGACCAACTGAGGAAATGCGGTTCTCTGCACATATCGCCGCATTTGTAGAAATTCGCCCTCAGTGACTCCGGCGCTTCCGACAGTCCGAGCAGGGAAAATGGAATAATCTCAGCCATCCACCACTCTGCTTCGTCCTTGTCTGTGTGTTCGTGAGCCAGCGATCCGAATGTCTTGAATTGTGCCATCCGTTCATTGTCAAACAGTTCGAAGTCTGTTTTTGACTTTCTTTTCGCGGCCAGACGTGTTCCGATGCAGTTCACCTCGAAGTTGTAATATCCCTCTCTGGAAGGATCTGCAATGAACACTTCGACGCAACTGTCGTTCCACACCTCTCCGTGGTCGGAAAGTTCAAAGCCGCGGGCGTGCTTCTCTTTGACAGTGAAAAGTACGGCAAGCGCCTTGTCGGAATATGCAATACGGAAAGTGACGGATGGTGCGTATGGATAGGATTCCCAGTTTACGCAGTCCACGTTGTTCGCTTCCATATCTGACAAAGTCTTGAACACTGCCTCTTCGGGCAGATGTTCAAGACCGGACACATAATTCAGTATAATGTTTTTCATTTCAGAAGTCCTAAAGGGCAAGTTTGAGACCGTCAAGTTTGTCCCATTCTCCTCGTGTGAAGTCAGGCATAACTACTGGAATGTTGCCGTTCTCGATGGAAACCCTTGTGAGTTCGCCCAGGCAAGACCATTCTGCTGCGTCATATACATCCTGATCCAGAGGCAGACCGTTGCGCAGACAATAGATGAGGCGGTAGTCCATAATGAAGTCCATTCCGCCGTGTCCTCCTACCTGCTTTGCCTTTTCCTCGATGTCGCGGACGATAGGATGCTTGTACTGCTCCATAAGGGCATCACGCACCTCGTCGCTCAGATATGCCTCTCCGTCGCTTGCAGAACCGGTGAGGTCATCGACAGCCTTATGCTCATCAAAGTTACGGCCTTCAGTGCGGATAGAGTAGCCCTCGTTAGGGTATTTGTTTGCAAATCCCTCGGTACCTTCCACCTGATACATACGGTTGTACGGACGTGGTGTAACTACATTGTGCTGGATTTCGATGATCTTTCCTTTCTCAGTCTGGATAAGAGTGATTGTGTGGTCACCGTTGGCATACTCTGTCTCGCCGAACTGCTCTGCAACCTTCAATCCGTTGAATGCCTTGGTATCCATTGAGACGAGGGTTTTCATCCTGTCACCTCTGTGGATGTTGAGAACCTGGCAGGCAGGGCCGAGGCCGTGTGTAGGATATACGTCGCCGCGGTGGTTCTTGTTGAACTCATATCTCCAGCCCTCATAATAGTTCTTCCAATATGGATCGAGATTGTGTATGTAAGAGCCTTCAGCGTGGATTACCTCTCCGAAGAGACCCTGCTGAGCCATATTGAGCGTGGTGATTTCGAAAAAGTCATAGACGCAGTTCTCAAGCATCATACAGTGGCGGCGTGTCTTCTCTGCGGTGTTGACCAACTGCCAGCACTCGTCGATACTTGTCGCTGCAGGTACCTCGATGGCAACGTGCTTGCCCTGCTCCATAGCGTAAACGGCCATAGGAGTGTGGTTTACCCAGTCTGTTACGATATAAACGAGGTCGATGTCATCTCTCTGGCAGAGTTCTTTCCAAGCCTCTCTGCTGCCAAAGTATGCATCAGCAGCAGGCTTTCCGCGTTCTGCGAGAAGTTTCTGCATATCTTCAACTCTCTCCTGCTCGATGTCACAAAGTGCCACAATTTCCACTCCGTCGATATAAGTGAAACGGTTGACTGCACCATCGCCTCTGTCACCGAGTCCGATGAAGCCCACTCTTACGGTGTCGATAGGATCTACGGTGAATCCCAGCATTGACTGCTGGTCTGCAGGACGGGCCGGTGTATTATAGACTGCTATTCCGTCTTTGATTTCATATCCGTAACCGCTGTTTTCGGATACGCAGGATGACAGGCAAAGTCCCAATGCCGCCATCAATGTAATGATCAATGTCTTTTTCATCTGATATATGTTTTTATTGTTCTCTTACTTCAATAAGGTAATTTCTCTCAAAGATAGGAGTTATGAACGGATCTGCACCATCGATTGTGAAAGATTTCTTGTCGTCAGACGCATATTCGGTCACAACGTATGTCTTTTCAGGGTCAAGGCCTCTGAGTCCGATCCTTTCTCCGTTCCAGGAATCGGCATAGAATGCATAATACATAGCGCCGTCCTTAGCAATCACGTGAGTTTCAGGTACATCGAAACGGATGTCGTAGAGGTTGAGATATTCGCCCTTCGAAAGCATCTTCTCGTTATAGATGCCGACCCATTTCTTGAGTGCGGCTTCTTTCTCCGGAGTGAGGAGATAGCCGTCACCCCTTACGTTAGGGTTTGGCTTAGGCCAGGTGAATTTCGAACCGATGACACCGCCGATGCCGATCTGTGTACCGTAGTCGTCCCTGTTGTCGCTGAGTTCGATGTGGTCTGCATAATATGCCATCTCCGGACACATCGCACCATATACCTTTCTCTTCATACGGATCTGTGCGCTTGAGGTCGGATCGGAAGCCACAGCCTGGTTCATATGAGGAGTAAGGAAGAAGTTCATAGCGCATCCGCAAGGACAGATCTGTACCACAGAATAAGGCTTGATTTCACGTGCGCGGTCGAAAATGCCCTGGAAGAACTCAGGAAGTTTCTCAACCGACTCCTCCGGATATTCAAGATGACTGTGACGATTGTGGTCAGGAAGGCAGCAGTTAAGGTGCTGGCCGTCAAGTTTGAGACCGTCGAAGCCCCACTCGTCAATGAATCTATCGACAAGACCGATTGTATATTTCATTGTAGCAGGGTTCACAGGAGAAAGATACCAACTGTCCCACCAGGTGATGTATTCCGGTGCTCCCTGATGATCCTGAAGGAGCATTTCAGGATGCTCGCGAAGTATCCTGGTGTCAGGGTCTGCCGCCAGTGGTGCCCACCACAACTTTGCTTTCAGACCGTATGAGTGGATGGCGTCGGTGATGCGGCGCATATCCTTGGTTCCGTTGAAACGGTTGTTGGTCTCCCAGTCACCCTCGGCAATCTGGAAACCGTCGTCCACGTCAACCCACTTGAATCCGAGTTCCTTCACCTTTGGAAGCGTACCGAGAACCTCATCTACAGTGAATGTCCTTTCGTATCCCCAGGCGCACCATACGGCCTCGAATGCTTCAGGCTCCGATGCCTGAGGAACATATCCTTCGTATGCTTCCATATATTCTGCAAACTGACGGAGCGGGCCGAAGAAGTCACCCTTTCCTACCGAGATGAACTGCCTCCAGGTGTTGAGAGTGTCGCCTTTTTCCATAAGCACCGGCTCTTCGAATTCCTGAAGGAGCGACATTGTGGCATAATTCTCATAGCGGACCTTCTTCACCGGCATAGAAATAAGTTTGAGATCAGGCTCTACGAGACCGGTGGAAATGTTTGCGTCGCGTCTCCAGAGAGTTACCATAGGGATACCCCCCCCCATAATCGGTGTTGTTCATTCCCAGGTAATTCTTCTGATAGAAACTTTCTTCCACAGGAAGGATCCAGTCGTCACGTCTGGAAGAAGAAGTAGGCTGGAACGACCAGATGGTCTCGTCTGATGTTACGTTGAGTTTGTTCGATTCGAGAGCCTTGACTGTGAGGATCTTGTCGGAATGATTCACATAACTGCTGCTGACAAGCACCATACCTTCGAACTCGTCCAGAGTCTTGATTGTAAGGATCTTCTCGATGTCATAGCCGTTTTCATCCCAGGTTCCGTAAAGAGTGTATGTCTTTCCTTCTTCACAAACACATTCCTTGACATCGCGAAGTTTCCAGTTGTCGATCACCGCTTCGTCGGCCACAAGCGCATCTGCGGCCTGAAAGTCTGAATGATATTCACCGGCACCTTCCGCTGTGGATACGACCTTATAGTGCATATTGCCGTTTACCGAAAGAGTCAGATCGCCGCTCTCGATGACGGTATTGCAGCATCCGCACACAAGCAGACCCGCCGCAACGATTCTGAAAAAGTTTTTCATATAGATTGTCTTAAAGAAGTTCCACGTTGAATCTTTCCCTGGCAGTCTTTTCTGCAGCCTCACGGGAGGTGAATGCTCCAGTTCCGCCGGCACCAGTCGTGTTGATGGCTCCGGTGAGGTTTCCGTTGATCTGGCATTCCTCCAGAGTATGTCCTGCCACAAAAGCGCTGAGGAATCCGGAATTGAAACTGTCGCCTGCTCCGATTGCATCGACAACCTCAGTGTTGAGGAATGAAGGGGCAAAATTGCGGCTTCCGTCCTTCCTTATCAGGAGGGAACCTTTCGAACCCATCTTTACGACCATTGCCATTCCAAGGTATGGAAGTACGGCAGCAATGGCCTGCTCGATGTCCGATGTGCCTGTAAGAGCCATAAGTTCCTTTTCGTTAGGCATAAAGACAGTGACGTAAGGAAGTACCTTCTTCCAGTCCATCTCCCATTTCTCCACAGGATCCCACTGTGTGTCCAAAGAAACGGTCACTCCGTTTTCGTGAGCCTTGGCCAGCACCTTGTCCAGATCTCTGAGGAGTGCACTCTGCATAAAGAGGCAGGACAGATGAATATGCTTTGTCTCAGTGAACACTTCAGGATTGATGTCGTCGAATCCCATCACATTCATCGCACCCTGATAGGTAAGATTGGCTCTATCTTCGTCGTAATTCATCACTAAGGTCGCACCGGTGGCTACCGACTCGTTTCTTTTGAGATATTCGGTGTTGACTCCGCTTGCGGTGAGGGATTCGCAGCATAGATTGCCGAAGATGTCGTTTCCGATCATTCCCACGAAGCAGACTTTGCTTCCTATCGCTGCTGCATTTGCTGCAAAGATCGTCGTGCTTCCGCCAAGTGTTACGGTCATATCAGAAGCAAATTTCTCCTTGCCGATTTCTGGCTCGGACTCTATTCCGTTGAGGATGATGTCAACGTTCACATCGCCAATTGCTGCAATGTCAAATCTTTTCATATTGTATGAGGTTGTTTTTTTTAGTGTATATGTAGCATACGCAAAAGTAAAATATAATTTCTGAAACTTTCGATTCTTTTCGAATTATTTTTGCGAACCTTTCGTTTCGAAACCATATTCGAAATATATCTCATTATTTATTTCTCAGATTTTTAGTCATTTAGTAGATATTTTTTGTATCCCGGGAATGTATTTCGTACGGTTTTGAAATATCATTTATAAGTGCTATCTTTGCATTGCAAAACCAAAACCGATTATGGAAAATGTTGTGATGTCTTCTAACGGGAGGCGTAGTGCCATCCTGCAGATGCTCAAGCAGGATTCAAATGTATCCGTTGCAGAATTGAGCAAACGTTTCGGAGTCTCTGAAGTAACCATCAGAAAGGATCTTAATCTTCTCAAGGAGAGAAATCTTCTTGTGAGGACACGTGGTGGTGCCATCCGTCAGGGAATCGGTGTGCAGGAGGACGAGATGAATATCCGTTTCAAAAGTCTGACACATTTTCGTGAGAAGCAGGCAATAGGACGTGCTGCGGCCGGTCTGATCGAAGATGGTGATACCATTCTTCTCGATTCCGGCACGACCACATTCCAGGTGGCGGCAAATCTCCATAAGTTCAAGAATCTGACCATCCTCACCAATGCCATCAATGTGGCTCGTGAGGTTCTGTCATACAAGCGTTTCAACGTAATCCTACTGGGTGGCAACATCAGGAACAGCAGCGAATCTGTAGTCGGCGCACTTGCAGAGTCCAATCTCAAGATGTTCTATTGCGACAAACTTTTCCTGGGAGTGGATTCATTCAATATAGAGACCGGACTTTCGACTCCGAGTGTTGAGGAGGCCAATATCAATCAGATAATGATATCACGTTCACGCAAGACCATAGCAGTGTTCGACTCCAGCAAGGTCAACAAAAGGGCATTGGCATTCATAGCCAATGTTGACAAGATCGACACGGTGGTCACCGATGACGGAATGGATAAATCCGTCCGATCGCAACTAAAGGCTATGAATGTGGAAGTTATGGCCGTGAAGCCGGATCTTTATTGACCGGTTCCGTCAGTCTGCTTTTGTGAACCTTGGAAGACGTGAGAGCGGCACATCGATGATGTAAGTCCTGCCTCCTTTGTATTTCTTTCCATTCTCATCGACCCACTTTCCTTTCGGTAATTTCACTGAGCGTGAAGTGCCCGGATCCGACATTGGTGCGACCAGATAACGGTCGCCCAGCATATACTGGTCGTTACAGTCCTCGAATCCTTCTCCCGGGAACATATAGTCCATACAGCGTACGATCGGCTCTCCGGTTCTTGATGAAATCTCTGCCTGTTCAAGGATGTATGGTCCCATCTCTTTGTGCAGCAGTGCATAACGTTTGCAGATTTCCAGGTTTTCCTTGTTGAGGATTCTCCACGGGGCCACAGAGAACTGCATCATAGGCATCATCGAGTGTATCTGGCAGGAACGGACGATGAGTGCCTGATCGAATTCATCCTGATCGACGTTAAGGAAACTCCCGTATTGGCCTCCTCCGATCATATCCGGACAGGTATAAGGGTGTCCCAGCAGTCCTGCGGCAATCATAGACGGGACAAGCCTTGCCACTCCGTCCCAGGAATAATTCTTGTCTCCCAGTCGCTGCACGAGAGCCTGACCTCCCATCTTCCAGCAGGCACGGAACTCATTGTATGGGAAAAGCAGTCCCAATTTGGCCCATAATTCGGTCTGTGCTGTGTCGAATGATTTTCCGTCGAATGGACGTATGTCTTTGTCGAGGTATCTTTCAGGATCGCCTGCATCGAATTTGAATCCGTCGATTCCGTATTCTTCCTGCATATCGGTAAGATTCTTTTTGAAATATTCGAAAGCCTCAGGGTTGCTCAAGTCGTAGCAGGCGCTCAATCCGTTCCACCAGTCGAGGATGGCCGGTCTTGTGCCGTCCGCGTTCTTTACAAGATAACCTTTACCACGCAGGAAACGGTATTCCTGACTGTCAGGCGAAACAAACGGTGACACCCAAAGCATAACCTTGAAGCCGAGAGCGTGAAGTTCCTCCACCATTCCCTTAGGGTCGGGAAAACGGTCTGGACGGAATTCGAAATTGCCGTAATACTTCTGCCAGTTGTCGTCGATCATCAATATGCCGGTAGGGAAACCGTTGTCCACGATGCTGTGGGCATATTTCATAATGTCGGCCTGATTCTGATTGTAAATAAGTTCGATCCAGGTGTTGTATTGCGGTACGGAGAAGAACAGTTCCGGAGGTACAGTGCCTGATGCCGGAAAATGCGTCTTTGCGGCTGTGCTGAAGGCATCACGCAGATTATCCCCTGCTTCCACGCAGGTAATATCGCTCCTGAATGCAGTAATCTTTATTTTTCCATCTGCAATCACAGCCTTGAAAGGGCCGTCGCTGTATATGTACCTTCCTTTGTTTGACACCAGCAGCGGAGTCGTCTGGTTGTTGAAATTCTGTGTCCTGTGGTCGAAGGATATTGATGTTTCGTAATCGAAAGGCATTATGTTGCCTAGATCGGTGACGGATCCCCACCATTTTTCGTTTTCCAGCATTCCGACTTCAATCGTTTCCTGTGCGTATGAACTTGTCACAACTGTGACGATGAGGCTCAGGCTGATGATAATCTTGGTCGTGATTTTCATAGTTTCTGTGATTTCTAAAGATTTTCCACAAAAATAGCAAAATCCTTAAACGAAACAATGAAAACCGTTATGATATTGTTTTGTTTAAATATTCCGAAACGTCGCGAAATATTGTTTTATGGGGTGTTTGCGTATGTTAATCAGTTGATATATAAATAGTTATAATATATTGTCAGTTGCTCTATGATGTAGGGAAAAGAAAAAATCGAAACACCTTTCGAAACATTTTAACCAGAAATCATATATTTGTGAACTTAAAATGTAAATGGGTCTAAACAGTTCAGGATATGTTTATGGAATATAACACGTGGAGAGAAATCCATCAGCAGCCCCGTATGTGGCTGAAGACCTACGATGTGGTCTATCAGATGAAGGATCAGATTGCGTCCTTTATTAAGAGGTATAGGAACGAGGGATATGAGATCGTCCTCACAGGAGCAGGAACATCGGCATATATCGGCGATGCTCTCAAATGGGTGCTGCCAGGTACCCTGCTCGACGGAGCAAAGGCAATTGCTACGACTGATATCATCACAGAGGCATCCGCTCTGTTCAATAAGGACAGCAAGGTGCTTCTGATATCTTTTGCACGTTCCGGCAATTCGCCTGAGAGTGTCGGTGCCATCAATCTTGTCAACAGGACAGCCGGTGAGGCAGCGCATATCTTCATCACCTGCAATGCCGAAGGTAAGATGACTGCAATGGCCGATGACGCGCGTCACAACACGCTTCTCGTGCTTCTTCCTCCTGAGACAAACGACTTGTCTCTTGCGATGACCAGCAGTTATTCTTCAATGTTCCTTGCCTGCTCTATGATGGCGAATATCGACAAGATCGAAGAACACAGGTCTCAGATCGAGGCGCTTTCGGAAGCAACAGCAAATGCCCTTGCAAAATACAGTGACCTTATCAGCGTGATAGCAGAAAGAAAGTTCACCAGAGCGGTGTTCCTTGGCAGCGGCGAACTTATGGGAGTGGCTGAAGAGTCCAGACTCAAACTTCAGGAACTGACGGACGGAACCGTTATGTGTGCGTACGATTCGTTCCTTGGATTCCGTCACGGTCCTAAGGCTGTGGTCAGCAATGATTCGCTCATCGTGTATCTGCTCTCGGAGGATCCGGACACAAGGCGCTACGAGTATGATCTCATACGTCAGATCAAGGCCAATAACAATGTAAAAGGCTATGTGGCAGTGTCGCAGTCCGGTACTGTTATGGAGCCGGGTACATTCGATCTGAGCGTGATCATAGGAGTACCGGATAATGTGGAGCGTTGCTACAAGAGTGTTTCATACGTGATCGTGGCTCAACTCCTTGGATTCTATAAGGCGCTTTCTCTTGAAAGAAATCCGGACAGTCCTTCTGTTTCGGGCAATATTTCCAGAGTTGTGGAAGGAGTGACAATATACGCATAATCTATATATATGGCAAAGACAGAAAAACTACTTAACAGACTTGAGGCTCTCAGACAGGAGACAGGTGTAGCGCGCACAATCTTCGCGGTGTGCCCGAATTCCCTTTCTGTAATCCGTGCTTCATTCCGTGCGGCAAAGCGTAACAATGCGCCGATATATTTTGCTGCAACCCTGAATCAGATCGACGGCGACGGCGGTTATACGGGTATGGTTCAGTCCCAGTTCACAAAAATGCTTCAGTTCGAGGCTGACAGAGTGAATTATACAGGCTGCAGCATTGTTGCGATCGACCACGGCGGTCCTTGGCTCAAGGACAAGCAGCGTGTGGAGAAATGGTCAACAGAGGATGCGATGAACGGAGTCAAGAAGTCTTTCGAGGACGCGGTTCTCGCAGGTTACGACCTCATCCACGTCGATCCTACAGTCGATATAAATGTACCTAAGGGCGAAGTCATTGATATAAACGTCGTAGTCCGTCGTACAGTTGAACTTATAGACCACATCGAGCGTTTCCGTCGTGAGCGCAACCTTCCTGAGATCTCATACGAGGTCGGAACTGAAGAGGTGCACGGAGGACTTGCCGATGAGGCTACATTCGACAATTTCCTCACAGGACTCAAGAAAGGTCTTGCAGAGGTGGGTCTGGAGGATATCTGGCCTTGCTTCATAGTAGGAAAGGTGGGAACAGACCTCGATACAGCCATTTTCGATCCTGAGGTTGCGAGAAACCTTACTGCAAAGGTACGCCCTTACGGAAGTTGGATCAAGGGTCATTATACAGATGGCGTAAGCAATCCTGAGGAATATCCTCTCAGCGGAATGGGTGCTGCAAACGTAGGTCCAGAGTTCACTATCAGCGAGTATGAGGCTCTCAAGGAACTTGATGCACTCGAGCGCAGGTTTGAGGCAGAGGGCAAGGTAGCGGTTCTTTCAAATATGGCAGCAACTCTCGAAAGACTCGTGTATGAGAGCGGACGCTGGATCAAGTGGCTCCACGAGGACGAGGCAGGAAAGGATTTCCCTGAACTTACCGCAGAGCGTCGTGAATGGCTCGTAGGAACAGGCTGCCGCTACATCTGGCAGCATCCTGAGGCTGTTGCGGCAAGGACACAACTCTACGGCAATCTCGCAAGACTTGGCGTGGATGCAGAAGAAGTCGTTCTGGGACGCATCGAACGTGATATGGACAAATACTTCGTGGCGTTCAACCTCGTGGGAGTGAATGATCTTCTTTAAGAAATCAAAATCATTACTATACCTTAATTTTAATAACAATGAAAGCAAACTTTAACCTTAAAGGATTGATGGCAGCAGTTTTTATGTTGCTTTCAATCTCTCTGTTTGCACAGCAGCACACCGTTACCGGTACTGTTGTTGACGCAGACAATGGTCAGCCGCTCGTTGGCGTTGCAGTTATGGTCTCTACCGGTGGTGGAGTCGTGACTGATGCAAACGGTTCATACGCGGTTTCCGCTTCAGACAACGCAACGCTTACATTCAACACTCTCGGATACCTCGACGTAGTGGAGACAGTAGGCGGCCGTTCAGTTATCAATGTCAAGATGACAGTTGATAAAGAACAACTTGAAGAGGTTGTCGTTCTCGGTTACACAAGCCAGAAGAAGAACGAACTCTCAAGTTCAGTCGTTTCACTCAGCGCAGACAAACTCAAGGACGTGACTTCTCCAGACCTTGGTAATATGCTCCAGGGTAAGGCAGCCGGTGTCCTCGTAACTAATGCTTCAGGTCAGCCTGGTGACGGTGCGAAGATCCGTATCCGTGGTACAGGTTCGATCACAGCAGGTGCCGGTCCTCTCTACGTGGTGGACGGTGTGGCAGGTGGTTCATTCAACCCTAACGACGTTGAGACTCTCACAGTCCTCAAGGACGCTTCTGCAACAGCGCTTTATGGTGCTGCAGCATCAGGTGGTGTCATCGTCGTTACTACCAAATCTGCAAAGACTGATGAGGCAACAGTGACTCTCAAGGCTACTGCCGGTATCAAGAAGGCCCTCACAGGTCGTTTCTCTCCAATGAACTCTCAGGAACTCTATGACCTCCAGAAGCAGATCTACTCAAAGAGTCTTTTCGGACTCCAGCGTCCTAAGACTCTCCTTGAACAGGATTTCGATTGGATGGATGCAGCATTCAACCTCGGTGTTGTTCAGGACTATTACGTTTCGGCAGCAGGTAAGGCTGGTCGCGTAAATTACTTCACATCTATCAGCCACTATGACGAGGACGGTACCCTCATCAACACAAACCACAAGAGAAGTTCAGCACGTGTAAACCTCTCTGCACCTCTCGGAAAGAACGTGAATATGGCACTCCGCGTGAACTATGACCGCGCAAAGAGCCAATATACTTCATCATACGTCACTCTCGAGTGTGCTTACCGTGCACTTCCTTGGGATGATCCTTATGTATATGATGCAGAAGGAAATCGTACAAATGAAATCATCCACATCTACGACACAGCACGTGGTGACGGTCGCAAGGATCAGACTTGGTACTCGCACGACAAGTATAACTTCCTCCACAACGAGGTTTACAACTACAATATCAGCGAGTCTGAGGACATAATGGCCGATCTCGTTCTCAACTGGAACATCACAGACTGGTTGATGTTCTCGACCACAAACCGTTTCAACTCATCGAACTGGTTCAACGAGGCTTACTATGACCCTCGTACTACTCTTCCTTCAATCCCTAATGGACAGATCGAGAACAGCCACGGTTCAGGCTGGGGCTTCGGTACAACCAACCTCCTCAAGGCGAACAAGGATTTCGGTGACCACAGCGTAAACGGTGTCATCGGTATTGAGTACGGTGAGGGCTTCAGCCGCAGTTTCAACGCAAGTGCTACAGATATGCCTAACGGTCAGGCTTCTCTCAGCAACGGTATCGCTCAGGCAGTAGGTGGTTACAACTATGCTTCACGTTCTTGGGCTTGGCTTGCTCAGGCTCAGTATTCATACAAGGGCAGATATATCGTAAGCGCTTCAGTACGTTATGACGAGACTTCACGTTTCGCTCCTAAGGCACGCGGCGGTTATTTCCCTGGTGCATCAGCCGCTTGGCTTATCAACAAGGAAGACTGGATGAGCAATGTTCCTGCATTCTCTCTCCTCAAACTCCGTGCTGGTTTCGGTAAGACAGGTAATGATTCAATCGAGAACTTCCTCTGGCAGGACGTTTACAGCCTTTCTTCACAGTATCAGAACATTACTGCTGCTATCCTTGAGCGTCAGCAGAATCCTAACCTCGGATGGGAAGAGGCTTATATGACCAGCGTCGGTATCGATATGGAATTCGTCAACAGAGTAAATGTTACCCTCGACCTCTACAATATCGACAACAAGAACCTCCTCCTTGCAGTTCCACTCGCTCCATCAACAGGATTCTTCGAGTTTATGGACAACGTAGGTACAGTGAACAACAAGGGTATCGAACTTGCTGTTGACGCTGACATTATCGACAGAGGCGACTGGTACTGGAACTTCGGCTTCAACGTAGGTCTCAACAAGAACAAGGTGGTTCACCTTCCAAACGGTGAGTTCCGTCAGGGCAACCAGATCGTTCGCGAGGGTCAGGACATCTTCACTTGGAATATGCCTATCTGGGCAGGTGTTGATCCTGAAACAGGTAGCCCTACGTGGGAGAAGGTTCTTGAGGATGGTACCAAGGAAATCACAACCACTTATTCTGAGGCAACATTCCAGAATGCAGGAACTTCATCTCCTAAGTTCCAGGGTGGTCTCAGCACAATGCTCCGTTGGAAGGGAATCACTCTCTCAGCAACAGGAAACTTCATCTATGGCAATATGATTTACAACTCGGCACGTGTGTCAATGGACTCAGACGGTGCTTACACTGACTACAATATGATGTCTATCGACAACGGTCTCGGTTGGACACGTTGGCAGCAGCCAGGTGATATCGCAACTCACCCTAAGCCAAAGATGAACGGTAACAACGACGCTCATATGCTTTCTACGCGTTACCTCGAGAACGGCAGTTATTTCCGTCTCAAGAACGTGACCCTCAGTTACGACTTCCCACAGGCTTGGATGAAGAAGGCAAAGATGCAGGGTCTCAAGGTTTATGTATCAGGCGATAATCTCGTTACATTCTCTAAGTTCTCAGGAATGGACCCTGAGATCGATACAGAGGACGGTACATACGACACTAACTATCCTGTTCCTATGACAGTAGTTGGCGGTATCCAGATCACTTTCTAATAACTGATTGACACTCTATCGATATGAAAAAGATATTAATGATGATTGCAGCTGCTGTGGCTCTTGTGTCTTGCAATATGGACTTCTACAGTTCAGATACAATGACTTCGGCAATGCTCAAGGAAAATCCGGGAGCCGCTGTATATACGACTGATGGTAACTACTCAATGTTCTATCAGCACATTGACTATGTTGGGTACGGTGGCAATACCTACTCGCGTCTTCTCTTCCTGATGACAGAACTTCGTGGTGATAACGTAGCTCTCTCAGGACGTACTACTGACCCATTGTATGAGGACAATGTTTACGGTGACAATCCGCAGACTCAAGACCTCCAGTATTTCTGGTTCGCTTCATACAAGATCATCTACGGAGCGAACGCTAACATCGAGTCTATGCCAGTGGGTGTAGATGCGGCAACAGACCACCTCCTTGGTGAAAACTACTTCATCCGTGCTATCGCACACCTGAACCTCTGTAACATATTCGCAACTCCATATACATACGGTGCAGAGAAGCGTCCTGATATGCCGGGTGTAGTTCTCCGTAACTCGACTGACTGTTCTGTGACAACACGTGCTACTGTAGGCGAAGTTTATGAACTGATTGTTTCTGACCTCCAGAAGGCAATGGACCTTATGAAGGGTGGTACACCACGTGGAAACAAGGGTTATGCAAGTTACGAGGCTGCTGCAGGTCTCCTTACAAGAGTTTACCTTTATATGGGTGAGTATGACAAGTGTATCGCTCTCGCTGAGGAACTCTTCGGCGGCAACGCAGCTTCAAAACTTGACGACATTACCAAATACTTCCCTAACACAAGAACTTCAAAGGAGACTCTCTGGTGCATCGCGAAGGATGGCGACGACGAGGGTGCAGATTACTCACCTAAGAGCCAGTTAGCATCTATGTACTATTCAGACACAGGTATCGGTGGAACAGGCTGGTGTGAGATGTACTGGTCAGATCCGCTTATGGAACTCATCTTCCGTCACCCTGAGGATAAGCGTCTGACTTACTTCGGTACTATTGATGCTACAAACGACGGCAAGAAGATGGTTCACTGGCCTATCATCGACGAGGCTAACAACTTCCGTAACAATGCGAATGTTCACAACGTTACGCTTGGTACAAATCCTGAAAACCTCGCAAGCCTTAACTTCGACGGCAAGACTTACACTCTTAAGTCAAAGGTTGTAAACGGCTACACTCAGTACTACATCACTGGTATGTACACTGACGCTCAGGATAACGACGGCTTCGAGGGCGGTACAAGAGTATATGTTCGCGACAACGTTGGTATCGCAAAGGGTGTCCGTCAGACATTCCCTGCATACACAATGTCCAAGTTCTCTTGGCAGGACGGCGACCCTATGCTTTCGTCACCGGCAGTGATCCGTTGGGCTGAGGTTGTTCTCAATGCTGCTGAGGCATACGCTCACAAGGGCGATGTCGCTAACGCTCTCAAGTACACTAATGTGATTCGTACACGTGCAGGCATCCCTACTTGGGCTGGTGAGGCTGCATACAAGGCTGAGGGTTACAATGATATCATAGACGTTGTTCTCGACGAGCGCCGTCTCGAACTCTGCTTCGAGGGTCACCGTGCTATCGACGTATTTAGAAATGGTAAGGTTCTCGACCGTCGCTTCGCAGGTGTTCACGCTTGGGAGGAAATCAACAAGGAACAGATGGACAAGAGATTCCCATACTGCATCCCATTCTCAGAGATTTCTGTAAGTGGTATCCCAGGTAACGGCAAACAGTAATAGAAGTAACTAAAACCATCCAAACAATATTTATTAACCAATTAATTTCAAAACACAATGAAAAAAATTATGACAATCGCAGCAATGTTTGCTGCAGTTATGGTGTCTTTCTCATCTTGTGACAAGACTCCTAAGCCAGATGACAACAAAACTCCTACAGTACAGACTTGCCCGGATTGCGGTGAGCCAGAAGATGAGTGCACTTGCGGCGAGTATGTTCAGGCTATCACTATTGATGGCAACTTTGCTGATTGGGCAGCTATTACTCCTGCTGTTGCAACTTGCAATCCAGATGCAAAGTACACTGCACTTACCACTCTCAAGGCTTATATGGATGAGTTCTATGTATTCCTTTATGTAGAGTTCGATGAGGATGAGATCGTTGACCGTGAGTGGACTCCATTCCACGTTTACTTGAATGCTGACAATAGCGATGCAACAGGTGGATATGGTGACGAGTTTGCTGATCCAAATGCTGAGATTATGTTCGAGACTGCTATCTTCGGTAGCGGTGAATTCACAACTTGGGACGCTGCTCTCTTCAAATGGTGGGGTGAAGTAGGTGAGTCTGGCTGGCTTTGGACTGAGGGCTCAGTTGCAGGTTTCGAACACTCTGGCGATGACAACTGGGGTGCTGTTCTCGGTGAAGGCTCTGGCATCACTATGGCAGCAGGTAACGGCAATGCATTCGAGATCTCTATTCTTAAGGAGATGGTACTTGGTGCTGAGTTCGCTGAGACAATCGGTGTCGGCTGTGATATCCAGCAGGAATGGTCTTCAGTAGGCGTTCTTCCTAACGCTGCAATGACTGACGATAATCCTAACGGTCTTGCACCAAAACTTGCTGTAACTCTTGCAAAATAATTTACTGTAAGTAACTTTGATGTCCTGCCTGCTGATCCGGGCAGGATGTCCCACTCTAATAACCAAGAAAAATCTGACATAATGAAGAATTATACGCTTCTCCTTGTTGCAGCAGTCTTCTTAGTCGTTGCTGCTTGTGGTCCTGATACCAAAGTTGATGTTTATGAAGGACTTGAGCATCAGACATACGTCGAGTCTGATGAGACGTTCCCTAATCCTGAGAGGGGGTTTTATACTCCGGTCAGTTATAATTCTGCATTTGCAAGACCCCTTTCTTTGTCAGGAATCGAGGCTCAGCGGGTGGCCAAGAAGACTCTCTTCTACACTGCATATTATCCGAAGGACTATATGGAGGGTGACATTTCCGAGGAGTTCCTCAATCTTATGAGGCAGAATATGCAGACTCTTAGGGAAGGTGGTGCTAAGTGTATCCTTCGTTTCGCTTACTCGGATAGCGAATCTGAGAGACCTTGGGATCCGAAACCGGAGATAGTTCAGCGTCATATACAGAATATCAAACCTGTCCTTCAGGAGTATGGTGATGTGATTCTTGTTTTCCAAGCAGGTTTCGTTGGCGTTTGGGGAGAATGGTACTATACGGAGAATTTCGTAAGTAATCCAAAGACCCCGGAGCAGCACGCATTGCGTAAGCAGGTAGTAGATGCAATGCTTGATGCCCTTCCTGCCGACCGTCAGATCGCTCTCAGAACACCTATGTTCGCAAGGATGATGTATGCAGAAAGTTATACAGATACATTGACGCTTGAGACGGCTCATAACGGAACACCACGCTCCCGCATAGCAGCCTTCAATGATTGTTTCGGTGCTTCTGCCAATGATACAGGTACTTTCAGCGGACAGGAATCACGTGATTTCTGGAAGGCTGATACAAAGTTTGTGTTTATGGGTGGCGAAACCTGCGGTTTATCTGCATTCTGTAATTGTCCTAACACTCTTAAGGATATGGAGGATTATCATTGGACTTACCTGAACAGCCAGTATAATCTTGATGTTATAGGCCGTTGGAGACAGCAGGGATGTATGCCTGAAATCGAGCGCAGACTCGGATACAGATTATCGATAGCCGAAACATATCGTGATACAGAGATTGTTCCAGGTAAAGATGCAAGGTTTGTCCTCAAACTCAGGAACACAGGCTTTTCTGCCCCTATCAATCCTCGTGCGGTGGAGTTGATACTTATAGATGGGAACGGAAAGAAGACAGTATATAAGCAGGCTGCTGATCCTCGCTATTGGTTTGCAGGTGAGGAGGCGACTATAGATACACAGATCAAGATACCTGCTGAAGCGACAGGTCAGTGTACGCTCTATCTCAATCTGCCAGATCCTAAGCCGACTCTTCACGATAATCCACGCTTCTCGATCCGTCTCGCAAATGACGATGTATGGGATGAGACCACTGGATATAATAAAGTAGCGGAGTTTACTTTATAGGTTTTCTCTATCAGACATTGCTCGGGTATCTTTTATTAATTCGCATAACCTGCGTAATGCTACTGCTGTATATATGATGTTGTGCCTTAACTTGTTGATTATGAAAAAGATTGCCTGTATGGTTGTCTCGTTTGCATTATTCAATGCCTGTAACGAGCCTGTTAATCCTGAACCTGATCCCGTTGTAGATCCCGAATCGACAGAATACACCTGTGTGCTTCCGGTAGTAGAATATGGCAAAGCACGCTGGGAGTCGGGTGATAAGATACTTTTCCACGGGGGGAGTGCTGATAATCAGAAGATTGTTACATTGACCGAAGCAGATATCATCGATGATACATTGTGTAAGGTCGATTTGTCCGGCCTGACCCCATATAAGGCAATGAATGTCAATGTGAAATATTTTGCTGCATATCCGGCCGACCTTGTAAGCAATGAAGGCAATTGCAAGGATATGAATACTTTCACCAAGGCTAACACTTTGCTGATGAGTGGCTATGATACGGAAGACAACAAGATGGTCTTCGAGTATATTGTTGGGGGAATGGTATTCGTTGTTGACGGTGATTATGATTCTTACGAAATGGTGGGGAATTATGGTGAGACTCTTGGATACGAAAGTCTGTCTTGCCGTATGACTGACAGGATCAAAGTTCCCGGTATGAACCAGGCAGGAGCGATGAAGATTCGTAAAGGTTCTGTTGTTGCTGACGGAAAGACTGTCAATATATTATATTTTCCTTCTAATCAGCCAAGATTTATGGATGGGTATAAGTTGTATCTGTGCAAGGAAGGAAAGAGAGTTATGGTCTTGGATACGGCAGGTGAGATAAGTATTCCACGAGGCAGTTTTGTAGATCTTGGGGATATAACGCCGTTGTTGGTTGAGGATAAAGAACCTGATAACTCTATTCACGAGCCGGATGTCTTGCCTGACTATAGTCATTTGCATCATATATCATTTACAGAGTCAGATGGCTTGTTTCCTAATCCTGAGAGAGGATTCTATTTCACTCAGAGTTTCAAGTCTGCTTCTGCAAGCCTTCTGACAGCAAGCAAGATCGAGTCCAACAGGCTCCAGAACAGGACAATATGCTATCTGGGCTTCTATCCTAAGAAGTATATGGACGGTCATATCGCAGAGGACTTCCTCCAGATGGTACGCAACAATATGCAGGTTCTCCGTGAGAACGGTGCAAAGTGTATTATGCGTTTTGCATACTCCGACAGTGAGAACGAGAAACCGTGGGATCCTACCCCTGAGGTCGTTCAGATGCATATCTCCGACATCAAGCCTATCCTTCAGGAATACAGTGATGTGATAATGTGTCTCCAGGCAGGTTTTGTGGGAGTATGGGGAGAGTGGTACTACACCGAGAATTTCGAGTTCACTCCATCGACTCCGGAGGAACATACCCTTCGCAAGCAAGTTACGGATGCAATGCTTGAGGCTCTTCCAAAGGAACGCTCGATAGGATTGCGTACTCCTATGTTCAAGAGGAATATGTATGCAAACAGTTACCGCGATACCCTGACTATTGAAACTGCGTACAATGGCTCGGACAAGGCACGCGTCAGCGGATTCAACGACTGTTTTGGCGCGTCTTCTAATGATCAGGGTACATTCGAGAGTGCTTTGACACGAGATTATTGGAAAAGTGACACCCGATATGTGCTGATGGGAGGAGAGACTTGTGCTGTGTCTGCTTTCTGCGAGTGTGATGTCACCCTCAAGGATTGTGAGGATTATCACTGGACTTACCTTAACATCGAGTATAACCGGCAGGTGCACAATGTATGGAAGAACGGAGGCTGCTGGGATGAGATCGAGCGTCGTCTCGGATACAGACTTTCATTTGCCGATGTATATCATTCGACTCCTGCGGCCGGTCAGGATATGACTGTGGCTCTCCAGATCAGGAATACAGGATTTGCCGCTCCGATGAACGGTCGTGGTTTCGAGATTATCCTGGTTGACGGAAGCGGAAATAAGACAGTATATGACTTCGATGACGTTGATCCTCGTTACTGGTTTGCCGGAAGGACTGTCAATATAGAGAAAGCCATAGCGATTCCTTCTGATGCATCAGGAAATTGCACTCTGTATCTCAACCTGCCGGATCCGAAGCCGACGCTTCACGACAATTCACGCTTCTCTATCCGTCTTGCCAATGACGGCATCTGGGATGAAGAACTTGGTTATAACAAGGTAATGGAATTCACAATTTAATACTGTCATTTCGAGCGAAGTCGAGAAATCTGTAAAATAAACATATATGAAAAAGATTTTCAGCATACTGCTTGTAAGTGCATTGTTCATTTCTTGCGAAAGGCCAGTAGGTCCGGAGCCGGATGTTCCTAATACGGAAGATAAGCACGCCTGCGCATTGCCTGCCTCTTACGTCAACGGCAAGCAGGAATGGATTCCCGGAGACAAGATTCTCATACACGGAGAGTATTCAGAGGATCAGGCAATCGTTACTTTGACCGCTGCTGACATTTCATCAGATGGAAAGACCTGCTATGTGAGTGTTGCAGGAATTACACCTTATGAGCAGAAAATCGTGAAGTCTAAGTATTATGCCGCTTACCCTGCTGATTTGGTCAGCAATATCAGTCAGTGTAAGGATATGAACAATTTCACAAGTACAAATGCATTGCTTATGGGTGGCTATGACAGTGAAAAGAAGTTCGTATTTGAATCTCTTGTCGGAGGCGTTGTCTTTACTGTCTCAGGAGACTTTGATTCTTATGAGTTCCGTGGGAATAATGAAGAAGTCATAGGATATACTTCATTGACTTGTCAGATTACACCGAATTCAAAGTTGTATGCAAAGTCCAGAGGCACTGCTCTTGCTGTTCTCGAAGGAAATGTGATTGCTGACGGAAAGACTTGCAATCATATATGCTTTCCTGACCAACCTTCGTTCACTGATGGTTTCAATATTGTTTTCTATAAGAATGGCAAGACTGTAAAGTGTTATTATACAGAGGACCGGTATCAGGTCAAGAGAAGTGAATTCATTGATCTTGGAGACATAACTTCAAAACTTGCTGACTTCAGTCAGTCGTCGGACAATCATTTATCTTCCATTCCTACGGCAGGAGCGACTGATCTCGGTGCTGTTGAGACAGCCAATTGTTACATTGTAACCAAACCTGGTGTCTATACTTTCAAGGCCGTAAAGGGTAACAGTACTGCCGACCTTTCGTCAATCGGCTCTGTTGAGATCCTTTGGGAATCCTGGGGAACTACAGAGGATGTGGCTGCAAATAGTGTTATTTCCGCTGTGGATTATGAGAAGGATAATGTATATTTCCGCGTGGCCGAGGGATTCCATCCTGGCAATGCAGTCATTGCTGTTAGGAATGATATGGGAGTGATTATGTGGAGCTGGCACATCTGGGTGCCTGAAACCCCGATAACAGAGAATCTTTACGGTATTTCAAGGAAGAAGTCGATGGACCGCAATCTCGGAGCGCTTGTAGCGACATCGGCAGAAAGTGCATCTCCTAAGTCGGCCGGACTTTTCTATCAGTGGGGCCGCAAGGATCCGTTCCCTGGAGTCGCTGACTTTGCGGCAGGCACTCCTGCTTCCGTTGCGGGTCAGGAAATGACTCTTTTCGGTGGACAGATGTCACTGTCAAAGACCCTTAAGAACCCTACAGCCTTTGCCGATTATGACGGTAGTTGGAATGAGATGAAGACCCTTGATATGTGGAATAGTACCAAGACTATGTATGACCCTTGTCCTCCGGGATACAAGGTGCCGTACCGTTCAGAGGTCGTTCTTTATTCTAACTATCCTTGGGAGGTTCCCGGTTGGCAGTATTCTCCTGAAAGTTATATGTTTACTGTAGGAAATCCGGAAACGGTATATCCTCTCGGAGGCTATATCACCACCGAGGGCAAGTACAGTCAGTATGGTGTGGGAACGCGCTTGTGGTGTTCGCGTGAGTCGGATTCTGCGACCGATGGATACAATTTCCGAATCTTCCCTGATGAGGCTGGTGGTGCTTCTTATGGCAATGGAACCAAACCTAAATCAAATGGCTTTGCTGTGCGTTGCATCAGCATAGATTCCGTACCGTTCGAGAACGAACCCGGTACTCCAGTCAAAGGTGCTTACAAGAAATATAGTGCAGCCATAACGGAACTCTCAGGTCTCTGTCTGCACACTGACGGAACTTTCCTCTGGGGCGTCGGAGACCAGGGAATGCTTGCAAAGATCGGCTTTGAGGGTCAAGTCGAGAAGGTTTTCTCTCAGTCGCTTGATATGGAGGCCGTAACCATCAATCCGGAGACGGGCGATCTTTATCTCGGTTGTGAAAGCAATTTCATCGGCATCGTAAAGGCACCTGAGTATAAGAAGGCCGAGGCTTTGTTCTATGTAGAAGAGGCTGCCAATTATGGCAACAGCGGTGTCGAAGGAATCTCGTGGTACAAGGACGGAATGATTCTCGTCGGTGCTCAGATAGATGCAAGACTTTGGGCGTACAGGCTGGATGGCACAGTAGTGTGGAGCAAGAGTCTCAAGACAGTGGCCATAGGTTGTCAGGAGATAGCAGACATCTGCTATGATCCTGTCAAGGATCAGATCTGGATCATCGATTCCGAGAGCCAATCCATTTATCTCTTCAACGGCGACGCCACTAAGCATCTTGCAACCTACAAGGTGAACTATGCGGGCAACTGTGAATCGGTATATCTTGACTATGAGCGTAGTTGCGTATGGGTTGCTGATGATTCTGAAGGATCAGCCCTTTTCCGAGTTGATTTTACTTTTTAAATTGTCATCCTGAACGAATAATTGTCATTCTGAGCGAATGCGAAGGATCTAAAGTCAAAGAAAATGAAACCGATAATAATATCGTTAATGATTCTGGCGGTGGCCTCCTGCACTCCTTCCGATAAATCGAAAGGGGAGTATGCAGACTTCGACCGTGTGCCTCTGCAGAGTAAGGTGGAGAATGTGCAGCCTATGACCGGAATTGTTCTCTGGAATACCAATGGTCGTTCGACCACAGCAAAGGATAAGATTCAGTTGGAGTTTTCATATATGCTCTACAGTGATGTTTGCAAGGAACTGGGTGTGTATGACTGGACAACAGTGGACAGATTGCTTGAACAGGCCGCTTCGCGCGGTCATCAGGCCGTTATACGTTTCCGATATACGTATGTCGGCCAGCAGTGTGCAGTGCCTGACTATATAAAGGCCTGGCCCGGCTATGAGGAGACTGTGGGAAAGAGTGAAGGGAAAGATACATATTTTCCTGATTGGCGTTGTGAGGAACTTCAGAGATTCCATCTTGAATTCCATAAGAAGTTTGCTGAACGTTATGATAATGACCCCCGTCTGGCTTTCTTTCAGACAGGATTCGGTTTGTGGGCGGAATATCATATTTATGATGGTCCGAGAATCATAGGGCAGACTTTTCCTTCGCACGAATTCCAGGAAAAGTTCTTCAGAGCGATGGATGAATACTTCAAGAATACCACCTGGAGTATTTCTAAGGATGCTGCTCCGGAATTATATTCTCCATTTGAATCTAAACCTGAACTTCTTGACATCCGTTTCGGCCTTTTCGATGACTCTTTTATGCACGAAACACATCACCAGTATAATCGCGATTGCCTGTTGTTCTTCAATGTTGATGAGAGATATAAAACGGCTCCGGTAGGTGGCGAGTTCAGTTATTATAAGACTTATGACCAACAACATACTTTGGATAAAGAAGGAATGTACGGTCGTTTGTTCGAGGATGAAGTGGCGAAGTACCATATGACATACATCAACGGCAATGATCAGCCTAAGTATCAGTCTATGGACAGAATCAAGGAGGCTTCGATGTCGATGGGATATAAGTTCGAGATCAAGGATTTCCGTGTAAAGGGTAATGAGGCGGCTGTCCTCATCTCCAACATCGGTGTGGCTCCGATATATAGGGACGCTTATGTTTCTGTCGGAGGCGTAAAGGGCGAGTATTCGCTCAAGAACCTTATGCCGGGAGATGAGCATTGGGTGCTTGTGACTGGTGACGGCGTGTCCGCTCATTCGGTTCCGGAGATAGTCTGTGACCATCTGGTTCCTGGACAAAAGATAGAATTTGATGCAGATATAAGATGAGAAAAGTTAAACATTTGTTAGTATTAGTGATTCTGGTTGTGGCTGCCTGCACCCCTTCCGACAAATCGAAAGGGGAGTATGCAGACTTCGACCGTGTGCCTCTTCAGAGCAAGGTGGAGAATGTTCAGCCTATGACAGGTATAGTTCTTTGGACTACCAACGGACGTTGCATCACCGGCAAGGACAAGATTCAGTTGGAATTTGCCTATATGCTCTACAATGAAGTATGTAAGGAGAAGGATGTCTATGATTGGACTCCTATGGACAATCTTCTTGAGAAGGTTGCCTCACGCGGACATCAACTGGTGGTGCGTTTCAGATATACATACGTGGGACAACAGTGTTCTGTTCCTGATTATATCAAGGCTTGGCCAGGCTATGAGGAGACTGTCGGAAAGAGCGAGGGAAGGGATACATATTTCCCTGACTGGCGCTGCGAGGAACTGCAGAGATTCCATCTTGATTTCCACAAAAGATTTGCAGAGCGATATGACAATGACCCTCGTCTGGCTTTTGTTCAGACCGGATTCGGTCTTTGGGCGGAATATCATATTTATGACGGACCGAGGATAATGGGCAAGACATTCCCTTCCAAGGAGTTCCAGGAGACCTTCTTCAAGGAAATGGACAAGTATTTCGACAAGACCACCTGGAGCATTTCGATTGATGCTGCCGATGAATCTTATACTCCTTTCAAGGCTAAACCTGAACTTCTCGAGATACCTTTCGGCAACTTCGACGATTCCTTTATGCACAAGACTCATAATGAGTACAATCGTGACTGCTGGCTTTTCTTCGGAGAGGAGCGTTATAAGACCGGCCCGCACGGCGGAGAATTCAGTTACTACACTGATTTCGATCAGAAGCATTGTCTTGACACTGCCGGAATGTACGGCCGTGTATTTGAGGACGAAGTCGCGAAGTACAATATGACATATATCATCGGCAACGACCAGCCTGGATACCAGACAATGGACAGGATAAAGGAGGCTTCGATGTCGATGGGATACAAGTTCGAGATCAAGGATTTCCGTGTAAAGGGTAATGAGGCGGCTGTCCTCATCTCCAACATCGGTGTGGCTCCGATCTACAGGGACGCTTATGTTTCTATCGGAGGCGTAAAGGGCGAGTACTCGCTCAAGAACCTTATGCCCGGACAGGAACAGTGGATATATGTCAAGGGTGACGGTGTGTCGGCTCAGGCCGTGCCTGCAATCGAGTGCGCGCATCTCGTTCCCGGACAGAAGATTGAATATGACGCAGATATAAAATGATGAGAATCACACATTGGTTAGTATTGGTGGTGGCAGCATTTGCTGCCGTGAGTTCCTGTGCCGATCCGGCACAGGAACTTTGTAATTACTGGAATTCTCACGATTTCAGATCGTTGGATTCCTTTGATGACATTGATGCGGCGCAGGAGAAATTCTATGGGTATGTGGGCCTGCTGAATGAAGTGCCGGAGGATGTTGCAACCGCTCAGATGACTGCCTTTATGGATTCTGCCGCCAAGAATGAGGTCGCATATATGTTGTGGGCGGAGTGGTTCCGGGCCTGCCTCCATTATATGGATTCACCTTACAGGAACGAAGCGCTTTTTGAAGTATTTGTCGATAAGGCTTTGAGTGACAGGATACTGGATGATTATGAACTGGATTATTTTTCTGAAATGAAGTCTCTTTTCGGGAAAAACAAGCCGGGATCTTTACCTGAAGAACTGCGACTTGCCGACAGATCGGGCAAGGAGTATTCTCTTTCTGATTTCAGAGGGATGGAGACTCTGCTTGTCTTCCTCGATGCGGACTGTCCGTCCTGTCTGGATATGCTGAGGGAAAATGCCTCTTCTCCAGGCTCCGGCGATTGTCTGAGGCTGGCGGTACTGGTCAACGGGTCCCCGATGCATATCGACAATATATCCGCGCGTCTGCCTGAGGAAGTGCTGTCGGAATGGACTCTGCTTTGGTGTCCGGACGGTATGAAGGAGGCAGCACGATTGTATGATCTTTCCTACCTGCCTTTCCGGATCACTCTTGCTTCCGACGGCAGGATAGTGAAGTCTTATCATTGACGGGAGACCTTTTTCATACGTCATTCCGAGCGAAGTCGAGGAATCTTTATATCTTTGTATGATAAAAAATATTAAAATGAAAAAAGCATATATACTGTTTACTCTCCTGCTGTCTTGTGTGACACTTGGAGCACAAGACCCTGATTCAAGGGATAAGTCACGTTATGCGGTCAATAATTTCGATGAAGACGACCACTATACGATGTATCAGCCGTACGAGACTGTGTCGGTTGAAGAGCCGAAGGGCAGGAAGGTGAAGAATGTCATTCTGATGATTGGGGACGGAATGGGGCTCGAGCAGTTGAGCGCTGCCTGGATATGTAACGGACGCAGTCTCAATATCATAGATAATTTCCCTTCTACAGGCATCCAGTGGACATATTCGGCAAACAGGCTGGTGACGGATTCCGCTGCAGCCGGAACGGCATTGGCTACCGGATCCAAGACAAAGAACGGCAAGATTGCAATGAGCCCTGATGATGAGGTGCTCGAGACTTTGTCCGAATATGCAAAATCCAAAGGGAAAAAGACAGGTACATCGGTAGTATGCCGTATCTGCGATGCCACTCCTGCAGTGTTCTCGACTCACGCGGCACATCGTGACAGCCTGTACAATATCACCGCCCAGTTTGTGGACAGCGGACTAGATTTCCTTTTCGGCGGCGGACTCAAATGGTGGGAAAACCGTCCTGACGGACGCGATCTGACAGCGGAGGTGGAAAGCAAGGGATATACATTTGTCAAGGACATCGATGCTCTGGAGGCTGTGGAAAGTACACCGGTCATTGCTCTGACTGCTTATAAGGAACTTCCTCCGGCATTGGACAGAGGTGATGTACATCAGGCTTCAGTCCGCAAGGCTCTTGAACTTCTTGACTGCAAGGAAGGCTTCTTCCTTATGGTGGAGGGATCCTGCATAGATGACTACGGACACGCCAACAAGGTGGGCTTTGTTATGGAGGAGATCTTCGACTTCGACCGTACCGTCGGCACTGTCCTCGAATGGGCTGCAGAAGACGGTGAGACTCTGGTGGTGGTGACAGCCGACCACGCTACTGGTGGAATGACCCTTCTTGCAGGCAGCGTCAAGGATCAGAAGGTGTCGGTGAATTTTTCCAACACCGGTCATAACGGCGTGGCTATCCCGGTATTTGCGTGGGGACCTCATTCAGAGGACTTTGTCGGAACTTATGAAAATGCGGAACTTTCGGAAAGAATAAAGAAATTGATAAAATAGAGATGATTATGAAAAAGAATCCTTTCGTTCTTTTGACTGCCCTGACTTTGTTGGTGACAGTATTTGTAGGGTGTACCGATCCGGTCGGACCGGAGCCGGATCCGGTTCCGGATGATGAACAGCAGCAGGAAGAACCGGTCAAACTGGAGGCTCTCAAAGGTAATGTTCTTGTTACTGACAACTGGGTGTGGGATGCAAGACCTGCCATTGTCATCGAGGTGACGAATCCGAATAAAGTGGATGTGACAGAGACTGTCAAGGTGGCCATAACTACTGACCTGAAGAAGTCCGTTACTACCGTCGAACAAAGTGTGGATGTCCCTGCTTCAGGTACGACGAAGGTGACTATAACAACGGAGGAGGATCTGGATCCGGGTTTCTACAAGGCAAAATGTACAGTAGGCAAAAAGACCGCGCGCTCGTTCTTCTTCGGCATCTCTCCATACGATGTGGTTTCCGCTCCGGATATGCAGCCGGATTTTGACGAATATTGGACAAACGCCAAACTGAGCCTTCCTGAACTCAAGGAGGGAGAGACAGTGACTCTTGTCGAGGTGGCATCAAAGAGCAGCGCCAAACGTAAGGTTTATCTGGTGGAGATGCAGTCGGCTCCTAACAGCCCTGACGGCGAGCCGGTCATCGTGCGTGGCTTCTATGTCGAGCCTCAGGACGGACAGAAGCATCCTGTAGTGATGCATTTCTTCGGATGGGATGACCGTGGCGGCTCAGTGACAGTTCCTACAGGAGGATCAGGAGATTATGCTGAGTTCTATCTTTCTACCCGCGGACAGTATCACAACAATCGTCCTGCCTCATTCGAGAAGACAGAAGAATGGATAGCGGAACACGGTGAATGGAAAGCGGCAGATCCTTGTGAATATGCGTCGATTATGAACCCGAAAGACAAGTATAACTGGTTCGGATTCAATTTCGGAGACAAGGACGGATTCTACTATCGAGGTGCCTTCCTTGATTGCGTCCAGGCGGTACGCTTTATGGCCTCCCGTCCGACCAGTGATATGACAAACCTCTTTGCAGAGGGCTCGAGCCAAGGTGGCGCGCTTTCATACGCTTGTGCAGCCTTGAGCGACTATCCGTTCACAGCGATTGCTGCAAATGTGGCATTCCTGGGCGACTATCCAGACTATTTCAATATCGTTTCGTGGCCTGGTAACACTGCAAAGGACAATCAGGGCTCGATGACTGATGAGGAGATGTATGCATTCCTCTCATATTATGACACTAAGAATCTTGCAACAAAGATTTCGTGTGCAGTGCTTGCGAGCAGCGGTCTCCAGGACGGCACCTGCCCTCCTCACACAAATTTCGCGGCTTTCAACAACCTCGATACCGAGGACAAGGAAATGATAATAGCACCGGAAATGGGGCATAGTTATCCTTCCGGATGGTCAGGCAAACAGGAAAAATTCTTTAAGGAAAGAATCAAATAACATTATCATATATGACACTTATAAAATCGATTTCAGGTATCCGTGGTACTATTGGCGGAGCCCCTGGTGAAGGCCTTTCACCTATTGACATAGTTAAGTTCACATACGCTTATTGCGAGAAGATGCGCCAGCGCAGGCCGAAGGCTGATGGTGAGCGCTACAAGGTGGTGGTCGGCAAGGATGCCCGCCTCTCCGGTGATATGGTGGAACATCTTGTCTGCGGCACTTTGATCGCTTGCGGCGTTGATGTGGTTAAGGCTGGTTTCGCTTCCACACCTACTACAGAAATGGCTGTGACTTTCGAAGAGGCAGACGGAGGTATAATCCTGACCGCTTCGCATAATCCTAAGCAGTGGAATGCGCTCAAACTCCTTAATGAAAAGGGTGAATTCCTTAATGCAGCCGAGGGTGCTGCCATTCTGGAATGTGCAGAACAGGAGGATTTTACTTTTGCAGATGTTGACAGTCTTGGAAATATCGAAGAGAAGGATTTCACAGACCAGCACATAGATGCGGTTCTCGCTCTTCCGGCAGTGGATGTCGAGGCTGTTCGCAATGCTCACTTCAAGGTTGCTCTTGATGCGGTCAATTCGGTCGGAGGTATAATTATGCCACGTCTTCTTGAGCGTCTCGGAGTTGAATGTGTATGCGTGAACTGCGATCCTACCGGACAGTTCGCTCATAATCCTGAGCCGCTTCCTGCCAATCTTGTGGAACTCTGCGATGCCGTTGTGGCTAATAAGGCAGACCTTGGTGTTTCAGTCGATCCGGATGTGGACCGTCTTGCACTTATATGCGAGGACGGAAAGCCTTTCGGCGAAGAATATACACTTGTGAGCGTGGCTGATTATCTTCTTTCACGTGTTTACAACGAGGCTCTTGAGTCCGGCAAGTCTCTTGACGAGGTTGCAGCACCATACAGAATGACCACTTCATCCAACCTCTCTTCTTCAAGAGCACTGCGTGATGTGACCGAGCAATATGGCGGAGAATATACAGCGGCAGCAGTAGGTGAAGTGAATGTGACCACAAAGATGAGGGAGTGCGGCTGTCTTATAGGCGGTGAGGGTAACGGAGGAGTCATCTATCCTGCACTTCATTACGGACGTGACGCTATGGTCGGTGTTGCACTCTTCCTTACCAATCTGGCTTACAAGAAGATGAAGGTGTCCGAACTCCTCGCTACATATCCGCAGTATGTGATCGCCAAGAATAAGATCGAACTTTCCGACAAGGCTCTGATCGACAAGATTCTGGACGAAGTCAAGAAAGTATATGCTGCAGAGGATATTAACACGATTGATGGTGTGAAGATATCTTTCGAGTCGCGTAAGGAGTGGGTTCACCTGCGTCGTTCCAATACCGAGCCTATCATCCGCATCTATGCAGAAGCGGCAACTAAGGAGGCGGCTGACGCTCTTGCTCAGCAGATCATCGGCATTGCAGATTCAATCATTAAATAGTAACCGTAATTAAAACATATAGAAAATGAAACCAACACTTTTGGTCCTTGCTGCAGGAATGGGAAGCCGTTATGGCGGACTGAAGCAGATGGACACCTTAGGCCCTAATGGAGAAACTATAATCGATTATTCAATCTATGATGCAGTTCGCGCCGGCTTCGGCAAGGTCGTATATATCGTCAGAGAATATTTCAAGGATGATATGATGAAGGCTGTGAATGCCAAGTATGGCAATGTGAAGTGCATTGACGGTGAACCTCTTGAATTCGAGTTCGTTACTCAGGAACTTGACAAGATTCCTGAAGGATTCGTCCTCAATCCGGAAAGACAGAAGCCGTGGGGTACCGCACACGCTATCCTTATGGCCAAGGATGTCATCAAAGAGCCATTTGCGGTGATCAATGGTGACGACTATTACGGACGTGATTCGTTCCAGGTGCTTGCAGACTGGCTCAGAGCCAACGAAGGCAACACCGGACATTATTCGCTCGTAGGATTCCGTCTCGAGAATACACTTTCTGAATCAGGCCAGGTATCCAGAGGCGTAGGAGCGGCAGATGACAACGGATTTCTTACAAGCGTCGTGGAGCATCACGAGATCGCACGCAATGAAGACGGTATCATTACCGGACGTGCCAGCACGACAGGTGAAGTCGTAGAACTTGCTCCGGATGCACTCTGCTCTATGAATATGTGGGGATTCACTCCTGATTATTTCGAAAAGAGCGAGGAGATATTCACCGACTTCCTTAAGGACAATATCACCGAACTCAAGTCGGAGTTCTATATTCCTTTTGTCATTGACAGTCTCATTAAAAAGGGAACAGGTAAATGTGAACTCCTCAAGACCACATCAAAGTGGTTCGGCGTCACATTCAAGGAAGACCGTCCTGGAGTGGTGGCTAAACTTCAGGAGTTCGCTGACAAAGGCGTATATCCTTCTCCATTGTACGAATAACAACTAAACTGATAAGACAATGAACAATAACAAGACAAACTGGGTAGCGGTGGGTACTATGATCTTCCTCTTCGGAATGATCTCATTCGTTACCAACCTTGCAGCCCCTATCGGAGTGATATGGAAACAGGCTCCTGGAATCGAAGGCTCCAATGTATGGGGAATGATGGGTAATATGATGAACTTCCTCGCATATCTGTTTATGGGTATTCCTGCGGGTAAGTGCATCAATAAATATGGCTATAAGAAGACCACTCTTCTTGGTGTGGGCGTAGGTCTTGTGGGTGTATTCATCCAGTTCCTTTCCGGAAAGGTGGGCGTGGGCGTTTCACTTGCAGGTCTTCCTGTGAATTTCTTCGTATATCTTCTCGGAGCATTCGTATGCGGATTCTCCGTATGTATCCTCAATGTAGTGGTGAACCCTATGCTCAACATCCTAGGTGGTGGCGGAAACAGGGCAAACCAGTTCGTTCAGATCGGTGGAACATTCAACTCGCTTGTCGGAACTCTCACTCCTATGCTTGTGGGTGCCCTTGTCGGATCGGTTACAGCAAGTACTCAGATCGCTGATGTCAATCTGGTGCTTTTCATCGCAATGGGTGTGTTTGCTACTACATTCATCATCCTCACTTTCGTCCCATTCGTCGAGCCTGAGCAGGAGAAGTCAGACGCAACCGTGAAGAACCTTCTCAAGTACAAGCATCTTGTATTCGGTGTCATCGCCATCTTCCTTTATGTGGGAGTGGAGGTAGGTATCCCGGGTACTCTCAACTTCTATCTCACCGAC
>JAGAIM010000130.1 GCA_017626555.1 Bacteroidales bacterium
CATTCCGCAAGGAAGATGAGAACAATCCGAACGGTACATTCATTTTCAATGAGGCAGCAAGAAGGACATATGGATTCACTCTCGAAGACAGGGTAAGCGGACACGCAGACCAGGATGCTGCAATCGTCGGATTCTGCGACGACTTCAGTTTCAAGACCCTTAAGGAGGAAGTCACTCCGTTTGCACTCTATGTCTTCGGAAGCGAGCCTTGGTGGCATCCTTCCACAGCATTCATCAGAGTGGCTGCAGGTGCTGACTACAATGAGGTGAAGAAGCATATCGGAAAAGTCCTGAGTGAATGGAGGTATGACTTCTCACCGGATGAATGGGAGATATATTTCTTCGACGAGAACATCAACTGGACATACAGAAAGGAAGAGTCGCTTTCACAACTCATCAGCCTCTTCACCCTTGTAGCGATCATCATTTCCCTTATGGGAGTGTTCGGTCTGGTGATGTTCGAGACGCAGTATCGTCGCAGGGAGATTGCTCTGCGCAGAGTGAACGGCGCGACCGTGCGTGATATCCTGGCAATGTTCAGCAGCCGCTTCGTGAAGATCGTGCTCGTATGCTTCGCCGTGGCTGCACCGGTAAGTTGGGTCATCGTGGACCGCTACCTTGCCACATTCGCACACCGCTGTCCTATGTACTGGTGGGTGTTCGCCCTGGCGCTTGTCGCCGTGATGGCAGTGACGGTCGGCGTGGTTGTCCTCCGCTGCTGGAACGCCGCTACCGCCGACCCTGCTGAAGCGCTGAAGACGGAATAAAGCGCAACACGCCCCCCCTATCCCACAGGCGCTTACGCCAGATGCCTGCTGCACAGACACAGCAGGCATATAACACAAAACACTAACATTCAGGCACTTACGCGCCACCGATAATACAGCAATATGAGAAGTTACATAAGATTCCTATCAAGAAACAAACTATACACAGTGATCGAGGTCGTGGGACTTAGCGTCGCACTGGCATTCGTGCTGCTGCTCGGAAATGTCGTATTCGATGACTTGAGTTGCGACAACAAGATAAAGAACAAAGATGATATTTATCTTGTCCTGCCAGATGACTCAAAATTCTACAGGCCGGATCCTGAAGTTGTATTCCCGCAGGTGCCTGAAATAGAAGATTGGTGCAATGCCATCATTCACACCGCATACGACGGAAAGACCCAGTACATACAGACAGTTTCAGGAGAGCAGAAGATGGACATCACGCCAGTCCTGATACGTGGTAACTATTTTGATTTCTTCGGAATTGAACTCAAATATGGAGACCCTGAGGCTGTTATGGAACTGCCGAATGCTGCCGTTATCTCAGAAACGGTGGCAAATGCGATGTTCCCTGACCGGAATCCAGTCGGACAGACGCTGATCATAAACGAGCATCGTCTGAAGGATGTTCAGTTGACGGTAACAGGCGTTTATAAAGATATGGGAAAGACCGTTCTTCAGGATCGTGGAATGTTCCTGAATCTGGACTATATCAACAATATCGACAACACAATGTATCCGGCACACATAAAGATGCGTTTAGGTCGTCCTAACTCCATCCATTATGTAAAACTTTCAGAAGGAGCAGACACTGATAAGATCGGAAAATTCCTGCTGGAAAATAATGACACAGACCCGGACAAGAAATATGCCCGATACACAAAGATCGATTTGATCCCATTCAGCCACATTCATCACACAAGCGATCTCTCCGGAACCCATTTCGATAACATTACAAATGTAAATATGTATCGGACATTTATGTTTGCCTGTATGATTCTTCTCGTGTTTGCTGGTCTTAACTATATTTCCCTTACGATGGCATTCTCCCGATTCAGAGTGAAGGAGATGGCAACCAGACAACTGCTCGGCACCACAAGAAAAGGAATCTATATCAAATGCATATCAGAGGCTGCAACTCTGGTGGGCGCGTCATTCGCAATCGCAGTGACACTTGCGTTCGCACTTAAGGATATAGTAGGAGAACTTCTCGGCAGTCATATTGCTTTGTTCAACACATACGCTATGTGGATATTCGCAGTTGCGGTCATCCTGATTCTGTCTCTTGCGGCAGGCCTTGTGCCGGCTTTGGTAATGTCTAAATACAAACCGATAGAGGTAATAAAGGGGGAAGCAAGAAAAAGCGACAAAGTCACCATAGGAAAAATATTCATCGGACTGGAAGGTCTGCTCAGCATAGCGGCCATAGCCGTGACATTGACCATCTATGCTCAGACAAGATATATGATCAATACCCCTATGGGATATGAAACTGACAACATCATATATGTTGATTTTGTCACAAAAGACGACCTCAGATTCAAGGACGAACTCCTGGAAGAGAGTTATGTGGACAGGATCGGCAGTCTGGCTGCACCTCCTACAGATTTCGGGGTGATGACCTATCTTTCAAAAGAACACCTGATGCACGTCCTGAGCGGTGATTCAGAGGCACTTGATATTCTTGGAATCGAAGTTCTTGAAGACTTCGGAACATCCAAGACAATGAACGATGGTTCCATAAGGAAGAGCCTGCTATGCAAGAGTTCGTATGAACAGATAAAGCAGCATATTGATGAAGGTAAGATAAATATGGACGTGCCCTGGTCAGTTGACGGCGTCGTATCAGATTTCAAATTGAGGTCTATAAAGGAGTATGACCCACAAATAATTCAAGGCATCCTTATCCAGTCAAATACCGACTCGTATCTGTTCGGATTGCTGGTAAAGGTAAACGGCAATGAAAAAGATGCTCTGAAAAAGATACGTGACTTCTATAGCGAGCGCAAGGATGCCGAGAATATGCCTCGGATAGAGACATTGAACTCCCTTGTAGAAGAAAAGTTCAAGGACGAGCAGAAGGTCTTTGCAATGATAGGCACATTCGCTCTGCTAAGCATTCTTATTACAATAATGGCGATCATTGCTTTGAGTTCATACTCTGCTCAGATGAGCACGCACGACACTGCTGTCCGCAAGGTCTTCGGCAGTTCGAATGCAGAGGTTTTCTGGCAGATGGTCAAAGGATTCCTGATCCCGGTACTTGCAGGTGCAGCCATTGCAATACCTCTGGCCTATTCATATATCGACAGATGGCTCTCCGGGTATCCGGTCAGGATTGAAGACACAGTATGGATATATATAATTTCCGTCATTATTGTCATAACGGTAGTCATCATCTCCATCAGTTTCCAGGCATTTCGCTTGATGCGAACCAACCCGGCCGAGGCGCTGAAGAAGGAATAAATGATACGAATTCTCCCGCTGAATCGGGGAATGGTTGAGTTAGTTGAATATAAGACACTAATTATTTGGGTTATAAGATTGCCATTCCCCTTTTCAGCATTAAGTCATAAAATTATGAAAAGTTACCTAAGATTCCTAGGAAGAAACAAAAGATACACAACTATTCAAGTGGTAGGCCTGAGTTTGTCTCTCGCCTTTGTAACCATACTCACAAGTTGGCTGGTCAACATATTCAAAATGGGAAGAGAACATCCTGATTATGACAGGATATATTCTGTATCATATCAGAACTCCCTTCACACCACCTGGGCGTTGGGAGAGCATCTGGCAGATAATATCCCGGAGATTGAATCTACCAGCACGATGCTCCTATATCCGGGGCACTTCACCTTAAAGAATGCCGACTGCGTAAAGATAAACTGGTGTGAAGAAAACTTCTTTGACTTCTTTCCACGGGAATTCATAGCAGGAGATGACAGTTTCCTGAAGGTTCCTTCCGAGGTAGGCATAT
This sequence comes from Bacteroidales bacterium, assembly GCA_017626555.1. Classification (GTDB taxonomy): domain Bacteria; phylum Bacteroidota; class Bacteroidia; order Bacteroidales; family UBA932; genus Cryptobacteroides. The sequence continues at coordinate 3,748 of JAGAIM010000130.1, forward strand.
CAGAGACCTTTGCAAACACTTTCTTTCCAGAGGGTGATGCAATAGGCAGAACCATTACTCTTCTTGAGCGGGACTATCTTATCACTGCAATCTACAAAGACTTTGGTGACGGCCTCATCAAGTATAATGATATGATTATGGCTATGTCATCACGTGGTGAGAAATACCCTTCACTTCCATTTCAGGAAATGCTCTCCGGAATGGTTACGATGGTAAAGTTCAAAGATGGCATCAATGCTGATGAGGCTGAAAAGAAAATCAAGGAACTGACGGTAAAACATTATAAGGACTTCAGCGAAAAATATATCAATGAGACCGTAGCGGCCAGTGGAGCAGATTGGTCTGAACACTATAGGGAGAGTTTCATAAATACCATCAGCAATCGCCTCTCAGATGAACAATGCAGCCTTGTCAGATATGATGAAATCACATACGATGACGCCAATCAATACTTTACGATAAACACAAAATTTACCATCAACATTGTTGTTATCCTCGTTGTGCTGCTCTTGATGATGGCTCTGATGAATTACGTCAACCTGAATGTCGCCCTGGCTGGAAAGAGAGCAAAAGAAGCCGCCACCAAAAATCTTTTAGGCTCGCAGAAGATTGTAATATATTTCCAGTACTTCAGAGAAGCATTTGCTGTAACCGTGGTCTGCACAATAGTCGGTGTATGTATCGCAGTCGCTGTTCTTCCTGTCATCAACACAATGCTTCAGGGATATGACGGATTAGGCAGCAAATTCAACATATCGTTTGAGCCACTGACTATCATAGCAATCCTGACAATCCTGTTCCTGACATCAATTCTATCCGGATTTGTTCCGGCATATTATGTTTCTCGATTCAGTGCCCTCGATGTCACTAAAGGCACATTCCGATTCAACAGAAAAACGATATTGAATAAAGTTTTCATCTGCATTCAGAGCATCCTGGCGACTGCCTTCATAACCTTCAGCATAATATTGCAAGTGGGATACAACAATATGATCAATATCGACAGCGGATGCGATCATAAAGATCTGTTCTATCTATTGCCAAGTGACAGACTGGAGCCGGAATCAAACTGCTTTACTCATTACGATGCATTGCAGAGCGAACTGCTTACACATCCTGAAATAGAGGCTGTTGACTATACAAACGGCACTGTGTTCAATTGCCATCAACATAATATATGGATAAGTGAGAATGGTGATAAGACAGCGAAGGCACACAGTTTCTATTGTACACCGGAAGCATTCGGTATCTATGGATTCGAGATATTGGAAAAGTTCAGCAACGAGCCGTACGGCGTCTGGATGACTGAATCAATGAAGGAACTCTTAAATGAGAGTGAATTCCTGCAGGAAGAGTTCGATGACACTGCTGCCGCATTCAAAAATCTGGGAGTCATAGGTGATTATCAGATGAGCGGAGTGCCTGCATTGATTAAGGACAAGTCGATAGGATTTGTCTATGTCTGGCCTAAGGAATATGTCAACGACTACAACCTTGCCTACATAATACGGACTAATGGAGACCACGAAAATGCAAGACGTGTAATAGCAGAAGCATACGAGAAGATCAGCGGATGTAAAGTTGTGGATCCCAGACATATAGGACGTGAGTCATTGTATTTGAACGAAATTCTCGAACGCGACCTGCAGAAGATAGAATTCATAAAGAATGTAGTCACCGGTATCGCGCTGATGATTGTACTCATAGCAATCCTCGGAATGATTGGTATGAGCATCTATTACGCAGATGAAAACACGCACGGCACAGCCGTCAGAAAAGTGTTCGGAGGCACCATAGCCACAGAAACCCGACGCACCCTCCAGTCATTCCTTAAGGTAACCCTGATTGCAAATGTCGTGGCTGTACCAGTGACAGTATGGATGGTAATGAAACAGACCTGGTTCGACCTGGCGACCATACCGGGCTGGGGATGGTACGTGGCACTTGCTACATTCATTTCATTCACCATCTCCATCCTTGCCGTCCTCTGGCAAACCCTCCGCGCCGCACAAATCAACCCGGCCGAGGCGCTGAAAAAGGAATGATGCCCGACCTGAGCCGGGCAGGACGGGAAAGGTCGGTGCCGGGTATGACGGGCCGGAATGCCATCTTGAACGTCATCTCCGACCTGATCGGGGATCCCAACCAGTTCTAGTGAACACCAGCAGGTAAAAGTTCACTAAAACGATAGGAAAATAAGAAAAGACAACAGAATTACATAGTTCTAGTGGAGAATAAGGTAATGAACTTCACTAGAACCCAAAAAGAAACAAGAAATGAAGAGTTACCTGAGATTCCTGGGAAGAAACAAACTCTACACTGCGATCGAGATACTCGGACTGAGTGTCGCGATTGCTGTGACCATACCTTTGCTCAGCTATATGCTGAAGATCAATGAGACAAACCATTCACACCCGGACTATAAGAACATCTACAGTCTGAGTGCGTCAAGAATGCAGTGCTCGTCACCGGGAATCGGGAAATATCTCCAGGAGAACATTCCGGAGATCGAAATTGTCAGCAGTCCATCGCATCTGAGTGGAGACTACACATTTGAAGTGGAGGGAAAGTTGGCTACATACATAAGGTATGACAGGAATTTCCTGTACTTCTTCCCTCACGAGTTCATTGAGGGCGGCCTCGACACGGAAGCCAAGACTGTAATGGCCATATCGGAATCACTTGCAAACGAACTTTCCAAAAACGGTCCCGTAATAGGCAGAAGCCTGAATCTTGATAATGAGACATATACAGTTTCCGGTATATTCAAGGACATCGACGACCCGAGATTCAAGCGATACGATATGATGATTCCCCGGATTGACAATCCTAACGAGTATGATATGGTGTTCTGGGGAAACAACATCCTCATAATGACTTTCATCAAGGCACAGGATGGAACGGACTATGAAACATTGAAAAAGAAGGTTCAGGATGCCTGTGCTGCATATTGGGGTCCTATGGATGACACTGAAGCCGACAGTCCATACAGTTTCAAACACCCTGACAGGTATGACATCATACCATACGGAGAACTTACGACAAAAGACAACTACCAGTTGAAGGAATTCGGTGGCAGCGGATTCATCATCGTATGCGTCATCGCCTTTGTCCTGCTGATCTTTGCCATCACCAACTACATCAACCTCAATGTTGCCCTTTCGACCCGAAGAGCCAAGGAGATTGCGACACGAAAACTTGTCGGAGCGGGACGTGGTCAGGTGATATGGCTGTTCCTGAAGGAAGCGCTTATAATGAACTTGATATGTTTCGGACTGGGCCTTCTCCTTACTGGCATCACGACCGATATGATCAGTACCTTCTTCCGCACTTTGGAGAGCGAGGGCGCCTTAAGCATAGGGTATTCATTATCAGACATTTGCATTTACATAGGATTCATCCTGCTTATGACCCTGATCACGGGTCTGATCCCGGCGATGATCGTTTCGAGATTCACTCCTCTCGACATTGCCAAGGGCGGTTTCCGATATCACAGTAAGAAGAGGATGACGAAGGTATTCATCTGCATCCAGACTATAATGACAATCCTTCTTCTCGCAACCACATTGGTATTCAATGCCCAGTACCGCAGATATATGGATATGGAATACAACTGCGACATTGAAGATGTATTCTTCCTTATGCCGGACTGGAGCCTGCATCTTGACCCGAAAACATTGAAATCTGAACTGGAAAAGCGCCCTGAAATCCTTTCTGTCGGCCTGACCAAATGTGTCCCGTCAAGCCTTATGGGATTGAACTACGAGTCAGAATCAGGAGACCGCATACAGGCCTGCGTTCTGGAATGTACGAAAGAAGCATTTGACATATTCGGCTTTGAAATGATGACTGTCAATGATCCCGATGATTATACCGGCGTATGGATGACACCTGAATCTGCAAAGACAGAAAGCATCTATCCCGAAGATTTCAAGAAAATGTTAAGTTGGCAATTCGGTGACTACAGGATAGCCGGTATGATAAACAACATACCTTTTTCCAACGGGCAGAGTGAAATTGATGGCTTCCCTGTGATAGTGGTTGTACGGAATATTGATTACAATGCTATGGTCATAAAGACTGTAAGCGATCACGGAAAGGCCCGAAGAGTCATCGCAGACGTATATGAGGAAGTAAGCGGAATCGAAGTAAATGACGTCAGAGATTTCGGAATGAGTGCACTGTATGTCAAGGAAATAAATGAAGAAGATCTGTCACCTTGGAAAGGCCTGAATGACCTTCTAGAAAGACTCCTTGGCATAATCATCATCCTCGGAGTGATGGGACTTACCGGTATCAGCATCTATTTCGCGACCGAGCGCGAGAAGGAGATCGCCATCAGGAAAGTGTTCGGAGGTACCGACAACACGGAACTCCGAAGGAATCTTATGACATTCATCCGTATTGCCTTGATCGCCAACCTGATAGCAATCCCGATTGCTGTACTCGCCTTCTCGACAATAATGAGTCAGTTCGCAGACAAGATCACAAACGTCTGGATCATCTACATCCTCTGTGTCCTGATCTCGTTCGCAGTCACCATCGCCTCCGTACTCTGGCAGACCCTCCGCGCCGCACGCACCAACCCGGCCGAGGCGTTGAAGAAGGAGTGATGCGGTGGCACATAACCATCTATCCAACAGGCACTTACGCCAGATGCCTGTTGCACAGACACAGCAGGCATATAACACAAAGCACTAACACCCAGGCACATACGTGCCACCCATAAAACAGCAATAATATGAAAAGTTACCTAAGATTCCTGTCAAGAAACAAGATATACACTGCGATCGAGGTGGTGGGATTGAGTGTGGCGCTGGCGTTCGTGCTCATCATCGGCAGTTACGTATGGCAGGAATACAGCATATCCCGTGAGAATCCGGATTATGAGAGGATATATATCCCTACTCAGCCTATGCCATACGGAATATTCGAGCCTATGAAGGAACAGATTCCGGAAATAGAGCAAATCACCCTTGTCAACAGTTTCGATGATGTCGTGATGGAGTGTGACGATGAAAGATTCGTGACCAGAGGTCTTGGCGTAAGAGGAGACTTCTTCGACATATTCGACTATGAATTCCTCATTGGTGATGCGGAATGTCTGGAATCATATACTGACATCATAATCAGTGAGTCATACGCCGTAAAACTAGCCGGAAAGCCTGAACTCGCTGTCGGAATGAAGATTGTCCCAGTTGATTATCCGTCCCAGGCATACACTGTGACTGGTGTCATCAAGGATTTCGACAACAACTATTGGAAGTATATGGATTTCATCTGCAAAGGTGAGAGTCCGTTGAATGACAGTGCGCAGAAGAATCCGATATTCACTCTATCTGCAACGGCATTCATCAAGGTGGCCGAGTCTGCGGACGTGGACGCACTCAGAGGAAAGATCCAGGAGATATTCAGGCAACTCTGGGGTGAGAAGTTGAATGCGGCTATGATCGACCAGTTTACAATCGACATCGGTATCGAGAGGTTCGACAAACTGTACTTTTCCGGTGAGATGATTGACAGTTATCTTAATATGGGAGACAGGAGTCAGATCATCATTCTCCTCATAGTTTCCCTGCTTCTTCTGGTCTCTGCTGTCATAAACTATATCAATCTGAATCTAGCCTTGACGAACAAAAGGGCGAAAGAAATGGCCACAAGAAGCCTCGTCGGTGCTGACAAGGCGGATATCGCAGTAAAGTATATACTTGAGTCAATCGGATTTACGGCAATTTGTTCCATCGCAGCCGCAGGCATTGCGCTCGCACTTGCTCCATATATCGGAAGGATCATTTACGGGCAGACGATTACTATCCCGTTCAATGCTGCCAGCATCTCTATATACATACTGTTCGTTGTGCTGATCGGTGGCATCTGCGGCCTCATCCCTGCTCTGAACATATCTTCCATCAAGCCTATAAGCATTGTAAACGGCACATACAGAAGAAAAAGCAGAGCCGGTCTGAACAGAGTGTTCATCCTGCTTCAGAACATCCTCGCCATCACGCTGATAGCCTCGGCTATTGTCCTCGACAAACAGATGAACTATATGATCAATATGCCTTTGGGAGCCGATATTGAAGACAAATTCATCTTGTCAACTGATGCGGAAGAAGCCGGAGATGTCATTGCTATGATGGATGAAATCAGACAATTGCCGTTCGTGAAGAAGGTGGCTCTGTCAAGGGGATACCCTACAGGTGTACATTTCAGCACTGCAATTCAACTGGAAAACAGCACAGACCTGACCCCTGTAAAACTGCTGATATGTGACACGGAAGCATTCGGGATATGGGATCTCGATGTTCGGGAAGACTTCGGCGCTCCCCTCGCCCATTCGATATGGTTCAGCGAAAACCTCTACAACTGCTTTGATTCAAGAGAAGAAGCCGAGAAAAAAGCAAAATCCTGGAACGGCAACTTCAACCGGACCAGAATCGACAACTTCGGCGGAGTTTTAGGCAATATCGCAGGAGACAATGCGATGAACGAGAGAATGGACCAGTCCAAGGTTGCTGTGATTGTCCTTCCAATCGATGACTTCGGACTATATAACAACACCATTCTCATCGAGACCGATGACAACCACGACGAGGCAACCGAAGCATTCGACAGCATATACCGCAAGTTCTCCGATGAATATAACGGAGTATATCTCGAGCCTTGGGAGTTCGGTTATGTCGAGGATATGATGGTGCGGGAACTGGAGGAAGATAACCAGACAGTCAAACTGCTCAAGATCTTCGCAATGCTGGCAGTCATATTATCCGTCCTCGGACTTGTCGCAATGAGCACTTACTTCGCTTCGGAAAGAGAGAAAGGCATCGCCATCCGCAAGGTGTTCGGTGGAACTATGGCGAGCGAGACACGCAGGAACATATCGGAATATATGATCATCACCATCATCGGAAGTGCAGTTGCCCTTCCTGTTGCGTGGGTATTCTGCGGACGCTATCTCGAAGAGTTCGCCTATAGGATCGATCTTACGATATGGCCGTTTGCAGTAGCCGTGCTGCTTGCTCTGGTCATCTCCCTGGCCTCCGTCCTTTGGCAGACCCTCCGCGCCGCCAGCACAAACCCGGCCGAAGCGTTGAAGAAGGAGTAACGCGGTGGCACATAACCACCTATCCAACAGGCGCTTACGCCAGATGCCTGCTGCACAGATACAGCAGGCATACAACACAAAACACTAACACCCAAGCACTTACGTGCCACCCATAAAAGAGCAATATGAAAAGTTACCTGAGATTCCTGAGCAGAAACAAACTCTACACCGCGATCGAGGTCGTGGGATTGAGCATCGCATTGGCATTTGTGCTGCTGATCGGAACGTATGTATGGCAGCAGTACTCCGTGGCAAGAAACTGCGAGGATTATGAACGCATATTCACTATCGGAAGAAGTGACGAGAATACGAAGGTTCTCGGTCTTCGTTTTGATTCGCCGGGAATCCTTAAGGCGAATATACCGGAAATCGAGCAGGCCGGATGCTATTATGATATCTTTGAAAGCCCGACAAGGCTGAATGGTGAAGTCGTGCCCGTCGAGAACATCTACGTGGACAAGGAGTTTTTCGAGATGTTCAATATCCGATTCATCAGCAGTTCGGCTGATGTGTTCGACGATGTGAACAATGTGGTTGTCAGCGAGAGCTTTGCCAATGCGCACGGAGGAGCAGACAAGATCATCGGCAGCAGAATCCACAAAAGAGGTCCAGAACAGATTGTCGCCGGAGTGATAGAAGACTTTGACAATGAAATGTTTGCATATTGCGACATAATCCACAACATCAACTTGCGTGGCAGACCGGTTCCATATATCCACGACTCATACACATTCATAAAGCTTCGCGAAGGGGTAAGGATTGAAGATGTGGAAGAGAAAGTCAAGGCTGAAGTGCAGAAGATATTCGACAGCGCTCCGTTCGACCTGGGATATGAACCTTTCATCTTAAGATATGACGAGGTGTTTTTTGCCGGAGATACAGACTTCGCAAATTGCCTTAACAATGCCGACAGCAGGACGCTGAAGATTATGCTGGCAGTCGTGCTGATCCTTCTTTTCTCTGCAATGGTAAACTTCATCAACCTCAGCGCAGCGATGTCCGGAAAGAGAGTAAGAGAGATGGCTACCAGAATGGTATCGGGAGCAGACAGGAAGTCGATATTCAGAAGATATGTGGCAGAATCCGTCGGAATCAGCATTTTCTGCACCGTAGCGGCCGTGCTTATCGCCATCGCATCCGAGCCGTCAATCAACAGACTGGTCCAGAGCGACATCCCAATCAGAGTCAGTATCTCCCCTATCTGCGTCATCATCTATCTTGTCACCGGCCTGGCCATCGGTCTGGCTGCCAGCATTCTCCCGGCTTCAATCGGCATATCGATCAGTCCGATGAATGTACTTAAAGGACAGTTCAAAGCCGACAGCAAAAGGGTCTTCGGAAAGATATTCATAGCTCTGCAGAATGCGGTGTCGATCGTACTGATTGCATTGGCGATAATGATGGAACTTCAGATGAAGCATCTGGCAGAAAGGCCTGTCGGAGCAGATATCGACGATCTTTACTATCTCTGGCTGGACGATATCAAAGAACGTGGTCCGCTTGAAGAGGAAATCAGGAAAATGCCTTTCGTGACAAGAATCGGTCTTTCGGAAGGTTATCCGGGAGGGCTCGTGGAAAGCAGTGTAGAGACTGACCCAGGAAAGGAGCAGATGATAGGAATGCTGATATGTGACACAGAAGCATTCGAGATGTATAATTTCGGAAAGAAGAACAGCGACGGATATGCCCCGGGTAATTCCGTATGGACAACACAGGACACATACGACAATATGTCGGCATTTGCAGCCCAGATGGGCATTCCGGATGTAAATCAGATGATGTGGCTGGCGAATCCGGACAGCCGGTTCGGAGGAATTCTTGAAGATTTTGCAATATTCGATGCCCTTATCGATGACTCCGGCAGCTGGTGCTGGGTAAGAGTGGATGAGACACAGAGTTTCACTCCTTTTATGGCTAATGGTGCCGGCCTTCTCATCGAAACTACAGGAAATCGCGCCGAGAACAGAAAGGCGATAGAAGAGGCATACAGGAAATACAGCGAAGAACTCAACGGCATATATATGGAACCGAAGACTGCCGGATACATTGAGGATCTGCTCACGGAAAAACTCACCGAAGCCAAGAGCAATATGAGGATAATGGAACTGTTTATGTTCCTCTCCATTCTCCTTTCATTTATGGGACTCGTTGCGATGAGCACATATTTTTCGTCTGAAAGCACATCGGACATAGCCATCAGAAAAGTGTACGGCAGTACTGTTGAGGAGGAAACTGCAGGCAGTATATGGAAATATATGAAGATAGTCTTCATCTCCTGCATCATCGCACTTCCGGTCGCAGTCTTCGCCTGCGGACGATACCTCGACGGCTTCGTATATAGGATCGGGAACCATTGGTGGGTCTATGCGCTCGCCATCATCCTTGCTGTTCTTATTTCCCTTGCCGCCGTCTTCATCCAGATTTCCCGCGCCGCCCGCACCAACCCGGCCGAAGCGCTGAAGAAGGAATGATGACCGGTCGGAGCCGGGTATGACGGGACGGAATATCATCAAGAACCTTATCCCCGACCTGAACGGGGATCTCACCCAGTTCTAGTGAACATCAAAAGGTAAAAGTTCACTAGAACCATAGGAAAAGAAGAAAAAACAACAGAAAGAGATAGTTCTAGTGAAGAATAAAGTAATGAACTTCACTAGAACCCCAAAATAAGAAAAAGAAATGAAAAGTTACCTGAGATTCTTATCCAGAAACAAACTCTACACCGCGATCGAGGTGGTGGGATTGAGCCTTGCATTGGCGTTCCTTATCGTTCTAGGATCAGTCCTGATCGACAAGAGCCAGGTCAATGACAACATTGAGGATGAGGATGAGATTTACGCATTGGCCGAAATCGGGGAATACCCCGGGATAGGACAATCAGGAGCAGTGGGGTCTTTCCTGCAGGAGATTCCGATGGTCAAGGAATGGTGCCGCTTCAAACTTGTCAGACAGGTGAAGATGAAAAAGGAGAATGGCGACAGCCTGCTCGTCTCCCCTATGGAGGTCACTTCCAACTTCTTCAGTTTCTTCGGGATTGATATGGTCCACGGTGATCAGGAGCAGGCATTGAAAATCAATGGTGCGGAGAGGCCTTTTGTAACTTCTGGCGGCGGTGCATTTATGGTGGCAGATCCTATAGACACGGAGAGCAAGCCGCTGGAGCCAAGAGGTAATCTAGTGCTGTCAAAGCATCTTGCCGACGCCGTCTTTCCCGATGAAGATCCGATCGGCAAAAGCATCAGCCTTCACGCAGACTGGGACATCAGGGGTTCATATACGATCACAGGTATAGCGGAGGAACTAGGGAAAAACGTCCTTCCGAATGCTGACCTGTACATAAGTTTTTATGAAGCACCACATCATAGAGACAGTTATATGTTCAAACCGAATTCTAAGAAGGACATAAAGGCGATTCTGAACCTTATCAGGACTCACAAGACCGATAACGAATATGACCAGCGTGATTTCCAGCAGACCGACATCATTCCGTTCAAGGACATCAAGGACGGAAATATACCGGCATACAACTATCGCCATATCTCGGACCCGAAGTTCTCCAACGCATTCAGCCTGATATGCATAGTCATACTTGCTTTCGCGCTTCTGAACTACATTTCGCTGACCGTCGCTTTCTCCCGTTTCAGACTCAAGGAGGCGGCTACAAGGTCTCTGCTAGGCACATCAGAAAGCGAGATCGTGTTGAGAGGATTTGCCGAAGCATTGATCCTTGTCGGAAGTTCCTGCGTTCTGGCTGTCCTGCTGATACTTGCATTACAGAATGAATTGAGTTCATTCTTCGGCGTAGAAATCAGACCGTTAGGAAATGCCGCCGTCGTGATTGCAATCATCATAACAGCCTTACTTACCGCTGCTTGTGCAAGCGGAATCAACTTCATACTCAACAGAAGATACCGCCCGATCGATGTGATCCGCGGAGAAAGCCGTTACCACGACAAGGCGGTTATGGGAAAGATATTCATCGGCTTCCAAAGTGCAATATGCATTGCAACAGTGATTTTCGGCATCGGAATTATGATGCAGACAAAGAAGATGACCGATTATCCTGTCGGTTATAATACGGAGAATATCATACAGATCAACGGAAATGAGAAGTCGTATATGAATTACAAGGATGATCTCCGCAATCTGCATTTTGTGGAAAGCATAGGATGCACAGTAGGAGATTTCATACAATATGCTCATACTCAGCCTCTTGAAGACGGCATCGACTGGTGCATACTGGATTGCGATCA
>JAGAIM010000131.1 GCA_017626555.1 Bacteroidales bacterium
ACAGATGCTCACGACAGACTTCCTTGACAGGGACCAGACGACCTTCGTGAAGATAAGAAGGACCGGCAGACTGGGCTGGGAGAGTTCGATCCCTGAAGGGACACCATATTCCGACTATATGCTTTCACCGGCCTCGGACGAGGAACTAATTAAGAACTCATATCGCCTGGCTGAGGACATGATAAAGATCATGGATACACCTGAGAAGGTCATAGTGAGGATCTCTCCTGACGGATCCAAGACCAACGGCAAGATAATCTGGGTCGCCACAGAGGTGTTCGACGATACAGACCTTCCGATCGGGAACCGGATCGACACCTTCCTCGGCCTTGCGATCCACGAGGGATGCCATGTGCTTTATACCGATTTCAGTGCATACAAGGGTATCACGAACGGAATCGTGAAGTTCATCGAGAACATCCTTGAGGATGAGAGGATAGAGCGTGAACTTGGACAGAAGAAGCCGGGTCTTGCCAACTTCCTGAAGGCGTCCAAGTATTACTACTTCGACAGGTATTCCCAGAAGATGAAGGATGAGGGCAAGACTGAAGGACTGGAGACATTCCCGAGGCTAATGAACGCCATAATCTCTCTTGTGAGGTATCCAAAGACTGTAGAGATGACCGACCTGGAAGAGTTCGCGGATACGCTCCTGCAGGTGCGTGAACTCCTGACCCCATATCCGGAATCGACAGCGCAGTGCGTGCAGACCGCTGAGAAGATATTCGATATCATCAGGCAGTACCTGCAGGATGAAGAGAAACAGAGACAGAAGCAGCAGGCTTCAGACAGTCAGCAGGACGGTCAGGCTTCGGATGAGTCCGGAGAGGGAAGCGGCTCCTCGGGACAGTCCCTGCAGCCTCAGAGCAGTGGTCAGCAGTCAAAGCCGAAGAGGATGACCTCAAGGCAGATTGCCAAGAAGATAGACCAGCAGATGAATGAGATCTTTGAGCAGATAGCAGATGCTCTCAAGGAACTCACCTCCGAGCCGGAGAAGAAGACCATCGATTCTCAGAGCCAGTCGGAGACCGTCAAGGCAGACTGGGACCTGGTCGGCAGGATCTGCGAAGGCAGGGTAGAGAGAGGTACCCAGAAAGGATGTGTCGTCATCAAGGAGAAGCCTTACAAGGACAGGTACATGGATTCTCTCTCACGAGTACGTAAGTACATACCTGCAATCTCGAAGTCTTTAAAGTGCTCATCTATGGAGTATAAGCTCATCCATAGAGGCATGCGTAGCGGAATGCTTGATACCGGTAAGATTGCCGAGGCTTATCAGGGTGTCCCTACGGTCTATATGAGGGAAGGGCACGTCAAGTCCGACAGGATATCGGTCTGCATACTCATAGATGAGTCCGGTTCGATGTATGGAGACGGAGAACGGGCAGCAAGAGATACGGCGGTCCTGCTTAACGAGGCCATCGGCACTCTTCAGAATGTTGACCTTTACATATACGGTCACAGCACCGATGGTGGCACTGCTCTCTACGTATACAGAGAGAAGTCATTCTGTCCGAAGTATGCCCTTGGAAGTACCGATTCCAGATGGGGAAACAACGACGGAACGGCAATCCGTGAGGCAGCCTCAAGAGTCCGTAAGCATACCAAGGAGAACTGCCTGTTCTTCATGATTTCCGACGGAGCTCCGAACGAGTCAGTGCAGGAGGTCCGACAGGCTGTGCTTGATGTCGAGAAGCAGGGATTTGCCATCGTGGCGGTAAGCATCGAGCCGCAGTACGATCCTTCGCTGATGTATCACAGGAACGTCAACCTTACGGACATGTCAAGGCTTGCTGTCGATCTTGGCAAGATGGTCAAGAAGGCCATAGCAGATAATACGAAACGTAAAATCCAATAACCATGAATACACCTAACACGATAGCAGCGGTAATCGCTGGAGACAACGAACTGCTGAAGATTAATCACTATCTGGACTCTAAATTCGGTCAGGATTCAATCCAGGCATTGACGGTAATGTCGGACCTTGCCGAGCTGAAGAAGATGCTCATAGAGGAGATCGTTCATTTTGTCTTTGAGAAGACAGATGGAACTACCCGCGATGCATACGGAACCAGAGCAGTAGATGTCATCAGACGATATGATACAGGATCTAGTACCCAGAAGCCTCAGAGGGCGTTCAACGGGACATTCCCTTATTTCGACATCGAGAAAGGGGAGTGGAGATGCTTCAGGGTGGACAGGTTCGTGAGGATTGACAAGGATTATGTGCTATAATCTAACTTGTCAAATAGTAATGAATTGTTAGATTGCCTTGCAGCACACTGATTTCAGGGGCTTCGAATCATACGGAAACAAGTCTCATTGATTCTTGCTCCCTTCATCGTTGTGCTCCACGGTCACTTCATTTTTGCCGTGGCTCTGGGATCCCTGAACTGCAGAGCCGGTCAGGCTCCATCGAGACCACAGGCAAAGTTAGTAACCGCCGGCGACGGCATAATTAAGAATAATATGAAGACTAAGACTTTACATATGACCAAGGCGGCTGAAAGGCTTAAATCGTTAGGATATAGCGAGGATTATCCGATGGCATTTGCGAATGGCAAAGATATTCTGTTTATGATAGATGGCCCTAATTTCTATGAGGATGTCAGTAGAAGGATATACGGGTTGTGGCCTAATGGCGGTGATACCTATGTAAGTAATGAAGAAGGTAAGGCGGTTTTACTATGTGGATACTATACAGAGTATGACAATGCCGGACAATATATACTTGATAGCCCTAATGAGGAGGATTTGCTCAGAATTATTGATGAAAAACATAAACAATCAAATTATGACAAGAAGTGATGAGATGATGCTGTCCGCCATCAGGCTTAAGGTGGCGATGCAGATGAACGGAAGGGATGTGACAGTAGAGGGGGACCGCGTGAAGGTCTCCCTTCACGGAGTTCCCGCATTGGTTGTGAGGTTCGACAGCGGTGACGTGAGGGTCAACGGAACGCTCAAGGTCTCCCGCAAGAGCGCCAAGGTGCTCAATGCTGTTCTGAGGACTTATACGGATTGTACGGTGGCCTCGGTCGAGGGCTGCTGGGTGCTTGAAGGAAAGGACGGTCAGAGGATACCGATGACAGGACTTATGGCGACTGTCCCGATGACTCGCAAGGCGAAGTCCGGACAGATGGATAGATACGTAAA
>JAGAIM010000132.1 GCA_017626555.1 Bacteroidales bacterium
AATCGGCCTCTGAGTTATCTCAAAGACCGATTCATCATACTTTAATAGACTATATAAGACTATCTTTGTGCTCCCCCAGGGGCTCGAACCCTGGACCCCAACATTAAGAGTGTCGTGCTCTACCAACTGAGCTAGGGAAGCATTGCTTCAATATTTTAAGGGGCTTTCGCCTTTGTGCTCCCCCAGGGGCTCGAACCCTGGACCCCAACATTAAGAGTGTCGTGCTCTACCAACTGAGCTAGGGAAGCAATGATTTCAGAACTTTGTGATTCGTTTGGGGCTCGAACCCAAGACCCCAACATTAAAAGTGTTGTGCTCTACCTACTGAGCTAACGAATCAATCCGTGGCCGTTTCGTGGGTCTCAAATGAGTTCCTCTCGAATTGGGACTGCAAAGGTAATCTATTTTTCTTAGGATGCAAAATTTTTTCAACTTTTTTCATTGCAAAAGTGGCGTCCTTCTATCTTATATTTTCCAATTCACTGATTATCATATCGGCAGAAGAACGAGCCCATTGCACAAAGTCTTCGTTTCTCACAAATGTTTCAGAGAACTCCAGCAAGGCGCTCAGATCAAAGCGATCAGAGGATATGCCGGCTCCTGAACGGATTGCATCAAAAGCATTTATTTCCTGCTCTATGTGCGAGGGAACCATCAGGATCGGCTTCCCCATATACATAGCCTCGCAGACTGACTCAAACCCTGCCGTGCTGGCGTATGCCCTGCATCCGGCCATCTGACGCAGAAACTCCTTGTCATCAATAAGATAGAAACTCAAGGTATCATCCACAACACTGACCCGTCCCGCCTCCCAGTTGTCCCAGAAGAAACGCAGCGGAATGTCGGGATGCTCATCGTGCCATAGCCTCACATCGCGAGCGAAACCGGAATTGAGCATATATCCGTGCACATAATCACCAGCAGAAGGCTGGACATCAAGGACTTCCCTCCTCAGGAGAGGAGGCACAACCACAATATGATGTTCTTCATCAGGAGGCATCTCTCTGAATGAAAGAGCAAGATGTTTTACCGAACCGACAGATGTCAGCCTGGAAAAGAAATCCAGTGCCCGACTACCGGGATAATGATGTCGTGGAAGCCCGAAATCCTTATGCAGGAAAAGATACTGATGTCCGATACTGACCATAGGAGTCTCTATCTCATAGAAGAAATATGTCATTCCAGCCAGCAGTTCATAGAAATTGATAACAACATCAGCCTCAGAGGTACGTATCTGGTCACGTATCAATTGCATAGATGGATAATATTTATGCATATTGAACGAATTGAACAATATCGTGCCGAGCATATCAGGTTTCCGGTTGTCGGCAGAAGGCATAAAATTCATACTTTCAAACTGCAGGACTTCCGCTTTGACTCCTTGAACGAAAAACGAAGGTAACTTCCTGCTGGGACTTTTGCCCACAAGCATTCTGACGACTTCGTGTCCTCTATCTCTGAGTAGTCCTTCTAGTGTCATTGCCTGAGTCAGATGCCCCCTACCCTCGCCTTGAACTATAAAAAGGTACCTCATAATTCCTTATACATCAATATTTTCCAATTACCGTCAAAATCTTCCGCAAGCGCTGACATCGTCTCGACCCAATCGCCTGAATTGAGATATCTGACACCATCTATAAACCTGTCTTCCGGACGGTGTATATGTCCGCATATAACTCCCTGGCATCCTTTTGTCCTGGCCATATCTGTCAGCATCTTATCGAAATCAGATGCGTTGGACACAGCCTTCTTGACGCTATTCTTTATCGCCTGTGAAAAGGAATAATACGGCCTTCCTCTCCAGGACTGGATACGGTTATACATAACATTGATCCGCAGAAGGATATTATATACGACATCACCCAGCCGGGCCACCCACTTCATATTGGAAGTGATACTGTCGAAAACATCACCGTGAGTCACGAAATACTTGTCACTTCCGCTTTCCAGAATCATATCTTTGAGAATATTCAGTTTTCCCATAGACATCGGAATGATCTTGTCCAGAAAGTCATCGTGATTACCTCTCAGGAAAAAGACCTCAGTGCCGTGTTTTTCCACCATTTTCATAATTATCCTGAAGAAACGGGAATGCTCCGTCCCCCAGAATGCGTCTTCCTTCTTCTGAAGTTGCCAGCCGTCTATGGTATCACCATTGAAAATAAGCCTTTCACAATCCACAGAAGACAGGAAGTCACCGACTTCCTTGACTTTGGAGAAACGTGATCCAAGATGGATATCGGACAGCACCACTGTCCTGTATGAACTTCTTTCTTCCATAAAACAAAAAAAACTTTACATCCTGCCGTGTTCCTGCGACTGCCTTCAGGGACACGGAACCGATAGGGCGCGGAACAGGATGTAAAGTTAGTAATTAATCACATCAGAATGCAATTCCCAGTTTGAATCCGACATTATTCAAGCCTTTTATATCATAACTTTTGTTCCTGTTGCTCGAATAACTGTAATACGCAGCAACCTGGAAGCCAAAATCAGCCTTATAAAACGGATAGAACGTCATTCCTATTTCAGGAGATATGTAGAATCCCCAATTGTCGCTTCTGCTCACAAATGTTGACATATAGGTGCTCTGCACGGAATATTCAGATCCGACCTTTGCCTCTATGTATGGCTGAATAGCGTCTCTGAGAAATCTATATCGGAATGTCACTCCAAAAGGTACCTGGTAGAGCGATCTGTCAAGATCTGTCGTCAGAGCAGACTTGTCGTCAAAAACGTATGTCTGTTTAGGGATATATTTGTTGTTTGTATTGAAACTTGCAAAACCTCCCACCGCAAACATCGGAGTGACATAATATCCGCCTTCGATATATGCCCCGTATCCGCTGGCTGACTCGACAAAGTCATTGGCTACAGTTCCATTGAACTGCCATCCTCCGTTGATGTATTCTCTCTTGCCCATCTGGGCGCTGGCCTCACTCGCAGCAAAGGCGAAAGCGGAAACAGCCAGCATCACACATATAATTCTTTTCATATCATCATCTTCTTTAATATTGTCATTTGCTCTGGTTACGAGTCAGATAGGCCGACTGTACAAAAGCCTGGTCTATTGCGGCTTCCATACGTTTGATATCTCCCTTCAGACTGCTGCCTGCAGGTCCTCCTATATATGAAGTCCACAGAATTTCAAGCGGCTTGCCTTCCTCCACCTCTCCTGTAAGATTCACTATATCAGTGAGGAGGGCGTTTGTTGTGTAAGTATAGGTCACAGGACGTGGATAATAGAATCCTGTCCAGTTGCCCCAGTATCCTGCAGGCCAATATCCCGGATAATCAAGCCACCAATATGGATCATCGTAATATCTGACAAATCTTTCGGTCTTGATCACGTATGTGAGTTGTATTCCAAGATCTGCATCCGGATCTGAAGGAGTGTAGATGAATCCCCTTTTCTCCATATTGATCCTGTAGGCCTGTATTAATGCCAATGCGTTATCTGACTGTGAATACACAGGTTTGTCACTCTGTCCGATTACAAGCAGACTGTCGGCTATATCAAAAGTCTGATACTGAGCGAAATTCACATCCTTGCCCGGTGATGTATATACAAGGTATTCATTATCGCTGTCCTGCGGATAAGGTTCCTTGTGACAGGCAGCAAGAAGCATAACCGCTGCCGATATAAGTAGAATCTTCTTCATAATCTTTTTATATTAAATTGTTTTACAGTGAGTCTCCTTCAAATACATTTGAATTCTCGTATGGCACAATCGTTCCGTCAAGCCATACAGTGTTGGAGTTGAAATTAGGATATACGGTGGCTGTAGCACGGTTCGAGCCAGGGAACATATAGATTTCTACCTGAGCATTGATACCTATTCCCATAACATTCATAGAAAAGGTTGTACGGCCTTTGCTGTCAGTTCTGATTTCCTTATCGGAAATCATACCTTCGACAGTCACACCTCCTACTCCGTTAGGTCCTGAGGCGAAGTTGCTCGGGGATATCTGAACCACGGCTCTGTTGCCCTTCACGGAGATGAAGTTTGTTGTCGAATTCACAAACACTGTGCTTCCATTACGGAACTGTACATTGTCAGCCTCAAGCACGAAGTCCTGATTGCGAAGAGCAGCCCGTGCCTGCACCGAAGCCAGCGAGTCAGCGAGTTTCTCCAGTTGACGGTCTTCTGCAGAACGAGCCCTGAATTCGGCCATATCCTTATGCCAGTCGTCCATCATTTTCTGTCTCCTCGCGACCCCTTGATTGCGATTGTCTGTCTGTGCAGATATGTCGGGGGCAATCGTCGAAAGCCCTGCGACAACGACCATTAAGGTCAGCAAGATTCGTTTCATATACTTATCAATTTTTAATTTTTCAAAACAGGACAAAGCAAAGTACAGGCCAAAACAAAAAAGCGGCAGAGACTTTCACATCTCTGCCGCACTCGAAGTATGTATATAAGACTATTTTTTCTCGAACACAAGAACAGTTATGCCGTGCTGCCCGAATGAAAGTCTTGATCCATCGGAAGACACCTTTACATCACCGATCGAAGAGGACTCCACGAAATCATACCCAGGGACATCAAGCCTGCAGGAAGCGCCATTTTCAGCAAGAGTCGTTGCAACTATTGCAAGACGGTTGCCATTGGCATATCCTCTGGCTATGACATCATCTGAAGAGCAAGTGAATCCTTCAGTAAATACGAAGCGACCGGCTCCGAGGAGAAGTTCCGGATATTTATGACGGATAGCATTGACTTGAGCAAGATACTGCTGGTAATGCGGTGTCTCGTCAATAAGGCCACGGCAGCGGAACACCTCAATATCGTTAACGAGGCCTTTCAGAAGTGTATTATTGACACGGCGTTCTATATCAGTATCATCACGAACGCAGCGATCCGACCAGATTACTTCCGGGAATGTGTATTTGAACCACTCAGGAAAACTGTAAGGTTCTGCCGTGAACTCTACGATATGAACGAAATCGCAGAACTGAGCAGTACAGTCGTTAAGCCACTCCGTGCCAAGACAGAACTCCGGATTGACGGCTTTGATATGGTCGCGGATTTCCTTGAGAGCATCAGCCTTATAACGTCCTGTATAGACATCCTGAACAGGGAATTCGCCTGAAATATCCCAGTTCGGGAACTCCTCGGCAACGCCCAACTGGTCATAGAACACAGCATCCGCTCCGTAAGCCATCGCTCTGTCAGCCCATTGCACAAGCATATCTCTCCACTCACGGTTGGCCATATTGGCGATTGAGAATGTACGGGTGTCGTAGTAGCCTAGAGTTGTTCCTTCACCGGTAAATTTATAATGCTCGGCAAACTCTGCTCCGGTATTGTCCCTGTTCACGGCTTTCTTTCCGTTTCCGTGCTTATACCAGTCGCTTTCACGATCCACCAGACGGCCGTTATAATAAAGCACAAGACGGTTTCCGTCGGCACGATAGTCTGCGATTGCCTTCTTCCAGGCCTCCTCGCCTCCCTGGGTTTCGTCTATATAGTAGTTCGGATATCCGTTATCCATACCGTCGCTCCACCATCCGAAAGCAAGCACAGCGTTGCATCCGACACTCTTTCCACAGTCATTGATACGCCCCGGAAGATCGGTATATTTGCGGAGATATTCGCCATACTGATGTTTGAAGATGATACGCTGCCAGCCTGTCATTTCCTTGACCCACTGAGGCACATCCTGCTTGTCCCACCAGGTATTTATCCATTCACGATATATATGCGAAGTCTCTGTCCACTCACCCATATACGGCCTCACGACACTTGCATCACAAGTCCAGACATCTCCGCACATAGCATTCGGATAACGATAGAAACCGGCTTCCAGACGATCGAACTGATTTGGAGCCGAAGGATAGGCTCGAAGTCCGTGCCAGGTCTGCTGGAGACTCTCGTCGTGGCTTCCGAAATAAAGGCCGTCTTCTTCTCCGACGAATGCGTAGCAGTTGGAAGCGGCGTGACGCGGATACTGAAGATCATACTGACGGAAGTACTGGTCAGGCTTCATATACAATGTCTTTGGATTGACATTTACGATAAGGTCGAGAGCATCGTTATGTATCTGTCCGCCAGTGTGAGTAGTGAGGAGTCTATGTCCATCAGGAAGATTCATATCGCCTACAAGAGGATACTGAAGTTCACGTATGATAGTTCCCTTCTCGTTGTTAGCCACTGATGAGCCGAATCTGACTGCGCCATCCTCAAGGGTGACAGTCAGAGTAAGATCCATATCAAGAGTCTTTCCTCTATGGACAAGATTCTTATAGGCAATGGTGATAACACCTCCATCCTGAGATACCGAAGGTATGTTTTCAGTACCGTCAATCTGCATTTCCTTCTCCTGATGGGTGTTGTAGAACATCCTCCAGAGTCCCGTTCCTGAAGCATAGTTATGTCCGGTACGGGCATTTTTAAGAACCATAAGAGTTCCGTCTTCTCCGATCTTGACCTCAGTCATTTCATCGCTCAAGACATAGCCAGGAACTGCCGCAAGACTGTCCTGAAGAGCGTTGTATTCTGCTGACTGAAGAGGCTCAGTTTTAGGCCTGCTACAGCCGACTAAAAGGATGGCTGCCAGAGCCATTGAAATCTTGATGATTGGTTTCATTTGAATAATCTATTTTCTCAAAGGGTTTTCGACTATGAATCTACAATATTCCAGATACATTTCCCTGTCTTTCTGATCAGGTGACGTAGCCAGTTCATACATAGCGTTGGTTCCGGAATATGTCGCTATCCTGGCCTTTCCGTAACAGCCCGCTCGCTTGAACTCCTGCATATAATCGCGCAAAAGTTGCTTGTTCCTTGCAGCCTGAGGATTGGGCTGTCCTTTCGGTGTCCCTTCAGCATCATTCGAAGTACGTACAGTCTCGAGAATAGATGAACTTGTACGAGGAACGCCAGACTCATACTGGCTCCATCCCGGTTCACCGTGCGAGCCCTCAAACTCGATCTCCATTCCGTGTCCGTACATATTCATTGTATTGAACACCCAACTCCATTCCTTCTTCTGCTTCTTCTCCGGATAGTCCCAATATTTGTTAGGCTGGAGCCAGGTATAGTCTATTCCCAGTTCGGCTGTCATATCATATCCGTCGGCCTGATAGTATGGTATCCAATGCAAGCCATACCTTCTCTCGTGCAGATAAGCGGAAACCGAAGGCAGTATCTGATCCCATCTCTTGTATTGATAATTCCATCCGTCCGGCTTCGCTACCAGAATTTCGGAAAGTATATAGAAGCCAGCCAGTTCCAGATTCTCGGGCGAAGCCTTTTCCCAAGCCTCTCTGACATAATCGATATACCAGGTATAAGCCAGAATCTGATCTGATACATTCCTGAAATCAAGACGACGTCCGTACAATTCTCCCCAATAAGAAGTGGAAGAATTCTTGTCTGAGAAATATTCAAGCATAACAGGATCCGGCATAGTAATGACCACACTGTGCCTGAAAGACGGCGAACCGATACGTGCAGCCGCATTTGCTATCGTCTGATCAAGCACATCGACAACACCTCCATCCTTCAACCAGTAATCCGCAAAATCCTTCCACGCTTTCTGATCCGCAGATTTCTCTTTACCATCAGGGATACATAGAACACTGTTGCTGGAAGCATCTTCCCCTCCTATGAGCAGGAATGCTTCGTGCAACCATTGCTCCTTTCCTGTCTCATCTGTGAAAGTCACGTGAGGCAAAAGACGCTGCTCGTCCCACGTTGAAGGCTGCTTCTTTGTCACTCCCCCGGGAAGAAGATCGAGATCGGCGAAAAACGGTATTTCAGTACGCTCGATTTCCCAGGAATATAACGAAGGTGTCTTGAAGGAGACGCTGGCGACCTTTCCACACCGGCCTTCCCTCACACCCACTGCATATACTGTATATTCCACTTCTTTTTCAAGACCACCGATAAACAGATCTCCATCTTCAACTGATGTCCCTTCCTCCACAATCTCCTCAGCCTCAGGAGCAGGCTCTGACATTTTCCGTGCAATGCCATACACAGCATCCGTATTGATGCTCCTGACAGAAAGCAGGACACCATCTCCCTGAAACCGGTCAAAAGAAATCTCCACGACAGGATTAGGAATATACTCCGGCTCTTTCCGATTCTTGTCACAGGCAGCAAATGCGAGCATAACACTCATCAGAAAGACACAGCACAAGGCCGCTACCGATATATTTGCTTTGAATCTCATTTTGCTTGTTTCAGAGGATTCTCGATGATGAAGCGTCCGAGTTTATGGTACATATCCTTATCAGCGGCATCTTCCGATACTGCAAGTTCATACAAAGCGTTAGTTCCGGTATAAAGTACAAACGGAGTGTTTCCATAAATTCCGCGTGACTTCGCATTATCGAGATATTCCTGGAATCTGGCCTTGTTTGCCTCTGCATACGGATTGGCTTCGCCATTTGAAAGCCTGCTGAGGATTGAAGACTTGAGCGGCTCACCGTGGGTTCCCTCAAACTCCAGTTCCATTCCAAGAGCATTGTCCTTGATTGTCTTTTCGATCTGATCCCAAGTCCACAACGCTCCCTCCCAATAATAGTTAGGCTGCATAACGACAAGATCAAAACCGAAATCCTTACCCTTCTCTATACCAGGAGCCATCGCATACGGTACCCAGTAAAAACCCTCATTCAGGCTATGACAGTAGTCTGCCGCTGCCTTGATGGTCTTATCGTGCTCCTTATATTCATAGCGGAAATCTCCCGGTGTGGAAAGTTCCTCAGAAAGAACATAGAAACCGATAAGTTCGATATATTCGTAATCCGCCTCAGCAAATCCTGCACGGACAGCATCGATCATCCATCTGTATGCCTTGACACGGTCATCCACCTTTGAAAAATCGAGTGCGACGCCATCGATATCTCCCCAATAAACAGTGTTCATATTCAAACCTTTCATCGCATCCGAATAATGTTCGAAATAGACAGGATCCGGCAGTGAGAACACAATACCACGTTTTGAAGGAGGATTACCGATCCTCTGCGCAGCATCAGCAATGCACTTATCCAAGGCAGCAAACCCATATTCTTCATCAAACCAGTAATCGATCTGCTCCTGCCAATGCTCTTTTCTTGAAGAGTATCTTCCATCATTTGCAATGGAATATGTCACTTCGTAATCATCTGTCCAGAGTTCCATCATAATCATATTGTCAAAGAACCAATGTTCCTGACCGTTCTGATCTGTATATATGACACTCTTCTCAAATCTTTCAGGAGTCCAAAGGTATGGATTACGTGCGCTATGACCGCCATAGCATATCGTCATATCCGTAATCTGACGGATTTCATCCTTTTCCCAATCATAAAGTCCGGACTGTGTTCCGCAACCCGCCAGAATCGCAGAAGCAACAAAGAGCAAAGTAAATCGTTTCATATATAATTCATTTATTTTCAATACTTTAGCGGAGAATTAACAATAAATTCTCCAAACTCGTGGTATAGGTCTATATCTGAAGTTTCCTCAGATACCGCAAGTTCATAAAGCGCATTAGTTCCTGTATATAGCACTATAGGCTTCTTCCCGTAAATGCCATATTTTCTGGCATTATCCATATATTCTGTAAAGCGTGCCTTATTTCTTTTGGCAGCGTCTGAATTTCCAAGTATCGATGTACCGTAGCCGTGCGAGCCCTCAAACTCGAATTCCATTCCCATATCATATCTGTTGATATAGTCACAGGTCACGTCCCAGTCCTTATTGTCCCAATAGTAATTGGGCTGAAGTATAGTCAGGTCAAACCCGAACTGTCTCCAATTCTGCAGAGCCCTGTTATGCCCCGGATCGTCATCACTGACGCTGTAAGGGATCCAATATAATCCCTCATTCACCGAGTGGCAGTAATCCGCCACCTGCGGTATAAGTTCCTCGTGCTGCTTATATTCATAACGCCATCCCCCTTGCATAGAAAGAGACTCGGAAATGATATAGAAGCCAAGGAGTTGTATATATCTGTATTCCTTCTGCGCGAATCTCGCACGGACTTGATCTATAAACCATCTATATGCCTGCAGTCTGTGCTCCATCCTGCTGAAATCCATCGGGGTTCCGTCTATTTCTCCCCAATATACGGTATTTTTGTCTTTCCCCGAAACACCTTTCGAATAATTCTCGAAATAAACCGGATCTGGAATCGAGACTACCACATATCTCGGTGATGGAGGAGTTCCGATCTGTGCCGCTGCTTCTGCAATGCAATCATCCAGAGCCTGGAAACCATATCTGGAATCAAACCAGTAGTCCAGGAATCCTGTCCAATAATGTTTTCTCGAAGAACTCTTACCGTCATTTGCTATGGAATATGTAACCTTATAATTGTCATCCCAGATCTCAAGCATCAGCATCGAGTCAAAGAACCAGTGATCCTGACCGTTCTGATCAGTATATACGGCAGTCTTCCTGAAGCGGTTCTTGTCCCATACACGAGGGTTGCGCGCGCTATGGCCTCCATAGCATAATGCCATATCCGCGAATTCAGGCAAAGGATCCCGGCCTCTCTCCCATCTGTAGAGTCCGTTTTCATCCATTTCCTTGTCAAGAGGCTCATCTGCCACGATATCATTTGAAGGATCGTTCGGAGTGACCAGAGTATCACGCTTGACAGCACTGTATCTTCCTTCGGAATTCACTGCAACTGCAAATATATGATATTCAGACTTTTCCTCCAGACCATCAATAGTAAAACGAGGCTTCTCTACTGGAGTCCCGGCAGAATATATAGCCTCTGCTTCCACATTCCGGACTTCATCCTTCTCTGCACAAAGATATCTGGTCTGGGATGCATTGATGGATTGGATCTCTACGCAAGCATCGTGTAAACCCACCGAAAGAACACTGATATCAACTGCCGGATTAGGTATATAAGAAGGCTTACCCTCCTCCTCGCAAGATGCGAGAAGAAGGGATATAGCCATAAATATACTGAGTCTTCTTGTCATTACTCGACTTTGAAGTCTGGGTTGATCTCGAAGAGTGAAAGACCTACGTTCTGAATCATAGCAGCCATATAGACCTTGCCGTTGATCTCACGTACCACACAGTCACCAGTCGAATGAGATGACGGATATGGAGAAACCACTGTTTCGTCAAGTTCATCCTGGAGCGGACGATCCATAATGACATCCTGTGCCTGAAGAGCACTGAGAAGTCCCTCAGGAGTTCCTGCAGGATCTGCGATGACTCTCACACTACCCTTGGCAAGTGATTCATCCAGAGCAACATACGAAATATAATGCTTTCCGTTGTATGAGAAGAAATTATATCCGTGTGTGAGTGCAAGTCCCAGATCACCTGCCGAAGTGAATGTGGTTCCTTCGGCATTATTGTAATACTGGCCGTATGCAGTGGATGTCACGAAGAGATACGATGGAACCGCACTTCCAAGACCTGCTGTACCAGGATACATATAGGCATCACCGATAGAGTTGGCATCATTTACAGAAGCATTGTACGACATCGCTCCACGAGCCCATCCGTTTGCACCACCGCCATACCACTCACCGATACCCTCGGCTGCAGTCATACCGTGTCTTACGATTACGCCCTGACCCCAGTCTTTGAGATAGATTTCACCATTGCCCCAAGTTCCGTAAACCTGGAATCTGTCACCGAGACGACGACCTGCAGTTGAAACCGCATACTTGGCAGGAGCGCTGTTGATGCCGTTGAGCCATACATAGTAGAAGATGTTGTTTCCATCAGTCTCGAGGCTTGAAGCCACAAGCAGATCCTTGCCACCGTTTACTTCCGGATTCTCGTTTGGTATCATTCTCACGCAAGAGAGAGTATGAGTACCGCCTGAAACACCTTCCACATTCACATCGATGACCTTGGTAGGGTCAGCGATGCTGATACCCTTGAGGACAGCAGCACCACCTGCGGCCTGAGGAACATAGATATACTCGTCATCCATAGTGATGTTTCGTACATCGCCTACACCAAGATATGTCTGCCAAGCATTCTCTGATGAAGTAGCATACAGACCCCAGAGACGGTTGAAGAGTTGAGGTGGAACAGGCCACATTCCTTTGATTGCAATGTATGTGATCTGATTCTGGAGTCCCAGACGTTCAATAGATGTACTCTTGATCTTCACAGGAATCAGAAAACCGCCGTGGTCTTCCCAAGGAACGATGGCTCCATTCTCGAAGAGTACATCAGTATTGAGAGTCACGGGATATGTCACGTATGCCTCCCCTGCCTTTATCGATGGATCGGCAAAAGTAATGAGTCCTTCCGGAGCGGCAACATAATCGGTTCCGTTCTTTTCATTGTATGCTGCAATGAGTTCATTATCTATTTCAAGGTCAATATTAACATCCAAAGTAGGAAGTGCATTATCGATCCTGATTGTAACATCCATATTCTCGCTTACCGGAGCAGGAGCATCCCAAAGAACAGTCTTTGTAAGATAGTCAGTCTCCACATTGATGTTCGACTTCACCAGATTAACGATAAGGAACTCACGGCCTTCGTTTACAAGAAGGTCCGGAGAACTGAGACCCAGAGGAATAGCGTAATTGTAATTGTCAGTATCAGACATAGCGTCATCAACCTTTGCTACATCCCAGGTTACAGCGACAGTCTTGGTCACATCCTCGACACCGAAATGAACGATGCACTCATCTGCACCATTGAAAGCATACATATCCTTTGAAATCGGAAGATATTCCTTGACCGTAACATCACGGCTATCGTTATATCTTACCAGGTCAAATTCAGATCCTGTGATCTTAACGTCAGCCTCTGAGAAGCCCTTACCGCTCTTGATCACAGCAAAGTCATACTGTCCGCTATAAATCGGCCAGGTTACGACTGCCTCCTGCTCTGTTCTGTTGAATCCGAAAGAGTCATCCGGCAAAAAGTTGTTTCTGTCATCCACACAAGACGCTACGGCTGTAATCGTCAGCGCAGACGCTAGAATATTCTTAATAATCTTCTTCATATCCATTCTTCTGATTAGAATCCGTAGTTCTGTGTAAGGTTGGTCATTTCAGCAAGTTGATCACTGTCGAAAGGAAGGAGATAATCCCTATCTGTGAACTTAGCGTGCTTTGCAAGAGGGAAATCTTCGCTTGAACGAACCCACGAATCGTGATAATCAACAGCATCGTTAAGATTGAGTGTCCAGTTGAGAACAGGGAAATTCTGCTTTGCTGTCATCCAACGTGTATTATCATAGAAGTGCATAGGTCCCTCGATAGCGAACTCGATCATCTTCTCCTGACGGAAACACCAAGTAAGAAGTTCCGGATCCGCTTCGATGCCAGGATATGCCTCCTTGAGTGAATTAAGACCTGAACGCTCACGAATCATATCGAGATACTTCACAGCCTCTGCATAGTCACCTGTCGCGATGCAGCACTCTGCATAGTTGAAATATATCTCGGCAAGACGGAAGGCTGGATAAACATAATGTATCTGCTGATAATCCGCTCCGACATCGAGAGGGTTGTTTGCCGCATAAAGACGACGCCAAGCATAACCGAAGTAGTTGTTTGTTGATGTCTGGTCCCAGCGCTCGCAAAGGGCACCTGATCCTCTCCAGAAATGACATCTCATATCCTCTGCTGTCCAGGTTGTTGAAGATGTCTTAGGGTTTGTCATAGTCTTGAGTTTAGGATCGCAAGGCCAGTAATATCCGTTAGGAACAAGAGATGCATAGTAACGTGGCTCACGTCCGAGAGTAGAGTTATGTGCCTCGAACTCGCCTGCCCACTCTGCCTCGAACTGGGTAGTCTTGCTGAATCCCTCTGAAACATAACCTGACTGAGCATCGATTACAGGCTTGGAGTAGTCATCCATTCCGGAAGTTCTGTCGTAGCCTGTCACAGGATAACGTCCGCTCTCATACATAGCGTATGCATCGACAAGTTTGAATGAAGGAGTAAGCGACTGCCATCCCTCAACGGTGATGTTACGTGGAGCACAGGCACCGATGAATCCACCTGTACGGCCAAGCCAGTCAGTGTAGAAATTCATCCACCATCCCCAGATTGTCTCTTCGTTCCACTGCTTGAAGAAAATCTGCTGGTAGTTGCGGATACCGTCAACAAACTTGTCACCGGTCTGAGTCTCCGCCTTCACGAGATGGTAGTAATCGAGATCGATAACAGCCTTTGCAGCCTTTTTTGCCTCCTCCCATCTTGTAGGATCATACTCCTGAGAGAATATCTTGTCACCATAATAATTGGTCATACCCTTGTAAAGGTCGTTGCCGTTGTAGAGAGGTGAAGCAGCATAAAGGAGTACTCTTGCCTTGAGAGCCATAGCGGCACCCTTTGTAGCACGTCCCATATCGGATCCTTCCTGAAGACCTACCTCTGTAATGCTCATAGGAAGTACCTCGATAGCCTTGTCAAGTTCGGAAACTATGAAATTGACATTCTCGTCGAATGTATTTCTGTCAAGTGAAGAACCTACGACATCGGTAGGAGCGGCCTTGTCTCCCCATACGATTACAGGACCGTATGTACGGAAAAGGCAGAAATAGTAGAAAGCACGCATAAAACGAGCCTCAGCCTTGATATAGTCACGAACACTCTGGTTATCCTCGACATCAAGGTGAATATTGTCGATCACGAGCGTACAGTGTGCGATAGCCTTGTAATAATTCTCCCACAGATTGTAACTTGTGATGGAAGCAGGGCTGTAGTCACCTACACGAAGGTCAAACACGTTGTTCGCGTATGCAGATGCGTTGACCTGACGCGCATCAGTACGACCTGAAAATCCACCTTCAGTGGTAGCATCTACAGGATTCTCCTCCTTTGGAAGATAAGCATACATATGTGCTGCAAGTTGACGGGCTGTTCCTCTCTTGCTGAACATCTCTTCAATGGTTGCCTGATCCTGAAGTTCCACATCGAAGTAGGAGTCACAGGAAACGGCACCGAGCGCAAGCACTGCGATTGCTGATAATGTATATAATATTCTTTTCATTTTCTTTTGAGTCTGTTAGAAGTTGATGTTCAATCCAAGACTTACATTACGTGTAATAGGATATCTCGCACCTGTTGCTGTCTCAAGTTCAGGATCCCAAAGTTTGAACTCTGAGAATGTAAGAAGGTTGGTACCTGCAACATAGAGGCGAAGAGCCTGGATTCCTGCCTTCTTTGTCCACTTCTTAGGGAAGGTATATCCGATCTCTGCATTCTTAAGACGGAGGAAACTCATATCGCGTGTCCAATAGTCAGAAGTCTGCACATTGTTGTTTGAACGGGTTGTTCCAAGTCTAGGATATGGTGCATTTACATCTGGGTTATCTACTGTCCAATGCTTCTGAGCCACATCGCGGAACACCTGTCCTGTCAACTGTGGTGATGAAGATGCACCATAAAGGTTCGAACCACCGATCTGACGTGTGACATTTGACACACCGCTGAAGAATACTGAAACATCGAAGCCCTTGTATCCGAGGCTTGCACCGAATCCGTAGTTGATCTCAGGGATAGCGGTATAACCGATTGCAACCTTGTCATACTGGTCAACATAACCGTCACCGTTGATATCCTTATACTTGATATCTCCCGGCTGGACATCACCGAATGTCTGCTCCGGCCAGTTGTCGATATCCTCCTGGCTCTCAAAGAGACCGCAGGAAATCAGACCCTTTCTCTGGTTGTATGCAAATCCTACGTTGCTGAGATATTCCTCAACCGGTGTTGGCTGGTCATCATATATGAGGCGGTTACGGTTGAAAGTGAAGTTTCCTCTTGCAGAGAGTGAAAGACCGTTTGCAAATGTATGATCATAAACAACCGACATATCGAAACCGCGGTTGAGCATCTCTCCGATGTTCACATACTGGTCTTTCTGAAGACCTACAGCAGAAGGAGTTGACTGACGCATAAGGAAGATACCGTCACGATAGTCGCGGAAGAGGTCAGCCTGGATAGTGAGGTCGTTGAAGAGACCGAGTTCGAGACCGACATTGCTCTTTGTAGCCTGCTCCCACTCTACCTCCGAGTTACCCATTTCTGATGTAGTTATACCTCCAACAGTAGCATATCCTGTAGCGTCAGAATTCGGAACAGTACCCCAGGCAGCACCGCCTGCAGAAGTATTGATAGTGGTGTTGTAAGCGAAACGACGGCTACCACCGATCTGGTCATTACCTACCGCACCGTATGAAGCCTTGATCTTGAGAAGATTGATCACATCGGAAACAGACTCCCACCAAGGCTCATTGCTGATCATATATCCGACTGCGACTGCAGGGAAGAAACCGAATCTGTGACCAGGAGCGAAGTTCTCCGATCCGTTGTAACCCATATTGAACTCGAAGAAGTAACGATCCTTGTATGAGTAAGTTGCACGTGCCGCAACACCCATTGACTTATAAGGGAATGCTGCGATATACGAGCCTGGGTGAGTATGCGAAAGCGATCTCATACTGTAGAGAACCATCGCGCTCACGCGGTGTGCGTATGCGAACTGACGCTCATAATTTATCGAACCCTCGAAGTTGATGTATCGTGTACCGCTGTGTGAAGTTCCGAGAGTGATATATCCTGCATAGTCGTCGATGACCTCATACTGGATGTTGCCTGCATCATCTCTACCGATCGCTCTGTAAGTCTTAGGAAGGATGCTGCGGTTGAGAGTATTGCTGTTGGTAGCGTCGAAAGAGAAAGCCACGCGAGCAGTAAGACCCTCTGTCACGAAATCAGAGAAATCCTGAGTAAGGGACACTGTTGACTGAGCCACATTACTGCTTGAATTCGAGTAACCTCTCTCATTCAGGAGGTTGTAAGGGTTAGGAGTACCCTTGATGGAAGCAAGTGTTCCGTCAGAATATCTGAGAGGAATAGCAGTAGGGGTCATTGTCATTGTCTGAGTAAGGAGAGCATCAAGACCTGCTGCAGGAGAGTTTCTCACTGTAAACTGTGTCGATACGTTCATACCGAGAACTGTTGACTTGGTAAGGTTGATATCGACATTAGTACGGAAATTGAACCTCTGATAACTCATCTGGGCATCATAACGGTCGTTGGCCGCTGTATTAAGGATACCGTCCTCAAGATAGTATGAACCACCCACATAGTAACGGACATTCTTTGTACCGCCGGATACACCGATATTGGCCTTTGTAGTCATAGCCTGGTTCTTGAAAGTCTCGTTCACCCAGTCAACTGACGGATAAAGATCAGGATCACATCCCTCAAGACCCATTGCTGTAGCAAGGTACTGTTCCTTCTGGAAGTCGTTGAAGATTACGCCCTGGCCGCTATTGACATACATATTGTTGAGGAAGTCGATGAACTCGCCTGTACTTGCCATTTCAGGAAGTTTCACAGGAGAAGTAAGACCAGTCTCAACCTTGATTGTAAGTTGTGGCTTTGACTCAGAACCACGTTTTGTTGTAATGAGCACGATACCGTTTGCACCACGCACACCGTAAAGTGCTGTTGCAGATGCGTCCTTGAGGATAGAGAGAGAAGCAATATCCTCTGTATCAACCATATCCATACTACGCTCTACACCATCAACGAGGATGAGCGGAGTTGAATTGGCTCCGAAGGTACTCACACCACGGATCCAGAAGTCAGCCGAAGCACCTGGCTCACCGGTCTTCTGAATCGCAACGACACCGGCAAGTTTACCGGCGAGGCTGGTAGAGAGGTTACCCTGGGACTGGGCGAGTGTTCCCATATCCACAGTACTGATGGATCCGATTACGGAAGCCTTTCTCTGAGTACCGTACGCCACCTTTACAACTCCTTCGAGTTCGTTGGCAGCAGGGACGAGTTTGATTGTAAGTTTTGTCTGGTCGCCGACTTTGACTTCCTCATCAAGATATCCGAGGAATGATGCGACGAGCACATCGGAAGGAGAGACACTGATGTTGAATCGACCCTGGTCGTCAGTCATAGCACCACGGGTCTCTCCCTTTACTACAACGTAGGCTCCGGCAATTCCTGTATCTGTTTCATCCAGGATGACACCGGAGACGTTTCTGTCTTGTGCGAATACCGGCTGAGCGGCCAATCCTGCACAAACAAGGACTGCGCAAGCAGTGAAAAACCGCTTAAGTCCTGTCATACGTTCTGTTAGCATCATAATAAGGTTAGTTGATTAATATTGATTAAATTTCTGATTTCTATAAAGACGAAACTCCTGTAAGGACCGTTCCCTGTATATCGTCAAGGACTGCAAGCAGTATATCCTCACCAAGTCCTTCGCGTATATGGTTCTCCATCAGGTCGAATGATTTGGCGATCTGTCCGGCGAAGAGAACCTGTCTGATGCCAATTTCATCTATGATAGCCCTTGCACCGGCAGCATAATGCCTTCCCGCTGAAGCAAAAGCCTCGATCGCTGCAGCATCACCCTTTCTTGCCCGCTGGGCAATCTCCTTCACATCCTCCCCTTCTGCCAGCACACCTCCATTTTCCGCATAAAAACGGAGAATAGCCCTGCGTGAGACATAATCTTCCAGTATGCCGTCAAGATATGGGAGATTCCATATATTTCTTGCAGGAGAACCTGTAGGCGACTCCTTGACCTGCCCATCGACGGAATACGCAAAACCAAGACCTGTTCCGAAAGTTGACAACGCGACATTTCCCTTCCTCAACGACTCATCACGGGTCAAAGCACCCAGAAGAGCACCATTTACATCGTGAACGAAAGCGAGACGGATATCATCCGTAATCACATCACCAAGAATTTCCCTGAACGACATCCCGTAAACCGCTGCAAACTTATGCTTCATCATAAATATCCCTTCCTTATAATTGAAAGGGCCAGGCAGGGCTGCACATACGGAGTCTATGGTAAATCCTTCGGCCTGAGCACGTTCCATCTGTAGAAGGACAGCCTCACGAAAAGCCTTTGAAATCTCTTCCGCCGCTGCATCCGACGATATAGGAGTGGAAGCAAAAGTCTCCTCGGCAGCGCCTTTGCCAGCGATGCCGAGAGAAGACTTCACAAAAGTCCCACCTACGTCAAGAAGGATTATACGACTATTTCTCGTCATTCTCGAATCCCTCACGAAGAGTTGTCTTATGAATGCTGATAGGCTCCTTGCCGAGATTCTCGACCACATACCTGCCCATATCTGCAGGTACGCATACGATATCCATAAAGTCCATCTCATAGCAACGTTCAGGATGCTCTACGCTGCGTACGCGTGCCCTGTCGCCATCAACGAGAGTAAGAACGTGGAATTTCTCATTCTTGGTATCCTGCTCACACATCTTCTCGAACTCGAGACGACGGAGTGAGATGTACATCTGAGGATTTTCACCTATGATATATTCCTTCCAGCCTTCACCCTCTGCATCGAGACGAGGCTTCTGAACGATATAGTCAATATTTTCAGGATCGTGGATCACAGAAGTCCTTCTGTTCTGGTTCACAACCTCCTCACCGAGTCTGGTGTGGATAGGACGCTGTTTGCCGTCGAAGTCGAGACGGAGATAGTCGTACATCTTATATGTATATGAACCGATTGTAAGAGAACCGATCTCGAGGATCACCTGGTTCCTACCGCTTGAGTGGATTGTTCCTGCTGGGAGCATCACCTGGAGGCCAGGTACTGACGGCTCATAACTTACATACTTCTCATAGTCGCAAGGAATCTTCTTGGTATCTGCATCCTCGATCTCCTTGAAGAACTGAGGAATGTCGGCATCATCACGGAAACCGATATATGTCTTTGCATCCTGTCCGGTAAGAACCACATAGTAACTCTCGTCCTGACGTCCGAACTCATTATAGTGCTCGATATTGTACTTTCCGTCAGAATGGCACTGTATGGACATATTACCTGTCGAATGGTATGAGTCATCCCAGTTGAAACGGATAGGGAAATAACCCTGATACTTGTTCACAGCCTTCTCACCCATCAGGTTGACACCTTCCTTATGAACGAAAGAGCAGTAGTTGATGTCGAGCATCTCATTTCCAGCCTCGACAAGAACGCTGACCTCCATAGGAATGAAGTCGAAAACCCAAGCCGCATTCTTCATCTCTGCAGGAAGGTTACGATACTTCTTCATATAAGAACCGCCCCATACGCCTTCAAGATAGCAAGGCTTTGCACGGAAAGGATACTTCACGAGTTCAGAGCAGATGTCAGCAAATGACTCGAAAGGCATCATCTGGAGTTTCTTAGGATCGTTATCGAGGAAATAGAAGTCGAGGACATTGCTCTTCCAAAGTTCCTTTCTAAGTTGTACGGCACACTCGAAATCACAATAGTAGCAACGACGGATGATGCGGTTGATGATGCCTGGGCGTTCCTTGCCGATATTTGCATACTCACCGCCTCTGATGCGAAGCATAGTCTTCATTGGTGTAAGGTCGAACCAGCACTTCACATCATACATATCGCGCAACTCCTGTATCATAGCACCATAACCGGCAACAACTACGAGTTTGCCCGGAGCCTTCATACCAGGAACAGCAGCCTTGAATTCAGCAACTTTCGCCTCATCGAAAAGACCGATATATCCTCCGTGATAAAGTTTTCCGAAAAGAAGGGTCGGGTCGATCTCGGTGTCCCAGATAAGGAGCGGATCGATCATATCGTCAATCTCCTTGCCTGACTTGAGGACAGCCTTGTTCGCGTCAACAGCCTCGAACTCGAAACCGTTGATGACGCACTCTCTTGCAAGAAGGTTCACGAAAAGATTCCAGTTTGCCGTCGTATAACCATCGATACCTACGATAACACCCTCGGACTTAACCTTGTCTGCGAGTTGCGCAACAAATTTCTTTGCGACATTCGGAGTTCCTCCTGTCACTACCGAATTTATAGTTTTTTCTGAAAGTTTCGGTCTGTTGATCGGCTTCGGATCATCAAACGGAAACGGATTATACATAAAACTCATAATTGATACCTTATATTATATATTTTTACACTACTTTATGTTATAGAATTCGAAGCCCATAATTTCTGCGAAATCCTCGAGTTCATTGCGCCAGTCACCGTCAACGATAGCATAGTGCTGTGTCGCGCCGATGCGGAGCACCTGCTCCCAAAGTTCCTTCACAGGAACAACCGGCTTGAATATGGTGTGGCTATATGTTGCAAGCAGATGCTTCTTGTCGCTCTGAGGAGTGTCCTTTTCAGAAAGACTCTCAGCCATAAATGTGATAAGTTTGTAATTGCCGTTTTCCTCATAAAGACCTGCCACGGTCTTCATTCCCGGGCTGAAACGATACCAGGCGAAAGGTGCACCTGCATACTTCCAGTTTGTCTTTGCGAAACGCACGTCACGTGAAATGACAACATTGTCCTGCCACTGAGGATCGTTATGGTCGTTAGGACCTGCGTGTCCGCCAGCGAATGTTCCGAAGTCATCCTCAATGTGGAAAGGCTCCACGAAATTTACATTCTTTCCTGTCATCAGTTTGAGGATGTATGTGATAAGACCTGCTCCTATGTCAGCCTCAGGCACGAGAACGCTCACGTTCTCATTGAACCACTGAGGGTAGAATCCGGCACGGCAGCCGGCTGTACGGAATGTAGCCTGATCGATGTCATTATATACATAGCAGTCGATGTCGTTCTTTTCAGCCAGTTTCCTGATGCCGAGAGTCGCCTTCACGCACCCGATGAACTTATCGTATTCTACGTCGCTCATCATCTTGTACTTGCCTGTGAGTTCGTCTGCGTATGCCTTTACCTCCTCGTCTGTAAGATTCTCGATCTCGGTACCGTAATCGCTGTATGGAAGATATCGGATTTCCGGACCGATCTTGGTAAAGAGATCATAATTGTCGATATATGTGCTCCACATAGCCTCGTTCATATTGGCCATAAGGCCCACTGTCGAGTTACGCAGGATCGCGCGTGTCCTTGCTGCATTAGCATAGACACGGAGTTGCTCCGTGACTTCCTCCCTTGTGCCCATAATGGTCTTCACGTTCTTGCGTGGTACACGTTTGATGCTTCCTGAGCCTTCGAGAGAACCTACAAGCGTACCTGCACACAGATAATCCACAAAATCATCCTCATCAAGAGTAGTTTCAAAAGTCATCTTTGGCTTAGCGACATTGCAGAAGATGATAGGAATTTCGGGACAGTCACGAAGGAATCTTATCCACGCAAAATCCTCGCTCCAGGACAGGAACTCAGCATAAATGAAGTCAACCTTTTCAGCATAGAAGAGATCCATCGCCTTCTGAGCATCCTCGCGTTCATACACGATTCCGGGATACACCAGATCAAGGAAGTCCATAGTGCCTATGATTTCCTTGACCGCCTTTTCTTTTCTCTCGCCGTATGTGCCTCTGTCGGGACCATACAGGTTCTTAAACCTAGGGGAAGCCACAAGCAGCAGACCTGCTTTTGGCTTCCTTGCTTTACCTTCTACTTTCATTATATTGTTTTGTTTATCTTGTCATAATCCTTCTGATAACTGGTCTTGCTGACGATCAGCATTAGGATTCCGCATACAATCCACACTGCTCCAAGCACAGGGAAGGTTGCAGAAAGGCTTCCCATACTATCCTTCATCGCTCCAAGGATCACTGGTGCGAGAGCGCCGACCGCAAATCCTGTCGTAATAAGAGCACTCGAGCAGGATGCGTGAAGTCTGGATGGAGTCACGTCATACAATACCGTATATATATTTGCATCAAAGAATGCTCTGAAGAAGCCCCAGCCTGCGAAACACAGATATATGAGCCAGAGGGATGCATTGCTTCCGACAAAGAAAAGGAACGCTGCGCCAAGAATAAGTCCGAATCCTTGGATCACCATCCTCACCTTGCGGTCACGTATGGCTATCTTGTCTGAAAGAGTTCCCGCGAGAAGGACACCGAAGAAAGCCGCAACGTATGTATAGAACATTGAGTTGAATCCTGCAGTAGCCTGAGTCTGGCCGAATTCTTCCTGAAGGAATGCAGGTACCCAGGTCATATAACCCGTAATCACGAAAATGAATCCGCTGAAACCGATTGTAAGAGCAAGAGCAGTAGGAGTAGTGAACACCACCTTGAAACCGTCAAAGATACCTGGCTTCTTTTCTTCAACAATAGAGTCTGCCCCCCCCATATCAATTTTTTCTTCCTTCTTATCCTTAAGTCTGAAAGCCATAACAATGCCCCACACAACTCCTGCAGCACCGAAAATTATGAATGAATACTGCC
Organism: Bacteroidales bacterium; assembly: GCA_017626555.1. Taxonomy (GTDB): domain Bacteria; phylum Bacteroidota; class Bacteroidia; order Bacteroidales; family UBA932; genus Cryptobacteroides. The sequence goes on from JAGAIM010000132.1 coordinate 23,100, forward strand.
AGCCGAGTTTGTCGGCAATATATCCGGCAAGCCATCCGGCCAGAATCACTCCCACATAATATGATGTCTGATGTATGGACATCGCGCGTGCACGCGTCTCAGTATGGTATTGTCCGAGAAGCGAATAGTTCGCCGGGCCGAAGAAGGCCTCTCCACCGCCGGTAGCCACACTTCTGAGAAGTATCAGCATCACGACTCCGGAAGCAAGTCCAGTGAACATAGTGGCAACACTCCAGAAAAGGATGGCAATAGTTGTCACCCACTTGCGGCTGAGACGATCGCCTGCCATTCCACCGAAAGGCACCATAAAAGCATAGCATAGATTGAAGATGGTCGCTATAAGTCCGATGGAAGTGTCTGACAATTGGAGAGAATCACGAATTGCCGGAAGAACCGTATTGAACACCTGACGGTCTGCCTGATTGAGCAGATAAGCCATCCAGAGAAGTCCGAGAACCTCCCATTTGTAATATTTTCCAGTGCCTTTCATTGTGTTTGAATCAGGTTTTTCAATTATGTGTGGTGTAGTGTGGTGCAAAAGTACGCATTTTCTTGCAAATTCCAACACAATTTTACTAATTTTGCGGCGTGAAACCAAAAAACCACACCAAACCACACCAATTTTAAAGAAAATATCACAAAAAAAGAACAATATGGAACATTACAGTACTCCACAGATCGTGACGATCGACATCCTGGCAGAAGGCTGCATTATGACCGGAAGTACCGGCGAACAATTTGAAATGTTGGAGGACTATGACGGAACTTGGGCTTAAGAACAATATGTTGCAGATGAGATCAATCAGATTTTTGCTGTCTGCTGCAATAGTTGCGGCTACAGTATCGTGTATGGAAGAACAGGCTCAGCCACAGGTAGAACTGACCGAAAAGACTTTCATCGGTCATATTGAGGAGAACCCAGAAACAAGGACTTCACTCAATGAAGATTTCAGCATCTGCTGGAATGAAGATGACCATATCACTGTATTCTCGAAAGAGGGAACCGGCACTGCATTCGAAGACGTAACAATCCTCAACGATGGAAAGACAGCCCGATTCACAGGAAGTATCGCTCTGGCTGATGCTTATTATGCCATATATCCGAAACAGCAGGATGCAATATACACCTCTGACGGAGAAAAGATCACTGCAACCCTGCCTGTCGTACAGACTGCGATAGACGGGACATTTGCAGATGGCGTCAACCTGGCTGTCGCAAAAACCACAGGAGAAGATCTGTATTTCAGGAATGTAGGTGCCCTTCTGGCGGTCAAATGTCCTACTGCATACGCAGAATCGGTAAAGATCATAAGCCGCGACCCTTCCGTGAAGATGAGCGGAAAGTCAGTCATTGAATTCAACGGTGGAAATCCGGTCGCCAGTGCGACATCCGAAGCCGTTGAATACGTACAGATGGACGGTGCGCAATCCAAAGCCGGAAAATATCTCTATTTCGTCGTATATCCGGGCACATACACCAAAGGATTCGATATAGTCTTTACCAACAGCGCCGGCACACACAGCAGTATCGTAAGTTCGTCGAAACAACTTGACCTTAAAAGGAATGACAACATACTCCTCTATGCGCCGTCCGGTTTTGCCGGATGGAACGCCCCTTCGGCTCCATACGGCCTGACTGCACAGAACAATACTGAAGGAGGCGCAGGAATAAAACTCACCTGGTCATCAAAGGCTGCAGCCGACCTTATGAGCGGATACAGAATATACACCAGGCCTGCCGGATCTGCTTCTGAAGCGGAACAGGTGGGAGAAACCACATCCAAGACATTCAATATCAGCGGATTGACCAACGGATCATATTATGACATAGGTGTCGCGGCCAAAGGTGCGGAGGGAAAGAAGGATTCAGAGATCGTCTGGCTGTACAATATCCTTTACCAGACATCGGGAGACTCCCCTATCCTCTATCCTTTCGAGTCTGCCAGAACCGGTATCCCTCAATTGGCCGATATGACATTGTGCTACGGAGGCAACCCGACAAGAGTACCGCAATTGTGGACCAAAGACAGATGGAGAGCCCACGCTGTATATACAAATGAAAACGGGAAAGATTACTGGCTCTTTGATTCTTTCCTGGCACTTGAGTTCAAGACCACATACAACGGAACAGAATATGTCTATGATCTTGCCAACACTCAAACGCTTTCTGCCGGCAAGGAACAATGGATCCAGCAGTTGGACTACTGGTTCGACAATACCTACGGCTTCCAGGCGCTTGACGACTGCATCGACGAGGCTATAGCGACTGCGGGTCCTTATCCGCACAAACGTTATGTAATATTTTCTTTGCCGGATCCGGTTTATTTTCAGAAATTTGCAGACAAGAGTTCTTCTACAGTTTATTGGGGCTCGATAGGTGATGAGGTAATGGACTTTTCAAAGGTCGAGCATAGGAAGAAAGCATATTTGTGGATGATCGATCAGGTACGTGCCCGCTTCGCAGAAAAGAACTATGAGCATATCGAACTGGGCGGCTTCTACATTCTTCAGGAATGTCTTTCAGAGTCTATCAATCCTCAATACAAGAAATTCCAGGAAGTCATATCATACGCTTCCGAGTATTGCAGCAAATGCAACGAAGGTATGTACTGGATTCCATACGGCTACAGTTCTTCTGACGAAGGTCACAACAGTGCCCTCAAGAATTGGGAGGACTACGGATTCACAAAAACAATCCTTCAGCCGAACAAATACTGGGATACCTGGAGAGACTGGAGCACGATATGTCAGACATATATATATAATGAAAATATGGGAATGGAACTGGAATTTGAAGGTTCACACGGTGAAGGCGGATGGAGCAGCAGCGAGACCCCTAGAACCAGTTCGTCAATCCTTGAAACAGTTATGACAGACTATGATGCCGAGGGTACAGCCAAAGGAAGCGCAAATCCTCAGGCAGCAAGAAACAAGGCACGATTCAGAGAATATATGCAGAACTGCAAGGACTACGGTATATATGGAAACAGAATGATCGTTCTCTATTCCGGATCTGACGCTTGGGTAGAGTTGGCCAACTCCACTGCCAAAGCAGACCGGGATCTATACCACGAGACCGCACAATTCTTCCTGAAATCATCTCTCAAGAGTCAGGTGTATGCCGAGGAAAAACTCGACGCGCCATCCGATGTATTTGCAGAGCAGAATGATGAGACAAGCGTAATCCTTTCCTGGAAAGACAACAACACTTCCGAAAGCGGACACAGAGTCTATAAATGCACTGGAGGCGATATGGACAGTCCTGCCACAGCGGACAAGGAATCGAATGTCACCGAATACCAGTTCAACTGGCTTTCAGCAGGCACATCATACACTTTCGGAGTTCAGGCCAGGGGTTCTGCCGACAACAGCCATTCAGAAGTAGTCTATGCGCCTGCATACAAGATGCTGACCTGGGAAGAACTCCAGTCGTTCAATGCGGACTATTATCAAGGAACCAGCACATTCACAGGAACTTACAGAGAGTGCGGCGCGCCTCAGAGCGCCACTTTCACACAGACAGGCAATACTACTGGAACTCTGAAATGGAACTGCTGGTCATCTGCCGAAACCGGCTTCAACATCTATGTCCGCAAGTTGTCTGAAACATCCTGGGCCAAGAGTCACCTCAAGGCCACTGCCGAAGTTAATGCTGTTTCATTCGAAGTTACAGGACTCACCGCCGGCGAGACATACACTATCGGAGTCCAGACCAAAGGAAAGACTATGGCACGCAACTCGGGCATCGTCACCGTTGGAACATACAAGATGGCTGTGATGGAAAGTGCAGAAGTAACGATATCAGCCGTGACTTCAGACTATGCGTATGTTGCTGTTGACTATAAGATTACAGGGTTGCAGGAGAGTAATCCGGAAACAGGGCTTTGGATAAGTACGGCCAGCGATGACCCTGCCACTTCAACTGACGGAGTAAAGATCAAAGGGCCTCAAGGAACATCCATCAAGCAACTCATCCCGGCTTCAAGGCTCAATCCTGATATGAAGTATTTTATGAGAGCCTATGTATGGGACGGAAGCATATCCAAATATGTTTACAGCGATCCTCAGCAGATCCAACTTTCGGCACAGCCGGATCCTATATATCTCACCTGGAACAAGCAGACATACAGCAATCTTCCATCTGCCGTATCGGTTTACAAGACGACTTCACAGATGAACGGGCGCAATTTCAATGCGTGGTACGCAATAGCCGATCCCACAGAAGTGGATTTCCGAGTTATGTATCCTGAGACTGTCGGAACGAAAAAGACAGTAGCGACTCAGGCAACAGAAGCAGGAGACTGCTACGTGCTCATCAACGGTGCGATATTCGGCAACTACAACATAGGAGCGATAATCACAGAAGGTAGTATGACACAGCAATGGCACGGAGAAATTGAAGGATGCTACTGGGCTACCAACGACCAGTTATACAACATTACCCGCGCAATGATAGGTGTGGATGCAAACGGTAATCCGGGAGCATATTGGGTCGGTGTCCCTTATCAGAACAAATTCTATTACTACACGAATCCGATGACCACCGTTGCAGGACAGGCAAAATATGGCCAGGCAACGCCTGACTATCCATATCCGGCTGTCACCTGGAATCCTTACTATGCAATAAGTTGCGGTCCTATGCTGGTATATAACAACAAGATAATGGTCAACCACGTCAAGGCCGGAGATCATTATATGACCAATTACGAATGCTGGGATGAATCTGGCGTATATTACGGAAATCCGGACAGAACCGCCATCGGAATTACAGAAGACGGAAAGATCGTTCTCTTCGTCTGCGACGGACGAATTACTGCAAGCCAGGGAGCTTACCTCACAGAACTTGCCAAGATTATGAAAGGCCTGGGCTGTAAGTATGCAATGAACCTGGACGGAGGCGGATCGACAGGAATGTGGGTGAAAGGCTCCGGAATGATCAATTACAAGGACGGATCCTGGCGTTCAGTCAAATCAACCTGCGGTTTCTTTGAAAAAAAATAAAGTATCGATATAAATGAAGTACATTTCACTATTTGTCGCTTTGGCTGCGGCCATAGCCTGTACGGAGAAGCCGGAATCACCGGCAGCATCTGCTCTTGCGGATCCCAGCGGGCTGAAATCGGAACAGACCGACCTCACCACTGTGAGACTCGTCTGGACAGACAATGCTGACGGAGAGAGAGGATACAGGATTTTCCTTCGCGGGGAAACAGATCCTTCGACAGTACCTCCTGTTGCTGAGATTGAAGCAGGAGCAACTTCTTTCATTTTTGAAGGTCTGACAAACGGATCCATATACGACTTCGGTGTCCAGGCACTTTCAGACGACATCAGCAGACATTCGCAGATTGTCTATCTTAAAGACTGTAAAGTATTGACACCCAACGAACTTGCAGAACAGGAGAACAGCAGCCGTATTGAAGCGCCCTCAGAACTTGAGGCCGTACAGGAAGGCAACAGAGCCGTGAAACTCACCTGGAAAGACAACACATCGGAAGAAACAGGATACAATCTGTATCTCCGTAAAGCGTCTGAAGCAGAGTTTGCAGAGATAGCAGCGACAGTACAGGCCGACGTATGCGAATATTCGTTCAAAGGTCTGACTGCCGGAGAGGAATATATATTCGGTGTACAGGCTGGAGCATCCAGTGTCCTGAACAATTCGAGCATAGCGACCTGTGTCCTCAGACTCACTGACATCGAGAAACGTCCGGAAGTGACTGATGTACGGACTGACTACGCCTGTCTTGCTGTAAGTTACAAAGTGCAGAAACTGAGCGGAGCAAATCCTGAACACGGAGTATGCTTCAGCGCATCCGGGAGCCCTGACGTAAACGGAATCAAGGTTCCGGGACCGAACATTTCCGCAGGAAAGGAAATACTTCAAGTGATACCGAATTCTCTCCTCGAGGACGGGGTGGAATACCAAATGAGCGTATATGTCAGAAACGGCTATGAATTCGTTTACAGCACTCCTCAGAGCGTTGCACTCGAAAGCCAGCCTGACGCACTTACATTCGACTGGAAAGAAGAATCATATCCTGAGGCTGCGCCGGGAGTGAAGATATTCAGGACAGAATCCCCTCTCAAGGATCGCCCATTCAATGCCTGGTACGCTGTCGCAGACCCTGCGGAAGTGGATTTCAGAGTGATGTATCCGGAAGCCGTAAAAGCGAAAAAGACAGTTACAGAACAGGCTGAATCAGATGGAGATTGTCTTGCTTTGATCAACGGAGCCATATTCGGAAATTACAACATTGGGGTCATAATCACAGAAGGACGGATGACTCAGGAATGGCACGGAGAAATCGAAGGATGCTATTGGGGAAGCGATTCACAACTCTATCAGATCACCCGTCCTATCATCGGAGTGGATGCAGAAGGCAAGCCAGGTGCGTATTGGGTGGGTGTACCGGCACAGAACCAGTTCCACTATTACACATCTCCGATGCCTACAGTGGTCGGCCAGGCAAAATACGGCAAAGCCTCTGCCGACTTCCCATACCCTGCAGTATCCTGGGAGCCGTATTACGCAATCAGTTGCGGACCTATGCTCGTATATGACGGGAAAATAATGGTAAACCACCAGAAGGTCGGAGACTATTTTATGACCAATTACGAATGTTGGAGCGAAACCGGCATTTATTACGGCAATCCAGACCGCACAGCCGTCGGCATAACAGAAGACGGAAAGATCATTCTCTTCATCTGCGACGGAAGAATCGACGCAAGCAAGGGCGCATACCTCACTGAACTTGCACAGATTATGAAAGGCCTGGGCTGCAAGTATGCAATGAATCTGGACGGAGGCGGATCGACAGGAATGTGGGTGAAAGGAGCAGGAATGATAAATCACCTGGACGGCAGCAGTTGGAGAGCCGTAAAATCGACACTAGGATTTTTCAAGAAATAAACACATACAAAGATGAAACGAATACTGATATGCATTGCAATTGCAGCATCGGCAATAAGTGCCGGGGCACAAGACTACATATTCAACCGCTATCCTCTTGTGCCGACCGGATTCGCAGAACTTCCTATAGGTGCCATCAAGGCAGAAGGCTGGCTCTATGACCAACTTCTCAGGCAGAAGGACGGAATGACCGGACATCTTGACGAACTGTACAGCGAAGTCGTGGGAGCCGATAACGCCTGGATCGGTGGAGAAGGCGACACTTGGGAGCGTGGCCCGTACTGGCTGGACGGACTGGTTCCCCTCGCATACATCCTTAATGACGAAGAACTGATCGTCAAAGCGAAAGTCTGGGTCGAGGCAATGCTCACCACCACATACGAAGACGGATATTTCGGCAACAGGATCTCCCGTCCATACATAGAAGGATTCCAGCGTGGAAAAGCAGAAGACTGGTGGCCTAAAATGGTGGCTCTCAAGATATTGAAACAATATTATATGGCCACTGCCGATGAGCGTGTGATCACGGTTCTCACCAACTATTTCAGGTATCAGTTGGCTAACCTGCCGGAAAAGCCTCTTGATCACTGGACATTCTGGGGCGAATGGAGAGGAGGAGACAATCTCGACATTGTGTATTGGCTCTACAATATAACAGGAGAAGAATTCCTACTTGAACTCGGCGACCTGATCCATAGTCAGACCACCCCTTGGACTGCAATGTTCTGGGGAGAGACCAACGAACTCAGGACTCAGAATTCAATGCATACAGTCAATCTGGCGCACGGTTTCAAGGAGCCTGTAATATGGTGGCAGAGGTCACACGATCCGAGAGACCTCAACGCTCCGAAGAATGCCCTCGGAATCATAAGACATACCTTCGGACTTCCTACCGGACTTTGGGCAGGAGACGAGCAGGTTCATTTCGGTGATCCGACACGAGGATCGGAATTGTGTACCGCTGTGGAGATGATGTATTCCCTCGAGGAAATGCTTCAGGCCACTGGTGACCTGCAGTGGGCTGATCATCTCGAAAGAGTGGCATACAATGCTCTCCCTACCCAGGCCACAGATGCATACGACGGCCGTCAGTACTATCAGCAGACCAACCAGATAGCCTGCTCACGTGAATGGCGTAACTTCGTCACTCAGCACGAAGACAACGACAATCTTTTCGGAGTTCTCAACGGCTACCCTTGCTGTTCCTGCAATATGCACCAGGGATGGCCTAAATTCACTCAGAATCTATGGTATGCCAGCAAGGACGGAGGTCTGGCCGCATTTCTTTATGCTCCATCTACTGTAACTGCGACAGTCGGTGAAGGAACTGAAGTCATCCTGAATCAGGAAACCTTCTATCCGTTTGACGAGACCGTAACCATATCCATCAATTTCCCATCAAAGAAAGTGAAGAGTGTCTGGTTCCCGTTATATTTCAGAATACCAGAGTGGTGTTCAGATGCCAAGGTAATGATTAATGGAGAGGCTGCCTGCCAGGATCCACAGCCGGGAGAGACCGTGCGTCTGAACCGCAGATGGAACAAAGGGGACATAGTCACTCTGACCTTCCCTATGGATGTCCGCATAAGCCATTGGTATGACGGAGCAACTGTTGTGGAGCGCGGTCCGCTTGTTTATGCTCTGAGAATGGAGGAAAAATGGGAAAAGCACGAATTCGAGGCTTCATACGAAGGAAAATATGGCCCATATTATTATACCTGCGTATCCGACACACCTTGGAACTATGGCTTCCGTCTCAAAGATATGACTCCGGAACTTATGAAGGACAATTTCAAGGTAGAAGTCAGGACAGATAATGGCGCATATCCTTGGAATCTGGAAAACGCTCCTGTCAGCATCAAGGCCAAGGCAGTAGTCATCAAGCCTTGGAAGGAATACAACGGCTCCACAGGACAGATTGCATACTATCGTGAAGACGGAGACGACACCGGAGAAGAAGTATGGATCGAACTGATTCCATACGGATGTACTACCCTCCGCATCGCCGAATTCCCTACCAGACTTTAGGCTGCCGTCCATTTCGCTGAAGTTCAGGAAGAATCGCTATGATAAAAATTTCCAACAATACTCTTACATTGACCCTTCACATTCCGGATGGAGTGAAGGGTTATTATCGTGGAACCCGCTTCGACTGGGCTGGCGTATTCGAAAGCATCGGATACAGAGGATGCAATTATGCAGAACCCTGGTTTGAGAATTATTCTCCGACAATGCACGATGCAGTATGCGGACCTGCAGAAGAATTCAGTCCTATCGGGCTGGAAGGAACATCTGCGGGAGATCCTTTCCTGAAGATCGGGGTCGGCATCCTGGAAAGGCTGGACGATCAGCCATACGACCGTTTCAGACTCCATAAGATCCTCGATGAAGGCAAAAGATGGACAGAAACAACGGATACAAGCGTCAGATTCGTTCATAAAATAGACTCTGCTACCGGTTTTGGATATGAATATATCAAAGAAATATCGATTTGTTCAGACAACAGTTTCAGTATCAGTCACATACTCAAAAACTGTGGCGAACGAAGACTTGAAGGAGACGTATATAATCATAACTTCTTCACCCTCGGCAGGATGCAGACAGGCCCTTCACGACAGATCGTATTCCCATTCAAACCGGAAGGAGATTGGAGATCCGAATATACAGAAGTAGGCTTCATTGACGACGGAATACGCTTCACACGGGAACTCCGCAAAGGCGAATCAGTTTTCACGGGCAATATCCACGAAGCAGGTAAAGGCCTCGAAGGAAGCCCTAACGGATTCATATTATCAGAGGCATCAAACGGAAGAAGCGTAAAGATGAATTGCGCCATCCCGATGTTCAAGACCGTATTCTGGTCCAACCACAGGATCGCCTGCCTGGAGCCTTATATCGGCTTTGACATCAAGCCCGGAGAAACATTTGCTTTCGATATTTCATACACACTGGCCTGACGTACGAGCGTATATGACTGGCCATCAACGCCTTATGCGAACTGCGTGCTGCACCAAGTGCAGCACGCAGTTCGCATAACTCCCTATCGGACAGCGAATTAGCATCCGACTATTCCTTTCAGAAAAATAACTCCCGCGGCATTGAGTTATAAGGAAGTTTTCGTACATTTGTAAAATGTATTGAGAGCCAATAATTTTTAACACTAAGATATGAAGAAGACCATTATCCTTTCAGCAGTTGCACTTGCTCTTGCAGCCTGCTGCTCACAGCCGAAATTCGACGGCCCGACCTACCTAAACCCTAATGCTCCTATCGAGGAAAGGGTGGAGGATGCTCTCGCTAGAATGACTCTCGAAGAGAAGGTGGGTATGACCACTGCACAGTCCAAGTTCAGTTCACGTGGAGTTCCACGCCTTGGTATCCCTGAAGTATGGCACACAGACGGTCCTCACGGAATCCGTCCCGAAGTGCTTTGGGATGAGTGGGATCAGGCAGGATGGACAAATGACTCCTGCACAGCCTTCCCGGCACTCATCAACCTTGCAGCAACTTGGGACAAGGAAATGTCTATGCTTTATGGTATCAGCATCGGAGAAGAAGCACGCTACCGCAAGAAGGATATCCTTCTCGGACCAGGAGTGAACATCTGCCGTACTCCTTACAACGGACGTAACTTCGAGTATATGGGTGAGGATCCGTTCCTTGCAGGCCAGATGGTGGTGCCATACGTTCAAGGAGTCCAGAAAAACGGTGTTGCAGCCTGTGTGAAGCACTATGCAGTAAATAATCAGGAGTTCCAGCGCACTCAGTCCAATTCGGTAGTTGACGACAGAACACTCCACGAAATCTATCTCCCAGCCTTCAAGGCAGCCGTTCAGGAAGGTGACGCCTGGGCTATTATGGGATCATACAATCTCTACAACGGACAGTACAACTGCCACAATAAGAAACTCCTCTGCGACATCCTCAAGGGTGACTGGGGATTTGACGGAGTTGTAGTCAGCGACTGGGGCGGATGCCGCGACAGCGAAGAAGCCGTCCTCAATGGTCTCGACATCGAGATGGGTACCTGGACAAACGGTCTGACAGGGGCTGCCAGCGACAGTTACAGGAACTATCATTTGGCAGACCCTTATCTCGAAGGACTCAGAAGCGGCAAATACACAACCAAGGAACTCGACGACAAGGCACGCCGTATCCTCCGCACTATCTTCCGCACAAGTATGCGTCCGGAGCCTAATTACGGCCGCTTTGTATGTCCTGAGCACTATCAGGCTGCAAGAGATATCGCAGCAGCAGGTGTAGTTCTCCTCAAGAACGAGAACAATACCCTTCCGCTCAATGTACCGGAAGGTGGAAAGATCCTTCTCGTCGGAGAGAATGCAGTGAAGAAGATGGTAGTTGGAGGCGGTAGTTCGAATCTCAAGACTGCATACGAGGTCAATCCTCTCGAGGGTATCCGGAATGCATTTGCAGGTAAGGCTGATGTACAGTGGGTACGTGGATACGTAGGTGACACTTCCACATCATACAATATGGTGGATACAGGTCAGGATCTTACCGACAACCGTACTCCTGAAGTACTCATCGCTGAAGCAGTAGAGGCTGCAAAAGATGCAGACTACGTTATCTTTGTAGGAGGTCTCAACAAAAGTGCACATCAGGACAACGAAAGTACTGACCGTCTGCAACTCGACCTTCCATACGCACAGGAAGATGTGATAAGGGCGCTGGCTCCTGTAGCAAAGAATCTCGTGGTCGTGAACATTTCCGGTTCACCGGTATCAATGCCTTGGGCTGACATTGCAGGCGCAATCGTTCAGGGATGGTACGGTGGTACCGAGTCAGGAAATGCACTTGCAGACGTGCTTACCGGCAAGGTAAACCCATCAGGCAGAATGCCTTTCACAGTTCCTTACAAATATGAGGATGGCCCTATCAAGACCGAGCGCCAGTATCCAGGTATCAAGGAAGAGGGCGACGAATATTGGCAGACTCATTATGACGAAGGCGTATATGTAGGTTACAGATGGTATGACACTAAGGAAATTCCTGTTCAGTGGCCATTCGGACACGGACTCAGTTACACCACATTCGAATATGGCGAGGCTAAGGCTGCAAAGGCTTCTATGACCGCTGACGGAAAGATGACTGTGACTGTAGATGTCAAGAACACCGGAGATCGTGAAGGTGCTGAAATCGTCCAACTCTACATCGCTGACCCAGTAGCCGGCATTGACCGTCCTGCAAAAGAACTCAAGGGCTTTGAGAAGATCACCCTCAAGCCAGGTGAAAGCAAGACAGTATCATTCGAGATCGACGCTGCAGACCTCAGTTACTACAGCATCGAGGATAACGGATGGAAGGCAGAAGCCGGTGAATTCCAGGCTCTTATCGGTCCTTCATCAGAAGATATCAGAACTACTGCAAGTTTCGAACTCAAATAATGACTATCATAAATACAAAACTGCCGCCTCAATCGTGAGGCGGCAGTTTTGTATTTATATTCCTTTATAATGTTTCAAGAATCTGCCAGATCTGGTAGAGGCCTCTTGGAACGTGGAAACAACCTTTCCACTTTCCGCCCTTGAGAGTCAGGAGAACTTCTCCGCGGCGGTTGAGGTAGCCGTACCACTCAGGATATTCCTGATCCTTGAAGTGAGTCCACATATAATTGTGAATCTTCTCGAACCACTCCAGACATTTCTCGTTGCCTGTAAGTTGGTATGCCTTGATGAAGCAGATTGCTGACTCAAGGTGTACCCACCAGAGTTTCTGATCCCACTCAAGTTTCTGCATCGGTGCACCCTTGAGATCCTGGAAGTAGAAGATTCCGCCGTACTCCTTGTCCCATCCGAACTCGACCACGCTCAGAGCGATCTCTACGCACTTGTCGATGAGAGCCTTGTCGTTTCTGCGGATACCGAGGTTCATCATAAACCATAATGCCTCAAGATCGTGACCCGGATTGATCTCACGGCCTTCAAAACAATCTATAGGAGTTCCGTCAGGAGCCACATTCTCAAGCATCACTCCCAGTTCGGGATAATAGAATACATTGAGAATCTCGCTGAGGCACTCATCTATGGTCTGGTCAAGCAATGACTTGTCAGGGAGGATGTTCTCCACCTCAAGAGCCATATTGCAGATAATCATAGGGAGTGCGAAACCCTTCATCGGACGTGTTCCGGGATATGACTTCTCCCAACGTCCCTTAGGATCGTTACGACGGTCAAGAATCCTCTGGAAAGTCTTCAGCGCGATCTCCTTGTACTCTTCGCTGCCGGTAGCCTCTGCAAGTTGCGCAAAAGCCATACAAGCGAATGTATTAGAGAAGATGTTATATGGCTGGATGATAGGCTTTCCCTCACGGGTCACCGAGAAATAGAAGTCATAATTGCCATCGTGCGCATATTTCTTCAGGAACTCCGCTCCCTGTATAGCGCAATCAAGCCACTCCTGTTTCTTCTCAACCTTATTATACAACATCGCGAACATCCACACTTCCCTTCCCTGAAGCCAGATGAATTTATCCGTATCAAAAACGCTTCCGTCACGGTCGAGGCAAGAAAAGTATCCGCCATACTCCAGATCCTGTGACTTCTCAAGCCAGAAAGGAAGGACGTTGTCCAAAAGTTCGCTCTTATATTGAGCAGCAAGTTTCTTGAAATCCATAATTATTAATTTTATATCTTCGCGAAATTAAAAATTATTTCGCAATTATACCAATGTTTTTAAAATAATTTCAAAATCACATATAAAAAAGACTCCGGGAGGCTGAAAGCCATCCGGAGTCGGTTATATCTGAGTATTCTCAGTTATAGTAAAGGATTACTGAAGCGGGAAGAGATACTTCTCAACAGAATCCATAAAAGGATCAACTGCGTAAGCAGCAAGTTTACCATTCTCAGCTTTTACGAATATATCACAATAATAGAATGCATCAGCATTAAGAGTATGAGGAGTCATCTGAGTATGATACAACATCTTAGCAGCCTTAGGATCATCAATATTCAAAATTGTTACTTTACTGTAATTATTCGCAGCGAAGCTACCAGTAAGAAGTCCTAAATATTTCTTACCATTAACCTCTGCTGTAGAAATACAGTTATGATTATCATCCCAATCGGTATTTGTCACATATGACTCAGTCCACTCTGTACCATCATAGTAGAAGAGGTTGTAAATAGCACCATAGCTAATAGCGAATAGACCATCAGCAAGAGTTGGACCAGCTGGAGCTACAACACCTGTTGAAGCATCCCAAGAACCTTCTTTAAGATCCACATATTTAGGATCGGCAACAGCACCGTCAGTAACTTCCCAAATGATGGCATGTCCGCCACCATCACAAATATAAGCTGTAATTACGGCATTCTTAGTAACATCACCCTTTACACGGAAGTTACCCATCTCTGTTGAATAGTAGTTAGCTGAGTTGTATGAAACCAGGCTCTGATAAGTACCATCCTGATTAACCTTATAAAGCTCAATAAGAGTACCATCGGCAACCCGATCTTTGTCACTATCCCACAAAGCATCTGGAGTAGAAACCAAAAGATTACCTGCGTCGTCTACGTGAACACCACCTGCTACGAATCCCGCAGGAAGAGCAACTTTCTGAGCGTTCTCACCAGTAGCTTCATCAACTGTCCAAAGTTCACCATTTGCAGTGAAGTATACCTTGTCACCAAGAACAGCAATACCTGCACGTCCAGCTGTAGCTCCCATTGCAGAAAGTGACTGAGTCCATGTTATAGCACTCCATTGCTCCTGAGCAATAACGATAGTCTCAACAAGTCCGAGTTCACTATATACGTAGAGAGTTGCTTTTCTTTCAGCACCGTTGACTTCCTGTGCAGGAGCTGTAAAGACGAGCTTATCTATAGCGTAAGCCTTAGTCTCAACAAGCCAAGGCTCAACACCATCAGCGTAAACTACCTCGTAAGTATAGTCAACGTTGTGTCCTACTTCGATCTCTAGGGTCTCACCCTTGAAAGAGAGTGTGTAAGTAGCATCAGCATTCACGTCGATAGCGTTCTTCTGGAGCTGAACTACATTGACGAGAATTGGCTCAAGACCCTCAACTGAAATTTCGAGGGTAGCTTTACGGTTCTCTTTGCCGGTATTAGCAATGGCGTCAAACTTGATTGAAGCATCACCAGCCTCACCGGACTTTGGAGAGATAGAAAGCCACTCTGCAACACCTTCACCAGTGAGCTGTGCAGTCCAAGCTGCATTTGCATTGAATGTGAAAGTGAGTGGTGTCTCAAGATTTTCAGTACCTGCAGTAGGAATTGTCACCTCTGCCGGTGTAAAATCTACGTGAGGAACAAATTCCTCCTGACAAGCGACAACAGCAAAAGCTGCCATCAGAAATAAAGCAATTTTTTTCATAATAATTTAATTGGGTTAGTATAAATGTTTATAATGTTTCCAAATATTGGTCGAAGGCCTTCTTGATATCTGCCCAATAATCATACATCTTGATATGACAGAGATCGAAGAAGAACATCCCCTCAGTCGAAGCGTTGATGCAGGCATCAACGATGTCAGGCATAAGATGTCCCTGCTTTCCGTCAGTAAATCCAGTCGAGTTTCCGATATCAGGTCCACCGATGAAAGGAACATCACCCGCAAAGATTGTCTTTGCCCTGTTGCAGAAGCCCTGCATTGTCCATTCGCTGTTGCCGTAGATAGACTGGGTCGAAGCATAGGCGCCGATAATCATAATGTCACAATGATCTGCATATCCGAACTTGTTATACTCGGCAGAAGCCCAGTTATACACATTGCAGGCATTGTAGTTCGGACTTGCCCAGTTGACCCCTGAATAGTAGTAACTGCTGTACCAAGCTCCGACATATGCGCCAAAACGGATGTCAGGATTGACGGAGTGCACTCTCAAAGAAGCCTTCTCCATAAAATCGTGGATGTTCTTGGCACGGAACTCCATCCATTTCTTCTGCATCTGAGTTGCCGGACTACTTAGTTTTTCTGCTCCTGGAGCAAAAACATCAGATGGCCAATTAGCCACCTTAGCACCTATATACTCCTCAAATTTTGCCCGTGAAACATCTGAAAAGTCGCTCTGCAGGTCATTATCATCATAACGGCAACGATCGAGGATGATACCCTTTACATCATATACAGCAAGATCCTCAAGAATACCGAGGAGATACTCGACGACCTCGTCATTCGCAGGATTGAGGAACTTTGTGCCGTCACCCATATCCATACAGTTTACAAGCCCGTCGGCAGTGTTCACGACAGATGCCCACTCCTTCTTCATAGAACCGTCGAAAAGCGGACCGTTGTTACCAAGGCCATAAGGGCATTGCTTACCGCCGACCATTGTGTTGATGGCGGCATATACATCCAGTCCCACGTCCTTTCCGGCATCTATGAATGCCTGAAGGTAGTCAAAACTCTCAGTCCTTTTCAGCCATACATATCCACCGGTAACCCAGGCATCAACCTGAGTGACAGGACCTTCAACGTCTGATTTGAAGAGAACACCAGCGGTAGTAGGACGGACTTCAACGATGACACCGGTAAAGCCAGTCTCCTTGAGACGTGCCATATCCTTGGAGATATTCTCCTTGCTGTTAGCATAGTCCTTGAAATTGGCGGCAGCATCTATCCATACAAGACGAGCCTTGGCTTCCTTTACATCTGGCTGAGGATCTTCAGGACCTGGTTCTTCCTGATCTGGCTGTGGAGTCTGTTCTGCCCAATTATTATTCCACAGAGGGTCATCATTAGGGTCATCACAAGCGACAAAAGCCACAAGTGAGAGAATCAGCATTATGTTTCTTAAAATCTTCATCGATTCTATTTTATCATTACTGTACTTCCAACTGCTCGCTGAGAACCGTCAGAAACCTTGATTGTCTGCTTTCCGTTAACAAGCATACAACTTGATCCGCCACCATCAAGATTGATTGCTTCAACACATCCCAGGTCGAGAAGAACATTGGCAACATCAGCAGTTGTCAGTCCCTTTACCCCTTCTGTCATCTCACGTCCTTCGCAGACAAAGGTGATCATTTTTTTATCAACTGTGATACCGATAGCAGTGCGAGGCTGATCAGAATCCGGTCCTATGCCTGAAGTGCCGTTGAAAAGTTCTTCCACATATGAATCTCTGAACTTACCTCCATCGATAAGAAGAGGGCCACCACCGATAGCAGTCTTAGCTGAAAAAGCCTTTGCTCCTTCAGGATATGACGCAGATGGAGTAGCTGCAGGCTTGGCTTCCCAAGTGTTGTCCGCAGGTGATGGGTACATATAATGATTGCCCCCAGTTCTATAATATGTCCAGCAAGCATCAAAATCTCCTCCCTCCGACATCAGAAAAGCCGCACGGGTAGGATAATATATGGTGACCCAATCCTCTGATGCATAGTTGATATTATATGCTAGGACCTCCGAATTTCTCACAGCCAGACTGGAAGAATAGTTCTTCCCACCTGAAGAGTAGAAGAAGCCTGCATTGATCACTATCGGCCAATTTGCCTCAGCATATACGGCAGCAGGTGTCTTGAACGCATCTGTCGTACCCTCCATAGCCGCATCATTGATGCTCCATATATCCCATTGTGCGGAAGCCATATCCGCCACTGCGATATATGCAACAACTTTCTTTCCTTCAAGATTCTCCGGAGAGCGATATACCCTGATATATTCCGGCAAATCATTATAATCGGCCGAGACATCTGTCCACTTATCCAAAGTGGCATCTTCAGGAGTTTCCGGAACTTCCTGCTCCGGCTCCTGACCCTGCCAAGGCCAATCAGGTTGCTTATCGGATGTTTCCGTACATCCGATAAGACCTGAAATAAGTAATGCTGCAAGAATTATCTTCATTTTAACTACATCTTGATACAGTTGACAGAATATCCTCCGATAGTCTGAGCATAATGATCGAAGTAGTAAACAAACATCTTGAAGCCGTCGGCTGACTGGCTGATTACCACGTCACCTGAAGCATTGGACTCTTCTGCATTCTGCGCATTGTATTGAGTAATCGACATATTCTTGACAACAGGATCTGCCGCCTTGATGCTGGCTGGAGTTGAAATATCATAGATATACAATCCAGGGTTCTGGCCCCAGGCAGGGAACTGTGTAGTAACGAAATGTGCAAGATATGTCGCATTATTGAACCTCTTGGCATCCATTGAGTTAGGACTCTTGCCCCAGTTACAGTAATCAACATCAAAGAGATCCTTCTCTGTCTTGTTCATCTTACCGTCAATGTACGCAAGATAATAATGCGAATCCTCGCCGATCGTAACACTATTACCATAATGAGAAACCATCACGCCGGATGCAAGATCAACTGAAACAGGAGTAACCTTGGCATAGTGGGTTGCTGTCTCTCCCCAACCCGGATAAACCGAAAGGTAGTCAACGGAAGTCTTCTCCACAACCTGACCACCACGGATTACAAGTTGAGTGACAAGACCTGATGAAGTCACACCTGCAACTCCCTCGTGGGTCAGAATCATACGTGCATCTGACTTGATGTCACCTATGACTCTTACTACATTACCCACCACGAGTGTAGACTCATTTGTGAATGAGTAGAAGAGTTCTGGAACTGCTGTCAATGAATTGGTTGTATAGATATTGACTGTTTCACCACCTGCAGCCTTATTTGTAAGGATAAGGTTGCCTCCCTCGTCACTTGTCATACCATCAGCCTTGGCAGCACCAAGATTCAACTCGCCTTCGAGCACTCCTGTAATACCGTTGAGATACTTAGGAGCAGTTCCGTTACCCATAGAAATGACCACCTTGGTCCCTAGAACTGCGATTGAAGGATTGACAAGTTCTGTATATGCCGGGAAGCCAAGGTTTCCTGGGTTGACAGAGAAGAGTTCCTTAGCCGATCCGGCATTGAATCCATAAGGAATCTTTGTTGGAGCCTCCTTGGTAATGGTATACTCTGTCTCAGTCACTCCGTCCTGTGCAATGACAGTGATTGTCTGAGGCTTGTTATAGTCTTTTGGCTTGGCCAGTTCTTCAGGATTCTTGATGTTTGCGTGAACACAGGCAGTTGCTTCTGCAGTATATCCTGAAAGGTCGTCGTTTGTAAAGAGATAGACCTTGCGGAGTTCATTATCGATAAAGCCCTCGCAAGGGAAAGTTCCGACAACATTGAACGACATCAAGTCTGTTC
>JAGAIM010000133.1 GCA_017626555.1 Bacteroidales bacterium
AGGTATCGATCTTCACAAGATCGACGGCATATTGTTGCCTAGAACGAAAATTACTGAAAATTTATTTATTTGACACACAATAACTTACAAAAATTATCAAAAATATTATGTAGGTTGTGCTTGGATTTCAACTGGGAATTCCGATTTATGTGCGTAAAGTTATGGCTTTCAGTGAGCATATTCCATTACTTATATGGAAGGCATCGGGGCAGTCTGATTGACATCAGTTAGAATGTACTTCAACAAGACCTGCTTGAGATTGCGGCCTTTTGTATTGATTTCTTTGGTGAGATCTTCATATAGCAGAATCTGATAATCTGTGTTAACTGATGGACTTTTCAATGGGGAGATTACTGCGATGAATTCTCTTTTACCGGATTTGTCAAAATCAACCTCCCACCTCATAACCTTGACAGCATCGATTCCGTCCTCAAGATCAAAACTATCCGGATTCATCGGCTCTATACTCATCTTTCCGCTATCAATCTCAGTTACATCATCATATACCAGAATTCCTTTGCATATATCCATATACCACTCATCATTATGCTTCCGGAATGTAATCCATTGGCCGGGTCCGCCTGATGGCATCTTATCCGCAACCTTTTCTCTGATATTCTCTTCTTCGCCTTTGCCTCCAGATATGATCAGTGTCCTCCTGACATCGTAACTGTCATTATAACGAAGGTACTCACCGTATTTACCTGGTGAATATTGGAGTACCGTTATCTTGCGTCCGATATTCCCGGCATACATTGTTACATATAGTTCCCTGTATCTTCTTCCGCTGTACTGCTCTGTCTTGATTACGAGACTGTTTCCTTCTTCGGGTACAGTTAAAGAGTACCATTCTCCGGCATAAGTGTCTGTAGGTGTCAGAGGTATGCTCTTCAGATCTGGATCATCAGGGTTCCTTGTCTCTACCTTCGTTATCATCCATCCCTTATGACTGAAGGTGTAGATCGTCCTCTCCCCTCCTGAGTGTGGAAAGTCTGCACTATGGTCCATAACCATAATCCGTGAAGGAACATCTTGACCATACAGTTCATTACTTTCGATAGCCTTTGTTGTATCAGATAATTCGGCATACGGCAAATCAATACTCTGGTCAATATGCGCAACCTCAGTAGGTCCCTGATGACTGTCTGGCTCATTAGATGCAGCAGTCTTCCTTGCAGTCGAACATCCGCATAATGATAGTAATATGATTATAAGATAGACAAGTTGCTTCATGGTATATATTGGAATTTACTGCATCTGAGATTCTCCCTCCATCTTCAAATCTGATATCGTGCCCTGGATCCTACTTTGAGGTTTACCATAATAATAGACAGTTCCGCTATATGTCTTCAAATCTGTATCCGCCATGATATCAATATAGAAATCTCGGGTATTATGGTTGTCTTCAATGTTTATTCTGAATTTATACTTTCCTTTGCGATCGATCTTAAAATCAGAAATAGAATATTCGCGTTCAAAATAGTTTCTTTCTAACGCTTTTCTGTTGATTATCTTTGCTTCAGGAGCGAATCTCACTTTTGCAGTACCATTGTGGCATGCGATATAACTGTCATTACCTCCTATTAATTCATTGGTCTTTAGACTCTGAACCTGATCGATTCTCAATGAGATAGATTCTATGTTTTGAGCGTATGTACTCCAGCAAAACAGTATTGCTATAAATAAGCAAACGATTCTTTTCATAAGCTGTTCTTTCAATCTGTAAAACATAAGATAAAACGACACGCTTTTTACGCAGAAGGGGAATTTATTCGTTCAAATCCACTATTCGTCCTTTGTATATGCAGAACACTTCGTTGTAATAATAGATCATTCCACGGCATTTTCCATCGGTATCGATATTACATTCGATTCTATACCCTCTGTTAAATGCGTTGTCAATCTCGATTGCAATAGAAGAAGGCTTCTTGCGTGATGTTATCACCTTTGCCTGTTTGTCAATAGCGTTATCATTCCAATGATTGTTGCTGATGATTTTATCACCACTGCCCCAAATCATTGAACCGATATCTCCTTTGACTTCAACTCTTGTGGAATGCATTGTACGATTGTTCTGCGTCTTGATATCAGTGGTTTCTTCCACAATCACCATGAATCTTCCGTCCTCAATGTACTTGAGAGCGTCGGCCAGCGTGCTCTTTTCCTGGGCGTATATACTGACACTTCCTAAGATTGCCAGTATGAAAGTAATAATGCGTTTCATAGTCTTCAAATTTAATTATATGATGGCTATTCAATGGTCTCTTATATAAGATGCTCACATTATGGTACTCGTGACGCACAAATTGCGATTTATGTGCGTAAAGTTATGGTTTTCAGTGAACATATACAATAGTTCGCCTGGGATTCCGGGGAAAGAGGGGTTGGACGACACCGCTTTTCAATTATAATCACTACCTTCGCAGATGGGAGATGCCCGATCTGGTCGGGCATGACGGGAAAAGAGTTGGGAGCGACAATAAAACGGACGGAATGAACAGACATATCTACAGATTAGTTGCTGCGGTTCTGGCGGCAATGACGATAGTTTCCTGCAAAGATGCGAGGAATAGCGAGACCTTCAGGCTGCTGGAGGATGTGGATTCGTATATTGAG
>JAGAIM010000134.1 GCA_017626555.1 Bacteroidales bacterium
TAGCAGATATGCACTCTTATGACTTAAGACGCAGCCCGGCAATCTCCAAGCCACTATCTCTATCAGATTTCTCTTCACAATACTTTCCGGAGAGTCAATCATATTGGTCGTATAGATTCTAGGAGCAATCTTTCTCAAGGTGCCCTTCTTCTCTTTATAAGATATCATTCTAGAATCCACAGCATCGTCCGATGCAAAGATTATCTCTTTAAAAAAGTCAATTGCCATATCTATTTTTGTCAATTAAATTCATCTATCACTACCAAATTGCAAAATTTTGTCGATTAACTGGATGTTTTTGCAAAATTTTGTCGATTAAAACCCCGCCCTATTATTCATCTTCTTCCAGAATCGTCCAGTCCTTCGATGCGTATTCCTTCTCGAATTCCTCCAATTCTTCTTTTAAACGCTTGTGCATAGATTCCTCGCTATCATCACCGCTCATCATCCAATCTATCCTCTTAGCATATATCTCTGCCAAACGAAGTATCCTATATGCTTCTTTCATTGCTTCTATTGTAGAGTCCTCTAACTCCAATACATCCTCATCATACGGATAATGATCAGACACAACATGATGTATCTCATATAACACAGGTATCTGCTCATCATTAGGTACTCTTTCCATATATTGATTCGTTGACTGAAACTGAGTCGGATCTGAAAAAAGCTTAAGGTCCACATATCTCTGCTCTGCCTTCACAATGTTTCCTGTAGACAACAGGTACTTTTCAGCCTCCTCATAGGTGTCAAAATGTCGCGAATATGATGGGTACATATGATATCCACGATAGGCATCCATCTCAAAGATAATCCAATAATCATCATGCACAAGAGCTGGCTTTGGTGCCAAAGCCAACGCAATATCATGTTCTATTCTATCTGCAATCTCTCTGACCGCATACTGCTTATAATCAAAATGTCCTCCACTCATAATTATTGGCCTTTTAGTTTTTCGTCATTTTAAAATGCCCACTTCTGCAAAATTGCAAAATTTTGTCGTTTTACAAGCGTCTTTTGCAAAATTTTGTCGATTAAGACACTTTTAAAATTCCCAAAGTCTCTCAATAACGGGCTAAAATTGGTAAAATTTTACAGCTTTAGCCCGCTTTCAAACATTTTCCCCGGTTTCCCCGAGATTTTAGGATTTCTTCACCATAGCAATCAACGCCTTCAACTGCTCCGAAGTGAGCTCTTTAAGTTCTTCCAAGATGTCTGCGTCGTCATTCAACTTCAGGAGCCTTGAGTTGAACTCCATCTGCTGGGCAACGTTACGCTTCACCTGACGGGAGCCCTCTTCGCGAACTAGTAAGAAATCCTTACTAGTTGAATCCAGCAAGTGAATTTCTGATACACCATGTCAATCCGAGAACTGACATGGCAAATTAAACAGGTTGTTTAGACCTTTCTACAAGAACGATGTTATATAGGCAGGAACATAGAGGGTTTCCTCTTCGCGGACAAAGTCCTTAGTATAGATCAGATATCTATCCTTTATTCGGTTGGAGTACTTCGCACTAAATGCATCCAAAGATGCATGAGCCTTATATCCTGATGACTTGACTTCAACCGGGCAGAGTTTCGCTCCTCTTGAAAGGAGAA
>JAGAIM010000135.1 GCA_017626555.1 Bacteroidales bacterium
AAGATGCTGACCGGGTATATAAACCGTATCGCCATCACAGTAGACAAAGGATCCGCCTATGTGACCAGCACGGATGTGACAGAGTGGGAACACGACAAGGTGAGCAACCGCATAGAGCTCAACGACCACACCATCACCTTCGGAGGTGTGACGGACGGTCTGACCTTCGATTCAAGCGTTGATGAAGACGGCAATGTGAATATCATCGTAGCCCCCTACCTGACAAAGGATGCTGAGGTGAAGCCGGTAACATTCGAGGGTGATGCAACGCTGATTCAGGATGTGGACGTGGAGACCGGACTGATGACAATCAGGCTCAGCGACATCAACTCCGATGTCACCATCAACTTCGACGGATTCTACCTGTGGATGACATTCGTGCATGAGATAACGGACATCAGTCAGCCTACGAAGATATATTATGGAGGAAGTCCCATAGCGATCAGGATGGACGGCGTGGACATCGGAACAGAGCAGATGTACCAGTTCGAGACCACCGGTGAACACGTGATGAAGATGGCCATAAAGGATTACAAGGGATACCAGTACAGCTTTATGCAATACATCCAGACGGTGAAGTCCGCGATCTTCCCCGAGGGGATGGAAAAGATCGGAGCATGGTGCTTTCTCGGATGTGCAAATTTCAAGGAAGTATCACTCCCATCAACACTTAAGAGCATCAGCTATCAGGCTTTTGAAAGATCCGGTCTCGTATCATGTGTAGTTCCTGACGGCTGCGTGATGAGTTACGGAGTATTCGACGACTGCCGCTCACTGACATACGTGAAGCTCCCCTCAGATATGAAGACCATCCCGGAAAGTACCTTTCAAGATGCCACAATCCTGGAACACATCGATCTGCCTCCTGGTTATACCCATATCGGAGAAAGAGCATTCTCCGGATGTGCAATCAAATCATTCGAGATGCCAGACGAGATGACCACCATCGAGTATGGCACCTTCGCCTACTGCAAATCCCTGGAAGAGGTCCGTCTGCCGGCCAGTCTGACCAAGATCTACAATAGGGCATTCATGTACTGCACAGCACTCAAGAGAGTAGTCCAGGCAGACGGCAGCTGCAACGAAGGAGAGTTCTTCATTCCTGAAGGAGTGACTGAGATCGGTGGAGAATACGCCTTCTACTTCAATTCGCCGTATATGCATACGATACGTATCCCGTCTACATTGGAGACCATAGCTCTGAAAGGAGCGGTAAGTCCTATGATCGAAAGGTTTGTCATGAACAAGACCAACCCGGTATTTGACGTCAGGAACAACTCTCTTATCGAGACTGCAACAAATACCCTCATAGCCGGAGGAACGCAAAGCACGGTCATCCATGAAAGCGTGCCGATAATAGGCCAATATGCCTTCTATGACTCAATGATCGAGTATGTCGATCTGCATTCTGGTGTGACGGAGATACAGGATAATGCCTTTGCTTTCTCACGCCCTAAACAGATCATCTCAAGAGCAATCACACCTCCGGTTCTTGGAACCACACCGTTCCAGATTGCCCAATATAACGGAACCCTCAAGGTTCCACAGGAGGCACTTGATGCATATAGGGCCAACTGGATGATCAACGAGGTAGGATATCTCGGATGGTCAACAGCACGATGGGGACTGGTTGCACTTGCAGAAGGCGAATAA
This sequence comes from Bacteroidales bacterium, assembly GCA_017626555.1. Classification (GTDB taxonomy): domain Bacteria; phylum Bacteroidota; class Bacteroidia; order Bacteroidales; family UBA932; genus Cryptobacteroides. The sequence continues at coordinate 1,654 of JAGAIM010000135.1, forward strand.
ACAGATAACGAGTATGAACAGATACATAAGACCAATGCTTGCAGCAGTCTTCGTCACCGCTGC
>JAGAIM010000136.1 GCA_017626555.1 Bacteroidales bacterium
ATGCTTGATCTCGTTGAGATGGAGCTCCGTGACCTTCTTTCATTCTACAACTTCGACGGTGACAACGCTCCTGTAATCCGCGGTTCTGCTCTTGGTGCACTTAACGGTGACCCTACTTGGGAGGCTAAGGTAATGGAACTTATGGCAGCAGTTGATGAGTATATTCCACTTCCTCCACGTGATATCGATAAGCCGTTCCTTATGCCAATCGAGGACATCTTCTCTATCACAGGTCGTGGTACTGTAGCAACAGGCCGTATCGAGACTGGTGTTATCCACGTTGGTGACGAGGTTGAGATCGTAGGTCTTGGCGAGGAGCCTAAGAAGACTGTCGTAACAGGTGTTGAGATGTTCCGCAAACTCCTTGATCAGGGTGAGGCTGGTGACAACGTAGGTCTCCTTCTCCGTGGTATCGACAAGAAGGAAATCAAGAGAGGTCAGGTTCTCGCAAAGGTAGGTATGATCAAGCCTTACCAGAAGTTCGAGGCTTCTATCTACGTACTTAAGAAGGATGAGGGTGGTCGTCATACTCCATTCCACAACCACTACCGTCCACAGTTCTTCATCCGTACACTCGATATCACTGGTGAGATTTCACTTCCAGAGGGTGTAGAGATGGTAATGCCTGGTGACAACGTAGCAATCACTGTAGATCTCATCTACCCAGTTGCTATCAACGAAGGTCTTCAGTTCGCAATCCGTGAGGGTGGTAGAACAGTAGGTGCCGGTCAGGTAACAAAACTTATTGACTAATTACAGTCTTAAATACCGGTGGACGACCGGAAGGCCGTCCACTTTTTTAGGGGAATAGTATAAGGGTAGTACAGCGGTCTCCAAAACCGTTAGTCTGGGTTCGAATCCTGGTTCCCCTGCCAAGAAAAAATATCAAAGGTTACGATTTGGTAATGTTTAACAGACCTTGCGGACCGCTTCCAAACCGCATCGTCCATTAAATGTAAAGATGAGAAGATTTATCAATTATCTGAAAGAGTCATACGCCGAGATGACCAAGAAAGTGACTTGGCCTACTTGGGACAAATTGCAGAGTTCCGCTATCGTTGTGATGGTGGCATCTGTCATTATTGCCCTTATGATCTTCGCGATGGACTTTGTTATTGAAACTGTGATGAAATTCATCTATACTCTCTAATACTACCAGACGATATGAGCGAAAGCACTAAGAAATGGTATGTCCTGAGAGCAGCAGGCGGCAAAGAGAAAAAAGCCAAAGAGTATCTCGAGAAGGAGATCGAAAGATGTGGTCTTCAGGATCTGGTTTCCCAGGTTCTCGTTCCAACTGAAAAAGTATATAGAATCCGCGATGGAAAACGTATCTGTACAGAGCGTCTTTTCTATCCCGGTTATGTGCTTATAGAGGCCGAACTCACTGGTGAACTGCAGTATATCATCCGAAATGAAGTTCCTCATATGTCAGGCTTCCTCACAGAGAAGCGTGATGTCAAGAGAGGCGACGGAAAATCACAGGAAGAGAAACTCCCTATACCGCTCAGAGATGATGAGGTCAAGAGAATTCTCGGTGAGCAGGATGAGATGGCAGGCACAGAAGCAGAGACAGTCGTTGACTATAAGGTTGGAGATGCTGTGAAGATCACAGATGGTCCTTTCAATGGATTCGATGGTACAGTCGAGGAGATCGTAGAAGACCGTAGTAAACTTAAGGTTATGGTTATGATCTTCGGACGTAAGACACTTTTGGAACTCAACTTTACACAGGTAACTAAAGAATAATCAGAAATTATGGCAAAAGAAGTTGCTGGATTCATTAAACTCCAGATTAAAGGTGGCGCAGCAAATCCATCACCACCAGTAGGTCCAGCCCTCGGTTCGAAGGGTCTGAACATTATGGATTTCTGCAAGCAGTTCAATGCCCGTACGCAGGAAAGCGCAGGTAAGGTATTGCCAGTAGTAATCACTGTTTACAGCGATAAGTCGTTCACATTCGTAGTGAAGCAGCCGCCTGTAGCAGTGCAGTTGAAAGAGGCTGCAAAGATTTCTACCGGATCTGCAGAGCCAAACAGAAAGAAAGTCGGTACAATCACTTGGGATCAGGTAAAGGCAATCGCTGAGAGCAAGATGCCTGATATGAACTGCTTCACCCTCAAGTCGGCGATGACTATGGTGGCAGGTACCGCAAGAAGTATGGGTATCAAAGTAGAAGGAGATTTTCCTGAACTCTAAAAATCACAGGCAAAATGGGTAAACTTACTAAAAATCAGAAGGCTGTAATCGCTAAGTACGATTCAGCAAAAGAGTATAAGCTTGCTGAGGCTTGTGAACTTGTAAAGGAACTCACTTATACTAAGTTCGATGCATCAGTAGAACTTCACGTAAACCTCGGTGTTGATCCTCGTAAGGCAAACCAGATGGTTCGTGGTGTCGTTACACTTCCAAACGGAACCGGTAAGGTGACTCGCGTTCTCGTGCTTTGTACTCCAGACAAGGAGAATGAGGCTAAAGAGGCAGGCGCAGACTATGTAGGTCTCGACGAGTACATCGAGAAGATCAAGGGTGGCTGGACTGACGTTGATGTCATCATCTGTACTCCATCCGTAATGGCAAAGGTTGGTATCATCGGACGTATCCTTGGTCCAAGAGGCCTTATGCCAAACCCTAAGACAGGTACCGTAACTATGGAAGTAGGAAAGGCTGTCAAGGAAGTGAAGGCTGGTAAGATCGACTTCAAGGTTGACAAGACCGGTATCGTTCACGCAGCAATCGGAAAGGTATCTTTCACAGGTACTCAGATCTACGAGAATGCAAAGGAACTCCTTTCTGCAATCATCAAGCTGAAGCCACAGGCTCTCAAAGGTACATATATGCAGGGTGTTTCAATCTGCTCGACAATGAGCCCTGGTATCCACGTAGATGTAAAGTCAGTTGAATAATTAATGTGCTGTAAAATTAAAACGTTATGAGAAAAGAAGAAAAACTCGATATTATCAACGCGATTTCAGCACAGTTGGAGGAGACTCCTAACTTTTATATCACTGACATCGCAGGACTCAATGCTGAGAAGACACACGCTCTTCGCAAGGCTTGCTTTGAGGCTGGCGTAAAACTCGTCGTTACAAAGAATACACTTGTTACCAAAGTTCTCGAGGCATCTGAGAACGAGGAGATGAAGAAACTTACTGAGGTACTTGCAGGTCCTACTGCAATTATGTACACAGTTGCTCCTAACGCTCCTGCAAAGGTTATCAAGAAGTTCAGGGAGACTGGAAGCGAAAAGCCTGTACTTAAGGGTGCATTCGTTCAGGATTGGCCAGCATTCATCGGCGCAGACCAACTTGACAATCTCTTCGCAATCAAGTCACGTGAGGAAATGATCGCTGACATCATCAGCCTCCTCCAGTCACCTATCCGCAACGTTATGTCCGCTCTTGAGCACAAGGACGACGAGAAGACTGAATCAGCAGAATAATTAAAGAAAAACAAACAATTAAATAAAATATAAAAATTATGGCAGACATTAAAGCACTCGCAGAAGAGTTGGTAAACCTTACTGTGAAAGATGTACAGGAGCTTGCACAGATCCTTAAAGATGAGTACGGAATCGAGCCTGCAGCAGCAGCAGTTGTAGCAGTAGCAGGTCCAGCAGCAGCAGCAGAGGCTGAGCAGACTGAGTTCGACGTTATCCTCGTATCTCCAGGCGCAGCGAAACTTGGCGTTGTAAAGGCAGTCAAGGAGGCTACAGGTCTTGGACTTAAGGAGTCTAAGGAGATCGTTGACAAGGCTCCAGTTGCTGTGAAGGAGAAAGTTTCCAAGGCAGAGGCTGAAGCACTTAAGGCTGCCCTCGAAGAGGCAGGAGCTGAAGTTGAGGTTAAATAACTTCACCCCTTCCCCGAGATGGGAAAAAAGTCAGGTTTAGGGCCGGAATAGGTCCTAAACCTTTTTGTCGTAATAAAATGTTTTTCTCTATATAAAGGCAGAAAGATGTCAAAAAAGACTAACAATCAGCGAGTTTCATTCGCATCATCAAAAATTCTCCTTGAGTACCCGGATCTTCTCGAGGTGCAGTTGAAGTCTTTCCAGGACTTCTTCCAACTCGATACAACTCCTGAAAACAGGAGCAACGAAGGTCTGTATCAGGTATTTCAGGAGATATTCCCAATCGAAGACACAAGGAACAGTTATAAACTCGAGTTCATCGACTATTTCATTGATCCTCCGCAGTATTCGATTGATGAGTGTCTTGAGAGAGGACTGACATACAATGTTCCTCTGAAGGCAAAACTCCGCCTTTCCTGCAATGATCCTGAGCACGAAGACTTCGACACGAAGGTACAGGATGTATATCTTGGCAACATTCCGTATATGACACCAGGAGGTACATTCATTATCAACGGATCAGAAAGAATCATAGTTTCACAACTTCACAGATCTCCAGGTGTGTTCTTCGGACAGAGCGTACACGCTAACGGTACAAAACTCTACTCTGCACGAATCATTCCTTTCAAGGGATCCTGGATCGAGTTTGCAACTGACATCAATAACGTGATGTATGCATACATCGACCGCAAGAAGAAATTACCTGTTACAACCCTCCTCAGAGCCATTGGATTCAACGGCGACAAGGACATCATCGACATTTTCGGTCTCGCAGATGAGATCGAGGCGACTGAAGAGAACCTTAAGGCAAACGAGGGAAGGAAACTTGCGGCGAAGGTACTCAGAACCTGGATCGAGGATTTCGTTGACGAAGATACCGGTGAGGTAATTCCTGTGGAAAGAAGCGAAACTTATCTCGAGCGTGGTGAAATTCTCAACGATGAGACCATCGAGAAACTGTCAGAGACTGATGTCAAGACAATCCTTCTTCAGAAGGACGAGGCAAACGTAAATGAGTATGCCATCATCTACAACACTCTGCAGAAAGACCCGACAAATACAGAGATGGAAGCGGTCAATTACATCTACAAACAACTCCGCAATTCAGAACCACCTGATGAAGCGACTGCAAGAGATGTGATCGACAAACTGTTCTTCTCTGAAAAAAGATATGACCTCGGAGATGTAGGACGTTACAGACTCAACAAGAAGTTGAATCTTTCCATCGACGAGAACACCAGGGTGCTCACCAACACCGATATGATCGAGATCATCAAGTATCTCATCCAACTGATCAACTCAAAGGCTGTTGTCGATGATATCGACCACTTGAGCAACAGACGTATCAGGACTGTAGGAGAGCAACTTGCAAATCAGTTCAGCGTAGGTCTCTCACGTATGGCACGTACTATCCGCGAAAGAATGAACGTACGTGACAGCGAGCAGTTTGCACCAACCGACCTGATCAATGCGAAGACCCTCTCATCTGTGATCAACTCATTCTTCGGAACAAGCCAGTTGTCACAGTTTATGGATCAGACCAACCCGCTGTCTGAAATGACACACAAGCGTCGTCTTTCAGCCCTCGGTCCAGGAGGTCTTTCAAGAGACCGTGCAGGCTTCGAGGTGCGAGACGTTCACTATACCCACTACGGTCGTCTCTGTCCTATCGAGACTCCGGAAGGACCTAACATCGGTCTTATCTCATCACTCTGTGTTTACGCAAGAATCAACGAACTCGGATTCATCGAGACCCCATACCGCAAGGTTCAGGCTGGAAAAGTCGATCTCAGTTCAGAAGGCTGGACATATATGAGCGCTGAGGAAGAGGAGAACCAGATGGTATCACTCGCCAAGGTGAAGATGGATGATGACGGACAGATTCTTGAGGATCGTATCCAGTGCCGCCTCGGTGCAGACTTCCCTGTAGTGACCAAGGAGGAAGTGAATTATATGGACGTCGCTCCTAACCAGATTGCATCGGTTGCAGCATCGCTCATTCCATTCCTCGAGCACGACGACGCCCACCGTGCATTGATGGGTGCGAATATGATGCGCCAGGCAGTTCCTCTTCTCAATCCTGAATCCCCTATCGTAGGAACAGGTCTTGAGGAAAGAGTATGTCTCGACTCCAGAACACAGGTGAAGGCTGAGAGAAAGGGAGAGGTCGTATATGTTGACGCAAAGGAGATTCACGTGAGATACGAGCGCACTGAAGACGAGAAGTTCGTAAGTTTCAGCCCGGACATCACAGTATATCAACTTCCTATATACAGAAGGACCAACCAGAGCACAACCATCCTCCTCAAACCGATTGTACGCAAAGGAGATATCGTGGAGGCAGGTCAGATTATGACCGAGGGTTATGCTACACAGAATGGAGAACTTGCACTCGGAAGAAACCTCAAGGTGGCATTTATGCCTTGGAAGGGATACAACTATGAGGATGCGATCGTAATATCTGAGCGTATGATCCGCTGGGATATCCTCACATCCATTCACGTTGACGAGTATATCACTGAAGTACGCGACACCAAGCGCGGTATGGAGGAACTCACTTCTGACATTCCTAACGTAAGCGAAGATGCTACCAAAGATCTCGACGAGAACGGTATCATCCGCATCGGTGCCCACATTGAGCCAGGTGACATTATGATCGGTAAGATCACTCCTAAGGGTGAGAGCGATCCATCACCTGAAGAGAAACTCCTCAGAGCAATCTTCGGTGACAAGGCAGGCGATGTCAAGGACGCTTCACTCAAGGCAACTCCTTCACTCAGTGGTACTGTAATCAACACAGCCCTCTACTCGAAGGTTGCAAAAGAAAGCGGCCGCAAGGGTGCTAAGAGCGACCAGAAGGCTAAGATAGAGAAGGCTGAGGAAGAGTTCGCAGCAAAGGCTGAGGCACTCAGAGCAAGATTCATCGAGAAACTTGCTATCCTTGTAGAAGGAAAGAAGAGTGCAGGTATCAGCGACCTCTATGGTGTAGAGATCATAGCCAAGGGCAAGGACATCACTGTCGCTGACCTCAAGGCTATCGACTATGAAAACATCAACTCAAGCAAGTGGACCAGCGACAAGAACGCCAATATCCTCATCAGAGAACTCATAAACAACTACTGCATCGCCCACAAGGAAGAAGCAGCACGTAACAAGAGGGCTCTTGATAAGATCAAGGTTGGTGACGAACTTCCTAACGGAGTAATGCAACTTGCCAAAGTATATGTCGCAAAGAAACGTAAGATCAGAGTAGGTGACAAGATGGCCGGACGCCACGGTAACAAGGGTATCGTAGCAAAAGTCGTAAGGGACGAAGATATGCCGTTCCTCGCTGACGGAACACCTGTGGACATCGTCCTCAACCCTCTCGGTGTGCCTTCACGTATGAACCTCGGTCAGATCTATGAGACAGTTCTCGGATGGGCTGGAGAGGAACTCGGAGTGAAGTTCAGTACTCCTATCTTTGATGGAGCGACCCTCGACAACATCTGCGAATACACAGATAAGGCAGGTCTTCCAAGATATGGTAAGACATATCTCCGCGACGGAGGCACAGGAGACTGGTTCGACCAGCCTGCAACAGTCGGTGTGATCTATATGATCAAACTCGGCCATATGGTTGACGACAAGATGCACGCACGTTCTATCGGTCCTTACTCACTCATCACTCAGCAGCCTCTCGGAGGTAAGGCTCAGTTCGGAGGACAGCGTTTCGGAGAAATGGAGGTTTGGGCACTCGAAGCATTCGGTGCATCCAACATCCTTCAGGAGATCCTGACTGTGAAGTCTGATGACGTAACAGGAAGATCCAAGGCATACGAAGCAATCGTCAAGGGTGACCTTATGCCAAATCCAGGTATCCCTGAATCCCTTAATGTATTGCTTCACGAACTCAGAGGTCTCGGACTTAAAGTGACTTTGGACTAATTACTGACAATTGAAATTATAGAAATATGCCGACTTTTAATAAAGAAAACAAGGTTAAAAGCAATTTCGAAAGGATCAGCATCGCTCTTGCTTCTCCAGAAGACATCAA
>JAGAIM010000137.1 GCA_017626555.1 Bacteroidales bacterium
AAGTTTGAAACAAAAAGGTAGCGGTTAGAGAAAAAGTGAATTGCATAGCAAACAAGCCATCTTTTCGGTGGCTTCAAAAAGTGAATATAGACTGGGTACCTAATTCATAGTTGGAATAACATCATCCTTAATGGTGTAGCCACGTTGCCGCAATAAATGAAGGGCCTGTGAAGTGGTCAATACTTTTGATTCGTTCACAGGACGTGATTCAAGAAAACCTTCCGGTGTATAAGGTTTTAAATCTGAAAGTATGTGCCAGATAGCGGTCAGGAGCATACGACAGATGGCAATGATGGCTTTCTTGTGACCACGATGTGCTTTTATACGCTTATAGCGATTTGTTATTTCAGGATGTTTCTTAGAGCGCAATAAACCATTTGCAACTTGTACCAGAATTGGTTTAAAATAGGAACCAGCACGGGAAATTCGAGTTGATTTGATTTTTTTGTTGCTTTGATCATTGCGTGGACAACATCCTGCCCATGAAACGAGGTGTTTTGCTGAGGGGAAAACAGACATATCACCACCGATTTCAGAAAGGACTTGGATAGCAGTCATGGGATTTTTATCAAATCCGGGAACTGTACGAATTAGGTCAAGAGCAGCCTGATATTTATCAGAGAGACGAAGAATTTCCTGTTCTATTTCTTCAAGATGTCTTTCTAATTCATCAATGTGGTTAAGACACTGACGAAGTTTTACGGCCTGTTCAGGAGAAATGGCTCCATCAACAGCAGCCTGAATTTCTTCAATCGGAGTCTTGCAACGTCTGTCAACAAAAGGAGTCACATCAAACAAATCCCCAGGATGTTCAAGGATATATTCAGTAATAGATCTGGAAGATTTCCCAAATACATCACTGAAAACATCGTCAAGTTTAAGGTTGGATACTGTAAGACAGTTTTGTGCACGATTCTTTTCACCGGTAATCATACAGGTGAGTTTGAAACGGTATCTTACGAGATCTCTTAAGTGACGGATATCAGCGGGTGGTATAAAGGAAGGTTTGACCATGTCACACATAAACAGGTCACAAATCCACTTGGCATCCTTACGGTCAGTCTTATTTCCTTTTTGTGGTTTGGTATATTTGGGGTGAGAAAGAATAACAGATATATTCGCTTTCTCAAGAACATTAAATACCGGGATCCAGTACTTGCCGGTAGATTCCATACAAACTTCAGTACAATGATATTTTGCAAGCCAGTCAGACAGTTCCTTTAATCCTTTAGAAAAGGATGAGAAACGAGTTTGCTTATAATCTGTTCTGCCGTTTGTATCAGTAATACCGATGCAGGCATAGATCCAGGTTTTGTGGACATCAAGCCCACAGCAATTTTTACGAAAGATTTTAAAAGACAATAAAATAACCTCCTGATTTTGTAGTAATAAAACTGACAGTGACTGGTCATCCGGCAAAATCGAGTCGACTTTGGAAGAGATAAGTTTGCGGGCTACTGTAATGCGCCATTCATTGATGCCTTAACGGATGACCGACAACATATAATTATGCGAGGTCGCCGCTATACAGCCCCGCCACTCACCTCCACGTGTTCTGTAGTGTGTCAGTCTTACTAAAGAAATAATATCAGAAGGAAAATAAATTAGAAAGCGAAAAGCATAGGCAAGGTTTCATAACCCCATCGGTGCCTTTCGCAGAAAGGCGGAAAATAATTATG
>JAGAIM010000138.1 GCA_017626555.1 Bacteroidales bacterium
CAACTGGTCATATTCAAATGATACAGGATGAGATGACAGAGGTAGATTGAATTCCTTCAACTTACCTTTTGCCATTTCATAATCATCAAGGAATGCAAGAAGATTTTCCGGAAGTCCTTTCAATGCACTCGGCTTTTCTGATGCACTCAATATGTTTCTCTCAGCAGGGATATACTCGATTTTTGGCACAGTGAAATCAACTCCATTAGTAAATGAAAGTTCCATTTTCTGCTCCTTGTACTCAAAAGTATAATGCTTGCCCTGATATTTCAGATAGGTGCCTTCGTGGAAATATGATGAAATCCTATGAAACTCGCAGAACTTCTTGTTTTCGAACTTTCCACGTGTTATCTGAGATTCTGTTATATTATGCCTTACAAGACTCTTTTCAAGCCAAGAGAACATTGAAAAAAGTTTTGCCAATGAACTCTTTCCTGTACCTTGCGTACCGATGACTACGGTGAACTTTCCGATCTCAACATCTGCTGATGAAATCGGGCCAAAGTCTTTGATTATAAGGCGTGTCGTCATAAAAGAATCAGTTTTATTGCAAAAATAGCATTTTTTCTGCAAGTCAGCAAAAAACGTTCTAATAATACCAGTCATAGAATACTTGATTTATATCACAATATCCATCACGACAACACCATCCCAACCGCTCACGGTAATCATCACCTGCTGCATCTCCAAGTCAAGAGCGACATTGATATCCGCAAGATCTTCCGAAGTCCAGTCATACCCACTCCGGGCAATATACTCTCCAAGTGGCAGCCTATCCACGACAACCCTCTCACCGTCATCCTCGGTTCTCTCACCGTCATACCCGGCTTGACCGGGTATCTCTTCACCGTCATGCCCGACCTGATCGGGCATCTCCACCATCACCAGCTCCAACGAATTATCAACCTGTCTCGGCACCCTTACCTGATACACCCCATTCTTCTGTATAGGCGCATATCTGAACTCACCCTGAACCGGCATCAAATCCCAAGCAGACACCCCGGCAACATTTCCCCATACCTCAATATCGTACGGAGAAGAATACCCATCCTTGCCAAGAGTGAACGACACAGTACAGAACTCCTTATGCAGCTCCACATCACACAAAACACTCTCGCACCTCGTATGATACATCTTGAAGAACCCATAAAGACTATCCATCTGCTCACCAACAGGAACCCTTATCTCATCCCCGTCATACCCGGCACTCTTACCGTCATACCTGACCCGGTCGGGCATCCCACCGTCATACGCGGCCTTTAATCCGTCATACCCGGCTCGACCGGGTATCTTATTGCCAAGAGCCACAGCAGACACCCCGACCGACCCTCTCGGCACCTCATACTCCAAAGCCCCGACATCAACCTTTACAGCCTCCGTCACCTGATATTCATAATCCACCGCATCCTCATCTGAGTTCCCACGCAACCGCAGAACAACAGTCCCGTCATCCCCGGCACCGACCGGGGATCTCCCGTCTTGCCCGACCTTTTCGTCGTCATACCCGGCTTGACTGGGCATCTCTACCATCATCCAGCAGGGACACCCGTCCCTGTCCTCCTTGATCGAACAGGAAGACAAGAACAGCATCCCCACCATCCACATTACAAACAAAAACCTATTCATAACCATATATATCATAACCATCAACCGTATAACCCACCTGAATATTATCCATCTGGAGTTCGCTCCATTCAGCCACACTCTCGATAGCGGCATCAGTCGCATATTTCTGAATATACTTGTTCGAATATCTGGATCCGAGATTCTTCAAAGTAATATTCTGCACCTTATATGTCATCCCGGCAATAAG
>JAGAIM010000139.1 GCA_017626555.1 Bacteroidales bacterium
CAACTGGTCATATTCAAATGATACAGGATGAGATGACAGAGGTAGATTGAATTCCTTCAACTTACCTTTTGCCATTTCATAATCATCAAGGAATGCAAGAAGATTTTCCGGAAGTCCTTTCAATGCACTCGGCTTTTCTGACGCACTCAATATGTTTCTCTCAGCAGGGATATACTCGATTTTTGGCACAGTGAAATCAACTCCATTAGTAAATGAAAGTTCCATTTTCTGCTCCTTGTACTCAAAAGTATAATGCTTGCCTTGATACTTCAGGTATGTGTCCTCGTGGAAATACGATGAGATCCTATGGAACTCACAGAACTTCTTGTTCGCGAATTTTCCACGTGTTATCTGAGACTCTGTAATGTTGTGCCTTACAAGGCTCTTTTCAAGCCAAGAGAACATTGAAAAAAGTTTAGCCAATGAACTCTTTCCAGTACCTTGCGTACCGATGACTACGGTGAACTTCCCGATCTCAACATCTGCTGATGAAATCGGGCCAAAGTCTTTGATTATAAGGCGTGTCGTCATAAAACAATCAGTTTTATTGCAAAAATAGCATTTTTTCTGCAAGTCAGCAAAAAACGTTCTAATAATACCAGTCATAGAATACTTGATTTAAATCACAATATCCATCACCACGACACCATCCCAACCGCTCACAGTAATCATCACCTGCTGCATCTCCAGGTCAAGAGCGACATTGACATCAGCAAGATCCTCCGCAGTCCAGTCATACCCGCTCCGAACAATATACTCTCCAAGCGGCAACCGATCCACAACGACCCTCTCACCGTCATACCCGGCTCTCTCACCGTCATACCCGACCTGATCGGGTATCTCCAGCATCACCAGCTCCAACGAATTATCCTCCTGTCTCGGCACCCTTACCTGATACACCCCATTCTTCTGCATAGGAGCATATCTGAATTCACCCAGAACCGGCATCAAATCCCAAGCAGACACCCCGGCAACATTTCCCCATACCTCAATGTGGTATGGAGAAGAGTACCCGTCCTCGCCAAGAGTAAACGACACAGTACAGAACTCCTTATGTAGTTCTACATCACACCTGATACTCTCGCACCTTGTATGATACATCTTGAAGAACCCATAAAGACTATCCATCTGCTCACCAACAGGAACCCTTATCTCATCCCCGTCATACCCTGCACTCTTACCGTCATACCCGACCCGATCGGGCATTCCACCGTCATACCCGGCTGCCTTCTCGTCATACCCGGCTCGACCGGGTATCTCATTGCCAAAAGCCACAGCAGACACCCCGACCGATCCCCTCGGCACCTCATACTCCAAAGCCCCGACATCAACCCTTACAGCCTCCGTCACCTGATATTCATAATCCACCGCATCCTCATCTGAATTCCCACGCAACCGCAGAACAACACTTTCGCCATCCCCGGCACCGACCGAGAATCTTCCGGCCTGCCCGACCTTTTCGCCGTCATGCCCGGCTTGACCGGGCATCTCTACCGTCATCCAGCAAGGACACCCGTCCCTGTCCTCCTTGATCGAACAGGAAGACAAGAACAGCATCCCCACCATCCACATAACAAACAAACTTATATACGACCTCATAACTTTCATTTAATAAATGTCACTGAATGAATCGCCCTTATACCCCACAGGAATATCCTCAATCATATTATTATTCCACTCCAGAACTTTTGTCGAAAGAGAAACATCATTATTCGGAGTATAGAAATTACAATACTCCGAGCCCCATCCTTTAAGTGTTATATTCTGCACCTGATAAACCGTATTCGGCTGAGGGTAATTCACCTGTATCGGATAGAAATAAGTCTGCCCATCCACAGACACCTCCACAACAAGTTTTACTGTAGAGTCCTGATTATCTATACCCCAAATAATCGACCTCGTATAATACACCGATCCGCACATACCATAAAACGCCTTGTTCACAGTCACGACATTCGAAAGCGACGCATCTGTAGAAGAACATATCCTGCCCTCACCATTTTCATTGTCAAACTCGTGAACAGTTGCCTCAAACAAATCCCCGGTAACATCTACAGTCAGGACACCTTTATCCTTAACACTCTGATTTGAATTCAATACATATGGGTATTTACCGGACAGTTCATCAGGCACGATGCTGGCCCCAAGATCATAAGTGCCGCTTAATGCAAATGCATCATATCCCGGCTTATATCCTTCGTATCCACCCCCGAACAACTCGAAGTCAAATGTCCAGATATCGCCAAAAAGCGACTCCGCAGTACCACAGGAATACGGAAAAGATCCATTCTCAACAGGGAAGATGTTATAAACATTTGTCAGAACGACCCTTTTGACGAAAATGTCCTTATTCATCAACTCCGGATCATCAAAGTCGGCAGTAATACTTCCCAGTTCAATCCGATAGACATATCTATACAGATCCACAACGACTTCTTTGTCGCTGTCAAAGTAAGCATATGCCGTTCCTCCCATAACAGGTTTGTTTGGCTTATAATTCTCGGAATATGGTATATATCCATACCAGTTTTCAAGATGATCACTTGTGTTCTGTGCCAGATATTCCGCACAAGCCGCATCAAGATTTGCGACAAACAGATATGTTCTCCTACTCTTTTCTACTAAAGACTCGGAATAGACCTCTCCGTCTATTGCATTTCCGGACAACGTCACGTGTTCTATCAACACTTTATCTTCACCATATACATATATGTCCAGACGCTCAATCTCATCATCCTGATATGTCCCAATATCTATTGATCTGGTCTCAATATCAGCCTGTGGCTTTACATTGAAACTGAACGAAACTGTCTTTATGCTGTTTCCCATTTCAAGTGAAGGGCCACTTGCTTCCTTTACGCAGGAAGCAACCCCGAAAATCACTCCCATCAACAATGCTAACTTTTTCATAACTTCGTCAAAATTTAGTAAACTTCCTTATTACCATCCTTATATCCCACCTTAATGTTTCCGATATTTATTTCATCCCATTCCACAACAGCAAATGGGAATGATGTCTCAAAATGCTTCTCATAGAAATTGGAATATCTTGATCCTTTGCTCTTGAGCATAATTTCACTTATTTTGTAATTCGTATTTGGCTGCAATCTGTCCATCTGTATCGGATAATAGAAGGTTTCTCCGTCAATCAGAACCTCTATAACTAATTTTATAGTATAGTCCTGTTCTTCATATGTACAGATAATATCATTTGTAACCATTCTGAAATCACCGCTCATTACATAGAAACTGCAATTTACAGAAGTTGTATGCATGTGTTCAGAATCACTTGAAGAACAGAGCTGGCCTTCTCCATCAGGAATGTCGTGCACTGTTGCCTCATACATAAAATCTTCCGCATCTACAACCAATGTGTTTTCGGGCGCCTGATAATTACAGTTAAGCATATATTTCTTCTTTTCGGACAACAGTCCTTCTGCTCCTTCAAGAGCAACAGATGAATATTTGCTGAAATATCCGCTTACACCAGGCATATAACCTGTCATCAGCCCTCCAAATGCAGGATACGAGAATCCAAAGTGAGGACCGAATAAAAATTGTGGCATACCCCCGGTATTCTTATTCCATGTTATGAACTGCATAACATCAAAAGAGTTAGTCACAACTATCCTCTTGACGAAAACATCTTTATTCATCAGTTCTTTGTCATCAAAATAGGCTGTAATGGAACCGATGTCTATCTTTGATTGATATCGGTACATATTGATAGTCAGTGTAGTGTCTTTGTTGTACTCGACTTTTGCGCTTCCTCCCATTGGAAGTACTGTACCTCTAAAATTTGCTGCTGACAACGGAATATGTCCTTTCTTGCTGTCAGAAAATTCACCGGCCTTTAATCCGGCAAGCCACTCAGCTGTGGCGTAGTCAATATTTGCAAGGAACAGGTAATATTCTGTCACTCCGCTTTTTCTCTGGATATGCATTTTTCTATCGGACAATTCCTCTTCTGATAAAGCATAATGATCGAGATTATTACCGTCTTCGTCGAATATATAGAGATCTATGCTCGAAATGCTGTTATCCTCACTCTGACTAGAATCGACGGCCCGGGTGGACACTGGGCTTACAGCATCTATATAAATAGTTGCAATTACATTCCCATCTGCATTTGAGTTTTCATTATCCAAGCCGCTTCCCATCGGTCCGACCTCCTTATTGCACGACACCGCCAGCACCGCCGACAATGTCCACAGTATAGTCATTATCTTTTTCATAAACATGTCAGTAGATGTTATATAAGTTCTCCTGTTTCGGGATCAGCACCAACGATAATATCGCTTACTGTAGTTTCGGTCATTGTGCTTACAATTGCCCCTGTGCTGATGTCATACAATACCGGATAGCAGTTGCAATATGGTGAAGGCGCTCCTTTCAAAGTGATTTTTTCAATATGATATATCGTATTCGGCTGCGGTGCTACTATAGGAATAGGATAAAACATAATCTGCCCATCCAATTCGACCTCTATCACTAATTTAGGAGTGTGGTCTTGTTCGGACACACCACCATTTATTGGCTTCGGCTCAGAATAATTGCCGGGCAATCCGGTAACCGTTTTGTTTATCTGGATTGTATTGTCTAAAGATCCATCATCCATTTGCCCGAGTATTCCTTCTCCGTTTTCATTATCTAAAGTGACAATCGTGGCCTTGGGTACAATACCGGTATCAGTAGTCCTTACTGTTCCTGCATAATAATTTATCACATTGTTATTGACGATTTCATTATATTCTCCGGCCCATTCTTCCTTGATGTTTTCATATTTTAAGGTAAATTGAGTTCCATCAGAATACAATGCTCCACCAGGCTCATAACCAATGCTCCCACCTCCAAAAATTTCATATTCAAATTGAGTCTTCCAACCGTAAATGGCAGATGGCAGTTCAGAGTTAAAACTATATATCAGATCACAGTTATTTGCACAGTTTGTAAGTATGATACGTTTTACGGTTATCTTCTTATTCTTCATTGCATCGACTTCAAAATCAGCCGTTATGCTCCCAATGTCAATGCTATATGTATATCTATAAAGGTTTACCGTCAAGTCCTGATCCTCGCTGAAATACACCTTTTGCAGTGAAGCCATCATCGGATAGTCCAGTCTGTTCATTTCTTCGAACGGAAAGTTCGCACGTGATGCTATGCTACTGAAATCCATTTGTTCGATATACTCTGCGAGGTCTTCCGATAAATTTGCAAAAAAGTAAAAATACAGGCTTGCTCCGCTTTCCATTGTGTAACTCAGCCTGTTGCTTAATGCGTCCTCTCCAAGGAAATATTCGTGAGAAATCTTATTGTAATTCTTATCATAACAATATACATCCAGTCTGTCCACATTATCATAAGATTCACCGGATCGGGTCTGCACCTCTACAGGAGGGTTAAACCCAATAGTTACAGTGTATGAGTCATCTTTATTTTTCCGACCCTGATCATCAGAAGGCTTCTCACAGGATACCGCAAGAACCCCCACAATGATGCCTAAAAACAATATCATCAGCCTTTTCATACTTTCCTCCTTTTTTCAAATGGTCTCCGCCACCCTCGCAGCGGAGACCGTAACAACTAACTTTAATGAATGAAACATAACCACACCTCACGGCGTTAGATCACAATGCCGTCAGTCACCGCAACCACAGTCCACGGCTTCACGGTAATCTCGAATGCACAATCCTCGAACGACACCGGCATATCAGCATTGTTCGATCCCGGTCTTGTAATGGTCAGTTCAAGTTCATACGACTTGTTGTTCTCAAGTTCCGGAAGGGTCACAGGATAATAGTATGTATCAGTTCCCAGAGTAGTCTTCAGCACAAGCCTTGTCCTGCGTGGACTCCAAGAAGC
>JAGAIM010000022.1 GCA_017626555.1 Bacteroidales bacterium
AGAACAGGACCATTCTTGGAATTCTGTCCTCTGCTGTAGGGGAGTACCTCAGCATGAGGACAGATGACTTCAAGAAGAACATAGTCACAAGCCTGTCCGTAGGCTTCAGCAGAGTGCTTGCCGTTCTGGTCATCATCCTGCTTCTGCTTATTGTGCTTGGTGTCTTTGCGTTTGCCTTCACAGTCCTGATCGGCGAGGCAATCGGAAGCATGAGCGGAGCGGCCTTCATCGTCGGAGGCGTGTATCTCATCGCCCTCGTCATACTCATCCTGTTGAGAAAGAGACTCTTCCTGAACATGTTCACCAATCTCTTTTCGGGAATAATCGAAGAAGAGTCCCCCTCAGATAACTGGAAGACCCTTCTTCTGATGATTGTCAAGAATCTGCGTGGGAACCTTGATGCATGATAGAGTGATATACCCGATTATTCTTTCTTGATCTTCTCCTTGCAAAAGCGAAGAATAAGAAAGCCTATCACCAGGATCAGAAATAAGACTATCCAATATAATAAATCCGCTGTCATATATATCTTCTTATTATGGCATCAGCAATAAGTCTGTACCCGTAAACATTCGGGTGGATGCCGTCCGCGCAGAACAAGGTCTTAAGGTCTCCTTTGAATGTGTCGAATGGAGCTGTCACATCTATGATTTCAGTCTGTGTCTGTCCGGCAATTACAAAAAGGCTCCTGTTATAAGTCTCGTGCCATCTGGAAATGATGCCGACGTCACCTCCCAGCCATCTGATGACATTTTCCTTCTGCCTTTCGGTCATCCGGCTGCTGAAATATGAAAAATATCTGTCCGATAAAATAGGGGGAAGTGAAATGATCACAGGTGTTGAGCCTAGTTCGCGTATCCTGTCGATCAGTCCGACAAACCTGATTCTGAATTCCTCCAGCGAAGTCTTTGGCGCGTAATCTTCAGCAGGGGCGTCAGCGATCTTCATCCAGTCGAAGTCGCAATCGTTGCCTCCATACTCAATAAATGTGTAATTGCTTTCCGATATGTCTTTAATGTGTCTGCTGATAATCTTGTCACCCATGCTTACTGTCGAACCGAATTTCCCGCAGTTGACGATGTCCATATCCAGCTTTTCACCTACCATATCCATAAAGGATTGCTGAGTGACTGTATATCTGTCCTGGTCTGTAAGGACGACACCTTTGGTAATCGAATCTCCCAAGGCCGTTACTTTTAACTTTTTCATTTTTCTCGTTCGTTTACGGTCGCAAAATTATCGCTCAATTATGAGGCAGGCCAGAAATAGTCGCATTTGATGTGCAAATGGGGAGAATGACAATAATAGGGGAGAAAAAGCGTGTTATCAGGGGCGTTTGACAAATAATTTATACCTTTGCCCCTGATTTAAGCAACCTAATAAGATGAACAGGACATTAGCCAAAATAGTATCTTTGCCGGGTACGGTCATTCACTCGTTGGTCATACCCTTGTTCGCTTTTCTTTTCACGCTCTATTACCAGCCGAGGATGGAGTATGATATCCTGAGTATGCCTCACTCGTCATTCGCATTCAACGTGACGATACTCTTCTGCATTGTTCTTGGCTCTGTACTGCTTAGCAGATTCTCTCTTTACGCTTTGGGACGATTCCGCTCTATATTAGGCAAATATTATATCCTCTGGTGTGCTGGGGAACTGATGCTGACTTCTCTGTTCTCATCTCTATACATTGTCCTCATATCAAGAGGGGAACTTGCGTTCTTCGAGACGGCTGGAATGGCCTATCTGAGTCTTCTCGCTACTGCTGTCTACCCCTATGTGATTCTATGGCTGTGTTTTGAACGTCATTTGAGGAACATTGACCAGCCGCTGTCAGGAGATGAGAACTCTCTCATAAGATTCTATGACGAGTACAAGAAACTGAGACTGGTAATCGCACATGAGGCCGTGATATTCATAAGGTGCGAGGACAACTACGTGCAGATTCATTACCTTGACAGAAACAAGACAAAGAAATTCATACTACGCTCATCAATGAGAGCCTTGGAAGAGGATCTCATGAAGCATGGTCTCGTGCGTTGCCATAGGTCTTATTTCATCAATCCGTCCTATATCAAGATCGTACATCGTGATGAGGCGGGCCTTCTTGTGGCCGAGCTTGAACTTGACGGATTCGAGAGCATCCCGATATCCCGTAAATATCAGGACGAGATCACAAAGCTCCTGTAAAACAGGTTGTCATGAAAGTTTTAAAAGGCTTATTTATTATTCTGCTTCACCTGGTCATAGGTAATGTGATATCATTCTGCACAGGTGAATTCATTCCCGGCAGCGTTCTGGGAATGATAATTCTGTTTCTTTCATTGATGGCAGGTATCGTCAAGGAGGATTCC
>JAGAIM010000023.1 GCA_017626555.1 Bacteroidales bacterium
TCGTAGTCGATCTGGTCAGTTCAGTGGCAATACCCACCGTCAGTTCCGTCCTTTCACCATCCACAGGTACATTGGCATTACCCTGATTCATCGATGGAACATTGTCCTTCCTGCACGACATCGTGCCGAACACAGCTGCCACAGCAGCCATCATAAGAAATCCTTTTCTCATAATTGAAATTGAATTAAAATGTTAGTAAAAAGTTTATGTTTTAGCGAAATACGCTCAACCTACTGATCTCCGGATCAAGATTGCCCCTATGCACAAACCCCGGATTCTGCCTGCAAGCCTCCTCATAGCACCTGGCCGCCTTCTCAATCTCCCCAAGACGGCTATACACAATCGCCAGCATATAATTCACCTGATCGGTCCTATGAAGCCTCTCCAAGATAGCCAACGCACTCGCATTGTAATCCAATGCACAGAACGCCACCGCAGCATTATAATCCTGATACGGACGAAGCAAAGTCACAGCTGTCTCATAGTCCCTGTCCCTGATTGCCTGCACCCCAGCCATATAAGTAGAATCTATCACAGTCGTATGCACCGTATCCTTCTGCATATCCTTCCTGTGCAGATAGAAATCGAATTTCACAGTCCTCAATCTCGGATAGACCTTCTCACGCAGATGCCTGTAACAACCTAACTTTTGAAGAACTTCCTCCCTCTGGTCAAGGTTATCCACTTCGCACGCATTGATATACGCGATCTTATCCTCATAACTCATCACCGTATCCTCAGCCACCAGCACATCCAGCATCCTCCAATTCTCCGCATCATTCCTCGCAATGAATTGAATCCGATAGCCATCTCGATCTTTCTTGATGTCATCCTGAGCATCCCCATTGTCATCCTGAGCGTAAGCGAAGGATCTTCTCACCGGAGTCTCTGGATATTCCTCTCCCGTCATCCCCGGCACCGACCGGGGATCTCCCGTCATATCCACCGCAAACCCCTCATCAGCCTTCACCGAATCCCGATACTCATCAATGAACCTCCTGAAATACTCCGCCACAGCCTCACTTCGCCTTTGGGTAAGTCTGGTATTATATGCAACCGTTCCCTCTGGAGAACTCGAAGCCGTAACCACGATAGAATCCATCTCAAACTCATCGTTATCTATCAACGCAGACAGATTCTTCTTTATTCTGCCGATCTCATCACGATTATATCCGAGACTTTCATCCACCTCATACCTGTCGTGTTCAAACTCCACATAACAGGCAGTATTGGCAGACACCTTCCTCTCGATCACCTTTGTCATATACCTTTCGGTTCCGTCCACAAAGGCACTCAACGAACTGATGTAATATGTCAGAGGCTCGCATTCCGGGATGTCGTATATCTTCACATCCTCTTGATAAATCTCTCCAGACAGCACCACATCCACCTTCCTCAAACGAGGTCTCGATGCCAATGTGTGCGAATACACATATCTGAAATCCCCGTTGATCTCACGCATTACCGTATCAAGCCGGAAGCCCTGCTCGATAGGCACCTTCACATACTGCCTGAACCTTTCCTCCTTCCTGGCCTTCCTACGTTCATTCGCGGATTTAGCCAGTCTGTTCGTATAATGTTCTATAGCCTGTTGCTCCGTCACTCCAAACGCAGAAGCGAACTCCGCATCCGAAACGAAAGTCGAATCAGTCCTGAAAGCATATAGTGCAGGGATATTCCTCTCAATGAAAATCTCAAACAGCCTCATATTCACGAACTCCATCGAATCCGTCACAATGCTCTGAAGAAACTTCTCATACCTCTTGTAGCCACGCATCTGCTCATTGCGATACTCCTGACCTGTTATCAGAATCGGATCAAGCCCCAGAGTATCCTCCAGCACATACATTCTCGGATTAAAACGCAGCTGCCACTGAGGATCCATCATATCCTGCGGAACGGTCACGGCAAACTCAATGTTCACCTTACCGCCTCTCTCCGCAACATTCCTGAACCTGGCAGTCACCGACGCCGCCTCAAGCACATCCGTCGCCACCATATTTCCATCCTCATCCCTCACAGCATTCATAATGATCGGTCCCTCAGCCTCCATCACCACCGTCGTATCTCTTCCGTCATCCCCGGCTCCGACCGGGGATCTCCCGTCATTCCCGACCCGATCGGGCATCCCCTTATTGTCATTTCGACCAAACGAAGTGCGTGGAGAAATCTTTTCCCCGTCATTGCCGGCTCTACCGGGCATCTCCTCCACCATCCCGATCTCAGCCCTCATCTGCCTCTCCTGCATCCTCTCCACCTTCCGTGAAGTGCCGCAGCCTGAAATCAGCAGACACACAACCACCAGCAGAACAATATTGCAGATCACCAGCAGTGACATACCACCGCCAAGCAGTACCGCCCAGTTTTCAATATCCTTATGTAAACCCTTATTGCTCATAACCTACATTCTCAAACCTCTTCTTTCACCCAAATCCTTCTCAGCCTTTGCCTCATTTGCCTGGCCCATTTCTCTGTCGGCACCTCTTCCGTCACTCCTTCCCAAGCCCTTACCCTCTGCCATCTCACGCTCCTTCACCATCTCCTGGAACGCCTTGCAGACGGCCGGCACAAGCCTGTCACGGTTATCATATTCATTGATGTGAGGGAAATAGGACTCTCTGCCATTGACATCGAACAGTCCGTAAATGGTCTGTCCTCCATAGTCAGGTACGGCCTCATAAGCGAAATGCTCTCTGCCGTCAAGACTACCGGCATACCTGAAATCAGTAATGAACTCATTGTGCATAATCGGGCAGTCGATCCTCTGATTACTGGAGTTCTTCAGGCAAGCCGAAAAGTCATCGTGATGCACGAAGAAGAATCCGGGGCATACCTCCTTGACAGTACTCCTGTTGGCAGGATTGGTATTATGATGATTCAGCCTCTTTTCCTCCCGCGCTGCCGTCTCGGAATCATACCACCCGCAGATACGGGTAGGATTGAGTTTCGCCTGCTCCAGCTCCGATATCATTTTGTTCACAAACTTCTCATCAGGTCTGTCCGGCAACAGTTCAAAGTTCCCGTCGTGCCTTATCACGAACATCCTGGTATTCTCCCCGTCATTCATAAACCGGAACCCCTTGATGCTTCCGTATCCTTCCACAGGCTTCTGAAAGTCA
>JAGAIM010000140.1 GCA_017626555.1 Bacteroidales bacterium
CCGACCTCCAGATGTCAGCCTGGGGCAGACTCGCAGAGAAGATGAAAGGCATCTCCACATTGGGTACCGCAGCCGAAATGACAGCCCACAACGCCTTCGTCCGCATCAACTCCAACCTTCAGATGGTAGGTGAACCGATGCTGACCGATGCCCCGGACTACATCTGCGATGTTCCTGAAGTCCTTTATGACGACCTGTGGATATCTCCGGAGATGATCATCTTCACCGGTCTGCAGCAGCCTTCCGAAAGTCACGTCCTCGTCTTCAAGATGTCTCCGGCCCTCAGTCCAGGAGTATCTTCCGGCTGGGGTCAGACAGTGATCATCACTCCTGGTCTCGCTCCCGATTGGGGCGATGCCGACCTGACTGCACTTTACACATCAGTCATGGGCGTTGCTCCCGAAGCTGGCAAGAAATACTTCTGTGAGTTCTACTGGCTTGACAAGAAGACTGGCTTCACGGGTGAATCAATGGCCATAAGCGCAGTCTGCAAGGAAAGTTCCACAGCATATGCGCAGGAATATGTGCCGCGAACAAGAGTAACAGACGTTCATCTTGCAGAGGGTGGCCAGTTGCAGGATCTCGATTTGGAGTTCTCTCCTGGATCTGCTATATGTACTGCTGATGTCATGCTGCTTGGTCATCATGATACTGCAATGTCGGAGGCGATTCTTGTCAATCCTCCTGCAAATCTTCCAGTTGGTGAAGCACATATCTTGGCAAGGGCAACTGCGGAGAACAATTATATACCTCAAACCTATCGGATTACTATTCGTGAGTGGCTTGGCGAGTGGACTTTACGCTTCGGCCGTAGAGGTGGACACTATGAAAAGCCTTCAGAAGTGCATGGTACAGCGATTTTCTATGAAGCCTAAAATTGATTGTCATGATGATTTCAACAGGAAATAATTTTGGCTGCGGAGCCATTGAGATAAAGGATTATCAGTCGGAAAAACTTATGGTGCTGAACTGTAAGTTTACCATCGACACGACTTGTGAAGCCTACCGTCAGGCATCTGTGCTTGAGATTTATGTGCCGGATATGATTCTCCCGAAGAGTTCTAATGCCTCATGCTTTGTACAGGCGAATGAGACTACAAGTATCGGGACTCCTTATGAGAGGGTTTACAGCCTTGGCACTGTGCTGACGACTTGGATCAAGAATAAGAACACAATCTGCAT
Organism: Bacteroidales bacterium; assembly: GCA_017626555.1. Taxonomy (GTDB): domain Bacteria; phylum Bacteroidota; class Bacteroidia; order Bacteroidales; family UBA932; genus Cryptobacteroides. The sequence continues at coordinate 1,183 of JAGAIM010000140.1, forward strand.
CGAGAAACTCCCGATATATGATCATCTCGGAAGCATTACCATTGTAGTTGCAACCCTTTATGCACCAAAGGGCAAGAGGACTGCGTTGGAAATATCCAAAAAGACTCCGATTTCGTTCAGTTATACCTATGAAAATGGATATGAGGACTATGAGGTCTGCATTGTGGAAGATGGCTGGTGCTTCCTGCATTTCGTTCTGAGCGACACAAATTCCGACATCCTCGACAATGACATCATCATCACGGTGGATGGATTTCCGAAGGATGTGAGCGTGGATGTGTTCATGTCCGGACTTCCTCATCAGGCAGATGGTCCAGGCTCCGGTACCTTCCTCGGCAGAGTGGAGAATGGAGTCATAACCATTCCAGGACCGTTCCCTGTAAATTTCGGAACAGGCTATGAACCTTTCTTCTGCTTTTATGCAGTACGAGATAAAGAATAGCAAACGCGCGTAAAACACAAAATATTAACATTCAAACTTAACAAATCATGAAGTATGTTCCTTCAATCGCCTTTGACGAGATGTCAGGCTCGGCAAAGGGTGTAACGGCAGCCAAAGTGCGCGGCCGTAAGTATATCCGTAATCGCGGATACGGCGGAGCCGTAAGAACCGCTGCAC
>JAGAIM010000141.1 GCA_017626555.1 Bacteroidales bacterium
CCCTGTCGGGTGCTTCACAAATGAAGTTGAACCCGATTGGGATAGTCCTATGAATGGCATTCATCAGGAAAAATCACAATCAATAAAAGTAATTATCATGTTTTTTACAGAAATCAACAGGATGATGACCGAAGGCGTTGACATCACGCTGGTCATACGAAAAAGTGGCGGTCAGATGATAGTATCTGCCTTGCCGAAGGCTAACGGTCTCAAGGACGAGGCTCAGAACCGTATCATCCCGCTTACTATGACGGGAACACCGGAGGAAATGGACGATGGCTTCCTGGATGCAGTATCGAAGCCTCTGACAAAGGCAAGCGGACTGCTGACCAATATCGCGGAGTTTGAACGTCAGGCGGATGCTGCTGCACAGAACAGCAAGGCCGTCAAGGAGGCTAAGGCAGCCGAAGCAAAGGCGAAGAAGGAACGGAAGGAGAGTTATGACAGGCAGATAAAGAAGGCTGAAGAACTTATCGCATCCAAGGACTATAAGGCGGCGATGGCAGTGCTTCAGCAGGCTCAGAAGGTGGCCTCCGAAGCAGAACAGAAAGCTCTTGGAGAAAAGATGGACAAGATCATGGAGGATATGAACCAGGGTAGTCTGTTCGGTGATGAAGATGTCTCACCATCTCCAGCACAGGATGCTGACCACGGTCTGGCCCCAGAGGAGACATGTGAAGATGATGACGACCTTCCTCTTGACTGAAATGAGACTTATACAAATTATATTTAAACAAACATATTATGGCACTTGTAATCAATGAAATGACAAGATCCTTTACCTTCAAGAAGGGTAATGAGAAGATCACTCTTGCAGATCCGAATCCGAATGATACGCCGGAGATGGTGATGAACTACTATTCCAACATGTATCCAGAACTCACGACAGCAACGGTTCATGGACCGAAGATCAATGAGGACATGGCGGAGTATGAATTCAAGACCACAATCGGAACAAAAGGATGATGATATGGAAACAGACAATAAGGAGGTCAAAGAATGCACGAGGTTAAACGCTTATCAGATGGAGTCGCTATCCAGGCTCATAATAGAAGCATTGGAGAGGAACCACCGTATAGGGGTTGTGAGGCAGGAACGGATTACGGCGCCGAGCGGAGCCGTAATCCTTTTCTAGAGGAAACATACACCCTCAAGGCGAAGGACGAACTGGTCTGGTGCAGTTGGAACGGGGAATCACACAATCTGATAACCCGGGAAAACTACGAGTACCTGCGGGACTCATATCTTCGCTACGCCTGTCTGCTGGGGAAGGACTCCCGGCATTCTCCTGCGGAGTCTATCGGAGTCGGGATCGCTAACCTGTATGCAGAGATGTCCTCGCTTCTGGGAGATGATATGAATGTCAATCTGGAAGAACGTGATGGCAGGCTCTACTTCAATCTGTGGAAGATGCACAAATGGGGAGACCATACTCTGTATTACTTCCCCATACGCTTCACCGAGAAGCTTCGTCCACGTCTCAGGCGGATAGTCCTGACCTTCTATCATGAGTTCATGAAGGCTAA
>JAGAIM010000142.1 GCA_017626555.1 Bacteroidales bacterium
GCCCAGTAGTCCTCTGGGTTGTTATCAGTTTGTCAAAGATAAAAAATTCGAAAGCAATTCACAACCAATGAGGGCATACCTCCTTTCTCTTCCTGTTGTTATCAGTTTGTCAAAGATAAAAAATTCGAAAGCAATTCACAACATACAGAAGGGTATATTGAATTTGAACTGCGTTGTTATCAGTTTGTCAAAGATAAAAAATTCGAAAGCAATTCACAACATCTTGAGGTCATAGACGGTCTTGAGCACGTTGTTATCAGTTTGTCAAAGATAAAAAATTCGAAAGCAATTCACAACTCGAATGCCAATGCTAACCTGTCGTAGCCTACTGTTAGCAACCTGTCAAAGATAGAAATTTATAGTGTAATTCACAATTTTGCAATTCAATAAACTTTCTTTATATTTGTAATGTTACCATCATACTGATGCTAGCAAGCCACCTCATAGACCAGGTTGTTACCTGCAATCTTCTGAGGTGGTTCTCATTTAATATTTCAATCTAACTAGGTATAATGGAAAACAAACTGTATATTTGCAGTCGGATGGGTTAGGGGCTTCAGCTCGTAACTTTTGTAAACATCCGAAAATTACTCTCACGGCAGGGTCTATCATCCCAGAAGTCCGTGAGAGTTTTTTATTGTCTATTGTCCCAAGGCGACACATACAGAGCAGAGGATAATACTCTCATTATCTCAGACTTACGCAATCTACGTGCATACCAGGAGGGAGCACGCAGATTATGTAACTGACTATACGGCAAGATGATAGGCTTCACCTATCGGCAAAAGAAACAGAAGTTACAATGCACCTGCAACTAGAGAATCAGAATAAAATTTCATTATATTTGAAGATATTATGATAACTGCTATGAAAAAATTCATTACTACCATTGTTATTGCCGTGATGGGCATCACAATGACCGCCAGAGGATATGAGGTTAAAGGACCGCAAGGAGGTTTGGCGATGGAAATCACCCTGCCGGACAAATTCAATAAGGAGACCGACACCTGCCCGATGGTGATACTTATGCACGGTATTTTCTCCAGTAAGGACATAGTGCCCATACCTGCTATTGCCAGAGGACTCGCTAAGGAAGGTATCGCATCCATAAGTTTCGATTTCGGAGGGCATTGGAGCAGCGAGGGAGAAATGCAGTATATGACTGTCGGAAAGGAGATTGAAGATGCCCTGACAATGTGGGACTATGCACGTTCACTTCCATATATCACTCAGATCGGACTGCTCGGACATTCGCAGGGAGGTGTGGTTGCATCTATGACAGCAGGAATCCTGAGCGCAAGAGGAGAATCTCCGGCTGGGCTTGTGCTGATTGCACCGGGTTCCGTGATTCAGGATGCTTGCAGAAACGGGCACTTCTTCGGTGCCGAATTCAATCCATCCGATCCACCTGAATACGTCAAATGCTTCGGTATGATGAAACTCGGCCGGGAATATATCCTTGAAACCCAGACACTGGACATATATGGGACATCCTGTGCCTTTTCCGGTCCTGTCAGAATAATACACGGCAGCAAGGATAAAATAGTACCGGTCTCCTGCAGCGAAAAATATGCAGAAACATACGGAGAGTCATCAGAACTCATCATAGTTGAAGGAGAGAACCATCTGATAAGCAGAAGGCTCAGAAAAGTGAGAGACCTGAGTATTGACTTCTTTACTGAAGTGTTTTAAGGTCATCACCTGGTCGGGAATACCGTCAGACGCAATGTAGTAGCACCATACGGAACAAGATCGATAGCCTGGATATCATCCTGAACCTCAAAGTCAGAAGGGAGAGCCGGGGTATGCCTCCCATCTTCGAGTTCCCAACCGGCAACAGGTACAACGGGAACACTTATACGGTATGGAGTCGATTCCAGGTCGAATGGATATATGTCCGACTCTTCAAAGACTGCTTCCGGAACATCTTCATCTGTAAGAGCAAGAGAGTAGTTCCAGGCTCCTGCAGGAAGTATGCTCCAACATTTGAATTCAGGATTCTCAGGCACTTTACCGTGCATATTCGCATATACCTTATCATCTTCCGACCACTCGGCGGGTATGGCGTATGAATAAAGCACAGGACCGCGCTGGATATACGAACCGACATATTCATCAGAATGCGGATCCGCTCCTTCAGGCCAACCTTTGACCTCCACAGGCATATCGAGCACCAAGGTGAGTACATCACCATCCCTGAAACGGCGTTCTATTGTCGAAAAACCTTTTTCATCCGGAATGACGTCATAACCGCTTCCATTTATCCTGATTTCTGCATAATCACACCACGAAGGGACACGGAATGTGAACGGGAATCTGGCCGACTTGTCCATCGAAAAAACAAATCTTATCTCGTTCCCGAAAGGATATGCCGTATCTTCGGTCACAGTGACAAAATTACCGTCCGGGAGTCTGTGACGCACTTCTGAAGGGCCGTACATTGCAGCGACAAGTTCTCCGACAGACTCTCCTTCAAGCCACATCCTTGCCACATAATCCGGCATAAATCTATGGACATTGCCTGCACAGCATTCAGTCTCGTGCGTAGGACGATATGCCATCCACGTACTACCCTTCTTGAATTCATTATGATCCGAATCTCCCGTTGCAATAAATTGATTGACAGAAGAGAAATATTGGAGAGCCTTGAAATCCTTGGTCACGGCTCCTGGTCCGGCATTGAATACAGCCTTTTCTATCGCATCGGCATATCTGGCCTCACCAGTAGTCATCAGATAATGCCCCAGGCTCCAGGTGTAGTCAGTGATATCACAAGTCTCGTGAGAAGCACGAGGATCATTACCATCAAGGTGTTCGCAACTTGATGGAACTCCATCCGGGAGAATGTGATACAGGAGAAGTTTCTCATCAGCCCTCACTGCTGCATCAAGATATTTCTGCTTGCCGGTATATGCATAAAGAAGCATCGGAAGTTTCATTTCCTCACAATAAGTAACCCCGTGCATATATGGGCTTTTATCGCTCATTATTTCGGTCATATTCAGTTCGGTAGCCTCCTCTGCATCCCACTCTGCCACAGCATATTCCAGCAAAGTCTCATTACCTGTATGGGCGTAAGTCCACAATAAACCTTCAATGGTGATGATGTTTCGCCAAGGCATTCTCTGACCTTCACGAAACACACCGATCCTCTCTCCGGAATTGATTATATGCATATAATGTTTCTCCAGCGCGTCTATGATCTTCTGATCGGAGGTCACTTCATATTCTGCCTGCATAGCACGGAAAAATACTGCAAAAGGCCATCTTCCCCAGAAGCCCGTCTGTCCGAGTTCGCCATCAGCAGAAGCATTATCCAACGTATAATCTATGCCATCACGCCCTATGCGGATAAGTTCCTCATTTCCAAGAAGATGTCCCAGACGCAGAAGACCGTCGGTATAATAGGCAGTCTGCTCATATCTCCACCAGTCCGATCCGTAACTGTCGGTATTTCTGTCGAGAGTACCGGCCCATAGGCAAGTGTTGTACGGATATGACAAGGCTTCCGGATGGCCTGTCATACCGCTGACCTGCCTTTCCAGAAACTCGGCAATCCACCCTTTAGGAGTTATCTCCCCGAGTTTACCCTCCGCAAAGCATCCGTATGGAGCCACTTCGGGATTCCTTTCCTCATTTACAGAAGAGCAGGCAGTAAGAATCGAAAGCACTGCCATAACTGATAAAAATATTTTCATAACAGATCATATATTTCTTGCAAAAATATGAAACTATTTGACAAATGCCCCATTTAAACTAATTTTGTACTTGAAATATATGAACATACGTAAGGCAACATACGACGATATTCCACGGCTTCTGCAAATTTTTTCGGAAGCGAGACTTACTATGCGTGAGAGCGGCAATATGCATCAATGGCCTGACACCTACCCTTCCGAAGAAATCATAAGAAACGATATATCTCAAGGCCATTGCATAATATGCTATGATGAGGATGGCACAATCCAAGGCACATACGCCTGTATTCCAGGACCGGATACGACTTACGCCAAGATTTACGACGGTGAATGGCCTGATGATGAGCCCTATTATGTCATCCACAGGATAGCGGCATCACGCAGCACAGACAGAAAGGAAAGTATAGCAGATATCTGTTTCAGCAGTACCTTCCTGATGACAGACACGATCCGCATAGACACACACAGAGAAAATACCATTATGCAGCATATTCTCAACAAGCACGGCTTCAGAAGATGCGGAACAATACTTTTGGCAAACGGAGAGCCACGTGAGGCATACCATAAAAGGAAAATATAGTATCTTTGCATAACAATAATTCATTTGAATCTGAATAGTATGAGAATTGACATAATCACAGTTGTCCCGGAACTGCTGGAAAGCCCTCTAAGCCATTCCATTGTCGGCCGTGCGATCAAGAAAGGCCTGGTGGAAATACATATCCACAATCTCAGGAAATATGGAAAAGGACCTCGTCTCCAGGTTGATGACTACAGTTACGGAGGAGATGCCGGAATGGTCATTATGCTTGAACCTGTATTCAATATGATACAGGAATTGAAGGCAGAAAGAGAATATGACGAAATAATATATATGTCGCCGGACGGTGAGATACTTGATCAGGGCATAGCCAATGAACTGTCTCTGAAAGAAAACATTATAATTCTCTGCGGGCACTATAAAGGCATCGACCACCGTATCAGAGAACATCTCATAACCAGGGAGATTTCGTGCGGAGACTATGTATTGAGCGGAGGCGAACTTCCCGCTGCAATTCTTGCGGATTCCATTATCAGACTGATTCCCGGAGCATTATCCGATGAAACGTCAGCACTCAGCGATAGTTTCCAGGATGGCCTACTCTCCCCTCCTGTTTATACAAGGCCGGCAGAATTCAACGGTTGGAAAGTTCCGGATGTACTTTTGAGCGGGAATCCGAAACTTATCAGAGAGTGGCAGGATGAGCAAGCACTTGAACGGACAAAACTGCTGCGTCCTAATCTTTTGACAGAATAAAAGTGAAAATTATTTGCAAATATCGATTTATTATCTAAATTTGCATTCGACATAACGATTTAATGTCAATCAGACGTTTCTAACCACTAATAATTAATCATCCCAAAAGGGGAAATACACTACACTACTAACTAACCGAAAAGTCCCGCAGTGATGCGGGATTTTTTACATCTCCATTTATTAGCGATTTCATTTTAACACCGCAAGATTCTGTTGTCGGACAGAAGTTTTTTAAAAATATTGGTACCTTGTATTGCAAGGTATTCAAAAATTTTTATATCTTTGTGGTGTAATATCAGACTGGTACAAGTTTGGAAAGATTAGAATATTATAGATTATTGACTTATAGATTATGAAAAAGACAATTAACGTAGCAATCGGAGGATGCAGTTTCACAATCGACGAAGATGCATACGACACACTGAATGATTATCTGGAGCGTTTCAGATCGGCACTTGACAACAACAGCAAGAATGCAGATGTAATGGACGAACTTGAGGGACGGATCGCAGATCTGCTCAAGGCCAGACTCGGAGGCAGGCAGGTCATAGATCTCTCAATGGCTCAGGCCGTAATCGGTGAGATAGGATATCCTGATGGATATAAGGCTCAGGAAAAAGCAAGTACTGCAGAGGAATATCATTACAGCGGTACTGATGGTGAACGTCCGGTAAGGAAATTGTTCCGCGATCCCGATGGAAAACGGATTGCAGGAGTGTGCTCAGGCATCGCACTGTTTCTGGGAGTAGATGTGACACTTATAAGAGTAATATTCCTTGTAGCATTCATCTGCGGTTCTGCCGGGTTCTGGATATATCTCGTCATTTGGATTGCGGCGCCTGAGGCACGTACTGCAGCAGAGAAATGTGAGTTGAGAGGCATTCCTGCAAACGCAGAAAACATCAGAAGATTCACCAAAGGCATCTGATTATGGAAAATTCTGCAGGCATAATCGAAAACAACAAGACCCAGATGAGGCGAGGGGTGCTGGAGTACTGCATCCTCCTTATTCTGGCCGGCGGTGACGGATATGCCTCGTCGATCATCAAAAAACTCAAGGAAGTTAATATAATTGTGGCAGAAGGCACCATCTATCCCCTGCTGATACGCCTCAAGAAATTAGAACTTCTGACATACAGATGGGAAGAATCGACGCAGGGGCCGCCACGTAAATATTATATGATCACAGATCTTGGCAGAGAACAACTTGCCGGTCTGGATGCAGCCTGGGACGAACTGGCAAAAGGCATAGAAATAATCAGAAAAGGATCTAAGGCATAACCTTGATATAAAATGAAGACAACAGAAAATATTAGCCTCGGCGGATATGCATTCACAATTGAAGCGGATGCATACGCCGAACTTGGAACATATCTCAACGAGGTCAGAAAAGGATTCAGCACAGACCCGAGTGCTGACGAGATATTGGAAGATATAGAAGAACGCATTGCTGAACTGCTTAAGGAACAGACAGTTGCAGGAATGGTAGTAAATATGTCTATGATTCAGGATATAAAGAAGCGCATAGGCAATCCGGAAGAACTCGCTCAGGATGATGCAGATCGGCAGGAGGAAAGCACACAAGGAGAAGAAAACCAGAATAAGAAAACAGATAAGAAAAGTTGGAAAAACAAAAGGATCTACAGGGATATCGACAACAGAGTGTTCGGAGGCGTATGCTCAGGAATCGGATCATATTTCGGAATAGACAATGTCCTTGTCAGAATCTTCTTCCTTATATTCTTTATGATCGGGTTCATCGGTATTGATGACGGGCCATACGTACTATTTTCAGTCGTGGCATATATCTGCTTATGGATAGCAATGCCTGCAGCCAGAACCGACGGACAAAAACGCGAACTTCACGGAAGACCTACAGATCTGAAAGGATACAAAGGGAATGATTTTGACTTTGAGCGGGAGGTCAAGGAGGCAGCACAATCTCCTGCAGGACGAACTATCAAACGTGCTGGAGAGATATTCCTTGGGGGCATACTCCTGATTACAGGTCTGGGAGGACTGCTCGGAGGCTTGTTCATTCCTAAAATGCCTGAAATCATAGGAGTTCATCTGGCAGACCATATAATGAGATGGGGGCCGCTTGATGCAGAAGGGCAACTCATATCCGACCTTTTTGGTGGCACTACATTCTGGGGGCTCGTACTCGTGATGCTGGGAATCGGCTGTGTAGGAATGGTTTATGGAGGTGTTATGCTCCTCTTCGACCTGAAATCACCATCGTGGAAACCTGGACTGATAATATTCATAGCCTGGATCATCAGCATATTTGTCATTATTGCATACATAATCAAGATCATTGCAGATGCCCTTCCTGGATTGATTGTCTGACCGCATATCAACAGAATCAAAGGAGTAAGATTACCTTGATCATAAAAATTCAACAAAATTCATAAAGTTATGTAGCATTTGGCATAGAATATGCGCCTATATGAATGCACTCAAGTTAGTTAGACATAAATATTGAACGAACTGAAAAGCCGCCCGACGAAGTGATTCGTCGGGCGGCAATGATTATAGACAGGATATGACAGAATACCAGGCAGTATGAATTCTTCAAACTGCCTGGTATCTTCACTATGCTGATGTCGGGGGAACACCAGATATAGATTGTCTATTTGTAAGTATTATTGTCTATACAGTCTGAATCAAAGCCCGTGCCATAATAGAGTAGAATCTTTGAAACCGGCCTCAGATAGAGTTAAACTTGTGATTTTCAATATAAAATAATATCTTTACAACTGAATATCAAAATTCATCGAACCTATGAATCATCTAAAAAATATATTTGCATACGGACTCAGCCTTATTGCTGTATCCTGCGGAACTTCCAATCAAAATTTGGCAGATACCGGATTTATCGACAGTGTCACAGAGGCATTTGCAAATGAAGGCCGCATCAATATGGACAATCTTCAATGGACACGTGAGCCTGAAGCATTCAAGGTAAAGAATGATACAATTGAAATCACTACTGCGCCACATACCGACCTGTGGCAACGTACATACTATCATTTCCGCAACGACAATGCCCCTGTACTGCAGATGCAGACAAAAGAAAAGTATTTCAGTTTTGTTGTAAAGACCGATTTTACACAAAGTCACCAGAGGTTTGACCAATGCGGCATAGTAATGTATCTGGACAGCGAGAATTGGCTGAAAGGCTCAGTCGAATTTGAAAATGAAAAATTCCAGCACCTTGGAAGCGTTGTAACCAACAACGGTTATTCGGATTGGGCTACGACAGCAGTACCTGCAGATGTCAAGACAATGTGGTACCGCTTTTCCCGCAGGGAAGATGATTTCTGCATAGAGTGTTCATCTGATGGCGTGGATTTCAGCCAGATGCGTATATGTCACATCTATGCTGCTACAGATGTGATCAGTTTCGGTATTTATGCCTGCTCTCCTGAGGATTCATCCTTCACGGCAGTGTTCTCTGATATGAAAATTACTGAATGTATGTGGAAGGCTCACGACGGACAGCAGCCTGATGAAAAATAAATAATCACGTATCATTATCTTAAGGCTATGAGAAGGCTCTTTGCAATAATCGGTCTGATGATGTCGGCAATGTTCATTGCTGATGCTCAGACAGGCACGTGGTCGGGCAAGATTGACGTACAAGGCACTGAAATTTCCATTGTATTTCATCTCGACGAAGATAAACCTACCGTGGACTCGCCGGATCAGGGCGTCAAAGGCATACCGGTACAGATTGAAAGAGGCGATGCCGGAAAGGTCACCGTCAGGATTCCTGCCATTGCCGCCACATTTGAAGGCCAATGGCTGTTCAACAGAATAGTCGGCACATTCAATCAGATGAATGTGGATTTCCCATTGACTCTTACCCCAGGAGAGAACAAGCCAAAGCGTCCTCAAACTCCGTCCGGACCATTCCCGTACACAACGGAAGATATCACATTCACGAATGACGGAATCAGATTGAACGGTACTCTTGTCCTGCCGGAAGGATATTCACGCGAGACACCTGTATTGATTATGGTGACTGGAAGCGGACAGCAGAACCGTGATGAGGAACTATTTGACCATAAACCATTTGCAGTTATCGCTGATGCTCTTGCAAGAGCAGGCATCGCTACTTTACGATATGATGACAGAGGCTTTGGAGACTCCTCTGCCAACCCTATGGAATGGACTGTAGAGGATTTCAAGTCTGATGCTCTGGCAGTTATATCACTCCTCAGAGAAAGGTTTGACAAAGTAGGAGTGATCGGCCATAGCGAAGGCGGAACCATTGCAATGATGATTGCAGCAGAGCATAAGGCAGATTTCATAATCAGCCTAGCAGGAATGGCAGTTTCCGGAGCGGAGACACTTGTATGGCAGAATCGCATCGCATTTGGAGGCCTGGGCTTTTCTGACGAAATCATTGATTCATATTGTCAATTGCTGGAGACAGCCTTTAATGTCAGAGTCCACGGCGGCAGAATGCCGGATCCTGCCGATTATAATCTTCCGGAATCCCTGATACAGAATTACTGGGCAGTAGTAGCGCAGATCCAGTTGCCATATATGAGGTATTTTCTGTCACTTGATATACGCCCTCTTCTGGGAGAGATTACTTGCCCGGTTCTTGCACTGAATGGAGCAAAAGATAATCAAGTCGATCATACTGTCAACCTGAATGCAATCCGCTCCGGACTGACTTCTGATCCTAAAAACCGTATTGCATCAATAGAAGATCTCAACCATCTTTTCCAACATTGCAGGACAGGCGCTGTTACCGAATACAGAATGATAAAGGAAACCTTTGCGCCGGAAGTGTTGACAATGATCATACAATGGATATCTGATTTAAAATAAAATTCTCAGGGATCATAATGGAACATACAGACATTCCTATCGAGAAACATCCTCTCCCTCCTTTCCTTCCGGAAGGGGCACATATTCTTATGCTTGGAAGTTTTCCACCGGCCAGAAAAAGATGGTCGATGGATTTCTTTTATCCCAACTGGATAAATGATATGTGGAGGATTATCGGTCTGGTGTTCTTCGATGACAAGGAACATTTTGTAGCAGAGGATGCCGAAGGCAGAAAAGAAAAGAGATTCGCACGAAAAATATGCGAAGGATTCGCTGACAAGGCCGGAATCGCTATGTATGATACCGCTTGCGCAGTGAAACGGCTGAAGGACAATGCATCAGACAAATTTCTGGAAATTGTGGAGGCCACTGACCTGCAGGATCTGCTTTCCAGGATTCCCGAATGCGGAGCCATCGTAGCGACAGGGCAGAAAGCAGCGGATGTTATAGTGGAAATGTTCGGTTGTGATGCGCCGCCTGTAGGAGGATATACCTCGTGTACATTTGCACATAAAACCATAAGGTTCTGGAGGATGCCTTCCTCATCACGTGCATACCCTCTTCCTCTGGAAAAGAAGGCTGAATATTACCGGAAAATGTTCATCAAGGAAGGAATATTAAAGTAATTACAATATATGAAAAGAAAACTCATTATCATTATTTCGGCCTTTATGGCCATATTCACTGCCAGTGCAGATGAAGGTATGTGGCTGCCGTCACTGATTTCCCAAAGGATTGCCGATATGCAGGAAAAGGGATTCAGACTCAGTGCAGAGGACATCTACAGTGTCAACCAGGCATCGCTCAAGGATGCGGTTGTCCTTTTCGGACGCGGATGCACCGGCGAACTTATATCTCCGGAAGGTCTTCTGCTCACTAACCATCACTGCGGCTACGGGCAGATCCAGAAGCACAGCAGCGTAGAGCACGATTATCTCAAGGACGGTTTCTGGGCAATGAGCCGCGCTGAAGAATTGCCTAATCCGGGGCTGAGTGTAAGTTTCCTGGAAAGAATGGAGGATGTGACAGATATCATCCTTAAGGGATATGAGCCAGGAATGAGCGAAGACCAGAGAGTAGAGATTGTCAGGAACAACTCCAATGCCCTGATAGATGAAGTGACGAAAGAAGGAAAGGGGCTCAGAGCAACTGTGGAGGCACTTTATTATGGCAACCAGTATTTCCTTTTCCTCTACAGACAATATGAAGACGTGCGTCTCGTGGGTGCACCGCCTTCATCTATCGGAAAGTTCGGAGGTGACACGGACAATTGGATGTGGCCTCGCCATACCGGCGACTTCTCGATGTTCCGCATCTATGCCGACAAGGATAACAATCCGGCTCCATACTCTGAGGATAATGTTCCATACAGGCCGAAGAAATATTTCCGCATCTCCACCAAAGGCGTACAGGAGGGAGATTTCACATTCATCTACGGTTTTCCAGGCAGCACTAAAGAATATATCCACTCGGAAGGTGTAAGATATATAGAGGAAATCGGCGACCCGCATAAGATAAATCTACGCACCCTTCGTCTTGACATTATGAACAAGTATCAGGCTCAGAGTCAGAAGGTACGCATACAATATTCATCCAAGAACGCCAATGTATCCAATGCCTGGAAGAAGTGGCAGGGAGAGGTCAAAGGCATTAAGAAGATGAAGACCGTACAGACGAAGCAGGAGTTCGAAAAGGCATTCGACAGATGGGCTCAGGGAGGCGAATTTGCCGGCGTAACAGATAAAATCGCCGGTATCTACAAGGAACTTGAGCCATATCAGTTCGCTACTGATTATTACTCAGAGACAGTCCGCACAGTGGAGATCGCGAATTTCGCTATGAGCATAGCAAGATTGTTTGTCCAGGAAGACTCGACAATGACCTTCGATTCCGCAAAGGCAGCCGCGCTTGCCGAAGCCTTCTACAAGGACTGGTACCTCCCTATCGACAAGGAATCTTTCGTTGCGGTGATGAACGAATATGACAAGAATGTTCCCGCTGATTTCAAGCCTGAGTATTATAAGGAGAAACTGGCATCATACGGTTCTATAGATGCTTGGGCTGAAAACATATTTACCAATTCCATCTTTACCGATCAGAGCAAGGTTGTTGCACTTACTGCAGAAGACAAGGATATGGTGACGGCAGACCCTGCGACAGAATTCTTCAATGAATTCCTTAAATGGTATTATGCTGATATTCTTCCTGTTACGACACGTCTGAATCAGGAACTTCAACTGGCTTACCGCGACTATATGCGCGGACAGATGGTCTATTGCCGTACTCAGAGGATACCTAAGGCATTCTATCCTGATGCCAACCTCACCCTTCGTGTCGCATACGGCCATATAAAGGGCTACTCCCCAGCCGACGGAGTATATTACACACCATCATCGACAATCAAGGGAATTATGGAGAAGGACAATCCGGACATATTCGACTACAACATTCCTCAGCGCCTGCGCGACATCTACGCGACAAAGGACTACGGCCGCTGGGCTGATGCCTCAGGAGAGGTTCCGGTATGCTTCATTGCCACCAACCACACAACCGGCGGCAACTCCGGCAGCCCCGTGATCAATGCCGACGGCGACCTCATAGGCCTCAATTTCGACCGTGTATGGGAAGGCACTATGAGCGACATTGTCTTCGACCCTGAGATATGCCGCAACATCGCACTCGACGTACGCTACGTCCTCTTCACCATCGACAAGATCGGTGAAGCAGACTACCTTTTTGAAGAAATGACATTTACAGAATAAGAAAACTTATGGCACACGCAGACAATCTATCCATAGGAGTATTCATCGACGGCGGTTATTTCGCCAAGATAGATGAAGGCCTCGCTAAGAAGAATATGGGAAAGGTGAACGTGAAAGGGCTTTTCCAATATATTCCGGAATTGATAGCCAAGCATTTCTGCATTGACAGGAAACTGCTCTACATCACCGAAGCACATTACTACAGAGGACGTTACAGAGCAGCGGATGCAGAGAACAGACATCTGTTGCTGGAAGAACGCAAGTTCGAGGATTCGCTCATTGAAAATGATATTATCTTCCACTACAAGCATCTGCGTCCGAACCCATCCGGCGGAGTGATAGAAAAAGGTGTCGATACCTGGTTCGCTCTGGACACATACGAAATGACTCTGTACAGGGAATTTGATTATGTCGTGCTTATCAGCGGTGATGCAGACCACGAAATGCTGGCAAAGAAACTCAAGGCTCTCAAGACCCATACTATACTGCTCACCTGGGATCCTGCCAACACAGGCTCTACATCACGTTTCCTTAGCGAAGAAGTATGCACCCATATCGATATTATGAGACTTGCAGGAAAAGATCCTGAGTTATTGAAAAAAATAACTGACAATAAATAAATTTGCAGAAATTTCCAATCCACGCCCACCTTGTTCCTTACATTGGCACAAGGTGGGCGTAATTTTGCCACATAGAAACACAATTTGTAAATTAATTAAATAAGAAAAGATTATGTGGCTCGCAGTAATTATTTTTGTTTATCTGGCAGTGGAAGTGCTAAGTTATATCACAGGAGGAGCGGAAATGCCCAGCAACGGCAGAAAAGCGGAAATCAAGGATTACGGATTCGAAAATGGCAGTAAGAGATCGCCGGAGGCTGCCTGAGGCAGATCCGGCGACTGCAAATAAAGGTGAAATATGATGAGCCTCAGCGTCTGGTTGGCCTGACCACAGCCCGAGGACGAAGGTGCTATTTTACTTTCAGTATTTCTATAGGCTGGTTCTGTAAAGCATCCAGAGGATGTGACTGATACCGGACTTTGCTGAAATCAATGCTCAGAAGTTCAATACATCGTATATTGCAGTTCCAGGCTGTCCTATAGTAAAACTTCAAGGCCGTCTGATCGGTAACCGATGTGAATCTGGGAATATCGGACACAGAGGCAGTGACATCAGAAGCAGTCAATATTCTGAATGCCTGCATCACTGTATCAAATCCTGTTTCATATATATGGAAAGACGTGATGGAGGGATCATCATATAATTGCGGGCGGCCTCCCGTGAATTGTAATATGACGGTACGGCCCCCGGGTTCTGAAATTCTCCAGCAGGCTGCGCACTCTGCATCGGTAGGGACAAGACGGATATCCTCAAGAAAATCCTCAATCTGGTCTATGGAAGAGAATTGTGACAGGAGCCAAGAAACAAACTGCATATCACATAGAGTGACCGCGTTGAGATCCATATTATACGAAGCACAATCACTATAATCAGGATCAACGAACATACCTACTGAAAGCCCGGCTTCGTTCACACCCTCCACCACGAATGACTCAGACTCTGCATATATTCCTACATAGCCATATAGCGACTTGTATTTAAGGCCTTTTTTCCCTGCAGGCGTGAATGACTGGTGAAGATATCCGCGCGGAGTCACTACATATCCACACTGAACAGGAAATGAAGACCAATCCAGTGTCCGCGCCACTACCCTGCTTCCATCCTTTGCAGTAAGCGATATGCCCGTACCGGCATCCACCTCAATTGCTGCAAGCACACCTACCAACAAAGCAATTACTGCTGTCATACACTTCATATTTCTCTCGTTCATAAAATCATTTCTGGATATAGCAATGTCCACGCCATAAAACAAAAAATGCTGTCCTTCATCAGAACAGCATTTGAATAAAAGTCAAATAAGACTTAATAAGTCATTGTACCAGGAAGTTCCTTAGCACAGTCTATCATCTTCTGGATTTCTTTAGCCACAGGAACACGGCGAACAAGATGCTTTTCCTCATTTACTTCAAGCATCTTCGCTGCAAGATTCTCGGCATTGCGATGTGCAAGTTCCTTCACGGTATCAACACCTGCTGCCTCAAGAAGTTCAGCAAACTGAGGGCCGACACCCTTTACACGGAAAAGATCAGCGTGATTGCACCATTTGAGAATAAGTGTTCCTGAAATTCCTGTCTCCTCCTCAAGAGCCTTACGACCTGCTGGAGCAGCACATTTAGCAAGAAGTTTAGTTGCAGTGTCAATGCCCGCTGCTGTAAGTTTCTCAGCGTATGCAGTGCCTACACCTTCAATGTCAATTACTTTGTAAGCCATAGTTATATTAAAATTTAGTGGTTTATGATATTTCAAACGATTTCCAAAATTACGTAAAATCTTGAAAGTAGCAAACAAGTAATCAAGGTTTTGTGACAAAATATATTATTTTTGCAAAAAAAGCGATCCATTATTAACCTTACTGACTATGTATAAATTTCTGAAACCATCATTGATATGCATCATATCTGTTTTGATGCACTCCTGTTCCAGTGGCGAAAATCCGCTCAGCATCAAAATCAATCAAGTCGGATTCTATCCTCAACAGGAAAAAACAATGACTCTTGAAGGAATCAATCCGGCAGAGACGATTTACATCTGCAGAAAGGACTCGGAAGAGCCTGTACTTGAATGTCATCCAGTCCGTATTGCAACATCCCCGTGGTCCGGCAAGGAGCGTAAGATTTTTGATTTCAGTCAAGTCACCGAACCTGGAAGATATACGATTATTGCAGGAGATGAAACGGCAGAATTCATCATCAGTGAAACCGCACTCGATGCTCTTGCTGAGGCGGCCTTGAAAGGATTCTATCATCAACGGAGCGGTATGGATCTCGACTCTGCTATTGCAGGCAAGTGGGCACGTAAAGGCGGTCATCCTGACACGCTCGTATATATACACGGAAGTGCTGCGACTCAGGAAAGACCTGAAGGCACGGTGATATCATCCCCAAAAGGATGGTATGATGCGGGAGACTATAACAAATATGTAGTGAATTCCGCATATTCGATGGGACTGATGGCAAATGTATTCCGCGTATTATCAATGAAAAGGCTCATCACTCGGGAAGAGAGCACCAGGTTCTGGGAAGAACTGGAATATAATCATCAATGGCTACTTACAATGAAGGATCCGTCCGACGGCGGAGTATATCATAAACTGACAACTCCTTCATTCGAGGCTTTCATCCATCCGACAGAATGCCGGCAGAAGCGTTATGTAGTGCAGAAATCCGTTACTGCATCACTTGATTTTGCTGCGGTATGTGCAGAAATGGGAATGACTTGGGGCACTCATTTCGGCGGCAATCTGCTATGGGACATCAACACAAGAGGTGTATGGGAAAAAGCAGAGGATGGAGCGGGGGCATACCGATGGGCCAAAGAAAATCCGGACGCTTTCTATCATCAGGACAAGATGAACGGAATGTATGATCCCGACGTGGTTACAGGAGCATACGGAGACGGCAGTGCATCAGATGAACTGTTCTGGGCTGCCACAAGTCAGTATATGGCAAATTACCCGGGAGACAGTGATGTATATCTGACAGATGTGATTGAGAATATGCCGGAAGAATTTACTCTGATGTCGTGGGGAAATGTAGCGGCATTGGGAGTGTTCAACTGGATCGAAATGGAAATGCATCATCGGAAATGGGGCGAATTCTATCCTATACATAATCCTGAAGCAGAGCAGGAAAAAGAAATCAGGACGAGATGCGTAAAGATGCTTATGGAATACTGCGACAAGGCCATTGAGGCAGTAGAAGGTTCCTGCTACAACAGCGCATACGGCAACAGGCCAGAGGATTTCCATTGGGGATGCTGTTCAAGTTTCTGCGATCAGGCGATATGCTTCCTATATGCGTATGAACTGACCAATGACAGAAAATATCTCGACAATGCATTCAGGAATATCAACTATATCCTTGGTCAGAATGCCACAGGATATTGTTATGTGACAGGTTTCGGAACAAAGAGTCCAATGCATCCGCATAGCCGTCTCTGCGCATCAGACGGCATTGAGGAACCGATTCCTGGTCTGCTTGTCGGAGGGCCGAACCCTGGACAGCAGGACATTGTGGAAGTAAAGAGATACAGTTCTGATTTCCCTGATGAATCATACGAAGATGTAGAACCGTCTTACGCATCCAACGAGATTGCCATCAACTGGAACGCCTCCCTTGTCGCTGCCATAACCTGGCTATCCCATATCGGGAATGAGTTGTAAACCAGAAGAATAGTCCTGTAAATAATCTGGCAGCACAATAAAGCGGCAACTGAACTACTAGTGACGTGCCACCCCCGGCTAGGGGGTGCCTCCCGAATGGGAGGCGGGTGTCACGGGTAGTTCAGTTGCCGCTTTATGTTTACTGACTATTTGCTGAACTGTGCTCTGAGAGCCTCATTCTTAGCATCAGCGTCCGAACCCTTGATACCGAAGTAGAACTTGATCTTAGGCTCTGTACCTGAAGGACGGACTGTAACTACATCACCAGCCTCGTTATAGAACTGGAGAACGTTAGATGACGGAAGACCTGTCTCCTCAGGCTTTGTATAATCGATAACCTTGATTACCGGAGAACCTGCAAGTTCTTTTGGAGGATTGTTGCGATAGTCAACCATCATCTGGGCAATTTCCTCAAGACCTGCCTTGCCCTTCTTGGTAACAGAAATGAGAGACTCCTTGTAATAGCCGAATTCAGCATATATATCCTGAAGCAACTGATAGAGGGTCTTGCCCTGCTCTGCAGCCCAGGCAGCACACTCAGCAACGAATGCACAAGAGATAGGGGCATCCTTGTCACGTACGAACTCGCCTACATTGAAGCCATAACTTTCCTCGCCACCGCATACGAATGTAGTCTCTCCCTCATTCTTCTTTATGATATCAGCGATCCACTTGAATCCGGTGAGAACATTGTAAACCTTCACTCCATACTTCTCTGCAATGGCGCGCATAAGTTCTGTAGTCACTATGGTCTTGACTATATACTGCTTGCCGTCGAGTTTTCCAAGTTCCGACCAGCGGCGAAGGATATAATATGTAAGGATTGAACCAGTCTGGTTACCGTTGAGAAGAACCATCTTGCCCTCATTATCGCGTACTGCAATACCGATACGGTCCGCATCAGGGTCAGTCGCCATCACGATATCAGCACCCTCTCTGTCAGCAACTGCCACTGCCATTGCAAGAGCAGAAGGCTCTTCCGGATTAGGAGACATCACTGTAGGGAAGTTTCCGTCAACCACATCCTGCTCAGGAACGTGGTAGATATTCTCAAAACCAAGTCTCTGAAGGAATTCCGGAACGATTTCTACACCAGAACCGTGGATAGGAGTATAAACGATCTTGATATCCTTATGAGCCTGACGCGCCTCAGGAGACAGCATAAGAGTCATTACTGAATCAAGATATGCCTCATCCATTTCGTGTCCCATAACTTCGATAGGAGCAGCATCCTCACCTGGCTCGAACTTGACCATTGAAGGATCAGTAATCTTGGCAACCTCTGCAACGATGTCCTTGTCAACAGGAGAAGTTACCTGAGCACCGTCTGACCAGAACACCTTGTATCCGTTATACTCTTTAGGATTATGAGATGCGGTGATCATAATGCCGGCAGTAGCCTTTTTCATTCTTACAGAGTAACTCATAAGCGCAATCGGATGAAGTTTGTCAAAGATATAGACGTGAATTCCGTTTGCAGCAAGAACGTTTGCAGCGATCTGAGCGAATTCAGGGCTGTTGTTGCGGCTGTCGAATGAGATGCATACACTGAGCGGCCCCTCGCAGTTTTCCTTCATATAGTTGGCAAGTCCCTGTGTAGCCATTCCTACAGTGTATTTGTTCATTCGGTTGGTGCCGACTCCCATTATACCGCGGAGACCGCCTGTACCGAACTCAAGATTTCTGTAGAATGCATCCTCGAGACCAACAGGATCATTTTCCTGAAGCGCGATGATCTGAGCCTTAGTAGCCTCATCAAAATTACCGTCCAGCCAACTCTGGACTACTGTTCTGAAATCTCTTTCCATAATTGGTATATTATTTTAATGTTAAATTGCATTATATCTGAGCAAATATACTGATAAATATTCAAGAAAAAATCTATTTTTGCATAAATTTTCAATAAGAATGGACAAACTCCTTGATTTCATTTCCGAGCATCTGGCTGACGACACCACAAGGCTTATTCTCGACAAGAGCAAATGGCCGGAAATCGATATGGAAACAGTTGTCAACTGTATCGAAAGCAGACGCAAACTCAAAGGGAAAGTGCAGGAGTGGTATGACGAGCCAAGGCTGGTATTTCCTGTCAGACTGTCGGCAGAACAGTGCAGCAGCAGCGCCACTGCACAATACAAAGCAACACTTGCCGAAAGGATTGCAGATAAAGAAGGTTGGTGCATTGCCGACCTCACAGGAGGTCTCGGAGTGGACTGCTGGTTCTTTTCGAAGAAAGCAGCGACAGTGCTGTACAATGAGATGCAGGTTCCCCTTTCCGATGCTGCAGGATATAATTTCAAGATTCTCGGTGCGACCAATATAATCGTAAGAAACAATATAGCCCGGAAGGAAACTATAAACGATATTCTGTCGGAAATATATCCTGATATAGTATATATGGATCCGGCCAGAAGGGGCGAAGGCGGAAGAAAGGTATTCCTGATAGAAGAATGTACTCCAGATGTCTTGACTTTGAAGGATGAGATATTCCGCGTATCACGCAATATTCTCATCAAACTTTCGCCAATGGCCGATATCAGTATGGTATGCTCAAGGTTAGGTTCTACCTGCCGTGAAGTTCACATCGTATCTTCTGAAGGAGAATGCAAGGAACTTCTGATCTGGTTGGACAGGGACTGGAAAGGTGAATACAGTGTAAGCGCCGTCGAACTTCCGGCTGGTTTCCCCGAGAAGTCCGCATCTGTATTGACTTTCACCCCGGAAGAAGAAAAGACATCGGCAGTAAGATTGGCGGAAGAACCCGGAGAATATCTGTTCGAACCAGGAAAATCACTTACAAAAGCAGGGGCTTTCAACACCACGGGAATCCGTATGGATATATGCAAGTTTGGTATTTCAACGCACTACTACACTACATCGAGCATTGACAAAGCCGAATTGTTGAAAGGTTACGGAAAAGTATTTAAAATATTGAGCAGCAGCCCATTGGACAAACGCAACATAAAAAGCACAGGGAAATGCTATCCTAAAGCGGAGGTGACAGCCAGAAACATTCCGATAACCTCGGAAGCACTGAGAAAAAAAATCGGATGCGCCTCTGGCGGAGATGTGCACATCTTCGGATTAAGATCTGATGTCAAAGGGAATCTCCTGATTGTAGGCAAGCGAATAATATGAACATCAAACAATTATGAAAAGACTGATTATAATAGCATTGTTTAGCCTCGCCTGCTTTTCTGCAGGTGCCACTCAGCAAATCCACGACAAAGTGATAATAGACGGAGAAACGTGGGAACTACCATTATCGCCTCTGCAATATCTCCAACCGGAGATGCAGGATGCATTCAACGCGCTGATCGGCAATAGAAATTTTGTAAGCACGGCAAATTATC
Organism: Bacteroidales bacterium; assembly: GCA_017626555.1. Lineage (GTDB taxonomy): Bacteria > Bacteroidota > Bacteroidia > Bacteroidales > UBA932 > Cryptobacteroides. The sequence continues at coordinate 20,238 of JAGAIM010000142.1, forward strand.
GTGGTTACATTGCCTATTGGTACGTCGAGCGTAGCCGGCTATATCTGGACCGGGTGGAAATCCCTCAGATGGACGGAACCCGCAAGACTCTATCCGGCAAGGATCTGAAAAAGGTTTTCCGTAAATTCAGATGCTGGGGAAAGATCAAGGCAGGATGGATTACCGGTAAGATTAATGTCGGTTACGGTATCGGCAGACGTGATACCGCCAATCCGCATATACCGGCATTCGCCAAAGAAGAATCGTGGGTATTGAAAAAAGGAAGAATAATCCGGACAGACGCAAAATAATATAAGGCCCCATCGTTCGATGAGGCCTTTACTGTATCCGATCCGTAAAGACTAGTTCTGATGGGCTGGTCTGAGAAGGTCGAGAACCACCTTCACAGGATTGAACGTAGCAAGAGGAACCTCAACGAAAAGTGTATTCCAGTTGCTCATAGCACCGTTCCAAAGTCCAGGAAGTTCAAGCGCCTTGAGTTCGCGTCCCTGATAACTCTTCGAACTGATGAATCCCGCATCCTCGTCAACATATTCAAGAAGATCGAAACTCTGTCCTTTATAGTCGTGCAGGCAGCATACGATATCAACCGGATTGAAGTGTGTAGCAGAAGCAAGTGCATTACGCGCGTGATCGTCTGACATATTGATCTGCACACTCTCGAGAACCTGAAGTGATGTCGAACCATCCTTCTCTGCAATGATGAAAGGACCACCGCCTGGTTCGCCTTGATTCTTCACCATACCTGCCACACGGATAGGACGGTTGAGTTTCGCGCGAAGAGCGGCTACGCGTGCCTCAAAGTCCGAGGCCTCAGGCAGAGTCACGCAAAGAGTTTTGTCAAGGAACGCTTCGATCTCGTCACAAAGTTCAGGAGTTGCCTCAGCATCAAGGGCATTGAGATAGCCGTAGATTCTGTCTCTAAGTTCAAGAGCCTTGCCAAGAAGCACCTTCTTCCAGGTTGCTGTCTCAGGGAGGAGTCTCTCATTTGCCACGTTGTCAATATTCTTGATTGAAACCACCTCTTCCTCGATCTTGTTGAGATTATAAATAAGTGCACCGTGTCCTGCAGGTCTGAAAAGAAGAGAATCAGTCTCTGTCCTGAAAGGCTTGTTCTCCACATCAACTGCAACCGTATCGGTAGCCTTATCCTGGAAAGTGAATGTAATGTTATACTTTACGCCGTACTTAGCCTCGTATGCTTCCTTGACCTCAGCGTATGCCTCCTCGAAAAGATGCTGATGCTCAGGAGAAATTGTAACGACAAGATTTGCTGTTCCATCCTCATTCCTCATATAGTTCTGAGCCTCGACAAGATGCTCCGCGAATGCAGTACGAATTTCACCGTCAGTATATTTATGGAACTTTAGAACTCCCTTTGGCTTGGCACCATAACCAAGGCCTTCATCATTAAGAGTCTTTGAAAGGACCTCCTTCCTGTATTCAGGACATTTGCAGGTCTGCTCTCCGAAGAGTTCCGGAGTATAGAATGCGAATGACTGGATCTGATCAACAAATCTTGCTGCCGGAGCATCATCTGCCAATTCCTTTCCTGCCTTCAATGCATCCAGCCCGCTGAAAAGATCCTTGAACATACGTGATGCAGCACCGGATGCTGGCACGAATTTGCATTTCCCATTGATGCGCGCACCTTCGTAATACTTTGCCGCAGCCTCTACAGCAGCATCGTCAAGCACCTGAATTCCTCTTTCCGGAGTGGCTGGCGCTACAATCTTCATCCAAGGAAAGCCCTGTTTGAAGCGTTCCACCTGCTGCTCAACAGTCTGTACAGACGAGCCTCTCTGCTCAATCTGAGCGATATCTTCTTTAGTAAACATATTGGATATTGAATTAGTGTATATTTCTCTTCTATATTGGTATTCCGAGCGGAACTTCTCAAATTTGTGAGGTTCCATACGGAATCGGAAATCATCGGTAAATATAGGATAATTATATTGGAACACCGCAGCAATCTCTCCGTGAGTTTTTCCTTTCAGATCCAGAAGAACCGGCTCGTGATCCTTGATACCCTCGGAAGGGATAAAAGAACATAGAGGTTCTATGCCGAAATGGCGGGCGACAGCCCTCACAGCCATAGAAGTACCGTTCTGCTTTCCCTGATAGGAATATCCTGCAATGTGCGGAGTTGCGATATCCACGACATCCATCAATTCCTCATTGATATGCGGTTCATTATTCCAGGTATCAAGCACTATAGCCCCTAACTTCGGATATGCCGAAAGAAGAGCATTTTCATCAACGACCTCACCTCGGGCCGCATTTATAAAGATGGCGCCGGGCTTCATCAAAGTAAAGAAATCCTCATTCGCCATTCCACGCGTTGTCTGATCCAAAGGGACGTGCAAGGTGACTATATCTGACTCAGCAAGAAGATATTCCAGTGAGCAGAACCCATCAGCCCCCTCCGCTGCTGCACGTGGTGGGTCACATCTGAGTATATTGAAGCCGATATACCGCGCCATTTCTTCGACCTTACGCCCGACATTGCCGACTCCTATGATTCCGATGGTACTTCCGTCTATCTTTATGCCTTTTCGCGCCGCCACGCCGTATAGTGCAGAGAAAACATACTGCATCACTCCCCCTGCGTTACATCCCGCTGCATTAGCGACTTCAATGCCATTGTTCCGACAATACTCCTCATCGATATGATCCATACCTATGGTAGCGGTAGCAATCATCTTTACAGAAGTTCCCTCCAGCAAAGATGCGTCACAACGGGTTCTCGTCCTCACCATCAAGGCATCCGCATCAACAATATCCTCACGGGAAATCTCTATCCCTTTTTTATAGAGCACCTCACCGTATGGCTCGAACACACCGGCAAGGAAAGGTATGTCAACATCTGCAACTATCTTCATAACTATTTCAATATCAAAGTCCTTACCACTATCCCATCACCTTCCCCGTCCGACAATCCATCAGATGCAAGATATTCATTGATCCTGCATAGCAGGCTGTCTCTCTGAAAATACAATTGATTCCTGACAACTGACGAACTGATTGCACAGACCATCACTCCTTTATCAAAATTCACATCAAGGGTATAACGTCCTGCACCTGAGACAACAGTCCAAGCATCAGAGACTCTCTGTCTGTCCAATCCAGCAGTCAGTCTCATATCTCTGATGAACTGCCTGACAAGTTCTTCCATACCTACGGCTTCCTGTCGCCTCAGCCCATTCTTTCTGCTGTCGTATGCCATAATCTATATTCTAGTGAACACCCCCGAGGATGTCTCATAATATGCCCTGTCCTGAGTCAGTCCATCCACTATGCCTGACATCCTCACTTTGTTGCTGTCCGTTATGAATATCTGACCGAAATCATTGCTTGCAACCATCTGAAGCAGATTCGAAATCCTTCCCATATCCAGTTTGTCAAAAACATCATCAAGCAAGAGAATCGGTGCAAACCCATATTTCTTCTTCATAATCTCATATTGAGCGAACTTCAATGACACCAGAAACGACTTCTGCTGCCCCTGTGAGCCGTAGCGTCTGATCGGATGTCCGTTCATCCGGAAAATGAAATCATCCCGTTGTATTCCGGATGTAGTGTATTTCAACATCTTGTCTTTCTCGTACGATGATGAAAGAAGGACATCAAGTCCTGCCTTGGAAAGTTCTGAATCATATTCGATATCCACCTGTTCCGAGCCTCCGGAAAGCATCCTGTAGTATTCTGCCACTATCGGGTTGAGTTCCTCAATGAAACGTTTGCGGGCCTGATATACAGGCTCAGCCAAAGCAGACATCCTCAAATCCATCACTTCAATAAGCGTCCTGTCCGGATTCAATTCTTTCAGCATTCTGTTCCTCTGGAGCAGAAGCCTGTTGTACTGCTGCATCATAGACATATATTCCTTGTCCATCTGCGAAAGTACGGAATTCACAAATCTTCTTCGTTCCTCTCCGGACTCACTTACCATCGTAATATCAGATGGAGACACCATCACTATCGGCAGAACACCGATATGCTCAGACACCTTGCCATACTGCTTATCGTCCCGTTTCACCTTCTTTTCGCCGCCGGATGTAATCCTTACGGCAAATCTGCTGGACAAGCCGTTAGGCATCCTGTATGTGCCTGACAATGAGAATTCAGTGGTACCGTGACGGAAATTGAACTTGTCGGATGTAGAAAACGCACTCTTGGTCATAGACAGATAATATATCGCATCCAGAAGATTGGTTTTTCCCTCACCATTGTTTCCGCTGATGCAATTGACATTGGGAGAAAATTCCAATTCCTGAAGTTGAATATTTCTGAAGTCTGATATAACGATTTTTTCGAGTACTGGCATATTTGGTATGATATCTTGGCAAATATAATAAACTGTTTTGATTTTTATACGAAAACCACGAGCGATTTGACAGGAAAATCATACTGTGGCTCAAAATAAAAAGTATTCTTTGGGAGTTTGGACATTTTTTTCTAAATTTGCGCCCTGTTTGGGGTAATTGTACCCAAATAGTCCCAAAAGACAAATATAAAAATCAAAAAGATATGGCTAAAGAAATCAAAAATGAGAATGCCGAGGCAGTAGTTGAGGCGGTTTCAAAGACAGAGCAGTTCTTCGAAAAGAACGGCAAACTTCTTACTATCATCTGCGTTGCAGTTGTTGTTGCTTGCGCTGGAGTATTCTGCTGGTACAAGTTCGTTCATCAGCCAAAGGTGACTGAGGCTCAGGGTCAGATGGCTCTTGCAGAAGAGAATTTCCGCAACGGAGAGTACGAACTCGCCCTCAACGGTGACGGCAATGTTCTCGGTTTCGTACAGGTTCTTGATGAGTACGGTACCAAGGCCGGAAAATCCATCAACTTCTATGCTGGAGTATGTGAACTTCAACTCGGCAACTGGGAGTCAGCAATCGCATATCTTGAGGCATACAAAGGCAAGGACGAAATTCTTGCAGCACGTGCTAAAGGATGCCTCGGAGATGCATACGTAGGCCTCGAAAACTACAACAAGGCTCTCGGATATTTTGAGGATGCAGCAAACACCGTTGACAATATGTATGCTGCAGGTTACCTGCTCAAGGCCGGTATCGTAGCAGAGAAACTTGGTGACAATGCGAAGGCTCTTTCATTCTACGAAACAATCAAGGATAAGTATCCTCAGTCAATGGAGGCTTACGAGATCGACAAGTATATCGGAAGAATCACCAATAAGTAAAAATCAATAGAGGGATTTCGGATAGAAAGCACCTTTAGAAATCATTTTTGATATGGGAAGAGCATTCGAATTCAGAAAGGAAAGAAAATTCAAGAGATGGGGGCATATGGCTCGCGTCTTCACAAAGATAGGAAAGGAAATCACTATTGCTGTCAAGCAGGGTGGTCCCGATGTGACAGGTAATCCACGTCTTCGCGCACTTATTCAGACTGCAAGAAGCGAGAATATGCCTAAAGACAACATCGAGCGTGCAATCAAGAGAGCGACTGACAAGGATCAGGCTGATTATAAGGAGGTTGTATTCGAGGGTTACGGTCCGCACGGTATTGCTGTACTCGTTGAAGCGGCTACTGACAACAACAACCGAACTGTTGCAAACGTACGTTCTTACTTTACAAAGAGCGGCGGTTCTCTCGGAACATCAGGAAGCGTTGACTATATGTTCGACCGCAAATGTATGTTCAGAATGAAATCTGCCAACCCATACGATCTTGAAGAACTCGAACTTGAACTTATCGACTTCGGTGTAGAGGAAATCTTCGAGGAGGAGAACGAGAACGAAGAAATGGAGATCGTGCTTTACGGTGAGTTCACTGCATTCAACGGTATTCAGAAGTGGATCGAGGACAATGGCTACGAACTGATCGCAGCAGAGTTCACCCGTCTCCCTAATGTTGACCTCAAGGTTCTTGAAGGAGACGCAAAGGCAGACATCGAGAAACTCATCGAGCGTATTGAGGAAGACGATGATGTCCAGAATGTTTACACAACTATGCAGCCGTAATCAAAACGACATTGACATAGAAGCCGATGACCCCGGAATCAGGTCATCGGTTTTTTTTATGTTTACTCTCATAAAAAATGTTATATTTGCCGTAATGAATACATAAAATCAATACCATCAGAGTTTTTATTATGGGGATTCAACAGGAAAAGATCAAGGAACTGGTAGAACGTAGAGCCAAGGCTCGACTGGGCGGGGGTCAGACAAGAATCGATGCACAGCACCAGAAAGGCAAACTTACTGCAAGAGAAAGGCTTGCACTCCTTCTGGACGAAGGCAGTTTTGAAGAGTTCGATATGTTCGTCCAGCACCGCTGTACAAATTTCGGAATGGAAAACACCAGATTTGACGGAGACGGTGTAGTCACCGGTATGGGCACAATTGACGGACGGCTCGTATATGTCTATTCACAGGATTTCACTGTAGTTGGCGGGACGATGTCCGAAACGATGGCACAGAAGATCTGCAAGGTTGCAGATATGGCAATCAGAAACGGTGCGCCTTTGCTATGCATAAATGATTCCGGCGGTGCACGCATTCAAGAGGGCCTGGGTGGTCTTGCCGGTCTGGGAGAAATATTCACAAGGCATATCACTGCCTCAGGAGTCATTCCGCAGATTTCAGGTGTTTTCGGTCCTTGTGCCGGAGGCGCTGTTTATTCTCCGACTCTGACCGACTTCACCATTATGGTCAAGAACACTTCATATATGTATCTTACCGGCCCTAGTGTCGTCAGGACAGTCACTGGCGAAGAGGTCGGGCACGAAGAACTTGGAGGCGCAAGCGTACATTCATCGAAGAGCGGTGTGGCTCATTTCATTGCAGAAAACGAAGAAGAAGGCATCTGCATTATGAAGGCTCTGCTGAGTTTCCTTCCGTCCAACAACCGCGAGAAGGCACCGTTCCGTCCGACAAACGATCCAGCGGGAAGAGTTGCTGACGAACTGAACGATATCATTCCGGACAATCCGAACAAAGCATACGATATGTACGGAGTGATCGGCAGCATAGTCGATGATGGCGAATTCCTCGAAGTACACAAGGATTGGGCAAAGAACATCATAACAGGATTCGCTCACTTCAACGGACGCTCGACCGGAATCATAGCCAACCAGCCGAAGATGCTTGCAGGAGTGCTGGACAGCAATGCATCACGCAAAGCGGCAAGATTCATACGTTTCTGCGATGCCTTCAACATTCCTATAGTAAGTCTCATCGATGTTCCTGGCTTCCTCTGCGGCACTCAGCAGGAATATAACGGCATAATCAACCACGGCGCCAAACTTTTATACGCATACGGAGAAGCAACCGTTCCTAAAGTAGCAATCACATTGAGGAAATCATACGGTGGAGCATATATCACGATGAGTTGCAAGCAGATGCGCAGCGATATAAACCTAGCCTGGCCGACAGCCAACTTTGCTGTAATGGGAGCGGAAGGAGCCGTTGAGATCCTGTATTCCAAGGAACTTGACAAGATTGAGGATCCTATGGAGAGAATCGAGACTGCGGAACAGAAGAAGAAGGAATATAATGACCTATTCTGCAATCCGTACAACGCGGCCAGTTTCGGTTACATAGACGACGTGATTGAACCACGCAACACACGTTTCCGCATAATCAGAGCCCTGGAGCAACTGGCAGAAAAACGTCTGGAGAATCCTTGGAAAAAACACGACAACCTCCCACTCTAATGATATATAAGGTATGAACCCATTTAATCTATTGCAGGTATCGGAGAGCGTCATAGTAAAGAGCGCAGAGATGGCCGAAAAGGATCCTCACGGAGCCATAATAACTCTGGTGTCGGTCTCGGTGGTATTCGTTGCATTGATTGTCCTTTACTTCGCCTACACACTTATCGGCAAGTTTTCATCCGGAGAGATAAAGTTCAGGAAGCCGGAGAAAAAGAAGGCGAAAGAGGCAAAAGGAGCACCGGATGGCGAAATAGCCGCTGCGATCGCTCTGGCATTGGATCAGGAGATGAATGGAGAAGTCTATGCAGCCATATCGATGGCGCTCCATCAGTACCTGAACGATACAGTACACGATAATGAAAGTTATATAATCACAATCAAAAGAAAACATCAGATATGAAAACATATAAATTCAAGATCAACGGCAATGAATATAATGTTGCGATCAATTCTGTAGAGGGTACTGATGCTTCAGTAACAGTCAACGGCACCGAGTACAAGGTCGAACTTGAAAATGCGCCATCAGTTCCAGTTCAGGCGGCACCTGCAGCGCCGGTTGTATCAGCGCCTGCTCAACCTGTTCCTGCAGCACCTCAGCCAGCGGTATCAGGTGCAGGAAAGGCTGTGACAAGCCCGCTTCCTGGCGTGATCATCGCGGTCAAGGTAAATGTAGGCGACAGCGTCAAGGCTGGTCAGGAGGTTGCAGTTCTGGAGGCTATGAAGATGGAGAATTCCATTGAGGCCACACAGGACGGTACCGTAACGGCAATCCACGTAGCAAAGGGAGACTCTGTTCTTGAAGGAGCATCTGTCGTAACTATAGCATAGTGATATGAACACAATATTTGAAAGTCTTCAGCAATTCTTCCAGTACACAGGCTTCGCCAGTATGACGTACAAACACGCCATTATGATCTTCATCGGCATCGTGTTCATCTATCTGGCGATCAAGAAAGACTGGGAGCCTCTGCTGCTTATCCCGATCGGCTTCGGAATGATAATCGGAAACATTCCGTTTGTCCCGGGTCTCAACATAGGTATATATGAAGAAGGATCTGTTATGAACATCCTGTACCAGGGTGTCCAGACCGGATGGTATCCTCCGCTCATATTCCTGGGAATAGGCGCGATGACAGACTTCTCCGCCCTGATTTCCCAACCAAGGCTGATGCTCATCGGAGCCGCAGCCCAGATAGGTATCTTCGGAGCATATATAATAGCACTCCATATGGGATTCACACCGGCAGAAGCCGGTGCCATCGGCATCATCGGAGGTGCAGACGGGCCTACGGCAATATTCCTATCTTCAAAACTTGCTCCTCACCAGATGGGTGCAATTGCAGTTTCTGCATACTCATATATGGCTCTTGTGCCTGTCATTCAGCGTCCTATAATGCTTATGCTGACGACCAAGAAGGAACGCCTCATCAGAATGGCCGCTCCAAGACAGGTAAGCCAGAAGGAAAAGATCATATTCCCTATCGTCGGTTTCATCCTGACTGCTATGATCGTTCCTTCCGGAATGCCGCTGCTTGGAATGCTCTTCTTCGGCAACCTGCTTAAGGAAAGCGGAGTCACCAAACGCCTTGCAGAAACAGCACGCGGACCGCTCATCGATGTCGTGACCATCCTGATAGGTATAACCGTAGGATGCTCGACCCAGGCTGATGAATTCCTCACAGGTGATTCTGTCAAGATATTCCTCCTCGGACTTCTTTCATTCGTCATTGCGACGATGTGCGGTGTACTTTTCGTAAAATTTATGAACCTCTTCTGCAAAGAAGGACGAAAGATCAATCCACTTATCGGCAATGCCGGCGTATCGGCTGTTCCTGATGCAGCACGTGTATCCCAGAATGTCGGCCGGGAGTTCGACAAGAACAACCACCTCCTGATGCACGCAATGGCTCCGAACGTAGCCGGTGTCATCGGCTCAGCCGTAGCAGCAGGTATCCTGCTCAGTTTCCTCGGATAGGAGACACGGAACAAGTTGACCACCAACACATTAGACATAATGCCTGCTGTCATAGTGCAGCAGGCATTATTCGTAAGACACTATAGCACAAGCACTTATGTTCCACACAAAATTAATATTCACTATTTGACGGAAATAGAGTATCTTTGTAAGTTAATTATCAGGAAAAGTATGATCGACATACAAAATGACAGGATATTGATTCTGGATGGAGCGATGGGCACTATGATCCAGAGATACGGCCTTACGGAAGAAGACTACCGCAGAGGCCCGTTTTCTGGCTGCACAAAGGAACTCAAGGGCAACAACGAGTGCCTGAATCTCACACATCCGGAAATCATAAAGGCCATACATCAGGAATACATTGCGGCAGGAGCCGATATCATAGAGACCAACACTTTCAGCGCAAATGCAATATCGCAGTCGGAGTACGGATGTGAGGAGTTTGCGGCTGAGATGGCACTAGAAGGTGCAAGGATAGCGCGTGAAGCGGCCGATGAGGCTCAGGAGATTGCGGCCAAGGTAGGGCTGCAGAGGAAGGTATGGGTAGCCGGAAGCATTGGTCCGACTTCAAAATCTCTGTCATTATCACCCGACGTGGCCGATCCTGCATTCAGGCCATATAGTTTCGATCAGATGAAGGAGGCATATCGTCTCCAGGCGGAGGCTTTGCTGAAAGGCGGTGCTGACATTCTGCTTATCGAGACCTGCTTCGATGCCCTCAATGTCAAGGCAGCGTTAGCCGGCATCCAGGAGATTGTCCGGGAGAGGCTGTTGACTACACTGGCCCCCTCCCAGTTGAACTGGGCTCCTCCCCCTAGCCGGGGGTGGCAAAATGCCAGTTCCGTCATACAGCCTCTCCCGGACATACCGCCAGTGATCATATCGGTGTCAGTGGGAGACAGGAGCGGGAGGACTCTGACAGGCCAGACACTGGAGGCTTTCTACACCTCGGTATGTCACTACCCTATCCTGGCTTTCGGACTGAACTGCTCTCTCGGAGCGGCGGAACTTATGCCGCTTGTCGAGGAAATCGACAAATGGTGCAGATGCGGAGTGAGTTGCTATCCGAACGCCGGACTGCCTAACGAGATGGGAGGATATGACCAGAGTCCGGAAGATATGGCCGCACAGATCAAGGCTATGGCATCCAAAGGACTTGTCAACATAGTCGGAGGATGCTGCGGCACGACTCCAACTCATATAAGAGCGATTGCCGATGCCGTAAAGGGGCTTGATGCCAGAAAGTTGTCCACAGATACGGATAATTCTGCGAAGAAGACATTGAAGGTCAGCGGACTTGAAGCTGTGGAAGTGGATGTGAAGCGGAACAACTTCACCAATGTCGGAGAAAGGACAAATGTAGCAGGTTCGCGCAAATTCGCAAGGCTCATAGCATCAGGAGATTACGAATCCGGGCTCCAGATTGCTGCAAAGCAGATAGAAGACGGGGCCTCCATCATCGATATCAATATGGATGACGCTATGCTTGACAGCACAAGGGAGATGGAGCGGTTCGTGAGATATATTTCCAATGAGCCTGCTGTCGCTAAGGCTGCTCTTATGATAGATTCATCTCATTGGGACACGATTCTGGCCGGTCTTGAGAATGCACAGGGCAAGTGCATCGTCAATTCCATAAGCCTTAAGGAGGGCGAGGAAGCATTCATCGAGAAAGCAAGGATAATAAAGTCATTCGGAGCGGCTATGGTGGTGATGGCATTCGACGAAGAAGGCCAGGCAACCACATACGGGCGCAAGATCGAGATATGCGACAGAGCATACAGACTTCTTTCAGAGAAGGCCGGAATATCACCTGAAGACATAATATTCGATGTCAACATATTATCCATCGGTACCGGCATCGAGGAGCACGCCAGATATGGAATCGACTTTATCGAGGCAGTAAGATGGATCAAGGCGAATCTTCCGGGAGCACTGACATCCGGAGGAGTTTCCAACCTTTCATTCGCATTCAGAGGAAACAACGCCGTGCGCGAAGCGATGCATTCGGCTTTCTTATACCACGCCATCAAGGCCGGACTGGATATGGCCATAGTCAATCCTTCTATGCTCCAGGTATATGATGAGATTGAGCCGGAACTGCTGAAATGCGTGGAGGATGTGATATTCGACACCGACTCCCAGGCCACTGAAAGGCTGATTGCAAAAGCGTCAAGGATGCTCGAGGAAAAGGATTCCCCACAGTCTGTCGAGACATCACCAGTCAAAGTCCCGTTGGAAGATAGGCTTAAAGAGGCCCTCGTCAAAGGAAGGTCAGAAGGTCTCGAGGAGGATCTGAAGGAGGCTATGGAACATTATGGCGGTGCACTGTCCGTCATAGAAGGGCCTCTTATGGCAGGAATGGAGACAGTGGGTGCCTTATTTGGAGACGGCAAGATGTTCCTGCCGCAGGTGGTCAAATCAGCCAAGGTTATGAGGGATGCCGTAGGTATTCTTGAACCGTTTATGGACAATGATGCCAGAGAAAACGAAAAGCCCAAAGTCGTCATTGCCACCGTCAAGGGAGACGTACACGACATAGGAAAGAACATAACCGGCATCGTGCTCGCCTGCAACGGCTTCGAAGTCTGTGACCTTGGCGTGATGGTGGACAAGGAAACGATTCTGGCCAAAGCCGAAGATATCAATGCCGACATTATAGCCGTGAGCGGACTCATCACACCGTCTCTCTATCAGATGGAAGAAATCTGCAGAGATATGAAAGCCAGGGGAATGGCCAAGCCGCTATTCATCGGAGGTGCAACGACTTCAGCCCTTCATACTGCTGTCAAACTCGCCCCTATTTATGATCACGTATTCTATGGCGCAGATGCATCAGCAGCAGCTGTTATGGCGAAGAAATATATTCTGGATCCGGAAACATTCGAAAAGGAACAGCATTCCGAACAGGAAAAGATCCGAAGTCTGTACGGTTCTCGCGAAGAGAAGCCTGCAGCCGGCGGATGGACTATGCTTAAGACCGGATATGCAGCGGAGACATACGCAGAGACCCTTCCGGAAAGCATTCCATTCCTCGAACTTCCGATAGATGAGGCTATGCCATATTTCGACTGGAAGATGCTCCACGCCATCTGGGGAGTGAAATACGGAAGCCGCGTTCCTGAAGTAGCCGAACTTATGCAACTGAGAAGAGACGCTGAAGATGAAGTTGCTATGGCAAATTTCAAAATAATGATTTCAGTAAAATTCTATCACGCATACTCAGACAATGATGATATCGTCATAAAGACCGGAAGCAAAGAGAGAAGGCTTCCTATGATGAGACAGGAAGGAGGAGCAATGCAGTCCCTGTGTGATTTTGTAAGGCCTTCAGGCAAAGGCGGACCGTCCGCATTCGGAGTATTTGCCATCAGCGTCAAAGCCAATGATGCACACGAAGAAGGCTGCTGCTGCCCTGCCTGCAGCAACAGATATGAGGATATGGTGGGGCGCACGGTGAGGATGACTATGGCGGAAGCGGCATCCACCTGGCTGGATAGAAAACTAAAAGCAGAAATCAATGAGAATATGAAGATCATCAAGCCTGCTGCCGGCTATTCAAGTTGTCCGGACCATACTCTCAAAGAGGATATTATGAAATTGCTTCCTGAGGGAGGCAGACTCGGCATAAAACTCACTGAAAGTTTTGGAATGACACCGGAATCCAGCATCTGCGGAATGATATTCATACATCCTGAGGCTGCATATCCTGATATCCGCCGCATTTCCCTGCAGCAGTACGAGGATTATGCACAACGCAGGGGTATGGATGAGCAGACTGCACGCCGCTTTCTCAGCCACCTGCTGAAATAGCAGAGGAGGACAATCGGCTGAAAATCAAAACATTACCCCTACCACGTGCCGTACAAAGGGGAGCACGCAGAAGGCACAACAGACTTAAAATCAAGAACTTACTTATTGCACTATGAAAATATCAGATATATTGGCAGGCAGTACGAAGGCATATCCTTCACTTGAGATAGTACCGCCACTCAGAGGAATGACCAAAAATGAACTTTTGGAAAGTATCGCTCCTTTTATGGAGTTCAGTCCCAAATACATTAACGTAACAAGTCATAGGGATGAATTTGAGTTCCGAGCCGATGCAGACGGCTCATTCAGCCGGCACCTCGTACGCAACAGGATAAGCGAGACTACGGTATGCGCTGCAATTATGTCAAGATATGATATTGAGACTGTGCCTCATATCATCTGTGCAGGCACTACTGCAGAGGAAATCGAAAGCAAACTGGACAATCTCGAATTCCTCGGCATCAACAACATCGTGGCTCTCAGAGGTGACAGTATGACCGGCGAGAAGCGCTTCACCCCGACTCCGGGCGGCTATAGATATGCCAGCGAACTAGTAGAAGGGATACGTAATTATCAGGGCAGTGCAAGTTATCAGAGACGTCGCAAGGTTGAAAAGGATGCATCCGCACAATCGACAACTGAGGACAGATATTTCTGCATAGGCGTGGGCGGCTATCCGGAAAAACATTTCGAAGCGGCTAATATTGAAACCGACATAGCAAACCTGAAGAAAAAGATCGATGCCGGCGCTGACTATGTGATAACTCAGATGTTCTTTGATAACAAAGTTTATTATGATTTTGTCCAAAGGTGCCGACAAGTCGGAATAACAGTTCCTATCATTCCTGGTCTGAAGCCCATTTCAACTGCAAGACAAGTAAATATGCTTCCAGAGTCATTCTCTTTGGATATACCATTGGAACTGACATCAGAGATAGCGAAGGCTGGAGAAGACAAAGATGCTGTTTACAACATTGGAACTGAATGGTGCATCAGCCAATGCAGAGATCTGATTGCACACGGTGTACCTGCCGTTCATTTCTACACAATGGGCAGATCAAATAATATAGTCAGTATCCTTAAGGAATGTTTCTGATACATTAAAGAATTAAAATTCAACGCTTTGATATCATTATCGGCAAGGTTGGCAACTATTTTTAAAAATTAGCAATAAATAGGTTGTTTCCTTGCCGATTTATTAGTATTTTTGCCGAATTAAGGTATAAAATATAACCAAAACTAAATATCCGGATATGCAGAACAAATTGCAGGAATTGACAGACAAACTCTACAACGAGGGTCTGGCAAAAGGAAAGCAGGAAGGCGAAGAACTTCTTGCGAAGGCTAAGGTACAGGCAGAGGAGATTCTTGCCAAGGCTCAGTCCGAGGCAGAGCGAATCATTGCAACTGCTCAGAAACAGGCAGACGAAATCAAGACAAAGACTGCTTCTGACGTTAAGATGGCATCAAGCCAGAGCATAGCAGCCACAAAGAAGGACATTGAAAATCTCATCGTCAGCAAAATGACAGTTGAGGCAGTGAAAAAGAATCTCACTTCACCTGACTTCATCAAGGAAATCATCAAGACCGTTGCTGAGAAATTCACTACCGACGGTCCCGTAGATCTCAACCTTATTCTTCCAGAGTCACTTAAGAATGACCTGGAACCATTTGCCACAAAGGAACTTGCCAAGATTCTTGGTTCAGGAGTTCAGGCTTCATTCTCAAAGAAAGTGGCAGGAGGTTTCCAGATCGGTCCTAAGGGCGAAGGATGGTTCGTAAGTTTCACAGATGAAACATTCAATCAACTCATTTCAGAGTATCTCAGACCAGCAACCAAGAAGATTCTCTTTGGATAATGAACAATTACGTTTACATAATAGCAGGTCTTCCCGACTTCACTCCGGACTGGAGACAGGGCGAGAAGAGTCTTGACGAATACCTTGAGCAGGTGAGAGAACTTCTGTCAGCAAAAGACAATGAGGTTCTTGATTTCATTGTGAAGAGATTCGACAAGGATCAGATCGGCCCAGAACTCTATAAGGAGGCGCTTTCACACAAGATCGGATTCATCAGGGAGTTCTTCCGTTTCGACCTTGACGTGCGCAACCAGAAAGTCAGGTATCTGAACCAGGCACTGGGCAGAGACGCAGAAAAGGACGTGCTCTCGCTCAGGGATCCTGAAGCAGAAGAGACCGGCCTTGAACCGGAGCAGCCGGAATTCAAGGAGTCTGCAAAACTGCAGAGCATCCTCGAAGGCCACGATATCCTCTCCAGAGAAAGAGGCATAGACGACCTCTACTGGGAGAAGATCGACGAACTCACCCTCTTCGATTATCTCAACTTTGACAAGATCCTAGGAATGATGGTGAAGATGATGATTATCCGCAGATGGCTCATCCTCGACGAAGAAACCGGACGTGAGATGTTCAAGAAACTCGTTGATGAGGTGCGTGGCACATTCAAAGGCGTAGAATATAACGAGAAATAACAAAAACAACAATTGATATGAAAACAACTGGTAAAGTTACGGGTATCGTTTCCAACCTCGTGACTGTAGAGGCCGACGGACCGGTGTCGCAGAATGAAATCTGCTACATTACCGTAGGTGACACGAAGCTTATGGCCGAGGTCATCAAGGTGAACGGAAAGAACGCAGCAGTACAGGTATTCGAAAGCACCCGTGGACTCAAGAACGGTGACATAGTCGAGTTCGAGGACAGAATGCTCGAGGCCACTCTCGGCCCTGGCCTGCTCTCAAGCAGTTACGACGGTCTTCAGAACGACCTCACCACAATGACAGGCGTATTCCTCCAGAAGGGAGAGTACACCAACCCTCTCAACCACGAAAAACTTTGGGACTTCACACCGCTTGCAAAACCGGGTGACAAGGTAGTCGCAGCAGACTGGCTCGGAGAGGTGAAGGAAGGATGGCTTCCTCACAAGATTATGGTTCCGTTCAGTTTCAAGGGCGAATATACTGTAAAGACAGTCGCTCCTGCCGGACAATACAACATCGACAAGGTGATCGCAGTCCTCACAAACGCTGAAGGCGAGGATGTGGAAGTGACAATGTGGCAGAAATGGCCGGTTAAGGTAGCCATAAAGGGTTACAAGGACAAGCCTAGGCCATCAAAGATAATGGAAACAGGTGTACGCGCGATCGACACCCTCAACCCTATCGCTGAGGGAGGTACAGGCTTCATCCCTGGTCCTTTCGGCTGCGGAAAGACAGTGCTCCAGCACGCTATCGCAAAGCAGGGTGATGCAGACGTGATCGTAATGGCAGCCTGCGGCGAGCGTGCAAATGAGGTTGTGGAGATCTTCGCAGAGTTCCCTGAACTCATCGACCCACATACAGGACGCCACCTGATGGAGCGTACAACCATCATCTGCAATACTTCAAATATGCCTGTAGCAGCGCGTGAGGCATCTGTATATACAGCGATGACGATCTGCGAGTACTACCGTGCGATGGGTATGAAGGTACTTCTCCTTGCCGACTCTACTTCACGTTGGGCACAGGCTCTCCGTGAGATGTCCAACCGTATGGAGGAACTCCCAGGAGCCGATGCGTTCCCTGTCGATCTTTCTGCCATCATCTCGAACTTCTACGCACGCGCAGGTATGGTCATCCTCAACAACGGTCAGACAGGTGCGGTTACATTCATCGGTACCGTATCTCCAGCCGGAGGTAACCTCAAGGAGCCGGTGACAGAGTCAACCAAGAAGGCTGCAAGATGTTTCTACGCCCTTGAGCAGAACCGCGCAGACCAGAAGCGCTACCCTGCTGTCAACCCTATCGATTCATATTCAAAGTATCTTGAGTATCCTGAGATCCGCGAGTATCTCAACGAGACCATTATGCCAGGTTGGGTAGAAATGGTGGAAAGAGCAAAGAATATCGTACGCAAAGGTAAGGAGGCAAACGACCAGATCAACATCCTCGGTGACGACGGTGTGCCTATGAGTTACCACGAAATCTTCTGGAAGTCTGAACTTCTCGACTTCGTGATCCTCCAGCAGGATGCATTCGACGACATCGATGCACTCTGCCCTATCGAGCGTCAGAAATATATGCTCGAACTCGTGATGGGTATCTGCGAGCGCGACTTCACATTCGAAGACTTCGAGGAGTGCCGCAATTACTTCAAGGAACTTATCAACGCCCTCAGGCAGATGAACTACTCTGAGTTCAAGAGTGAAAGGTTCTATGAATATCAGGAAAAACTCAATAATCTTCTAAGCAATGGCAAATAAGGCATTTCAGAAAACATATACACAACTTGAAGCCATCACCAAGGCTACAGTTTCGCTGAAAGCGACAGGTGTATCAAACGACGAACTCGCTCTCGTTGACGGCCGCCTTGCTCAGGTGGTTAAGACAAAGGGAGACCTCGTAACACTCCAGATTTTCTCCGGTACTGAGGGAATCCCTACAAACGCTGAGGTTGTATTCCTCGGTGGAGCCCCTACCCTCAATGTAAGTGACGATCTTGCCGGACGTTTCTTCAACGCATACGGCGAGCCTATCGACGGTGGTCCTGTTGTGGAAGGAAAGACAGTGGAGATCGGAGGTCCTTCAGTGAACCCTTACAAGAGAAAGCAGCCTTCACAGTTGATTCCTACCGGTATCGCCGGCATCGACCTCAACAACACTCTGGTATCAGGACAGAAGATTCCGTTCTTCGCAGACCCAGACCAGCCATATAATAATGTAATGGCTCAGGTGGCTCTACGTGCGGATGTTGACAAGATCATCCTCGGAGGTATGGGTCTTTCAAACGACGACTACCTCTACTTCAAGCACGAATTCGAGGCAGCAGGTGCTCTCGACAAGATCATATCATTCGTGAACACTACAGAGCAGCCTCCTGTGGAGCGTCTCCTTATTCCGGATATGGCGCTTACTGCAGCAGAGTATTTCGCAGTGGAGAAGAATGAGAAAGTACTCGTACTCCTTACCGATATGACCCTCTACGCCGATGCGCTTTCAATCGTGTCTAACCGTATGGACCAGATTCCTTCAAAAGACTCAATGCCAGGTTCACTCTATTCAGACCTCGCGAAGATCTACGAGAAGGCCGTGCAACTTCCTGACGGAGGTTCCATCACGATTATCGCTGTGACTACACTCAACGACGGAGATATCACCCACGCGATTCCAGACAACACAGGTTACATCACAGAGGGACAGTTGTTCCTCCGTACCGACCCGGATTCAGGTAAGGTCATCATCGACCCGTTCCGTTCGCTTTCACGTCTGAAGCAACTCGTACAGGGTAAGAAGACCCGTAAGGACCACGGTCAGGTGATGAATGCATCCGTACGTCTCTACGCCGATGCGCAGAACGCAAAGACAAAACTTGAGAACGGTTTCGACCTCAGCGACTACGACCTAAGATGTCTTGACTATGCGAAGGCATACGCTACGAGACTTCTTGCGATCGACGTGAACCTCAAGATCGACGAGATGCTTGACACAGCCTGGGAACTCTTCGGAACATATTTCTCGAAGGCAGAGACCGGTATCAAGCAGGAACTTATTGACACTTATTGGAAAGGTAATTAATTATGGCTATCAAATTCCAGTACAATAAGACATCTCTGAACAACTTGAACAAGCAACTCAAGATGCGAAAGAATGCCCTCCCTACCCTTAAGAACAAGGAGTCGGCGCTTCGTCTTGAGGTGAAGAAGGCCAAGGACTATTCGGAGAAACTTATTGAAGATCTTGATGCCGCCCTGAAGAAATACGACTATCTCGCAGCGCTCTGGAACGAGTTCCAGCCGAATCTGATCTCTATCACCGATGTAGATCTCTACACCGTGAAGGTTGCCGGTGTAAAGACCCCGGCACTGGGTGAGATCAAGTACGAGATCCACGAGTTCAACGCCTTCAACTGCCCGGCGTGGTATGCGGACGGAGTTGCTATACTCAAGGAACTCTCAAGGCTCGGAATCGAATCGGAGGTCTATCTCGAGAAGGCCCGTATTCTCGATTTCCAGAGGAAGAAGACCACTCAGAAGGTGAATCTTTATGAGAAGGTGCAGATCCCTGGATATCAGGAGGCAATCAGAAAGATCAAACGATATATGGAAGACGAGGAGAACCTCTCCAAGGCTGCTTCCAAGATCGTGAAGAGCAGGCACGCATTAGAAGAAGAGGAGGAGCAGAACAATGATAACTAAAATGACAAAATATTCCTTCGTTCTCCTGAGCGGAGAGAAGGAAGGTTTCCTGGAACAACTTCAGGAACTTGGAGTCGTGGATATCAGCCGTTCTGTCAGGCCTGTAGATGCCGACTCTTCAGTAATGTTCCACAAGGCGGAAAGAGCAAAAAAGACTCTGGAATTCCTTGAGAGCATTGACTACTCAAAAGATACTGATGCTGAAGCAATTGCAAAGACGACAGTCAATGTAGAAGGTGATCCTGTGGATTTCATCGAGGAATGCAGGGCAAGACTCACAGAACTACAGGCTTCGATTGCTGCCGCCGAAAAGCAGTTGAAATTGAGAACTCCTTGGGGTGAATACGACAAGAAAGCCCTGGACGGACTCGACAGCATAGGATATGCAGTGCGATATTATACGGTAGATGCAAAGAAGTTCGACCCTTTATGGGGTGAACTCTACCCTCTTCAGACCGTTTCCGACAACGGCAAGAAGGTATGGTTCGTGACGATAGCACCTAAGGGCGAGGCATACAGTTTCCCTGTACAGGAGATTACGGCTCCGGAAGGCACATCAGCCGAAGCGGCAGCCGAAATCGCACGTATAAAGGCTGAGATTGTAGAATGCAAGGCCGGACTCCTCAATGCAAAGGACTACATACCCGCTATCAGGGAGGCCTGCAACAATGACCTCGTTGAACTTGACCGATATCTTGCAAATGAGGCAGGAGAAGGTGCAGCAGAAAACCTCATCACTGTATTTACAGGTTTCGCTCCGTCTGAAAACGATGCGGAACTTGTAGAGGCATTCGACAAGATGGGAGTGCTCTACATAAAGGAAGAAGCAGTGAAGGAGGACAATCCTCCAATCAAACTGAAGAACAACTGGTTCACACGTCAGTTCGAGGTCTTTACCGAAATGTACGGTATGCCTGATTATGATGAGTTTGACCCGACTTCAATAGTTGCGCCATTCTACATTCTCTTCTTCGCTATGTGTATGGGAGATGCAGGATATGGACTTGTCCTCATCCTGTTCGGCCTTGCAGTGACAAAGAGATGGCTGAACATCGAGATGTTCAAGAACATAGGACCGATCATCTCCATACTCGGAGCCGGTACGCTTCTCATAGGTCTTGTCCTGGGAACTGCATTCGGCATCGACCTCTCGGCTGCAGAATGGTATCCTGATGCTATGAAGAAATTTATGGTTACAGGAGACATAGCGGGATTCCCGGCACAGATGATCCTTGCTTTGGCAATCGGAGTATTCCACATCTGCCTTGCAATGACAGTGAAAGCGATCGGCTACACCAAGAGATTCGGCTTCAGAGAAACCGTGAGTGCGTGGGGATGGCTTCTGCTCATTGTAGGAGGAATAGTTACAGCATTCCTCGCAATCGGAGGTCTATTGTCACCTGTTGCAGTGAAATGGCTCATCATAGTGATCGGAACCGTATCTGCACTTGGCATATACATCTTCAATACTCCGGGCAAGAACCCACTGGCCAATATAGGTTCTGGATTATGGGACACCTACAATATGGCTACAGGTATCCTCGGTGACGTATTGAGTTACATAAGACTCTATGCTCTCGGACTTGCCGGAGGTATGCTCGGACAGGCATTCAACATTCTTGGAAATATGATAATCGGTGACGGATTCACAGCGGTCAACTGGCTTCCGTTCCTGCTCATCATACTTTTCGGACACGTCCTCAACATTGCAATGTCGTGCCTTGGAGCATTCGTACACCCTCTGCGTCTTACTTTCGTAGAGTACTTCAAGAATGCCGGATACGACGGCAAAGGCAAGGAATACAACCCGCTTACAAAAGAAAAGAACAATTAACAATAAAACAAAATCAACAAAATTATGAACGCAATTTTAGCTTATCTTGGATGGGCTCTTATGCTCGGTCTTTCCGGTATCGGAAGCAGTTACGGAACTTCTATCGCAGCAAACGCTGCAGAAGGTGCATTGAAGAAGAATCCTGAGAAATCTTCAAGTTACCTTATCCTTTCAGCGATGCCTGCAACACAAGGTCTCTATGGATTCGTAGCATTCCTTATGTGGCTTCTCCAGGGAACAGAGTGGATCATTGCAAACGCACAACTCTGCTTCGGAGTAGGACTTCTCGTAGGAGTTACCTGTATGATTTCTGCGATCCGTCAGGGTCAGGTCTGCGCTAACGGTATCATCGGTATTTCACAGGGACACGATGTTCAGACCAATACTATGATCTATGCCGCATTCCCAGAGTTCTACGCAATCCTTGCACTTGTAGGAGCACTTATGCCAATCTTCCTCCTCTAATACAAGGGAATATCCATAATAAAAGATCCACGGCCTTGAGCAATGCTTCAAAGCCGTGGATTTCTTTTGACATCAATTCTATATTACATCTCGTCCGGTGCGTACTTGAAAGAATCAAGCGGAGACTTGTACTCACAATAATCAGACTCCACAAAGAATCTCTTGAGTTCTATCTCTGCATTCTCGAGTGAATCCGAAGTATGCACAATATTTTCCTGAGCACTGAGGCTGTAGTCGCCACGGATTGTACCTGGCACAGCCTTGCTTGCCTTTGTAGCACCGGCCATATCACGTACGACCTGTACTGCGCTGTATCCCTCCCAGCAGCAGAGGATTACCGGAGCAGCCATCATTCCGTCACGAAGCCAAGGGAAGAATGGTCTGTCAAGAAGATGTGCATAATGTACCTTGAGGATCTCCTCATCAAATTGAACCATCTTCATTGCGACGAGTTTAAGTCCTCTTTTCTCAAATCTTGAGATAACTTCGCCGATAAGACCCCTCTGAAGACATCCCGGCTTCAAAATTACAAGTGTTCTTTCCATAATAATATAAAGTTACCAATTTACTTTCTGTCTTGAAAGAGGCATAGTCATACACCTCGCTCCCCCACCGCCACGCGGAAGTTCTGACCCGTCGATCGTTATGGCGCAAGGTTTATCGCCACAAACCGCGTCCGTACGGGTTCCGGCAATGAAATCTACAGCCTTGACGATCTCGAATCCGGCCTTGTCCAACTCCTCCAAAGTGTGGACATTCCTCGCGTATGTAAGCACCTTGCCGGGAGCAAACGCGAAGAAGTTGGCACCACTATGCCATTGTTCCCTCTCCTGGTCCCATTCATCTTCGCCTCCGCATACAATAGGCTCAAGATCCATACCCAGAGCCTTTAACGCAGGCAGCAGGCCTGCCACCGGACGGATGGATGCGACTCTCCCCTGCTCAATTATGATATGTACAGTCTGATACTGATTGGATTGCATAATCAGAGGTTTGAAAACCATACACTTATCCCTGTCAAGAAGAGTGAATACCATATCAAGATGTATGAAGGACTCCGGCTGTGAAGGAAGTTGCTGAACCAGAACATTGAGTTTTCCGGAAGTATTATTCCTGCATAAACCTTCAACAATGAAATCTATGCCTTGGGCTGTGGTCCTGACTCCATTACCTACAATAAGGATATCCTCACGCGCAACAATTATATCACCTCCTTCCATTATGACCTGAGAAGAAGCCAAGTCGTTTGCATTGGCATCTATGACCTCGCATTCGAAAGTCCCGCTATATCTGTATATGGCATCCATAATAAGCGATTCGCGCATACGGACTTTGTTGGCCATACGGCATATAAGCGCCCGATTGCCTACAGTTACCGCCGCATCACGGGTAAAGTAGAAGTTGTATAAAGGATATAATGCATAATACTCATTCTTCAGATATGCAGTAAGAGTATCAATCCTTGCCGGCAGACCTTCAACAAGCACTCTGGCAAGTTCTGACGAGTCCATCTCCATCAGCATATCAAGATATGATAGTGCCTCCTCGGTCTGACATATACGATGTATCAGATCGGCGCGAGGTTTCCATTGATCAAGCACCTTGACGAGAAGATCGCGTACTTCATACACTTTTGCCAACTTTGAAAGGACTCCTGAAAGTTGTTCATACTCATTTTGAGCAATCGAAAGATTGAGGATATCACTGTACAGCGCTCGCTGCACATTTTTGGGAGTCATATTTTCGACCTCAAATCCAGGCCTATGCAGAAGAACCGCATCTAGTTGTCCGATTTCCGACTGTACGTCTATCTTCAATTGTCCGCGCTCTATCATAACAGTTTGAAAGAAATATAATGTGTAAATTTAACAAACATTTCCTTAAAAGGCAAATCTATGCCATAATTCATATTTTTTACCTACATTTGAACTACGAACTTTAAAAAAACAGAATAATGAAGATAGCAGAACGATACAAAGGAATTGACGGAGTCCAGGCCTGGGAGATCGTTGTCCATTACATAATAGTGAACAAACGTATCACAACTCTTAAAGGAATATCATTTAATGCGACTTTTGTCGGCAACTGCCTGTTTCTGAAAGGAGGCACTCCTGGTACAAAACGTGCAGAACGCGGAGAATACCTGACAGCCAAAGACTTCATTGCCGCATACGACATAGTCAAAGATTGGGATGACATCCACACCGGCAATGTCAAACCTTATATAAAAAGACAGCAGACCCCGTTCATCGCTCTGCTGCATTGTGCCGGAATTTTGGAATAATTGCTAAATTTGCATAAAAGATTAAACGGTATGAAAGGGAAAATCATCGGGATCACATCATTGATAGCCGCAATCGTCATAGCAGGATTTGTTTTCTTCAAATTCTATTTCGTGTTTGGAGAAGGAGTCAAGGCTGGCGAACTTAATTTTGTGGTTTACAAGGGGTATGTATTCAAGACATACGAAGGACGCGTAATCCAAGCCGGATTCGGCAAAGGCAAGGGAGCCAATGCCGGAGCAATTCAATCTTACGAATTCGACTTTTCCATCACAGACAAGGCCATAGCCGACTCGCTGATGAGATGTGGCGGCAAGACAGTGGAACTTCATTACAAGGAATATCTCGGCTCTCTTCCGTGGAGAGGCAAGCAGAAATATATCGTGGACGGCATAGTTTCCGTTAGAGAATAACAATCAAGCGACTATGAAGAAAATATCATTAATCCTGAGCACTCTTTGCTTGGGACTGGCTTTGTCGGCGCAGCCAGGCATAATCAGTACAAGGCCGGCCAACAGTCAGGATGGCAAGACCCTCACAATGGAAGAGACCATCCTTTCAAGGGAACTTTCCCCTGCCAATATCTGGGCTTCCTGGGAAGATTCTGAAAATATCCTGATGCACAAGGATGGGAAATGGCAGAAATATGACATCAACACAGGTAATTATGCCGACTTTGCCGGTATAAGGAGACCGTCTATTGAGGCATTGACTAAAGACAGGAGCCTCTATCTTGTATATGCTGACGGAACGGAAAAACTGATTGCCCAAAGTGAAAACAAGAACATAACTTACGGAGAGTTTGTCAGCCGCAATGAATTCGGAATAAGCAACGGCATATTCTGGTCGCCTGACAGTACAAAGGTTGCCTTCTACCGCAAGGATGAAAGTGCAGTAACGTCATTTCCTCTTCTGGATATTACCACCCGCACCGGCTCGCTGAAGGAAATCAAGTATCCTATGGCAGGTATGGACTCCGAGAACGTACAACTCGGCATCTATGACGTTGCCTCAGGGAAAACCATCTATGTCCAGGCTGATGATTTCGGACACGACAGATATCTTACGAACATCAGTTGGGCTCCTGATGAAAGAGTTGTTTATATCCTGGTATTGGACAGAAGCCAGAAACACCTGAGACTCAATGCATATTGCTCTGATACCGGAGAATATATCAAGACAATATTGACAGAGGACAGCGACAAATATGTGGAACCGGTAGATCCGCTTCATTTCGTCGCAGGCTACAATGATATTTTCATCTATCGTACTGCGAATCGGGACGGATTCCGCAATCTATACCTCTGCGACAATGCCGGCAATATCCGCAGACTTACTTCCATAGACGCCGATGTCAAATATGTCGGGAATGACGGAAGATTCGTTTATTATACATCTGCCGAAGTCTCCCCTATTGAAAACCATCTGTTCAGGATAGAGATAAAAAATCTTAAGAAAGGTATCCTAAAGGCAAGGACAGGACAGCCGGAGAGACTGACGCTCGAAGAAGGATGGCACGATATTGCCCTTAGTCCCGATGGACGATATTTCTTAGACTCATATACATCTCTCTGTACTCCAAGAGTGGTAAACATCTGCAAATCAGACGGAAAAGTTATCAAAAACCTTCTTACCGCAGAGGATCCTACACTTGATTATGCATATACAGAAATCAGCCTCGGCACGGTAAAGAGCGCCGACGGATTGTACGACAATTATTACAGAATAATCAAACCTAAGGACTTTGATCCTACCAAGAAATACCCTGTGATAGTCTATGTCTATGGAGGTCCTCACTCACAGATGGTACAGAATACCTTTATGGGGCAATTGCGCAGGTGGGAGATGTATATGGCTCAGAGAGGATATCTGGTCTATGTCCAGGACAACAGAGGAACAGAAAACCGTGGTCTTGCATTTGAGCAGGCAATTCACGGGCAATGTGGCCAGGCAGAGATGGCCGATCAGATGGAAGGTGTGAAGATGCTTATGGAACTCCCGTACATAGACAAAGACAGAATCGGAGTCCACGGTTGGAGTTATGGAGGATTTATGACTATCTCGCTTATAACCAATTATCCTGACGTATTCAAGGTCGGTGTAGCCGGCGGCCCTGTGATAGATTGGAAATGGTATGAGGTAATGTATGGAGAAAGATATATGGATCATCCTGACGTGAATCCTGACGGATATGCCAGGACAAGCCTCATCAATAAAGCGAAGGATCTGAAAGGAAAACTTCTTATATGCCAAGGTGCAATAGACCCTGTTGTGGTATGGGAGCATAGCCTAAGTTTCATCAGGGAATGCATAAAGAACAACGTACAGGTCGATTATTTCCCTTATCCCTGCGCAGAACATAACGTTATGGGCAAGGACAGAGTCCATCTTCACGACAAGATATCGATGTATTTCGAAGACTACTTATAGCGGAATTTCGAGTGATGCCGATCCTGGAACGGCACAGGTGCGACGGACATTCCGACGCCCACAATGAATTCCCCTGCTACAAATGATGCCTGCACTCCAAAGGAATAGACCTCAGGTGTTGCAGGCATTGTTATTGCCGCCATATTTCCGTCCGGACGTGGGAATAGTACAGGAGAATATACGGCTACAGACTGGAAATACTGCGTCCAGAATGCAACAGACACATTTTCTGAGGGACGATAGAGGAATCCCTCCCTTGTCCCCATTCCCCAGTTGTTCCCCATTATCCCGAGTTGGGCTCCATACATAATGCCGGACAGGAAATAGAATCTTTTCCCTATCTTCAAAGTATTTCCTACCATTTTCTGTTCAGACACGAAAAGTTCAGGTACATCTATATAATTGGATACCAGAAGATTGGAAAAGAATTTATCCGGATGGTCCTGATTGAATTCACCGAAACCGATGCTTCCGTCAAATCCATATACCGGGATTATATCAAAGACAGGCCTGAGAAGGGGTGCATAATTCCAAGGAAGAAATCCGTTCAGATACTTTGCCGGTATAAAAAGTTGAGGAGGGAGAATGTTCGGAATCGGCCGAGGAAAAGAATCAATCTTTTCCTTATCCTGTCCCAGCGCACAAATTCCCAAAGCGCCCACGAGTATGATCATCAGAATATATCGTTTCATTGCATTCTCTAATTTTCACCTCAAATGACAACTTATATGCCCCAAAAGGCGTGAAACGGTCTTTTTTGTGCATAGAAATGATCATCAATATAATATTTATTCTAACTTTGTAAGAATTGTTATGTCCGTCGCTCGAAAGAATCGAAAAGTTCAGTAACGAAGAAAAAATGTATAAGGCAAGAAAACTTTGAGCGAAGCGATAGTAAGTCCTCCTCCCGAGGAGGAGGATTTAGGAGGTGGGTAACGTAAATATATTTTCATATTTGGGCAATACCCTTGAAAGAATCGAAAAGTTCAGGAACAAAGAAAAAATGTATAAGGCAAGAGAACTTTGAGCGAAGCGATGGTAAGTCCTCCTCCCGAGGAGGAGGATTTAGGAGGTGGGTAACGTAAATATATTTTCATATTTGGGCAATACCCTTGAAAGAATCGAAAAGTTCAGTAACGAA
>JAGAIM010000143.1 GCA_017626555.1 Bacteroidales bacterium
GATGAAAAGCAGATAGAGGATTTCGTTGCCCATGCTAAAGAGGAAACGGGCTTTACCGATTTCTATTTCATCTCTCGTGAAGGAAATTATCGAACGGTGAGCGATGAAACAGGCTACCTTGACCTAAAGAATGAACTGCCCGAGCTTATCCTCCATGGCAAGGATATGGTAGTTAACTCTGTAGTGCCCGGCAAACCGCAGATAATTGGCCAGGCGGAATGCTTACAAACTTCCCTACCATCCGTAAGGCTGTCAAGAAAATGAATACCATCGACAAGATGATTGAGGATGGTACATTCGATACTCTCGCTAAGCGTGAGCGTCTTCAGGTAACACGCCAGCGTGCTAAACTCGAGAAGAACCTCGGTTCTATCCGTGACCTTAGCCGCCTCCCATCAGCACTTTTCGTAGTAGATGTTCAGAAGGAGATGAACGCCGTTAAAGAGGCAAATCGTCTTAACATTCCGGTTATCGCTATGGTTGATACTTGTTGCGATCCTACTCCGATTGATTATGTGATTCCGGCAAACGACGATGCAGCAAAGTCTATCGCTTACATTATGGAAGCACTTTGCGGCGCAATCAAAGAGGGATTGGACGAAAGGAAGATTGAGAAGGAGAAAGAGGCTCCAGAGCAGGCTGAGGAGAAGCCAGCAGGCAAGAAACTCCGCGCTCGCAAGGGTGCAAAGCCAGCAGAGGAAGTTGCTGAGACTCCAGCAGAGTAATTTAGTGTAACACTTTAAACATCTATTGAAAATGGAGATTAAAGCAGCAGACGTAGCAAAACTTCGTCAAATGACAGGCGCAGGTATGATGGACTGCAAGAAGGCACTCGTAGAGGCTAACGGCGACTATGAGAGAGCCAAGGAAATCATCCGCGAGAAAGGTAAACTCGTAGCAGCAAAGCGTGCTGACCGCGAGACTTCAGAGGGTGCAGTCATTTCAAAGGTAAACGGCGGAAAGGCTATCGTAGTAGGACTCGGTTGCGAGACTGACTTCGTTGCAAAGAACGCTGAGTTCCAGGCACTTGCTGAGGCAATCGCTGAGGCTGCCATCGCTAACTTCCCAGCAGACAAGGAGGCTCTTATGGCTTGCGTACTTGCTGACGGAAGAACAGTTGAGGCTGCAGTTACCGAGCAGACAGGTAAGACAGGTGAGAAGCACGTTATCGTAGGTTACGAGACTGTTGAGGCACCGTTCATTTCAGCATATATGCATAAGATCACCGGCAAACTCGCTGCTGTAGTTGGTTTCAACAAGGCATTCGACGAGCAGACTGCAAAGGGTGTTGCAATGCAGGTGGCTTCAATGAATCCTGTTGCTGTTTCAGCAGAGTCAGTACCTCAGAGCGTTATCGACACTGAACTCAAGACTGCTGAGCAGAAGACTAAGGAGGAACTTGTACAGAAGGCAGTTGACGCTGCACTCAACAAGGCTGGCATCAACCCAGCACACGTTGACAGCGAGGCTCACATCGAGTCCAACACTGCTAAGGGCTGGATCACTCCAGAGCAGGCTGAGCAGGCACGTGAGATTATCAAGACCGTTTCTGCAGAGAAGGCTGCAAACCTTCCTGAGCAGATGGTAGCAAACATCGCCAAGGGTCGTCTCCAGAAGTTCTTCAAGGAGCAGACTCTCGAGGAGCAGGGCTACCAGATGGGTGACGGCAAGACTCCGGTTAAGGATGTTGTCAAGGCAGCAGATGCTGAGGCTAAGATCCTTTGCTTCAAGAGAATCTCACTCGCTGACTAATTTCGGATTCAAATATCCACATATAAAAATGGCTATCGGGATGCCCGATAGCCATTTTTGTTATTAAAAAAAGTTGAAAACACATAAAATAGAGAAAAACCTTACATAAGAAAAAGAAAAATCTGCGATGCGCTCTTGCGGGTGACTGAGAGTGTTCTCAACTTTGAAATCGTATTTTCTTTGTACGATTATTTGTACCGTACGAAAAATAGTACTAACTTTGTAAAACTGTTCAGATATGAAGAATGATTTGAGGTTGATGATGGTGTCAGACCTTGAGGCTGATTTGATTGAAGCAGCCAGAAACTATGTAAAAAGTTATCCTGACGGATATCCGGAATTGCTGTGGTATGTACAGGAACTTTTTGATGAATTGATAGAAATATTTTAAAAATCTATGCAAATGGAAAATGTTGCAACAAGACAGGGAAAAATGTTGGTATCTGATGTGAAACAGCGTTTGTCCGACATTATTATGAAGATTACCTGGCGTGAGATTGCCCACGATTATTTCGGTAAATCAGCCAGTTGGCTTTATCACAAGTTGGATGGAATCAACGGAATGGGTGCTCCTGGTGGATTTACCCCGTCTGAACTTTCTCAATTGAAAGAGGGCCTGATCGATCTGTCAGAAAAAATCCGTGCGGCTGCCGACAGGCTGTAAGTCCGTCTCCGAACTCTGTCACCTACATAGAAATCAACTGATTCATTATTTGGTAGTAGTCTGACGGTATATGCCGTCATATCCGGAGTCATCTGCATACAACTGCAGGTGACTCCGTTTTTATTAAAAAAAGTTGAAAACACATAAAAAAGAGAAAAACCTTACACAAGAAAAAGAAAAATCTGCGGTGTGCTCTTGCTATTCTAACTTCTGTTAAAGAAATTTGCATCTATGAAAAGGTGATAGTTGCAAAGTTTGTGATGGGGTACATATTCATCAGATTTGTAGGTACACATCAGGAATATGATAAGATAGATTGTCGCAATATTTAGAAACAGGAGGGTGATATGAAAATAACCGCACAACAATATGAATTTGCTCTTGCGCGTATCGAAGAGCTGCTTCCGATGGTGAATGAACAAACATCGGCAAGTGACCGGAATGCAGTGGAACTTGCTCTCCTGTCTGAGATCGTCATCGAATATGAAACTGTGAATTTCCCGATCGAGAAGCCGAGCATTACAACCTCTGCGATGCTTGGATTATGATTCCTTCTGGAGTTCCTCGATCTGTTCGAGGATTTCGCCGGTCTTGCGGATGACCTTACGGTTGATGCTGAAACCGATCAGACCTCCTATTATACCTCCGATTGTGGCACATACCAAGATAACCATACTGCCGGATTTATCCGACTTGATCAATTCGTACATACACCAGGCATACCACAATGCTATAAGCACGGGGGCAACCGACCTTGTCCATCGGACATAATGTCTCCTGACACGACCCAAAGATTTGGCTATTTCGACAAGGCTACCTTGAGAGAAGTCCATCCTGCCCAATGTAACTTTCTGATATATAGTCAAAGCAAGGCATACAGCCAACAATAATGTAGTTGCGATGACAAAAGGCAGAGAACAACCTAAATGTAAGAAACATATCGGGCAATAAATCAAGGCAAAGACGCCTCCTATTACCGTACCTCTGACCGTATTGTTCAGATTATTGGCCTTTGATGCCATTGAATTGCGTATATGCTGCTCATTGACAATGTTCTGTTTCTCCAGTTTTTCTCTGAGGATGCCGATCTGTTCGCGCATCTCCTCGAGTTCGTTCGATATGAGAGTATTGTTTTCCATATTCTGTGCTATTTTTCGTCCGACATATTCCTGAGTTGTTCCTTGATTCTGAAAAGACGTACGGAAACGTTCTTGGCTGTGATCCCGACAATGGCGCCGATCTCGTCGTAACTGAGATTTTCGAGCCACAGGAGCACTATGGCCCTGTCGAATGGCCCGAGCCTGCTTATCCTGTTCTGCAGCATCCTTATCTGCTTCAGGTCTTCGACCGAGTCGTCGAACAGGTTGATGTCCATATCAAGGGGTACGGTCTCGCCTTTGCGTTTCTTTTTCCGTTCCGCAGATATGCAGGTGTTCAGGCTGACTCTGTATATCCAGGTCCTGGCGCTGCTCTCCCCGCGGAATTTCGCGAATCCCTTCCATAGGTTTACAAGGATATCCTGGAAGAGATCGGCGACCTCCTCCTCATCCTTGGAGAACATATAGCAGACGGTATATATCGTCCCTTTATGTTCCCTTACGATCCGCGCAAAATCCAGTTCAAGTGTGTCCATTCTTTTCAGTTTTGCACATTAGACGCAGGAAATATCAGAAAACTACACGGAATGGTTTCAATCTTCGTATGGCTCGTTGAATGGCATCAGAAATGGATTGGTCATCCTTTCCGTTGC
This sequence comes from Bacteroidales bacterium, assembly GCA_017626555.1. Classification (GTDB taxonomy): domain Bacteria; phylum Bacteroidota; class Bacteroidia; order Bacteroidales; family UBA932; genus Cryptobacteroides. The sequence continues at coordinate 4,167 of JAGAIM010000143.1, forward strand.
GATGTCCGAACAAGGACCGTGTCCGGGGATGACTCTTGTATCTCCTTCAAGATGAAGTAGTTTTGTAAAAATGCTTTCCATCAGCCTGTCATAGTCGCCGCCAGGATGGTCAGTACGGCCGATGGCTCCGGCAAAAAGAGTGTCGCCGCTGAAAAGGATTTTCTCCGAACGCTCAAGATAGCATACTCCTCCGACAGTGTGCCCTGGAGTTTCTATGACCTCGAAACGCAGGCTTCCTACCTCTACGACAGATCCTTCAGCCACATCAACCGTCACAAATGCTTCGGGCATCGGTGCCCCGAAGCAGCGGCAGAAATAGTCGTTGCTTTCAAGGGTGAACTTGTCGGCCGGATGCATATATATAGGAAGTCCTCCGAAATGAGCGGAAAGGCTTGCAGTCCCGAGTATATGGTCGAAATGACCGTGGGTGAGCATTATGCAGACAGGAGTAAGGCCTTTCTCCGAGACAGTCTGTACAAGCCTGTCGAATTCGGCAGAGGAAGCACATCCCGGGTCGATGAAAGCGCAGTTGCCATCATTATCCCAGATCAGGCTGCAGCGCGTCTGGAAACTGTTAAAAGAATAATCTTCTATGTGTATCATTCAAAAAAAGCATTAAAACATACAAATTTACATTAAAATTTAGTATGTTTGCTAATTATTAGGGGAGAAACTGCTTTGATTCGCGTGAAAAATGGCTTCAAAACGGTTTCATATACTATGCTGTAAAGAAAATTAAAAACAATATAATATGCATATTGCAATTGCTGGTAATATCGGCAGCGGAAAGACGACTCTTACAAAGATGCTTGCTGCCCATTACGGATGGACTCCTAAGTTCGAGTCTGTTGACTATAACCCTTATCTTGCTGATTTCTATGAAGATATGGAGAGGTGGTCATTCAATCTTCAGGTTTATTTCCTTAACAAGAGGTTCAAGGATGTGGTGGATATCTCCAAGGAAAACAATGTGATCATACAGGACCGTACCATTTACGAAGATGCGCGCATATTCGCTCCGAACCTTCACGGTATGGGGCTTATGAGCACAAGGGATTTCGAGAATTATTCCGATCTCTTCGACCTTATGATGTCGCTCGTGAATCCGCCTGACCTGCTGATTTACCTCAGGAGTTCGATTCCAAACCTCATCGGCCAGATCCAGAAGAGAGGCCGTGAATATGAGAAAAGCATACGTATCGATTACATTACCGGTCTGAACGAACGTTATGAGAACTGGATCAAGGACTATAAGCACAACCTGCTCATCCTTGATGTTGACCGCATAAAATTTGAAAACCGTCCAGAGGATTTCCAGGAGGTGATTGACAAGATCGATGCTGAACTTTTCGGACTTTTCCCTAACGAATAACCTATAGTGCCACCGCTTCTCAAGGGCTGTGGCAGAACTGTAATAAATTCTAAACCAAAACATTATGGCAGAAAGATTAACTATTATCGACTTTGTAGAGAAGTATGTTGCCAAGTATTCCAAGAATCCTTTCCTTTGGGAAAAGAATCTTGATACAAACGAATGGGAACCTACGACTTACGAAGAGACGTTGAAGAAGGCTAAGCGCATTGCCGCTGGTCTTATGGCTCTTGGAGTACAGAAAGGCGAGAAGGTGTCATATCTGAGCGAAGGCCGTGATATGTGGATCATCGGAGAACTCGGAGTGCTCTATGCCGGAGCAGTCAATGTACCTCTTTCAATCAAATTGGGTGAAACAAACGATCTCGTTTTCAGAGTAAAGCACTCTGATTCCAAATATGTCATCACATCCAAGTTCCAACTTGCAAAGATCAGAAAGGTGCTTCCTGAGTGCCCTATGGTCGAGAAAGTCATCATATTTGACAAGGTGGATGATATGAAGGAGAACGAAATGTATATTGGTGACATCCTCGAGATGGGTGACAAGTTCCTTGCAGAACACGAGGAAATGTTCATTCAGAGATACAAGTCCATCGAGCCTGATGATTACGCCAATATCAGTTACACCTCAGGAACTACAGCAGATCCTAAGGGTATCCTTCTTACTCACAGAAACTATACCGCCAATGTAGAGCAGGCTCACTCTGTCATCGGAGTCGGACCTGAGGACAGGATGCTCATCATTCTTCCGCTCGACCACTGCTTCGCTCACGTGGCAGGCTTCTATACAATGATGTCGTACGGTGCTTCCCTCGGTATGGTTCCTTCGGGAAAATCAGGCAAGGAGGCTCTCAGAAACATTTCGCCAAGTATCCAGGAACTCAAGCCAAGCGTAATGCTTTCAGTGCCTACGCTCGCAAAGGGTTTCAAGAAGAATATCGAGACAACTATTGCCAAGAAGGGCAAAATGATCGAGAGTCTCTATAATTTCGCTCTCAAGAACGCGATCGCATATAACAAGGAGGGCTACAACAAGGGCACAGAGTTCGTGGACATCTTCCGCAAGCCTCTTATGCTCCTCTTTGACAAACTCATCTTCAAGGCAGTACGTCAGGGACTTGGCGGAAATATGAAATTCTTCGTGGGCGGTGGTGCGCTTCTTGACATCGACCTCCAGAGATACTATTACGCAATCGGTATCCCTATGTACCAGGGCTACGGTCTTTCAGAGGCCACCCCTATCATTTCGGCAAACTCTCCTGCAAGACATATATTCGGATCTTCAGGAAAGATAGTTTCTCCTATGGAAATCAAGATTCTCGACGCTGACGGCGTTGAGCAGCCGTTCGGCTCGAAGGGCGAAATCTGCATCAAGGGTGAAAACGTGATGGCCGGATACTGGAAGAATCCTAAGTCAACTGCCGACACAATCGTTGACGGATGGCTCCACACAGGCGATATGGGATATATGCGTGATGCAGAGATGCTTTATGTTGTTGGACGTTTCAAATCTCTCCTTATCGCGGCAGACGGTGAGAAATATTCACCTGAGGGCATTGAGGAGAACCTTGTGGAAAGTTCTAAATATATTGACGGAGCCCTTCTCCATAACAGCCAGGATCCATATACAATCGCCCTGATCACTCCAAACAAGGAGGCTCTCAAGGCATACGCCAAGGAGCAGGGACTCGATCCTGAGACAAAGGAGGCTAAGGTAAAGATGCTGGAACTTCTTCAGGATGAGGTCAATATGTACCGCAAGGGAGGCCGTAACTTCGGAGCATTCCCTGAGAGGTGGCTTCCAGCGGCAGTCTGCGTACTTCCGGAGCCTTGGACCGAGCAGAACCACTTCCTCAACAGTTCGATGAAAGTCGTGCGCGGAAGAGTGGAGGAAGCATATAAGGCAAATATGGAATTTGCATATACTCCTGAAGGAAAGAATATCGTCAATGACATAAACCTTGCTTCGCTTTAAGGTTCATCTGTGAATAAAGAAAGCAGCCTGTCTGACAATTTGCCGGACAGGCTGCTTTTATTACCGTTCTTTTTCGAAATACTCCTTCCCGACTCCGCAGGCAGGGCAGAGCCATTCTTCAGGTATGTCTTTGAACGGTGTCCCTGCAGGAATCCCGCTCTCAGGATCTCCTTCGGCAGGATCATACACCCATCCGCAGGTTATGCAAACATATCTGTCCATATCTTTTTCTTCCACCGGATCTTTCTTGTCAACGGTCACCACTATGGTCTCCGAGACTGTTCCGTCTGTCCGTACTTCAGCCATATCCATTATGTGGGCGATAAGGATATCTTCGTGCATCCTTCCGGCGACTTTTTTCCAGTCGATCAGTCCCCAGCACTTCTCTATGAACTCGGCTCTCCGGTTGCGGTAGTCGATGTAGTAGGCGTGTTCCCACACATCGATCGTCATCAGTGGCTTATATCCTGCACGCATCGGATTGCCGGCGTTGGATTCCTGTATAATATGGAGTGTACCGGCATTGTCCTGTGCCAGCCAGGCCCATCCGGACCCGAAAATATCCGTTGCCGCCTTCTTGAATCTTACCTTGAATTCTTCCACGGAACCGAAATCGCGGGTAATGGCGAATTCCAGATCTGAAGGCATTTTTTCAGGAGTGGGGGAAAGGGTGTTGAAGAAGAATGTGTGGTTCCAGACCTGAGCGGCATTGTTGAATACCGGTCCTGTTGCGGTGAGGATGATCTGCTCGAGGGTTAGGTCGGAATAGGGGGTTCCTTCGGTGAGACGGTTGAGATTGTCAACGTATGTCTGAAGGTGCTTGCCATAGTGATACTCTATGGTCTCCTGGCTCATAACAGGCTCCAATGCATCTGTTGCGTATGGGAGCGGTGGTAATGTAAAGATCATAATTATATTCTTTATAAGTTCGTTTGTGAGGCCAATAACAACTATCAGGCCGTTTTATTTGGGCAATAAATGTTCAAATGGTCGAAAAAATAATCGTTTTATAAGCGCTGGATTGATTTTTGTTTATCTTTTCGTCGGAAATTGCACGAAAAATGGAAAATATTACAACTTATAATCTCAGCATTTCAAAATTGAATAAACACTTCCCAGGGACGAATAAGGTCAGCGTCGGGGATGATTTCTGTCTTATAGATCTGAAACTGGGTGCGACGTCAAATCTCTTGCCCTATCCCTGCCGCTTTGATGGGATCCTGATGCTTTATTGTGTCAAAGGCAGTGTGAAGATGTCTGTCAACCTCAATGAATATGACATCTGTGACAATAGTCTGATAATATGCTCTCCGAACAATATACTCAAACTTACCGAGGTCCGTCAGGAAGATGGGGAACCACAGCATTATGTCCTTATCGCTATGTCGCAGCAGTTTGCCTCAGAACTCAGGATAGATTTCAAGAGAATGATAAGCGAGAGTGTGGCGCTTATCGATGTGCCGGTGGTGACATTGCCGGATAATATAAAGAATTTTATGGGCAGATATCTTGCTCTTATAGCGGATGTGGTGGAGACGGATATGGAACTTAAGGATGCGGCTCTGCGGTCGCTTGTGTCCTCGATGCTTTGCACTGTCGCCGGTGTGTGGAAAGAGAAGATCAATGAGATGAAGATAACTTCGCTGCAGAGCACTACACGGAGCAGGATGATATTCGAGCAGTTCATACGCCTGGTAGCGGAATATCATACAAAGTACAGGAATGTGGGATTCTATGCGGAAAAACTCTGTCTTACTCCGAAATATCTTTCGAAACTCATAAAGAATGCATCAGGAAAGTCTGCTCCGGAGTGGATAGATTCATACGTGATACTTGAGGCTAAGAATCTGCTGAAATATTCCGACATATCCATCAAGGAAATAGTTTACAGACTCAATTTCCCTAATCAGTCGGTATTCTATAAATTCTTCAAGGCCCGCACCGGTATGACCCCGAGCGGTTACCGCAATTCGTAGCGGGATCCCGTCAGTGGGCAAAGATGAATCCGAAATATATTCTCGGGCCGAAAGGCTTGTTGAGCCCTTGATTGTTGATGGCAAGAAGCCAGTCGGCCTTGACAGTCAGGCGAAGTGCCTCTCCGACTGCTATGTCGCATCCCACGAATGGGTCTATTGCGAAGAACGGCTGCTTGTGGAATACGGCTGATGCCTCCGGAAGCCAGTCGTGCTTATCGCCCTCGAACATATAGTAGGAGGTTTCCATTCCTCCTCCGATAGTCGCTCCAACGTATGGATAAAGTCTGCCGCACTTCCAGTACCAGTCGGCCAATGCACCTGTCCAGAACAATTTGTTGTGGCTGCCGCTGGCGACTTCCTTCTTCAGACCCATTGTGGAGAAATATCCTTCAAAGCCCGCGCGGATATGGTCGGTGAGGTGGAGTCTGGCCACTCCGCCTATGCCGAATGTGGCTCCTTTGGGAACGTAGTTGTATGGATTGTCTCCTCCGTGCTGATACCCTGTATGTACCATCATTCCTCCGGAGAATCCTTTGATAACTTTATCCTTTTCCTGCGCCGAGCCTATAAGACACACAAGGCTCAGTATTATCATCAATGCTGCTTTCTTTATCATATCGCAAAGATAGTCAATGTGTGCATTACAACAAATCAGCAGATTGTCAGATTGTCGCATATTTGTCGGTTTTTGACTTAATTAATCCCGATTTTGCAGAAAATTCATTCTAATCCGGATTAATTGTTTGGAGATTTGTTTTAAATCATTAACTTTGCGAAAGACATCAGAAATTTATTTTCGTGTCTATTTGTTAAGTTCGTTTTATATACGGCAGGGTTCCTTGGGGAGGGGACCCTGCTAATTTTATGCATATCCTCCAGTTGTGGAAGAATTGTCGTTCTTTTAGGTTGGTGTGTTGTTTTTTTTCGTAACTTAGGCGCGATTTTGACCTGACTATAATAATTATTAACATAAAACTAAAAGAATATGAACAAGAACAAGATCAATTGGGTTGCAGTCCTTACAATGATGTTCCTCTTCGGAATGATCTCATTTGTGACCAACCTTGCGGCTCCACTCGGAAACATCTGGAAGCAGGCTCCTGGTATCGAAGGCTCCAACACCTGGGGTATGATGGGTAATATGATGAACTTCCTCGCATACCTCTTTATGGGACTCCCTGCAGGAAAACTCATCACCAGACTCGGTTATAAGAAGACCACTCTCATAGGAGTAGGTATCGGATTCTTCGGAGTGCTCATCCAGTTCCTTTCCGGCAAGATCGGTGTAGGCTCTTCACTTGCAGGCCTCCCTGCTAACTTCTTCGTATATCTTCTCGGAGCATTCGTATGCGGATTCTGCGTATGTATCCTCAATGTAGTGGTGAACCCTATGCTCAACCTTCTTGGTGGCGGCGGAAACAGAGGTAACCAACTTGTTCAGATCGGTGGATCATTCAACTCTCTGGTAGGTACACTCACTCCAATGCTCGTGGGTGCCCTTATCGGATCGGTAACAAAGGATACAGTCATCACAGACGTGAATCTTGTGCTCTACATCGCAATGGGCGTATTCGCGGCATCATTCCTTCTTCTCATATTCATCCCATTCGTTGAGCCTGAGCAGGAGAAGTCAGACGCAACCGTGAAGAACCTTCTCAAGTACAAGCATCTTGTATTCGGTGTCATCGCCATCTTCCTTTATGTGGGAGTGGAGGTAGGTATCCCGGGTACTCTCAACTTCTATCTCACCGAC
>JAGAIM010000002.1 GCA_017626555.1 Bacteroidales bacterium
GCCTGAGCAGGAGAAGTCAGACGCAACCGTGAAGAACCTTCTCAAGTACAAGCATCTTGTATTCGGTGTCATCGCCATCTTCCTTTATGTGGGAGTGGAGGTAGGTATCCCGGGTACTCTCAACTTCTATCTCACCGACACTCTCGGCACAGCCAATGCAGCGACTACAGCAGGCTTTGTTGCAGGAACATACTGGTTCCTTATGCTCTGCGGCCGTTTCATTTCAAGTTTCATCAGCGGCAAGGTGTCTAGCCGTACCCAACTTACCGTGACTTGCGCAGTGGGAATCGTTCTTGTGATCGCAGCGATGTTCTCGACAGAAGTTCAGGCATCTATGCCAGTGTTCACAGGTTCCGGTTTCGGAATGGCTCAGGTTCCGCTCACAGCGGTGCTTCTCGTCCTCTGCGGTCTCTGCACCTCAGTGATGTGGGGAACGATCTTCAACCTTTCAGTAGAGGGTCTCGGCAAATATTCAGCACTTGCATCCGGTCTCTTTATGACAATGGTTGTGGGCGGCGGTGTGCTTCCTCTTCTTCAGGGTGCTATCGCTGACGCAGTCGGCTATGTACAGAGTTACTGGGTGATCGTAGTTGCCCTTGTATATATGTTGTGGTTTGCCGTATCCGGCTCTAAAGTTAAGAATGCATAATGGCAAAGACAGTATTGGTGTCCGGTGGTGCCGGATATATCGGCAGTCACGTGACTGTCGAACTCATCGGAAAAGGTTATGAGGTGGTTGTGGCTGACAATATGTCCAACTGTGATCTCACCTGTTTCGAAGGAGTGAAGAAAATCACAGGCAGGGATGACATTCCGTTCCATCAGATCGATTGCTGCGACAGCGAGGCTGTAAACAGACTTTTCGATGAATATAAGATTGACGCGGTCATACATTTTGCTGCCTTCAAGGCTGTGGGAGAGTCTGTAGCAGAGCCTCTTATGTACTATCGCAACAACCTCGTGTCTTTCATCAATATTCTTGAGGCAGCAAAGAATAAGGGAGGCTGCAATGTGCTCTTCTCTTCTTCCGCTACAGTTTATGGTGAGGCTGAGGTTCTTCCTGTGACTGAAAATACTCCACGTCTTCCATCCACTTCTCCGTACGGCAACACCAAGCAGATGTGCGAGGACATTCTTCGTGATGTAGTTTTCGCTACTGCAGGAAACGATGGTGCTGACGGTCAGGGAGTTGTGAAGGGAATCGCTCTGCGTTACTTCAACCCTATCGGAGCACATCCTTCAGCGCTGATCGGAGAACTTCCACGTGGTGTTCCAAACAACCTTGTTCCTTTCATTACTCAGACAGCCATCGGCAAGCGTGAATGCCTGAGCATCTTCGGCAATGACTATCCTACTGAGGACGGTACTTGTCTTCGTGACTATATTGATGTAGTCGATCTGGCTAAGGCGCACGTTGCGGCAGTTTCAAGAATGGTTGAGGGAAGGATGAAGGAAGGATATGAGATATTCAATGTAGGCACAGGCCGTCCGGTGTCAGTGTATGAACTGGTAACTGCTTTTGAAAATGTCAATGGACTGAAACTCAACTACAAGTTCGTGGATCGTCGTCCTGGTGACGTGATGGCAATCTGGGCAGACACTACACTCGCTAACGAAGAACTCGGCTGGAAGGCTGAACGTACTGTCGAGGAAACTTTGGCTTCTGCCTGGGCTTGGGAAAAGCATCTTGCAGAGCAGAAATAATCATATAATTAATATTTTACTTTAATGAAGAAACTTATGTTTTTTGCAGCAATGACTGCTGCTGTTATGATGTGCTTTTCTGCTTGTCAGGAGAAGCCTGAGGATGGCAAGACTCCAACAGGAAACGAATGTCCGGATTGCGGTGAGGATCCGTGTGTCTGCGAGCCGGGCTCGACTACTGCGATTCAGATTGATGGTGATTACGCTGATTGGGATGCACTTCAAGGTGCCCAGATCGCTACTTGTCCTGCTGATGATGTTATGTATGAACAACTCAAGACTTTCAAGGCATACGCTGACGAGGAGTTCATCTATATTTTCTGCGAGTTCCAGCCAGAGAATACACTCGTGTTCGTTCCTTATTTCGATCTTGACAATGACCCTTCTACAGGAAACGACTCCAAGTGGAGCGGCGCCGGTTATGAAGGAAAGGCTGAAGGTGGCGTATTTGCTGAAGAGACAACAGATGATGGTCCTGTCCAGGGCGCTCCTCAGGCTTGGGATCCTGCATTCTACCAATATACAGATGCAGGTACTGAGAAGGTGCTTGATTCAGGTATGGCAGTGCTTTCAAGTGTACCGGCTGCCTACAAGAATGGCAACTGGGCATTCGAGGCTTCTATCCTTCGCTCGGTAGTTCTTGAAGCATACGGTATTTCTGATGCGACACAGTTCACTATGGGAATGTATCAGTACGACCTTGACTGGTCTTGCATCGGACAACTTCCTTGCAAGACTTTTGCTCAGAAGGACGCTGGTGAACTTGAGCCTATGCTCACGATCACTCTTCCGTAATATGATAAAAATTAAATAAAACTAATAATCGATCAATATGAAATTGCGTTATTTTTTATTTGCGCTTCTGATTCCTGTTATGATCTGCTGCAATCCTGCAGATCCTAACACAGATGTCAAGGATCCTGATCAGGAACAAGTGGATCCGACTCCGGATCCTGAACCGGATCCTACACCGACCCCGACTCCTACTCCTACACCGGAGCCGGAACTTGCTCCTGAGATCAAGAGCGGTGACTGCGTGCTTGCTCCTAATGCAAATGCAGAGAAGTTCGTTTCAGAAGTAACTTATCCTGACCGCGACTATTCATACTCTGTGGTTATGGACTATCACGGCGGTTATAACGGTAATCTTGGTGAAGGTGAATCTGTAAAGTCGGACAAGCCAAGCGAATACACCCTCAGATGGACTGCAGATGAGGCTGCCGGAAAACTCAAACTCGAACTTGCAGAGAACGAGACAGGCTGGAAGATGGAACAGGAGATTTCCGCAGGTGAAAGCAATGTTGTCGTGACAAACCTCACACCGAATGTACATTATACATATAAGGTGTCTTCAATTGAAAACGGTACTGTTATGACCGAGGGTAACTTCAGCACATACGGAAGCATCCGTCAGGTGTTCTTCAAGACACGTGTGCGCAACGGACGTGACCTTGGCGGCTGGCAGACATACGACGGAAAGATGGTGAAGTACCATAAGATTTACCGTACAGGAAGATGGGAGTCCGGCACTATGAGCAATAGCGGTAAGAAGGCCATCATCGCTGAGGGCGTGAAGGCACAACTTGACCTCCGCAATACAAGCGACGTTTGCGAAAAGGCGACCATCGATGGAATGGATTTCTGCGCTCCTATCATCGAGACAGGTGGAGATTCAATGCTTAAGGCTGAAGGCGGCGACAAGACCCGTCAGTGTATGCAGTTCATAATCGACTGTATCAAGGCTGACAAACCGGTCATCTTCCACTGCTCACTTGGCCGTGACCGTACAGGTACTCTCGGTATGATCATCCTTGGTCTCCTTGACGTTGTTGAGGGTGACATTTCAAAGGAATACGAGGTTACCTACTTCTCACCACGAGGTTGGAGTATCGCGGAATCTGAGACTTACAAGACATTCCAGAACAAGCGTACTACCTGGGCATACAAGCCGGCAGCGGAGTATATCTGGGCAGGTAAGTATCCAAATGCGACATACGAGTTTGTGGATGATGTGAATTCTCCGGACTATACACCATTCTCAGTCCGTATCGAGAAGTATCTCCTTGATATCGGAATTTCACAGGCAGATATAGATACGTTCCGTGATCTTATGCTCACAGAACCGTATGCCGATCTTTCACCTGCTGAATAATCAACTTTTATAATACTATGAAATATTTTGGTATTCTTGCAGTTGGCGCGATGGCCGTCGCGTCAACTGCTTGTCATAATGTACAGAATGAAGTGAAGTCCGATGCTGACTTTGCTGCAGAACTTAAATTGGCTGATTACAGGCCTGTTTCAGTATTCAAGATTCCTGTATCGGACATCCGTCAGGCTTCTTTCCCAGTGATAGATATGCATTCGCATTCATATCTGCACAGCGTTGAGGAACTGGAACAGTGGGTCAGGAATATGGATGAGAACAATATCGAAAAGATTGTCATCCACACAGGAACGTACGGTGAGGAATTTGATGCTCTGTATGATTTGTACAAAGGAGTATCAGACAGATTCGAACTTTGGTGCGGCATCGATATGTCCTCCTGGGGCACTCCTGATTTCCCTGCCAAGGCGGTAGCGGAACTTGAACGTTGCTGGAAGAAAGGAGCAAAGGGAGTGGGCGAATTGAGTGACAAGGGACTTGGTGAGAAACTTTCCAGAAAGGTTAAGGAACCAGGTCTTCACCTGAATGATGACCTGTTGGTTCCGATATTCTCCAAATGTGCGGAACTTGGAATGCCGGTAAACTGTCACATCGGTGATCCGGTGTGGATGTATGAAGATATCGATGAGCACAATGACGGATATATGAATGCGTCAAAGTGGAAGATCGATATGTCGCAGCCAGGCATTCTTGATCTGTATGAACTTGTTGCAACTATGGAAGAGACTTGTGTGAAGAATCCTCAGACAACCTTCATTGCTTGCCATTTTATGAACATAGGACACGACTATGACTACTTGGGACAGGTTCTTGACAGGCATCCTAATCTTTATATAGACAACTCTGCACGTCATCTGGAGTCAAGTGCGACACCTCGTGCGACAAAGAAGTTCTATGAGAAGTATGCCGACAGGATTGTTTTTGGTACAGACAACAATCCGAGTCCTACTATGTACAGGCTTCAGTGGAGGATTCTTGAATCGGAGGATGAACATTTCTATTCACCTTCACAGACCTACCATTGGCCTCTTCACGGAATAGGACTCGAAAAGGATGTACTCGAGAAAATCTATCGCATCAATGCGCAGAAGATTATGCGCTAGGTAAGAATCCCTTCTCGATCAGTTTCTCTGCAATCTGTACAGCGTTTGTTGCCGCTCCTTTGCGGAGGTTGTCAGCAACGCACCAGAAATTGAGCCCGTATTTAACTGATGGATCTCTGCGGATGCGTCCTACGAACACATCGTTCTTGCCCCAGGCATACAGTGGCATAGGATAGATGTTGTTCGCAGGATCGTCCTGGAGTGTCACTCCTGGCATCTCTTCCATCATCCTGCGAACGTCCTCAAGTGTGAAATCCTTTTCAAATTCGAGGTTGACAGACTCGGAATGGCCGCCCTGAACAGGTACACGGACTGTTGTAGGGGATACTCCGATGCTGTCGTCTCCGAATATCTTATGTGTCTCGTTGACCATCTTCATTTCCTCCTTGGTATATCCGGTCTCAAGGAAGGAGTCGATGTGAGGAAGAATATTCTGATCGATAGGATGCGGATAGACTGCAGGGTATTCGCCCCATTTACCACCGGCGCGCTCTGCTGTCATCTGATCCATCGCCTTGTAGCCTGTGCCTGTAACTGACTGATATGTTGATACAACGATACGCTTGATCCTGTATGCTTTGTGAAGAGGCCACAGAGGCAGGAGCATCTGGATGGTCGAGCAGTTAGGATTGGCGATGATCATATCGTTTTCCTCTATAACATCCCCGTTGATTTCCGGTACTACAAGTTTCTTTGTCGGATCCATTCGCCATTGTGATGAATTGTCAACTACGCGTGTGCCGACTTCAGCAAATTTTGGTGCAAGTTCTGCGGAGGTGCTTCCTCCGGCAGAGAATAGAGCGAGGTCGGGGCGTGCTGCAATCGCATCTTCAGCACTTACGACAGTCCATTCCTTGCCCTGGAATGTTATTTTGCGTCCTACCGACTTTGCCGAAGCCACCGGAAGGAGTTCCGTCACGGGGAAATTTCTTTCTGCCAGAACTTCCAGCATTCTTGTGCCAACCAGTCCTGTGGCACCTACTACTGCTACTTTCATATTTTCTTACCTTATAACTTTATTTAATATCTCATAACTTGTCACTGTTTCGGAGGTCGTGCATAAATATGAAAATATATCTACGTTACCCTCCTCCTAAATCCTCCTCCTCGGGAGTAGGACTTACTATCGCTTCGCTCGAAGTTTCTTACCTTATAACTTTATTTAATATCTCATAACTTGTCACTATTTCGGAGGTCGTGCATAAATATGAAAATATATCTACGTTACCCTCCTCCTAAATCCTCCTCCTCGGGAGTAGGACTTACTATCGCTTCGCTCGAAGTTTCTTACCTTATGACTTTAATTAATATTTCTAAACATATCACTTTTTCGAGGTGTACCTCTTGTCATTTCGACCGAGCGTAGCGAGTGGAGAAATCTATATGGTGATATTCTTACCTAAATCCATTAAATCTGGATTCAATGTTTTAATAAGCCATTCTTTTTTCTCCCGCCTCCATTTCTTCAGCTTCTTTTCTCGTTCAATAGCCTGATTGATATCAGAATATTCTTCGTAATATACTAGTTTGCAACAATTGTATTTCTGTGAAAATCCAGGAATCGATCCACTTTTGTGTTCTGTAACCCTTCGTTCTATGTCATTTGTCACACCAATATATAATGTTGAGTTATTTGGACTTGACATTATATATGTGTAGTATGTGTTGTACATATTTCTTTTATAGATTTCTCGACTTCGCTCGAAATGACAATGTAATTTGCTCGAAATGACAATGTAATTCGCTCGAAATGACAATGTGTTCGCTCGAAATGACAATCAATATCAGTTGCTACAATGCAGCGTCAAGGTCTGCGATGAGGTCATCAACATTTTCTATGCCGACGCTGAGGCGGAGCATATTAGGATAAACACCTGCTGCCACCTGCTCCTCAGGACTGAGTTGCGAGTGGGTCGTTGAAGCCGGGTGTACAATGAGCGACTTGGCATCACCTACGCTGCCGACGTGAAGGATGAGTTCAAGACGGGTGACCAGTGCGGCCGCAGCGTCGAATCCTCCTTTTACACGGAATGTAAGCACACCTCCGAATCCGTGACGCAGATACTTGCATCCGAGTTCGTGATAAGGATTGCTCTTGAGGCCTGGATAATTAACGCTCTCTACAGCCGGATGCTTCTCAAGGAATTCTGCTACTGCAAGCGCATTGTCGCAGCAACGTTCCGCCCTCAATGACAGAGTCTCCAGACCTTGAAGCATCAGGAATGAATTGAAAGGTGAAGCGGCCGGTCCTATATTGCGGAGACCGTCCACGCGTACACGTCCGGCGAATGCTGCATCACCGAACACTTCCTTGTAAACCAGACCGTGATAACTCTCGGATGGGGCAGCCAGAAGCGGGTATTTCTCAGGTGTCCAGTCGAAGTTGCCTCCGTCAACCACCACTCCGCCGAGGGCTGTACCGTGTCCGCAGATCCATTTGGTAGCAGAATGTATGGAAACATTGGCACCCCACTCGAAAGGACGGAAAAGATATCCTCCCATACCGAAAGTGTTGTCAACCATTACGCAGATGCCCTTCCTGCGTGCCATCTCCACGATCGGCTCATAGTCAGGGATATTGAATGCCGGATTGCCGATGTTCTCGAGGAAGATGGCTTTTGTACGTCCGTCAACAAGTGACTCAAGGTCTGCGGCGCTGTCGCTCTTTGCAAAGCGTACCTCGATACCCATATCACGGAGGGTGATGGCGAACATCGTGAATGTACCTCCATAAAGGAAAGGCTGGGCCACGATGTTGTCACCGGGACCGCAGATGTTGGTGATGGAGAGGAATACCGCTGACTGGCCTGAGGCTGTCGAAACGGCGGCCACGCCTCCTTCGAGGGCTGCCATACGCTTTTCAAACACCTCGTTTGTGGTGTTGGTGATACGTGTATATATGTTGCCCGGACGCTTGAGTTCGAAAAGTTCTGCGCCGTACTGCATATCGTCGAAAGTATATGCGGTGCTCTGATAGATCGGCACTGCCGTACCCTTCGATACCGGGTCTATCTCCTGTCCGGCCCTTACCTGAAGGGTCTCGAACCTGTAATTCTTCTTTTCCATAATTTTGTTTTTTGTTCTAGTGAACTTTGATGTCTTAAACTTCACTGGAACTATGGTAAAACAGTTGTTTCAGTTATTTTTCGGATGTTCTGGTGAACTGTTTGGAACGAATCTTCACTAGAACTGTTTTTAAACGATGATGTCATTAAGGACTCCGGATGCCGTCTGGTATGCTCCGGCACCGGCTCCCTGCACGACGAGCGGTGACGGGTAGAAGTCTGTCCGGATAATGGCGCAGTTGTCCGTGCCGTTGAGGTTGAACAGTGGATGGTCGGCTGAAACCGCTTCAAGTCCTATCTTAGCGCGGTATCCGAGAGGGGAGTTCTCGTCCTTGATCAACGAAGCCACAAAACGCTGTCTCAGACCCTTGGATGCTGCTTCGTTATAGCGTGCTGCAAACATTTCCTCGTTCTCTGCAAGTTTTGCATAGAAGGCATCAACATCACCCTCAAAGAATTCATCTCCAAGGATAGGTGAGATATCTACATTCTGTTCGTCAAGCGGAACTCCGGCTTCACGTGAAAGGATCAGAAGTTTGCGCAGTACATCGCGTCCGCTGAGATCAAGCCTTGGATCAGGCTCGGTGTATCCTGCATCCTGGGCCCTCTTCACCACTTCAGCAAAAGTTCCGCCTTCTCCTCCGGCGTAGTTGCTGAAAATGTAGTTGAGTGTGCCGCTGAGCACAGCCTCGATGCGGATGATTTCGTCACCGCTGTGGACACTGCGTGAAATGGATTCGAGGATAGGAAGTGCCGCTCCCACAGTAGTCTCATATCGGAGTGTGGCTCCGATTTCGATGGCTGCTTCCTTCAGTGACGCATACTGGCTGTAAGGAAGCGAGAAGGTGATCTTGTTGCAGGCAACCACAGAATATCCTCTCTTGAAGAGATTCATATATTTGAATGCGATGTCTGCCGATGCGGTGCAGTCCACGAACACCGAGTTCTCAAGCGAGAGTGTGGCCAGATGGGTGAAGTATGCCTCGTCAGCGGCGCTGATGCCGTTGTCCAGTCGGGTCTTGATGTCGTTGAGGTCCAGACCGTTCTTGTCTATGATGAAGCGGCGGCTGTTGGAGAGTCCGCAGATACGGAGTCTTCGACCTGTTCTTGCGGCTATCTTCTCGCGGTTCTTTGCAATGATGTCAACCAGAGCCCTTCCCACTGTGCCGAATCCTGCGATGAAGAGGTTGATGTCCTTTCCGCTTCTGCGGTCGAAGAATTCGTTATGGATGGTGCGGATGGCTGCTTCTGCATCATCGGAAGATATGATCACGGATATGTTTCTTTCTGAGGATCCTTGTGCTGTGGCTCTTACAGGAATACTATTGCGTCCCAGTGCAGCGAGCATACGGCCTGTGGCACCTGTCTGGTTGAGCACATCATCTCCTACAAGACATACGATGGAAAAACCTTTCTCCACCTTGAGGGGATTGAGTTTGCCCAGAGAAATTTCGTATGCGAAGCAACGGTCGGCAGCCTCACGTGCCTTTTCTGCATCTTTTTCGGAAACGGCGATACACATAGTGTGTACGGAAGAAGCCTGGGTTATCAGAATTATGTTGATATCGTTCTGGCTCAGTGTCTCGAAAAGACGGCTTGAAAAACCAGGAATACCGACCATTCCGCTACCTTCCAGAGAGAGAAGGGCAATATTGTCGGAGTTGGAGATGCCAATGAGTTTATCCTTGCTGCGTGGAGGATTCTTCTCTATAAGTGTTCCTGATGCTTCAGGGTCGAAGGTGTTCTTGATGTAGATCGGAATGCCTTCTGCCACAACCGGCTGAATAGTAGGCGGATAGATGACTTTTGCTCCGAAGTGCGAGAGTTCCTGGGCTGCCTTGTAGGATATGTTGCTGATGGTGCGGGCTGTCGGTACGACCTTCGGATTCGAAGTCATCATTCCCGGCACATCCGTCCATATCTCAAGGATCCGGGCCTTGCAACCTACTGCATATAGAGATGCAGTGTAGTCAGAACCGCCACGTCCGAGCGTTGTGGTGCGTCCCTGTTTGTCTGATGCAATGAAGCCGGGGAGAACAAAAAGTTGGGTAATCCCGTTGCTTTCTACCATCTCGTTGACGCGGTAATATGTCTTCTGGATATCCACTACGTTCTTGTCGCCTTTGGCCACGGTGCGTATGATCTGCCTTGAATCTATCCATTTCGTCGCTATTCCTATGGATGCGAGTTTTGTCGCAAGGATCTTTGTTGACCACAATTCTCCGAAGGACTGGATGGCGTCGAGGCTGGCCGGTGATAATTCTCCGAGAAGATACACTCCCTGAGTGATGCTTCTGAGCGAATCGAAAAGATTGTCACAAACTTCAAGAGACTCATCCTGCTTCTCGCGAGGAAGGAGTTCGTTGATGATGTCGTGGTGCTTTTTCTGGAGGTCGTCGATGAGGGTCTTGTATGACTCATCGCGTTCCGAAGCGAGCGTGCCTATCTTTATAAGGGTGTCCGTACATCCGCTGATGGCTGAGGTGACAAGAATGGTCCTGTCACGGTCCACCGCATTGATGACGATCTCAACAACTTTCGACATATTCTGTGCATTGGCAACCGAACTGCCTCCGAATTTCAATACCTGCATAATATCTTATGGTAATAATGGTTCAATGATGTGTGTCAACTGGTCGTTCTCAAGCAGAAAACCGTCGTGACCGAACTTCGATGTTATTTCGTGATATGTCGCTCCCGGCACGTGTGCAGCGATGAATTTCTGCTCTTCAACAGGGAAGAGCCGGTCGCTGTCTATGCCAATAACGGTGCATTCGGTCCTTATTCCCGAAAGTGCCTTTTCAACTCCTCCGCGTCCTCTTCCGACGTTGTTGCTGTCAACAGATCCGCAGAGATACCAGTACGAATAGGCATCGAAACGGTCGGAAAGTTTCTTTCCCTGATATCTCTGATATGATCCGGCTCTGTCTGCGAAAAGACAGTCTTCGTCTTTTTCCCACTGGGTGGCATTGTATCCTTCATAACTTCTGTAAGAAATCAGGGCTATGCTTCTGGCGCATCTGAGTCCAGTCTCTCCTCCTTTCAATGAAGCACATTCACGGAATGTGGGGTCAGCCTCCAATGCCATTCTCATAGATTCGTTATATGCTGTAAGCCAGGGTGTTACCCTGACTCCGCAGGCAATATAGACGGCTTTTCTGATGACCTCAGGCTTCATTATGGACCACTCCACCGACTGGAATCCTCCAATCGATCCTCCGACCATAAAGTCTATGTGCTCTATTCCCAGATGCTGACGGACCAGGTCGTTTGCCCTTACGATATCGCGTACGGTAATGCTTGGGAAATCAAAGTAATATGGTCTTCCGGTGTCAGGATTGACGGTTGATGGACCCGATGATCCGTATGCCGAACCGAGCATATTGGCGCATACGATGAAATATTTTTCCGTATCGAAAAGTTTTCCCGGTCCGGTCAGTTCCGGCCACCAGTCCTCGGCGTCGGAGTTGGCTGTCAGTGCGTGGCATATCCATATCACCTTCCTCTGGTCGTCCTTCTGCCACTCGCGTTCAGAACAGTGATATACCACCTTCAATCCTCTGATGCTCCCGCCTGCCTCAAACTCGAAGATGTCGTTATGTATATATTCCTTTTTTATCATATAATCAATCGGTTAGGGGATTACCGAAAAAACGTGCAAAGATACTATTTTTCTCCCTTTATCGGGCTGCAAAGATGGTATATTGTATTTATATGTGCAATCTTTCTGAAAAATTCGGAAAATTATTCTATTTTTGCTTTATATTCTTTTATATACAGAATAATATTCGGCAAAATGGAAAAATTAGACAAGATAGATATTCTTATCTTACGCGAATTGCAGAAGGATGCGAAACTAACAACCAAGGAATTGGCCGCAAAGGTGAATCTCTCGCCCTCGCCAGTGTTCGAGAGGCAGAAACGGCTTGAACGCGAGGGATATATCAAGAAATATATTGCAGTTGTCGATCCTATCAAGGCCGGCAACGGAATAATGGTGTTATGCAATGTCCGGCTCAAGCACCACAGCAAGGAATTCAGCCGTCAGTTCACATCGGTGATAGCAGATATCGACGAAGTGGTGGAATGCTTCAACACTTCCGGGGATTATGACTATCAACTTAAGATTTATGCACGGAATATGCAGGCGTACCAGGAATTCGTTCTCGGGACACTGGGAGATATGGACTGCATAGGTTCTCTGCACAGCATATTTGTGATCGGAGAGGTGAAAAATACATTGTCTGTGCCCTTGGAGGCATAAACGGTATCAGTTTTAATTCGTAACTTTACACGATATGATTGCAACACTGATAATATTATTGATTTCAGCCATCCTCTTTGTCAGCGGCAGGGTCCGCTCCGACCTGGTGGCTCTTTGCGCTCTTCTGGCGCTTCTTTTATGTCAGATCCTGACCCCTGCGGAGGCTCTGTCAGGCTTCTCCAATACGACTGTGATAATGATGATCGGTCTGTTCATCGTCGGAGGAGGTATATTCCAGACAGGCTTGGCAAAAATGATAGGAAGCAAGGTGATGACCCTTGCCGGCAACAGCGAACTAAGGCTTTTCCTTCTTGTGATGATAGTGACGTCAGCCATCGGTATGTTCGTCAGCAACACGGGAACCGTGGCTCTGATGCTTCCTATTGTGGTGAGTATGGCTGCTGCGGCCGGAACATCTTCGCGCCGTCTTCTTATGCCCCTTGCATTCGCCAGCAGTATGGGAGGTATGATGACCCTCATCGGTACTCCGCCCAACCTTATTGTCAGCGATACCCTTGCATCTGCCGGATTCGAGCCTCTCGGCTTCTTCTCATTCCTTCCTGTAGGTCTGGTGACCCTTGTTGTCGGTATCCTATACCTGCTTCCGGCTACTAAGATGCTTGCTCCGAAAGAAAAGGCAAAGGATAAGGCTAAAGGAGGGAAATCACTTAAGGATCTTGTTGCAGAATATGGTATCTCCGACAATCTCTTCCGCGTTCATATAAAGGATCACGGTTCGAAGGCCATAGGGCAGACAGTTGTCGATCTGAATGTCTATAGAGAGTACGGAATTAATGTGCTGGAACTCAGGCGCAGTACCGGCCAGAACCGTTTCGTGCGCACAGTGAACCAGCAGTTGGCATCTCCCGATCTGGTATTGAAGCAGAATGATGTCCTGTATCTCTCCGGAGAGCCTGAGATGATCACAAAATTTGCAGAAGACTATTCGCTCCGTCTGCTTGATATACATACAGACGAGATCGATGGAAGTTCATCCAATGCATCCCTTGATTTCTTCGATATAGGTGTGGCGGAAATTCTGATAATGCCGTCCTCATCTATGATAAACCGTACCATAATTGATGCCGGGTTTCGTAGTAAGTTCAGTGTCAATGTTTTAGGTATAAGGCGAAAGAATGATTACATTCTCAATGACCTTGGAGGTGTGAAGATGCGTGACGGTGATGTGCTCTTGGTGCAGGGAGCGTGGAAGGATATCGCGCGAATGAAGAACGAGTCCACCAACTGGGTGGTGCTCGGAGAGCCTCTTAAGGAAGCCGCCAAGGTGACACTTGACCATAAGGCACCGATAGCAGCCGCTATTATGATCGCTATGATCGTGATGATGGTGGTGGAAAGCATTCCTGTAGCACCCGTGACTTCCGTGCTTCTGGCTGCTGTGCTGATGGTGATCACCGGCTGTGTGCGCAATGTCGAGGCTGCCTACAAGACCATCAACTGGCAGACCATTGTGCTTTTCGCCGCTATGCTTCCGATGTCAATCGCCCTTGAAAAGACCGGCGTTTCCGAGATGATTTCAAATGGGATCGTCACAGGTCTGGGAGGCAGCGGTCCACGCCTGCTTCTTGCCGGAATCTATGCCGCGACATCTGTTATGACCATCTTCATCAGCAATACGGTTACTGCTGTCCTGATGGCTCCGATTGCACTTCAATGTGCGATGCAGATAGGTGTGAGCCCTGTTCCGTTTATGTTTGCGGTGACTGTAGCGGCAAGTATGTGCTTCGCCTCTCCTTTCTCCACACCGCCTAATGCCCTGGTGATGTCGGCAGGACAATACACATTTATGGATTATGTCAAGGTCGGTCTCCCTCTTCAGATCCTGATGGGAGTGGTGATGGTCTTCGTTCTTCCGCTCTTCTTCCCGTTCTGATAGTCACATAGTGGGCTTTTTCCTGTACCACCGTGAGAGGTAATGTGCCTTGGAGCCCCACATAGCGGGGGTGAGGGCTCATAGTGGGCAGTGAAAATGCCCACCGTGTGAGTTTATGTGGAGAGAATTCTCCGGATAAGTTCCCGCGGCATTCCGAGAATCCTGGATAGTTGGGGGATTGATGTCTTGTTGTTGAAGAACAGAGGCTTCAGGATCGAGCATTTCTCGGCAGAAGTCAGTTCGGAAATGCTCTTATCGCGGAATCTGTGTGCAACATACTTTGTCACGGTTTCCTGCATATCATTGTCGTTTATATGCATCAATGGCTGGCAGGTCAGTTCATATTCCATCTTGGCATCGTTGCAGCATCCGAGATAATACAGAAAAGATTTGCCGGAATGTCTGTAAGCGCGTTCTACAATGTCATATCTGACAAATGAATCAAGCGTGACCAGGCCGTCTTCGCTGATCCGGAACGGGCATCTGTTCAAGTCCAGGCCAGTCTTCAGCATCTTTCTTTTCTGTGAAAAAGTCAGTGATGCTGCAGATATCGCATTATCGTTTCTGCTGGAGGAAAAGTAGCAGGCATAACTAGTCCATCTGTATTTTTCCGGCTTCACGCAGATTCTTGCGCATACTGCATTCCTAAGAATGTATGCAATGCAGTTCTTCAGATATCTGACAGTATCGATCAGGGAAATGCAGTCGCTTGTCCTGTGAAGAGGCTTTGTCAGTCCGTACTTCTTCTTGAGGTATAAGGAGAGCATTTTCTTGAAGAGTTTGATAGTCTTGTCTGCCTGGGAGGCGTCTCTGCAGGCAATGATCTCGTGGATGTGGTTTGACATAATTGTGAAAACGACTATCTGTACCTCAGTCCTCCAGGCACTCAAAGCCAGATAGTTCCAGGCTGTCTTGTAATCTTCCTCATCCTTCAGCAGCGTGATTTGCTCCAGTCCGTTTGTACATACGTGATAAAGACTGCTGTCATAAAGATGTCTGATGTCTTCTTCTTCCATAATGGCCTTGAAATTTACAGATGTAAAAATAACGTTTGTGGACCATTGGGGCTTGCAATCATAAAAAAGATAATGCAGATTTTTCTGTTTTTTATGTAAAACTGGTGAGATAAAAAATATTTTATCGAGGATAAAATTAATTTTATGTGTAGTTTTATCGGTGTATTCTTGTCTAACAGGCGTTTTAAATCTCAAACCGGACTAAATGGAAGAGAAGGAAAAAGAATTTGCGCAAATAGTGAGAGAACATAAAAGACGGATCTATACTGTCTGCTATATGTTTTCTAAAGATGCTGACGAGGTCGCTGACCTGTTTCAGGAGATACTTATAAATATGTGGAAAGGCTTTTCTTCATTCAGAAGCGAGAGTTCCATAAGTACCTGGATCTGGCGCATCAGTCTGAATACCTGCATCAATACTGGTAAAAGGCGGAAACTGGAGACAATCCCTCTTGATGTGAATATCAATCCATACGAGGATGTTGATGAGGAGGGCTTGCAGGTGCGTCAACTTTATGATAGAATCAACAGGCTCGGCCTAATAGACAGAAGCATAATACTGATGTGGCTTGAGAATCTCAGTTACGAAGAGATCGGGGAGATTCTCGGAATCAGCGTCAAGAATGTTTCAGTAAAACTTGTCCGTATCAGGGAGAAACTCAGGCAGATGTCAAAAAGTAATTAATCAGGAATGTTATGGAAGACAATAGATTGGAAATGAATTGTGAACTTGAAGAGATGCGTCAGCAGTTTGCAATAATGAAGGAACGGTTTGATCGTCAGGAGATTGTGACGGACAGACTCTTGAGGGAAACTCAGAAAAAAAGGATAAATGTTTTTGATTGGCTGAACCTGTACGGACCAATGGCAGTGATCGTGATGATGACTCCTCTGTTATTTCTCTGCTGCCAGCATTATGGTCTGCCTGTATGGGTCGCAGTTATGGCCTTTCTTATGGGAGTTCTGCCAGTAATATGGCAATATTGCGAACGTTTGAAATACAGGGAGGCCTTCCGTTTTGAGGGAGATGTGCTTCAGATTGCCGGATGTGTCAGAAATTTCAGAAGGCGATCTCTCAAGATGACAATTGTGACGGGACTTGTGTCAGTTCTTGTTCTTTCTGTCGGATATGCTGCGTGGCTTCCCAATGTCCAGTTGACGGACGATCCTTTCAGATGGATCCTGTTCATTCTGCTTTTTCTGGGGGTGATTGCGGCAGTTGTCGCGGTCGAAATCAAGAGTTTGCGTATCCTCGACAGCATCGTAAAGGACTTGGAACAATAAAAAACCTCTCATAGTGGGCTTTTTCCGGTACCACCGTGAGAGGTAATGTGCCTTGGAGCCCCACATAGCGGGGGTGAGGGCTCATAGTGGGCAGTGAAAATGCCCACCGTGTGAGAAACAGGTTGATTATTCAGCCTTCTTGCAGCACTTGCAGTCGGTGCCGAGGCAGTTCCATACGACTGCGCTGAGGGCGGCACCGAGGAAAGGAGCCACAATGAAGAGCCAAAGTTGCTGGAGAGCCTGTCCGCCTGCGAAAAGTGCAGGTCCGATGGAACGGGCAGGGTTTACGGATGTTCCTGTGATAGGAATGCATACGATGTGCACGAGAACGAGGGTGAGACCGATTGCAAGGCCTGCGAAATTGCCTGCGCCCTTCTTGTCATCCGTAGCACCGAGTACTACGAGCACGAATACGAAAGTGAATACAACCTCTGCGATGAGTGCCTGCCACATTTCGCCTGCATCGAAAGTGTTTGCTCCGGTTGCAGTACATCCTGCATCATTTGCTCCTGTAGAAGTCAGGGCGAAGAGTATTGCAGATCCGATGATGGCACCAAGAACCTGGAATACCATATACAAGCCGGCATCTTTGCCGCTCATACGTCCCGACATCCACACTCCGAGAGTTATGGCCGGGTTGATATGGCATCCTGAAATTCCACCGATGCAATATGCCATAGCCACGACTGAAAGTCCGAATGCGAGTGCCACTCCAAGAGTTCCGACACCTGCTCCGCAAGCCGCTGCCGCACCTCCTGCCATTACCGCACTACCGCATCCCATAAGTACGAGAACCATAGTTCCCAACATTTCTGCAAAGTATTTTTTCATAATTGATAGGTGTTAGTTGGCTATAAATTTATATAAATTTCTTCAATCTACAATAAAGTCACGCTTGACGGCATATCTTCCTCGAAACTCAGGACAGATGGAGTGAGGGTGAGATGGCCGTTTTCTTCTATATGGAACACCTGGATCATCCTGTCGTCGCGGCAGGCAACGAAAAGCAGGCTGCCGTCCGGGCTGATGCAGAAGTTGCGAGGGTGCTTTCCCGTTCTGGCATAGCCGGTCTTCTCGATCCGGCCGTCAGGAAGTGTTCTGAATATCGCAATTCCGTCATTATCAAGCCTGTGTGAGGTGTAAAGGTATTTCCCGGAAGGATGCAGATGTATGTCTGCGCTGCCTCCGGCATTCACTTCGTCGGCCTGGATCTGTTGGATGAGGGTGAATTCTGGAGTCTCATTGCCACCTGCCGAGAAGACGAGGACATTTCCGGAAAGTTCTGAAATGCAGTACAGGGTCTTTCCGTCCCGGCTGAATTCCAGATGTCTCGGGCCGCTTCCTGCTGGGCATACAATGTCGTCTTTGTGTACGAGGATGCCGTCCTCGAACCTCAGGAGACGGATCCTGTCGGCACCAAGGTCGGATGCCAGTATCCAGTCCGTATCAGGGATGAGTTTCAACTGGTGGATGTGAGAGGATTCCTGCCTGCCTTCTACAGGACCCTCGCCTTGGAGTTCAAGCCTCTGGATGCAGTCTCCCAATATCCCGTCGCATAGAGGGAAAACGGTAACGGAGCCTCCGCTGTAGTCGGCAGTGAGGATCCAGTCTTCATATCTCATTATGAAGCAGGGATCCGCACCGGTCTGCCTTTTGTCGGCTGTCATTGCTGTTTCATCCCCCAGACTGAACGAGTATGCGCCTGAAGCATTGCCTGTCTCGCTGACTGCGTATATATTGTCTGCATCCTTTATCGCGTATGAAGCATTTTCCGCTTCGATCTTTTCCAGAAGTGTGAATTCCAGGCTTCCTGTATCGAATCCGTATCTGTAGATGTGACTTCCGTATGTGCCTATATGCAATACCATATCTTCTTTGTTTTGCCGGTCAAGCAGCATTATAAGTCCCATAAATCCGAGAATGATGGTCGCTGCACCACATATCCATACTATTGTACTTGATTTCATTATATGTGAATATTATCGGCTGATTCTCAGCCAGTTGATTTTTATCTGCGAGTCTTCCTTCCCGGATACTCCAAGCGTGTGGCATCCCTTAGGCATATTCAAGGTGACTTTGTGATTCCTCCAGGAAATGTAGGTGTTCGGCAGTTGTGAGGATCCGATATCCTTGCCGTCAAGGCGGAATTCCAGATGGCTGGCGACATCGGAATTATATCGTATTTCGATTGTATAGTCCCCGTCCTGAGGCAGATCAATCTGATATTCCACTGTATTATTTTTTCCGAGTCCGTAAATCTGAAGGGCACCGGTAACATCAGTTGTTGGGGAGATGCCGATGCTTCCGCTATAATCGGAATAATGTTCCGCCGGGATCACCTGTTCCGGCTTGTACCATAAAGTCTTGTCGAGAGTGGACATATTGATATATACCTTTCCCAACGGAGTGAGCCCTTTTTCTGGTACTTCAAGAAGATTGTTATGGCAAGGTGATTCCTCATTTGTCCTCGGAATGAACCAGGCATATCTGAACACATCCGCATCAGACTCAAGTATGTGCAGAGCCTCCACCATATATTTCATCTGATCTTTTTCCGAGATATTGCCTTCCCAACTGCAGAATTCGGTCAACCATATAGGCTTCCCGTACCTCTTGAACTCATCTATGAACCATTTCATAGCAGAAGGATGGCTCATATAGCAATGCACCGCTATGCCATCCACATCGTCGATGCTCACTCCCGGCTGTCTGAAAAACTCGTCAAGCCATTTCCACGGATCGCTGTACCCGGGCAGGGTACCATAGTTCATAGCCGGAGCAATGATTTTCATATCAAGTTCTTCCGCCACTTTTACCAGCCTGGGCCAGTCCTTTGCGGCTGCGTCCGGGGTCAAATTGGCCTGATCAGTCAGATTAGGTTCATTGTAGGCAAGGATATATCTGCATTCCGGATTTGAAGCCTTGAATTTACGCAATGCATCTTCATCCCAGGCAGTGTTCCAGGCCATAGGACAATAATCCATCCCGTAATGACGGAACAGATCAGAAGCCTGTTCCGTCGTGCTGCTGCCCCAGTTATATGACCAGGAGCATCCCTCCGCTAAAAGAGGAATGTCATTGGATGGAAAATCTCCGAGATTGAAGCATACCCCTCTTTTCGTGCTTCTTTTCTGCAGTGTCATATATTCCACCTTCTCTTCTGGATCCTTTTTCTCATCTTCTTCCTGTGGTTTCTCACAGGAGCATAGGGAAATCAGGGTAATGGCTGCCAGAATATTCAGATTCCTCGGAAAAATCATTGTGGTCGTTTTCATAGCAGTGAAGGTTTTTGCAAATTTAACATATAGATAATGATTTGTCAAGAATACGGAAACTGCACTTGATCTGCTGCTGTAATATGATATCTCCTTTGGATTTTCTATTTTTGCACGTATAAATCATTGCTATGGAAACACCGATATTGAACCAGCACAATAAACTGGAGCACGAGCAGTCTCATACCTGCGAACATATTCTGAATGCCACGATGGTCAGGTTGTTCGGATGTCCGAGGTCAAAGAATGCGCATATTGAACGAAAGAAGTCGAAATGTGACTATATACTTGATTCAGAGCCGTCTGAGGAGATGGTGTCTCAGATAGAGAATGCTGTCAATGATGTGATTGCCCGTGGACTCGATGTGACTGTCGGGTATGTCGGCAGGGAACAGGCAGCAGCGATGGTAGATCTGAGCAAATTGCCTGAAGATGCGTCCGATACGCTTCGGATTGTCAGGATTGGGGATTATGATATATGTGCCTGCATCGGAGCGCACGTCACCAATACTTCAGAGATAGGAACATTCAGGATCATAAGTCATTCTTTCGCAGATGGAGTGTGGCGTGTGAGATGGAAAGTAACCGGAAAATAGAGATGAAGACTTACACATATCTTCATAAAGGACATTTTGCGCTGACGGACAAACCGCGTCCGCAGATTCAGGATCCCCGTGACGCTGTGGTGAGACTGACTCTTGGAAGCATCTGCTCCAGCGATCTGCATATCAAACACGGAAGTGTGCCTCGGGCAGTTCCCGGAATCACTGTGGGGCACGAAATGGTCGGAATAGTCGAAGAGACAGGCGATTCCGTAAAATCTGTAAAACCAGGGGACAGGGTGACGGTCAATGTGGAGACTTTCTGTGGCGAATGTTTTTTCTGCCGTCACGGGTATGTCAATAATTGTGTGGATCCTAATGGTGGCTGGGCTCTGGGATGCCGGATTGACGGCGGACAGGCAGAATATGTTCGCGTGCCATACGCCGATCAGGGACTTGACAGGATACCGGACAATGTAACAGATGAGCAGGCTCTACTGGTGGGAGATGTCCTGGCAACCGGTTTCTGGGCAGCCCGTATTTCGGAGATATCCCGGGAAGATACTGTGCTTATAATCGGGGCCGGCCCTACAGGGATATGCACCCTGCTCTGCGTTATGCTTAAACAGCCCGCGCGTATCGTTGTGTGTGAGCAATCTGTTGAAAGACAGGATTTTGTGCGCAGTCATTATCCTTCAGTAGAGGTCGTTTCCCCATCTGAATGCCTTGCTTTCATCACATCCACGTGCGAAAGAGGAGGAGCCGATGTGGTGCTGGAGGTGGCAGGCGCTGATGATACCTTCGAACTTGCCTGGAGGGCTGCACGCCCAAATGCCATTGTCACAGTGGTGGCACTATACGACAAGCCTCAGACGTTGCCTCTTCCTCAGATGTATGGAAAGAATCTCACTTTCAAGACCGGCGGGGTGGATGGCTGCGACTGTGCTGAAATCCTCTCGCTGATAGAACGCGGACTGATCGATACCACTCCTCTTATCACGCATAGGGTATCGTTGGAAAATATCGATGAAGGCTATCGGATATTCGAAAACCGTGAGGATGGAGTAATCAAGGTGGCCGTCACCTTCTGAAATGCTTCATCGGAACAAATAAGCAAAAACAAAATCCCTCTCGGAATGATTTCCAAGAGGGATTGATGTGCCTCGGACGGGAATCGAACCCGTACGGACATTGCTGTCCACGGGATTTTAAGTCCCGCGTGTCTACCTATTCCACCACCAAGGCAATCCGAATGCAAATATAGTCTAAATTTCGGGAATTGCAAAGCGTTACCAGAACCACGCTGAACTCCAGCCGACCACGACTGTATTGAGCCAAGGGTGAACCTTGTCGAAACTTAGAGATTCGAAGTCGGCGAAAGCCTTGACTTTGAAGTTGTTATCGGTGATAAGACTCAGGCCTATTCCGGCAGCAAGATCTATACCTGGATTTGTCTCGAGCCAGGCGCATCCTGCCATTATGTGTGCCTGGAATTCGAGGATTCTGGCGAAATTGAAATTCCAGAAACCTCCTGCGAGTGTACTGTACATAGGTGAGGCAGAACCAGAGGCGTATGTCATAGAACTGGCAGACGCCCTCGCTGTTAGCCCGATCCCCGGCTTGATAGGGATGTCGGTGGATATGCCCACGAGCCCTCCTCTTGCAGGAATGTTTCCCATCTGCTTGAGGCCTTCAGCCCCAATTATAAGGCGATGCCCGAATATCAGTTCGGCTACATAATGCTTTGCTGATGAATCATATCCGAATATCGGTTCTGAATAGGATGCTTCAAGACCTTTGTCCTTGAACATCAGGTCAGTCAGGAAGTATCCCAGATGTACGGATCCTATACCTATGGCTGCTCCGGCCATAATGTCTGTCATCCAATGTTTCTTGTTCATCAGTCTCGATACTCCAGTGATTGCGGAGGCAGTATATCCTCCTATGCTGAACCACGGACTTCTCCACCCATATTCTTTATGCAGCATTGTCGCTGTCATAAAAGCGGTGGCGGTATGTCCGGAAGGGAACGAGTTGTTGCGGCTACCGTCCGGACGAGGACGACGGACAGTATATTTGAGCCCGTTGACAGTGGCTGTCATTATTGCCAATGAAACAGCATCCGACACCAGCATTCTGCTCCACGAACTTCGGCCTTCATAACCGAATGCCTTGAGCCCGACCATAACTGCTGCCGGGGCATATTGGAGCATATCATCATAACTATAGTCGAAATTTGGTATGCAGGTCTCACGAATGGAATAGATGTCGGTGTCGAAGGTGAAATCTTCCACAGCGTATTGTGCAGATGCTTTTACGCCTCCGCAAAAAATCAGTATCAGACCTGTGATTATATGAATAACAGTATTTTTCATAGTTGTCAGTTGGCAAAATTACGCTAAATTTGCAATAAATCAGCAAGACGGATGAAAAAGTATAGGGATAAAGGTACAGGAATCAAGGTCGTGGAGGTCAGCGATCTCAGTTTTCTGCGTGACCATAATCATCGATATGGCTGGTTCAGAAGACATTACAAGCACCATAGGCTTCGTCGGGCTCTTAAAAAGGCAGGCAAGGTCATTGCAGCCAACCCTGATGTAGCGACAGATATAGTCCGTTATTATTTCGTGCCTAAGGATAAGATTTCCATCAAATGATCATTCTCCCACAAATCCCAGAGTGACGAGATTTTTCAAATGCCTGTTTCAGTGGACGGAAACTTAAGGAAACAGTTCTTCCAGGATTGACAGGTCGAGCCGCAGCATTCTTCTGAGTTGCTGGTTGGTGGCGTTGTAGTTGAAATGCATATAGCGGGCAGTGTCGATCTTTTGTTGTACGCTGAGTTGTGAGGGTGTCTTGACGGAATACTCCTTATTGATGAACGGGTGAAGCACAGAGTAAAGTTCTTCGTCTGTCAAGAAGATGGAGTCTTTCAGCCTTGATGCTATCTGGCTGAATGCTTCGGCATTGCGGGTTAGGGAATTGAAATAACTTCGGGCGTCCCTGAATATGCTTTCTCCGAGTCGGATGTCGCAGAAAGAGGGGATGAAGGGCATTGAGTCGATTACTTTTAAATCCTGGAATGGTGCTATTTTCTTTGTATGTAGCATAGCCCGTTGGGTCAGGATCGGTAAGTCCCCTAATGCTTTGGTTGTCAGGTGTTTCAGCCAGTGACAAAAATATGCACAGCCACCTCCCCAAGGGTATGAGTCTGGCGTATATGCCGGATTGGCGACGAATGCATTTCGATTGGCGTAGATAATTTCGTTGCGTAGTGCCTGGAGACTTTCAATAGGCAGAATGTCCATTTTAAACTTACTCCAGTCGATGGCACGTTGTCTCTTCGGGAACGCCTGTCTGAGTCTCGCTGCGAACAGTTCAAATGCTTTGATGCAATTTTCCCGCTGACCAGCAACAATCAGGTGTACGTGGTTGGCCATCAATTCAAATGTAAGCGCCCGTACTTTTTTGCTCAAATGCAATGAGGCTGCAAGAGCCCACATCCCGGTTGCGAAGTCTTCCTCACAGCAGAAGATGTTCTGCATCATTGTGCCGTCAGTATATATATGCCAATACGGACCGTTAGCGATAAATATGCTTTCGCAAACTCTTTCCTTCTCTGAAAAACTCAGAGCACTATAATCCTTCTTCATAAATACCTATATTTTAATCATCCTTAAATCCTATTGGGTGGCCAGAAAAAAGCCTGTTTTCCTTGCAAGTTCATGATTGTTGGACCGGATGCTTGGTCAGCAGGCAACGTGGCTGGCAAATACGCCGGCCAGCCGCTCAAAGCAAGCTGCGCGAGCTGCGGCGAAGGGCTCGCTCCGCTGCTTTGTGCCCTTAGTCCAACCTCTAGAGTCTATCTCAGTCAGGGGCTGTCCATCAGAGTGACCCTTTTCGAGGGCAGAAACCTCAAACTGGCCGTCGTGTCCACCCAAACGGCACATTTCGTGGACAGATGCCACAATCTTGTTCTCGCGTCCACAGAAATCCTTGTTTTCATGGACAAGACCGCCCAACTGGAGCCTACGCTCTTCCCACAAACCCCAGCGTAGCAATGCTGATGCGGACCGACGGCGGGAAAACCGACCGCAGGGCTCTGAAACACTCCCCGAGGGTCGAGCCCGTGGTGAATACGTGATATAACAGTAATATAAGAATGTGCAAATCGGCTTCTTAAACAATGCTCTGATTGAAAGGATTGGGAGGAATATGCAGATAACCTTAGATAAGAGAATCGCCCGTACAGCCTTGTATACGGGCGATTCTCTTGTTTTTTGTAAAATTGCAACAGACTTTTGTAAAACTGCAACATCAGAAATTTCCCGGTGTGTTTCCTTCTGCCTACCTTCGCAAAAAAGTATTTATTAAAAAATATCTATGGAAAAGAAAAGAGAAAATTATGTAGCTCCGATTGCGGAGACTATTGAAATTGTGATTGAGCAGGCAGTGCTTAGCGCTTCGACAGAAGTTCCAGACTTTGGTTATGGTGGAGATTTGTCAAACTAAGAAACAGGAATCTATGAAGAAATTTGTATTTGGAACAATATTGAGTTCTCTGATGGCATTTCCGGGCTGTCAGGTTGTTGGGATTGACTCGATTGAAGACAACCCTTCCGCTGGAGACAAGACTGTTACCATTACAGCCAATATAGCAGGCTCCACAGATACAAAAGTCTCGCTTACCCCTGATACTGATGCCGAAGGGCATCCGATAGTCAAGGTTGATTGGAAAGAGAGCGGGGAGACATTCGAGGTGTATGGATCAAGTGGCACCTCCTCTACGTTTACCCAGATAGCGGGCACCAATCAGTTTGAGGGCACACTTCCAGAGCCGACTAATGGTGAGTATGAAGCTATTTATGGTAATCCTAACTCTTTGGATGAACAAAATGGAGGACTTGGCCAAAGTACCGCAAATGATTCACCTGTATTGATGTCTGCGATGTTCAGCAGTTCCTCTTCGTCAATTACATTTGAACACGCAACTGCAATCTTGAAGCCTACATTCAAGGTGGATGGGGATAATATTAACAACACCATCACCCAGATTGTGATGGGCAATGTCGCGAAGGCTAATTCAGGCAATGCAGGCAATGGGTATTATATTGATGAAATTACTATTACCCCCGCTGATTTGGACAACATCTATATTCATTTGTTCGTTTTCCCACAAGTTTATATAGCCGGCCACGAATTTACCTTCACTGTCACAGCTGGTGGCAAGAATTATACCGGCTCCCTCACCATCCCTACAGGCATGAGCATCGAGGCGGGTAAGCTCTATACAGCTGATATTGCATTGACGGAGGTGCCTGTAGTCAACTATGTTTGGACAAGCGGCATTGAGGCTTCTGAATCTGTAGAAGGCGAAGGTACAGAGACATCACCTTATCTTATTCAGTCTGCCAACGACTTGCAATGGATGATTGACCAAGTGAATAATGCCGTCCAAATGCCATGTGCTATAGACGATGACGAGAGCAGCATTCCATACTATAGCCTTACACACGATCTCGAGATTGATAGTAATTCAGGAGCTACCTGGACGCCGATAGGCACCTCGTCAAGTCCTTTTGTAGGATATTTCGATGGCGGTGGATACACTATCAGTGGCGAAATGGTTACCGCCGAGGATGTAGCAGATGTCGGTTTCTTTGGTTATGCCGGTTTAGGAGCCGTAATTACCAATCTCACCAATGCTGCGAATGTTACTTCATTGGCTCAAAATCTAGAAAAAAGCTATGTCGGTGGTATTGTGGGAAGAGCTATAGGCTTTGATAAACAATATACTCAATTTAATTCAACTTATATTATCGCTTGCCATAATACGGGTACAATAACAACTGGCGGTACTGTAATGAGTGAATGTGCTGCTACTGGTGGTATTGCAGGTGGCATATTTTCTGGCACTTGTGTGCTGGCCTGTAGTAATACGAGTGATTTGGCCGGCAATGATCCAGATAATGGCATATTCATAGGAGGTATTGTTGGATTAGGTTATCCTGATAACACAGATCCAAGCATCGTTTCTTGTTGGACCGGTAAAGGCGTTATAGTAGGAGGTGATTGGGGAGTGATTCAAAGAGCCAACTATAGTACTGATTCGAACTATTCTGAAGAATATTTCTACAAATCTGCTTTTAATGAGGACCTGGTAAACGGTGATGAAGGATTAAATTACTGGATTTATCTATTTAATCAAATAAATTACGACTATACTTCTAATACAGAAACTGAAAGACAGATTATTTGCAACTGGCATTGGGAACTTGAAAATGGTTCTTGTGTGCTGAAAGAAGGAGCACCGGAATTTGGGCCTATGTAAAGCATACGATGATAGATCACAGACAATCCCGACACCTGCCACATAAAGCAGGCCTGTCGGGATTGTTTTTAGTTGCTACTGCAGATGTATAGTGCGACGCACCTAATGACCCTACCCACAAACGACAACGTCGCCACGCTGATGCAGACCAACGGCGGAAAGACAGAGCGCAGCGCTACATAGAGGCCATAATTTCGCCCTCGTATCCACAGAAACGCCTCTTTCTGTGGACAGATGAAGCAAACTGACTGTTCCATCCATGAAAATAGCTCTTTTTATAGATAGACCCGCCAAACATACAGTCCTATCCATCAAAACTGCCCTTTCTGTGGATAGATGGCTCGAATTCGGTCCTCTGTCCACCAGAACCAATATTTTCATGGACAGGAGCATAGACAGATGTTTATGGGAAAAGTTCCTCCAGTATTGATAGGTCCATTCGGAGCATGCGCCTGAGCTGCTGGTTGGTAGCGTTGTAGTGGAAATGCATATGGCGGGCAGTGTCGATCTTTTGTTGTGCACTCAGGAGGGTAGGCGTCTTGACAGAGTACTCTTTGTTGATGTGCGAACATATTACAGAGTAGAGTTCTTCGTCGGTAAGGAAGATAGTGTCTTTGAGGCGGGAGGCAATCTGGCTGAATGCTTCTGCATTTCGTGTGAGTGAGTTGAAATAACTTCTCGCATCCCTGAATATGCTTTCTCCAAGCCTGATGTCACAGAAAGATGGGATGAAAGGTATTCCGCTTACTTCTAGAAGTTCTGAAAATGGAGCAACATCTCTTGTGTGAAGCAGTCTTCTCTGATCGTTGACTTTCATATTTCCCAAGGGAGACGTTTTCACGTGCTTGAGCCACGGATTGAAATATGCACAACCCCCACCCCAAGGGTACGAATCCGGTGTGTATTCCGGGTTGGCGACGAATGCATTTCGATTGGCGTAGATAATTTCGTTGCGTAGTGCCTGGAGACTTTCAATAGGCAGAATGTCCATTTTAAACTTACTCCAGTCGATGGCGCGTTGTCTCTTTGGGAACGCCTGTCTGAGTCTCGTTGCGAACAGTTCAAATGCTTTGATGCATTCCTCCCGTTGCCCGGCCAAGATAAGGTGGAAGTGGTTGGTCATCAATTCAAATGTAAGCGCCCGTACTTTTTTGCTCAAATGCAATGAGGCTGCAAGAGCCCACATCCCGGTTGCGAAGTCTTCCTCACAGCAGAATATGTTCTGCATCATTGTGCCGTCAGTATATATATGCCAATACGGACCGTTCGCGATAAATATGCTTTCGCAAACTCTTTCCTTCTCTGAAAAACTCAGAGCACTATAATCCTTCTTCATAAATACCTATATTTTAATCATCCTTAAATCCTATTGGTTGGCCAGGATAATGGCCCTTTTCTTGGCCGCGGGCCTGTTTCAACCCTCGCCGGCCAGAAAACAGCCCGAATTTCTGGCCAGTTCTCGATTGCGAGATAGGAGACATAGCCGGCGAGTCCACGCGGCTGGCAAATACGCCAGCCTGCCGCTCAAAGCAAACTGCGCTAACTAAGCCGAAGGGCTCGCGCAGCCTGCTTTGTGCCCCGAGCCAAATCTCGGCACACTATCTGGTTTATCCCTCTCCCACAAACCCCAGCGTGGCGACACTGATCCTCACACCAGGCGGAAAAACTTCACGGAGAGCCCTGAAACACTCCCCGAGGGTCGAGCCCGTGGTGAATACATCATCCACTATGATGATATGTCTGTACTTGAGTGTGCCGCATTTCCTGGATTCGAAGGCATCGGCTACATTGAGAGCCTTTTCTTCGATATTCAGTTTGGTCTGAGTTCCGGTGCGTTTGATGCGTGTCAGCAGGTCGGTCCGGAAAGGAACTCCCATCGCAGATGCAACGCCGGATGCTATGACTTCGGCTTGATTGTATCCTCGCCTGAATTTTCTGGTCCAATGCAGAGGAACCGGGATGACCAGATCTGTGTCCTTCCAAAACACATTGTCTTTCAGCCGTTTACCTAACATTCTTCCGAAATGCTCTCCAGCCAGGATGTCTCCCTTGTATTTGATATTGTGTGGAATCAGCCTGAAAGGTGCTTCCGGCTGATATGTGAATAATGCTGCTGCGTACGCGTAAGATTCTTGCACTGAGGAATCCTCGATCTTCTTCTGAATCACCTCATTGAAGCGGTCACTCATCGGATTATGACTCTGCTTCCAGAAATAGGTCAGGGGCATTTCGGCAGCACATTCAAGGCATATATGTCTTTCAGATGAAAGAAGCCTGTTCCCACATACGATGCAGGTGCGGGGAAGCAGAAGATCAATGGCTGGCGCTATCCTTTTCATAATCTGCAATTAAGCCAGATCTTATGAGAAAGGACACAAGAAAAAGAAAAACTTTACATAAGAAAAGTTGAAAATGCGTAAAAAACAGAAAAATGTGGCGAAATCACCACATTCTCTGTCAACAATTCATCCCGCCGCAGCAATTGATTACCTGGCCGGTGACGTATGACGAGAGTTCGCTTGCAAGAAACAGTGCCACATTGGCAACGTCTTCCGGCTTGCCTCCTCGCCTCAGAGGAATCTGTTTTTCCCACTCCTGACGGAGATTTTCAGGCAGAGTACCTGTCATATCGGTGGCGATGAATCCAGGGGCTATGCAATTGGAGCGTATGCCGCGCGACCCCATCTCCTTTGCAATGGATTTTGAAAGCCCTATGAGACCGGCTTTGGATGCTGCGTAGTTGCATTGGCCTGCATTTCCGGAGACTCCTACCACTGAGGACATATTTATGATGCTTCCGCTTCTCTGACGTGCCATCACAGGGGTGCAGGCGTGAATGAAATTGAATGCCGATTTGAGATTGGTGCCGATGATAGCATCCCATTGTGCTTCGTCCATTCTCATCATCAGTCCGTCCCTGGTGATGCCAGCATTGTTTACGAGTATGTCGATGTGGCCGAAGGCTTCCTTGACATCTGCAACGGTCTGATGTGCATCTTCGAAAGAGGACGCGTCGGAAGCATACCCCTTGACCTTTACGCCCTTTGCTTCGATCTCTTCGATCAGAGTGTGAGCCGCCTCGTGCTGAGATCTGTATGTGAATGCAATGTCAGCACCTTCTGCTGCGAATTTCAAGGCTATGGCTCTGCCGATGCCTCTTGTCGCTCCTGTAATGAGCGCAACCTTTCCTTCAAGAAGTCCCATATCATTATATGTTTATGTCCTGATGACCATTGTTGCAAAAATATACAACTCGCGGCAAAAGCCCAAGAAAAAAGCAGGACATTCATCTGAAAATCCCTATCTTTGCGCCCTGAAACAACTAAAAAAGCATCGATATGGCAAGCGAAATAAGAAATCCGCAACTATGGCAGGACGGCAGATTGAAGATAGAATGGGTAAGGCATCATATGCCTCTTTTGAACGGACTTGAGGAAGAATTCCGTCAGACTCTTCCGTTCAAAGGAAAGAAGGTGGCTCTTTCTGTACATCTGGAGGCTAAGACTGCATATTTGTGCGAGGTGCTCGCAGCAGGCGGTGCGGAAATGTATGTGACCGGCAGCAATCCGCTTTCGACTCAGGATGATGTTGCGGCTGCCCTCGTAGAGGCGGGTCTGAACGTGTTTGCCTGGTATGGCGCCACTCCTGAAGAGTATGAGGCACATATAAGGAGGGTTCTTGAGGTGGGACCGAACATCATCATAGATGACGGCGGAGACCTTGTCAATCTTATGCATACAGAGTATGCGCATCTTATTCCGAATGTCATAGGAGGGTGTGAGGAGACGACCACAGGTATCCTCAGGCTTATCCAGTTGAATAAAGCAAAGGCTTTGAAATTCCCTATGATGCTTGTGAACAATGCCGATTGCAAACATCTTTTCGATAACCGTTATGGTACAGGCCAGTCCGTATGGGATGGTATCAACCGTACAACCAACCTTATCGTAGCCGGTAAGAATGTGGTTGTTGCAGGTTACGGATGGTGCGGAAAGGGTGTTGCAATGCGTGCCAAAGGTCTTGGTGCTGAAGTGATTGTGACAGAGGTCGATCCGATCAAGGCGATGGAGGCCGTGATGGATGGATTCAAGGTGATGAAGATGGAACAGGCCGCTTCGACGGGTGATATCTTTGTTACCGTGACCGGATGCGACGCGGTCATTGTCAAGGAGCATTTCCTTAATATGAAGGATGGCGCGATCTGCTGCAATGCAGGCCATTTTGACTGCGAGGTCGATGTAGCAGGGCTCCGTGAGATTGCAAAAGACGTAAGGCCGGCGAGAAAGAATATAACCGGATATACATTGGAGAACGGCAATAAGATCTATGTCATCGCAGAAGGCCGTCTGGTGAATCTTGCAGCAGGTGACGGACATCCAGCCGAGATAATGGATATGTCATTCGCGATCCAGGCGCTGAGCGCTAAATATATTGCGGAAAATGCCGGTACTATATGCCGTGAGCCTGGCCGTATGGTAAACGACGTACCGCTCGAAATCGATCAGGAAGTGGCTCGTCGCAAACTCGCTTATTGGGGCTGTGAAATAGACACTCTCACTCCGGAGCAGCACCGCTATCTTTTCGGAGAATAAATAAACCACAATATGTACTGAAAATTTGGAAATGTTGTGATGAGTTCATATCTTTAGGTGCTGATTATCAGCCTCATTGGATATAAACTTAAACATTCCCAGTTATGAAAAGACTTTCAGTGCACCGTTTGACGGCGGAGGCATATCAGTGCCCGTCTGCCGTCGTTATCTCCATTGAACCGGAGCAGATCTTATGTGACAGCGTGGCAGGCGGTCACGAACTCTTGGAAGAAGAACAGGATTGGGGTTTTGAATGGTAGTCCTTATGAAAAGGTT
Source organism: Bacteroidales bacterium (assembly GCA_017626555.1). GTDB lineage: Bacteria > Bacteroidota > Bacteroidia > Bacteroidales > UBA932 > Cryptobacteroides. Next base: position 31,514 of record JAGAIM010000002.1, read on the forward strand.
CGGAAAATTTCTGCTGACGGTTATGACAGTCATAATGTCGGCTTCCTGTGTTGAAGAAATGGTGGATTCTTCTATCGGCGAACAGGAACTTACGTTCTCGGCATCATTCGACGATGCTGTTACAAAAACAATCTTGACAGACGGCAACAGTGTGCACTGGCTCCCGGGCGACTGCATTTCTGTAAGCGGGGCGAGCACACCGTTTGTTTCGGATGCTACCGAGCAGTGTGCGGTTACGACCTTTACCGGCTCTGCCGTTCCGTCCGATATATATTATGCGGTATATCCCTACGAAGTTGTGACTGACTGGGGCGACGCATTCGCTTCGGTCAATGTTCCGATGACCCAGATGGCGGTAAAGGGTACGTTTGCGGATGAATTGAACATATCTGCGGCATCAGCCCGTGCATCGGATATGAATATGTTTTTCCGTAATATGCTGGGTTATATCAAGTTCACGATTAATGAAAATTCCGGGTCGATAGTGTCAGTGCAGGTCAGTGCAAACGGCGGAGAGTCCCTTACCGGAGAAGCGAAGATCGCCTTTGACAAACAGACCGGACTTCCGTCTTTGGAATCTATTCCTGCAGGCTCTCCGATGAATGTATTCCTCTTGTCGGAATCTGCCCTTGCTCCTGGCGATTACTATATCGCTATGATTCCTGACACCTATTCAGCCGGTCTGACGCTGACCTTTACGGATTCAGAAGGAATGATGGCGGAGAAGGCGGTCGTTTCCGAACTGGTGCTGGAGCCGGGAAAGATCCAGAATATAGGTACGGTAAGCGGTCTGAAGTTTGAAACGGCAGAGGATGTCCTTGCCCGCGAGAGAGCAGCCCTGATCGCCATTTACAAGGCTCTTGATGGTGACAATTGGATGAATAATGAAAACTGGTGCTCGGACAAGCCTTTTGATGAATGGTACGGTATTGACTCCACTTCACCGATAGGTGCTGTGACTGATATTCATTTGAATAGTAATAATTTGACAGGCGAAATACCTGCTGAAATAGCCGCACTGTCAAAATTGGAAATATTACAGTTGGAGGACAATAAGGATCTGACAGGTGCGATTCCGGATGAGATCATAGGTTTGAGGCAACTGCATACTTTGAATATAAATGAAACAGGAATAACGGGGATTTGTGATAATATATTCGAGTTGCCAAGTTTGAGAACTCTGAAGGTTTATAACATAGGAATCCCGTTTGCTGTAGTTGATAAGATTGGTAAATTGCCAAATCTTGAGACTTTGGAGGCTGTTCTGCCGTCAAACAGTATGATATCCCCATCTATAGGAAACTGCTCTGGTTTAAAGAACCTGATGCTGTCAGGTGACGGGACGCAGTTGATTCCAGAGGAACTGTATTCGTGCACTGAACTTGAATCTCTGTTTCTGTCTGACCTTAAGGGAACGATAAGCGATAGAATAGGTGATCTGTCAGATCTGCTGTATATCGGATTTACAGGAAGGAATATTTCCGGTCAGATACCGCAATCAATCTCTAATCTGAACAAGGTGCGGCAGATTACAATAAAAGGGACGTCAGTTTCGGGAACTATTCCTGAGGATATTTTCTCTATATTCAATGATCTGACAGATATAAACGGAGATGATATAAGCAATTTCATAGATTTGTCAGATAACAACCTGATAGGCAATATACCGTCAGGAATGACAAAATGGATGGACAAGATACAGCAGAATGAAAAGATTCATCCGTCAGTAAATCTCTCTATAAACAGACTTTCCGGTGCAATTCCGATGGAAGTTCAGGAGCATCCTATGTGGTATATGTTCTGGCCTGATATTGTTCATTCAAATTTATTTGATAGATTTAGCCTGCATCTGCCGGCAGCCAGGTTGACCGGCTATGATATAGATGGCGTTGCTATTGATTCTACTGTTGATTACGGAAATGCCGAATATACTGTCTTATGGCAGATTCCACCTGAATTGGCATTAGGCGGATTTGTGTGGAATTTATATGAGATCAGGGACTTGTATGAAAAATATAAGGACTATGATATTCAGATCTGGTATATGGGTGCTGAATGGAATACAAAGGAGGAACTGATGAACTTCCGGAGAGATAATGATATTCCTTGGAGGGTCTTTAATCTAAACAGATCTGATCCGCAGGGCTTGCTTATAAACGGAGGAAGCCGGACAGCGTTTGGAGGAATGATAGGTGATGAAATTATCGGTAATCAGGTCCACGTTGTTGATGAAAATGGCTATGTTGTTTATGATTGCCTGCTTGACGGTGAAAATATTGACGCCTTGGATATGTTCTTTGAAAAACGTCTTAAAAACGCTGGCTCAGAGTTATACACCTCTACCGATTATTCTGCGGACGGCAAGGTTACGACCCTTCATACGGCTACTAAGGGTGGCGGAATCGATGTCGTGCTGATGGGTGATGCCTATTCCGACAGGCTGATAGCGGACGGTACATACGCTGCGGATATGCAGGCTATGATGGACGCTTTCTTTTCAGAGGAGCCTTACAAGAGTCATATAGACTATTTCAATGTATATGCAGTGAATGTGGTGTCGGAAAACGAAGTTTATGACACTTATAGTTCAACCGCTCTCGGCGGCTGGTTCGGCTATGGTACTGAAGTCGGTGGTAATGATGCGAGATGCTTCAACTATGGCCTTAAGGCTATTTCAGCCGAGCAGATGGATGAGGCATTGATAATAGTCGCGATGAATTCTGATGCATACGCCGGCACCTGCTATATGTACTATCCTTCAAGAGGCGACTATTCTGGCGGAACATCTGTGGCATATTTCCCTGTAGGCTCCGATCCGGCTCAGTTGGCCGGACTAGTCCATCACGAGGCTGGCGGGCACGGCTTTGCGAAACTTGGAGATGAATATGCATACGAGGAATACGGTGAGATTTCTCAAGAGATGATAGCGATGCAGTATGAGCCTTTGGAGCCTTACGGCTGGTGGAAGAATGTTGACTTCACTGACGACCCATCTTCTGTGAAATGGTCACGTTTCCTCTCGGACGAGCGATATGGCAATGAGGGTCTTGGTTGCTTCGAAGGTGGGCTGACCTACTGGAACGGCGTGTGGCGTCCGACAGAGGAAAGCATAATGCGCTACAATACAGGTGGTTTCAATGCGCCATCACGCGAGGCAATATATTACCGTATCCATAAGTTGGCCTACGGCGACAGTTGGGAGTATGATTATGAGGACTTTGTCGAGTATGACTCAGTGAACCGTGCATCATCATCCGCTGTATCCCGTCGTCAGCGTACCAATTATGTGGAGAGGACTCTCGAGCCTACCTCACCGCCGGTAGTGGTAAGGAAATCCTGGAAGGATGCCAGATGATGATTGAAGATGAGAAGTATTTCTGATATCAGAAATACTTCTTTTCGTTACGGTCAAGCGCAATGAAGATGAAGAGCAGGGCGGTGAAGCCCCAGAGGGACGACCCTCCGTAACTGACGAACGGAAGCGGGATACCGATCACCGGCATCAGTCCTATTGTCATACCTATGTTGATGAACAGGTGCATAAATATGCAGCAGGCAACGCAGTAGCCGTATATTCGCGTGAATGCCTCACGGCTCCGTTCTGCATCCCTTATTATCCTGTAGATCAGGAATACATATAGAAGGATCAGGGCTGCCGAGCCTATGAATCCCCATTCTTCTCCCACGGTGCAGAAAATAAAGTCTGTACTTTGCTCTGGGACAAATCCGTAGGTGGTCTGCGTTCCGTTCAGATAACCTTTCCCGAAAAGACCTCCGGAGCCGATTGCAATCATCGACTGGTTTACATTATATCCGACTCCGGACGGATCCTCTTTCATTCCCAGCAGTACCTCGATACGCTTTCTCTGATGATCCTGAAGCACATCATTGAAGATGAAGTCGGCAGAAAATACCAGTACGATACCGGCTATTGTAGAGATTACAGCCAGATGTGAGAAAGGATTTCTTTCACGATATGCTGTGAAAACTGTGAAAGGAAGCATAAGTCCGGCTGATCCGAGGAGGATGTAAAGCGGCTTGATCCGGCTGGCCAAAGGCTTATGCAGGCCGGCGGCTGCGTAGTCTCCATCTGCTGCTGCAAGCGCTGCAACTCCCTCATCTCCAAGAATATTTGCCGACCACAGGTCGAGCAGGGTAGGGAGGAATGCAAAGAAGACGATAAGCGGAATGCCTGCCATCAGCCACAATTTGAGTCTTCCGGAATAGAGACAGATGCATAAGGATGCAACGGCTATTATTACCAGAATCGCTACATACGGGGATGCAGTCAGGGTCAGGATGAATGATAAGATGGCCATACCGACAAGGAAGATCAGCCATCCTGAAAGTCCTTCCCTGTAAAGCATAAATATGAATCCTACATATACCAGGGCTGAACCGGTCTCGCTCTGGAGCACTATGATCATCATAGGAAGCAGAATGATCATAGCCGTGATTATAAAATCTTTGGTTCTTCCTATCTTGTAGCCCTGCTGGCTCATCACTGTGGCAAGTAGCAGGGACGTGGATATCTTGGATATTTCGGCAGGCTGGAATCTGATCGGGCCGAATGCGAACCACGAACGTGATCCCTTCACTTCTATACCAAGGAATATTACAGCAATCAGAAGTGCAAGTACAAATAGGTATATAGGTACGGAAAGTCCCTCGAAAACCCTAGGGTTGAGGACAAAGAGTATTATGGCGGCAATGCATAATGCCGTAACAATCCATACGAACTGCTTTCCGCTGCGGCATCCGAAATCGAAAATGGATCCGGGCTCCGATGAGTGTATGGAGGCATATATGTTGGCCCAGCCTATCATTACAAGAATAAGCCAGCATATAACCAGTTTCCAGTCAATGGTCTTGAGTAGTCCTCTACCTTTATTTCCTCCTGTGTCTCTCATTATTTGCTTACTTTGACCCTGTCCATAAGATTACCTTGAAGAATCCTGTCTTCAAGTGGTTTCCGACTTTCGCTTATTTCTCCTGTCAGGTACATCTCTGTCAGCAGTGATGCGATAGGAGCAGCCCAGGTTGCACCGAATCCGCCGTTTTCGACGTATGCCGCAACGGCTATTTTAGGATCATCCTTAGGCGCGAAGCAGATGAAAACGGAATGGTCGTGTCCGTGAGGATTCTGCGCAGTACCTGTTTTTCCGCATATCTCCAGGCCCTCCACAGCAGCGATGCTTGCCGTTCCACCCGAGCCGAATCCGCTGTTGACGGCTCTGTACATACCTCCAACGACCTTCGGGAAATGCGTGGTATCTACCATAGTATAATGCCTTTCCTTGTATTTCGGGTCGATTTCCACGTGTTCCGAATCCTTTATGATATGAGGAGTGTAGTAGAAGCCTCGGTTCGCGATTGTGGCACACAGATTGGCCAGATGAAGAGGGGTGCATCCGATTTCACCCTGGCCGATCGAGAGGGATATCACCGTGGTGGCCTTCCAGCCGCCTTTCTTATAGTATCTGTTGTAGTATTTCGAATCTGGAATGAATCCTCCGAGTTCGGAAGGAAAGTCGCTGCCTAATTTCTGTCCGAATCCGAAACTCATCACATACTCCCTCCATTTATCCAGTGCCTCATCAATTTCGTTGTATTTCGGATTCTCCAGCAGATCACGCAGAATATAGCAGTAATATGCGTTGCAGGACATCATAATCGACTCCTCGAAATTGATAGGAGATTTGTGTGCGTGACATCCGAGTTTGTTGCGTCCGAAATGATAACCCATACTGCAGGGGTAATAGGTATTCGGTGTCAGAACCTCTTCCTCAAGCCCTATCAGGCCGTTTACAAGTTTGAATACAGAGCCGGGAGGATATGATGCCTGAACCGCTCTGTTGAACATCGGCTTATATGGATTCGTAGCAATCTCCCTGTAATGCTGGCCGATGTCTGCGAGCATATCCACATCGATTCCGGGGCTTGATACCATAGTCAGAATCTCTCCTGTGGATGGCTCGATGGCTACAAGACTACCCACTTTATTGGCCATAAGCATCTGCCCGTAGTGCTGGAGTTCTGCGTCGATAGTCGTGGTTATATCCTTTCCCGGAATGGCTTCCTTGTCAAATTCACCTTCACTGTATCTCGACTCCACCTGATTCCTGGAGTTCCTCAGCCATATATTGTATCCCTTCTCTCCGCGAAGTTCTTTTTCTCTGGCCGCTTCTATTCCGGTCTTGCCGGCATAGTCTCCGGACTTGTATTCATCAGGATGCTTTGCCAGGAATGATGCATCAACTTCAGAGACGTATCCGAGCAGGTTTCCGCCTGCATTGAATGGATATTCCCTGATGCTTCGTGCCTGCCCTCTGAATCCCGGAAATTTGTAAGCAATCTCAGCAAACCTCATATATGTTTCAGGCGGAAGTTGCTTCAGCATAACCACCGACTGGTATCCGATTCTCCTTCTGTTGTTGTAATATTCCTGCATTTTGTCCCGGACGAAATCGGGCTCGATCCCCAGCACCTCGCAGAAAGCCAGTGTGTCAAATTCTGTTACCTCCTTCGGTGTGACGAGCAGGTCGTATGCAACCTTGTTTCCTACCAGAATATTGCCGTTTCTGTCGTGTATGACTCCACGTGTAGGATAAATGGTGGAATAGACCATAGAGTTGTTTTCCGCATCCATCTTATACTTGTCATCAATAATCTGGATGCTGAAGAGTTTTGCGATGAGTATGGCTGCTGCAGTGCAAAGGCCTATGATGAGTCGGTTTTCCCTGTTAAGTTTCATAGACCCTCCTATTTTCTGTCGTCTGGTGTCAGAATGTTGGTTACGATGAGGCAGAGAAGCCAGTTGGCCAGAAGCGATGCTCCGAAATATGCCAGATTGAACCATATAGGACGTGTCCCGGCTCCGTCAAGCATAATGTATATGGCGAGAAAAATGGTAATTGCTGTCACTACCGCTGCGGAAACCTTCGCCACTCCATATTTATTGAATGAGAAACTGTCTCCTCTTGTGATCAGATCCTCACCGAAGAAAACCCTTATGATAAGTTTCCTGGATAATGCCACAGGAACGAGTGATGCAGCATTGATGCCTATGAGACCTTCAGACAGCCAGTCTATGGCGAGACCGCTTCCGAATGCTATGAGCATACACCATACAGTGCTGATCTTCAGCGGAATACAGAGAACCATCGCCGGGAGAAACGATAGCATAATGTACGGCCCCACCGGAGAATAATTGCTCATAAAGATCTGGCAGATGAGCAGAAGGACATATAAAATGCCGAAATGTTGGTTCATTCTCATAATGCGTCCTCCAGTTCTTCAATTTCCTCCCTGCCGATATTTTCGACAATGGTTACATATCTCAATGCCCCGAAATCCTCGAACAGGGAAATGTCGATGTCGTATGTCGCTCCGTTGACAATCTTTGCTTCTCCTGCTGTTCCCAGCGGAATGTCTGGAGGAAATATGGATGAATATCCGCTTGTATAGACAGTGTCGCCCTTTTCGAACACTACGTGGAGAGGGATTTCCCTGAGAATGGCGCGGGTGCTGCTGAATCCGTCCCAACTCATAGGGCCTACCGCTCCTCTTTTCCCAAGTCTGGCACTTATGCTCATCTCGTGGTTTCTGAAGGATCTTGCGTATGAATGTCTGCGTGCTACAGCGTCTATCACGCCGATGGCTCCCTGACTTGTAATGACTCCCGATCCCTTGCTTACTCCGTCATCGCTGCCTTTGCCTATGATGATATAGTTGTGTGCCGTGTTGTTGCTTATCTTTACGATGGTTGCGGGAATATACCTGAAACCTTCAACTATCCCGTCTTCAGGAAGTTCCGGCATCTGTTCCGCATCGGCAGATAATTCAGCAATCTTGAGTCTGAGTCTATGGTTCTCCTCTGCAAGAGCGTCATTTCTCTTCTTCAATGAGAAATAATGCTTGATGTTCTGTGTGCTGCCCCAGACGGTGCCGCTTATAGCCTGCATTCCTTTGGAAAACCAGATATTCTGGAGGCTTCCGTTATTGCGTAGCATATTCAACGCAGTTACCTCCAGAATGATGAAGATAACTGCGTTGATAAGATGATATATGACGTTGCTTCTGCGCAAGGCCTTATCGCATAAGGAATGTGTAATTCTCAGTATTCTTGAGTGCAAGGCAGGTGCCGCGTGCAACCGCTCTCAAAGGATCTTCCGCCACGTGGAACGGAATGTTGATCTTTTCTGTGAGCCTTGTTGCGAGACCTCTCAGGAGAGAACCGCCGCCTGCAAGGTGGATACCATTCTCCACTATGTCGGCATAAAGTTCAGGAGGAGTCTGCTCAAGAACGTGTATGATTCCGGTCTCGATACGTGCTACAGACTTGTCGAGGCAATGTGCAATCTCCTGATGGGTGATGGTTGCGTGTACCGGATGGGCAGTCATCAGGTTAGGTCCCGTGATTGCGTATGGTTCCGGCTCCTCCTCGAGGTTAGGAATTACGGCGCCGATGGCAATCTTGATCTTCTCTGCCGTGATCTGACCCACTCTGATGTTATGCTGCTGGCGCAGGTACATCTGGATGTCGTTTGTGAAAACGTCTCCTGCTACCTTGATGGAGTCCTGCACAACAATACCGCCGAGTGAAATGACAGCGATTTCTGTTGTACCTCCTCCTATGTCAACAACCATATTTCCTTTAGGTGCTTCCACGTCAAGGCCGATACCGAGAGCCGATGCCATAGGCTCGTAGATCAGATAAACGTCACGTCCTCCTGCGTGCTCTGTAGAGTCACGCACCGCACGGATCTCCACTTCGGTACTTCCCGAAGGGATGCCGACAACGATCTTGAGGTTCGGCGTGAACAGAGATCTGCGTTTGCTGTTCACCTGCTTGATGAAGCCGCGGATCATCATCTCCGCTGCGTTGAAGTCTGCGATGACTCCGTCTTTGAGAGGACGCACGGTCTTGATGCCCGGGTTCTCCCTTTCCTGCATCAGTTTGGCCTTCTGACCGAGTGCCAGAGCCTTTCCTGTGCTGTTGTCGATGGCTACGATGCTCGGCTCGTCAAGCACGATCTGGTCGTTCTGGAAGATGACCGTGTTGGCTGTACCGAGGTCGATAGCAAGTTCCTGTGTCAGAAAATTGAATCCCATATTTTGTATCTCTTGTTTCGAAGTTGTAAAATAGGGCGTAAAATTACAAAAAAACTCTCAATATGAGAGGGATATTTTTCGGAAACTCTTATTATTTTTGTAAAAATGTTCTGATGATTATGGAAAGGAAGAAATTTGTTGTGATTATGGCCGCCGGAAGCGGATCCAGAATGGGAGCATCCAGACCGAAGCAGTTCCTTGAGATCGGGGGCAGAATGATCCTTCAGAGGACAATGGAGATTTTTCTGGAGGCCTGTCCGGATATCTCTGTGGTGACGGTTCTTCCTGAAGATTTCATCAGTTTCTGGAGGGAACACTGCCTTGAACAGAATTTCATTTGTCCGCAGATAATCGTGCCCGGAGGGATTACCAGGTTTCATTCTGTAAGGAATGCCCTCAGCCGTATTCCTGATGGAGCGATCGTAGCCGTACACGATGGTGTCAGGCCTCTTGTTTCTTCTGCTCTGGTGGGCTCGATGTTTTCTATGGCGGAAACAGTACCTGCCCTTGTCCCGGTGATACCTTGCATAGATACCCTGAAGGTTCTGAAAAATGATGGCGGTGAACTCCGCACTGTCGAGGGTGCTGTGGCTGACAGATCTGTCCTTTATGCGGCTCAGACTCCTCAGGTCTTCCATTCTGAAGTTCTCAAGCAGGCTTATTCGCTTCCATACGACACTTCGTTCACCGATGATGCCTCAGTGGTGCAGGCGTATGGAAAAAGCCTCTCCTATACTATGGGGGAGAGGCTTAATATAAAGATCACTACCCAGGAAGATCTTCTGCTTGCTGATGCTGTCCTGGCCCTTAAGAATAGGGACTAGTCCTTGTTCTCCTTTCTGTTTTTCTTGATGCTTGCCGAGAAACTTGTGTTCTTGTACTCTCTTACCCAGACCTGACGTTCGATGGCCTGATCGAGGGATATCTGCGTCTCAGTCTGCTGAACGTACGGGATCTTCTGTATGGTGTTGAGGAGTATCTGCATAAGATGGTCGTGGTCGAAGCAGAACAGTTTGATCAGCAAGGCGTGCTTTCCTGTTACGAAATGACACTCTACGATTTCTGAAATCTTCTTGAATGATTCGATGACTTCAGGATACTTGTTTGCTTCTGAAAGTGATACGCTTACAAAAGCGCAGACATTCAGACCGAGAGCCTGTGGCTTTACGAGAAGTCGTGATCCGGTGATTACTCCGTTTGTTTCCAACCTCTTTACTCTTTGATGGATAGCGGCTCCCGAAACGCCGCACTCACGTGCTATTTCGAGGAATGGCATTCTTGCGTTCTTGACAAGAAACGAAAGAATTTTTTGATCGATGTGATCAATCTGATAGTTTGACATAGCGGTATAAATAACAATTTAAAACAACTTCCGACCGCTAATTTAGTGACAAAAATGAAAATGTCAAAAAATAGGGTCGGAAATTTACAATCTTTAAAATTATCTATGTCTTTTCTTACGTCCTGTAGGTTCTGAGTTGGCGATGATTTCTTTGCAGTTATCTTCTGTAAGTGTTGCGGCATCAGTCCCTTTCGGGATTTTGTAATTATTTCCGGCGTATTTGATATAAGGTCCGTATGCGCCGTTGATGACCTGTATGCCGTTGTATTCTGCGATCACTGCTCCTGCCTTGCTCTTCTTGCTGTCCTCAATCAGTCCGATGCAGTTTTCGAGACTTATCTTGAGAGGATCTGTTCCGCGCGGAAGGGAAACATTCTTGTCACCGTATTTCAGATAGGGGCCGAAACGTCCTTTAGTGCATACGATATCGATACCTTCATATTGCCCGACAATGCGTGGGAGTTCAAAAAGTTTCAAGGCATCTTCCAAAGTTATGCTTTCAATCAGTTGACCCGGTGCAAGGCTTGCAAACTGTCTGTTTTCTCCTTCTCCTTTCTGTACGTATGGCCCGAATTGTCCGAATTTTGCGACCAAAGGCTGTCCGTCCTTCGGGTCAAAGCCAAGTTCGCGGCTTACGTGACTATATTCCCTGTTGCTGAGCGTTTCCTTGATTTTTGCGTGGAATGGCTCGTAGAATCCGCTGATGACACTGTTCCAGGTCAAATCACCTTCGGCTATCTGGTCGAAATCCTTCTCTACATTAGCGGTGAATCCATAGTCAAGAATAGTGTCGAAGTTCTTTACAAGGTAGTCGGTGACTATCATTCCTATGTCCTGTGGGAGAAGTCTTCCCTTTTCGGCACCGGTTGTTTCGCTTTTGGACGATGCCTTTATCGCTCCGTTACGGAGAGCAAGGTTGGTTACATTGTGCTTCTCACCCGGCTTGTCGCCCTTGATGATATATCCTCGTCCCTTTGTGAGTGTGGATATTGTCGGTGCGTATGTTGACGGGCGGCCGATTCCAAGTTCTTCAAGTTTCTTTACGAGGGTAGCCTCGGAGTATCGTGAAGGTGCGGAAGTGAATCTGCATTCGGCAGTGATGACATCTTCGAACATCCTGTCTCCTATGTTCATTTCGGGAAGGATAGTCATTTCATCATCCTGCATCGGTTCGTCTGTGCTTTCGATGTATAGTTTGAGGAATCCGTCGAAAAGGACTTCGCTCGCCTGGACATTGAACTTCTCTTCACCCTTGTCTGATGACACCTTGATGTCTGTCCTGAGGATGCGTGCATCGGACATCTGTGATGCCACAGTGCGCTTCCATATCAGTTCATACAATTTCTGCTCCTGAGGGGTTCCTTCTATGGATGTGTTCTCTATATATGTCGGACGGATGGCTTCGTGGGCTTCCTGAGCGCCTTTAGCCTTGGTCTTGTATTGTCTGACTTTTGAATATTCTTCTCCGAAGTTGTCGCAGATGAATTTCTTGGAGGTGTTTATTGCGAGTGAAGAAAGATTGGTGGAGTCGGTACGCATATATGTTATGAGTCCGTGCTCATACAGCCTCTGGGCAATGCTCATTGTCTGGCTGACCGAAAGCCTGAGTTTTCTTGCAGCCTCCTGCTGTAGTGTCGATGTCGTGAAAGGAGCGGCAGGTGTCCTTGTGCCTTCCTTCTTGTCGATGCTGCTGATGCTGAACTTTGCTCCTATGCACCTTTCGAGATATTCTTTTGCTGATTCCAGGTCGGGAAATCTTCTGTCCAGGGTAGCCTTTACCAAGGTTTTGTCAGGTGTTCCTTCCGGATGGAAAAGGGCATCGATCCTGTAATATTGCTCATTTTTGAATGCGAGAATCTCTCTTTCACGGTCAACTACGAGTCTGAGCGCGACTGACTGTACGCGTCCTGCGGAAAGTTTCGGCTGTATCTTTCTCCAGAGAACAGGTGAGAGTTCAAATCCTACAAGACGGTCAAGTACACGACGCGCCTGCTGGGCATTCACAAGATTCATATCGATCTCGCGGGGATTTTCTATGGCATTGAGGATGGCATTCTTGGTGATCTCGTGGAAAACAATTCTTCTTGTGTTTTCCGCATCAAGCCCCAATGTCTCGAAAAGATGCCAAGAAATAGCCTCTCCTTCGCGGTCTTCATCGGATGCCAGCCATACGGTCTTGGCTTCCTTTGCCGCTTTCTTCAGTTCAGTCACCACTTTCTTCTTGTCGGTCGGGATTACATATTCCGGCTTGAAGCCATTCTCAACGTCTATGCTGAGTTCGCTATCGTGCAGGTCACGTATGTGTCCGAAACTGGACTTGACGACAAAATCGTTTCCGAGAAACTTCTGTATGGTTCCGGCCTTTGCCGGAGACTCGACGATTACAAGATTCTTTCCTTCCTTCATTCTCAAATTCTCCTTAACTTTTCAAAAAGAAACTGCAAAGTAAGTCACAAATCGGGCAATTTTCCAAATTTTGTTGTTAATTTTGTGGTCTTATACCCGAGCCTTTCGGAATGTCACCTAAAGGTGACCTTATATATGTATTGAATGGAATTTTTTTGATATGAAAGATACGACAAAGAAGAAGATCGTAAGATGGTTCTGGATACTGTTCGGAGCCGGAGTTGCAAGTGTTGTTCTGCTGCTTGCCGCGGTATGGGCATTTGCCGACATCCCATCGTTTGAAGAACTTGAGAATCCTGACAGCAAACTTGCTACGCAGGTGATTTCCTCTGATGGGGAGGTTCTCACGACATTCCATATTGAGAACCGTTCGTTCGTAAGTTACGATGAACTGTCTCCGAATATTGTCAATGCGGCGGTAGCCACTGAGGATGAACGTTTCTACAGACATTCAGGAATCGACTTCGAGAGTCTGGCCCGTGTGCTTGTCAAGACTCTTCTCAGCAGTGATTCAAGCCAGGGAGGAGGAAGTACCATCACCCAGCAGTTGGCCAAGACCCTTTACCCTCGCGAGGATGTGAGCAGCAGGATTCCCGGAGTGTCAACCCTCAAGATGATATGGATCAAACTGAAGGAATGGATCACGGCGGTCAAACTTGAGCGCAACTATACGAAGGATGAGATTATGACTATGTATATGAATCAGATCTTCTTCGGAAGCAACGCGTACGGAATCAAGGCTGCGGCTCAGACTTTCTTCGGGAAGAATCCTATCGACCTGTCGGTGGAAGAGGCAGCGACTCTGGTCGGAATGGTCAATAAACCTACACGATATAATCCAGCCATTAATCCGGACAAGTCTCTTGCAAGAAGGAATCTGGTCATATCACGTATGGAGAAGAACGGCTTCCTGACGGCTCAGGAGCGTGATTCCATTCAGCAGATTCCGATTACCCTGTCATATCAGATCCAGGATCACAATGCCGGAATCGGTCCGTATTTCAGAGATATGCTCCGTCGTACGATGAATGCCAAGAAGCCTAAAAGATCATCATATAATCAGTATGAGGATTATGTGGTGGATTCGCTTCAGTGGGCTGATGACCAACTTTACGGATGGCTCAACAAGAACAAGAAGGCTGACGGAACATCATATAATCTCGACAAGGATGGCCTCAGGATATACACTACAATCGACTCCCGTATGCAGAAATATGCTGAGGAGGCTGTTGCCGAGCATCTGGGCAAGGATCTTCAGAAGAGTTTCTGGCGCGATCTCAGATGGAAGACCAACAAGCCTTTCTCCAATGATGTGGATCAGAAGACCATCGACCAACTTATGAAGCAGGCCAGACGCTGGAGCGACCGTTATCGCATAATGAAGAATAACGGAGCGTCTGAGTCAGAGATCCGCAAGAGTTTCGATGAGCCTGTCAAGATGAGGGTATTCTCCTGGAACAGGAAGGGATATATCGACACTGTTATGACCCCGAATGATTCCATCCGATATTACAAGTCTCATCTTCGTGCTGCTTTTATGGCGATCGAGCCTGAGACCGGACATATCAAGGCATACGTCGGCGGTCCGAACTACCGTTATTTCAAATATGACAATGTACGTCAGGGCAAACGTCAGGTGGGTTCGACGATCAAGCCTTTCCTTTACACTCTTGCAATGCAGGAGGGGATGAGTCCTTGCGACAAGGTGGTGAATGTCCCTCAGACATTTATGGTTGGGGATACGACCTGGACTCCGAAGAGTACGGATAAGGATGAGTGGATCGGCCAGACTGTCACATTGAAGTGGGGACTTACCAAAAGTTCCAACAATATTTCTGCCTATCTTATGAAGCAGTACGGCCCGAATGCAATGGTCGAGATGATGCGTAAGATGGGAGTGGGATGCTATCTCGATCCTGTGAACTCGCTTTGCGTAGGATCTGCGGATATCACTGTATATGAGATGGTTGCGGCATATAATACCTTCCCGTCGAAAGGTGTCTATGTCTCTCCTATGTTTGTGACCCGTATAGAGGACAGTATGGGTAACGTCCTGGGAGAGTTCAGCAACAGATCGCAGGAGGCGATAAGTGAATATACGGCTTATCTGATGGCAAATCTGATGCAGGGTGTCGTGAACAGCGGTACAGGTGTACGCCTTCGTGCAAAATATGGCCTCACCGGAGAAATCGCCGGAAAGACGGGAACTACCAACGATCAGTCTGACGGATGGTTCATCGGATATACTCCGTCCCTGACTGCTGGTGTATGGGTCGGTGCGGAGGACCGTCAGGTACATTTCGAGTCTCTCGCTCTCGGCGGCGGATCCAATATGGCTCTTCCGATATGGGGACTCTTTATGCAGAAATGTCGCAAGGATCAGTCCCTCAAGATAGATGAAAACGAGACATTTATGGCTCCTCCAGGCATTTCTCTCAATCTGGATTGCGATGGAAGTGATGCGGACGCATCTGTGAAGGCAGAAGAAAGTATGGATTATTTCTTTGAATAATGAAGAATTTAGCGGTAATATATGGAAGTGACTCCTCTGAGTGGGAGGTATCAGTGCGTAGCGGTGAGTTCACGGCTTCGCAGATTGACGGTACAAAGTATAATGTATATGAGATATTTGCCAGATTCGGCAGTTGGTATCTGAAGGCATATAGAAAGGACGGAGAGGATAGGGTTGTTCTGGGTGAAAATGAGGTTCATATTGATAAGAACGACTTTTCGATAACTCTCGGCGGTGAAAAGATAAAGTTTGACTATGCATACATAATGCAGCACGGAACTCCTGGCGAGAACGGACTTATGCAGGGCTATCTCGAGATGCTCGGTGTGCCCCATAGCGGATGTAATGCCTTTGTTTCAGCCGTTACCTTCGATAAGTTTTCCTGCAAGAGTTATCTGAAGGATGTGGATTTTGTGAAATGTGCGGACGATATCTTCCTGCGCAAAGGTGAGTCTGTCGAAGGATTGGCTCAGAAGGCTGTTGATAGACTGGGACTTCCGATGTTCGTGAAGCCCACGGACGGAGGCAGCAGTTTCGGAGTTTCCAAAGTCAAGTCTGTGGAGGATTTCGACAAGGCGGTGGAATATGCCTTCTCAGAAGGAAATATGCTCATTGCCGAGGCGGCTGTCACAGGACGCGAACTTACCTGCGCTGTGTATTATGATGGGAAGGATTATGTGGCTCTTCCTGTAATAGAAATCCTCACTGACAATGAATTCTTTGATTACGAGGCCAAATACAACGGTCATAGCAGAGAAGTATGTCCGGCTCAGATTCCGGAAAGCCTGAAGGAAGAGATACAGGAGACTTCAAGGAAGATTTATGCACATCTTGGCTGCAGCGGTCTTGTCAGAGTAGATTACATCGCTTCTGCAGAAGGTCTTTACTTCCTGGAAGTCAACACTATACCAGGAATGACATCGGCATCACTTGTGCCTCAGATGGTCAGGGCAGCCGGCCTTTCAATGACAGATTTTCTGACGACTGTCATTGAAAATTCGATCCGATGAGTCTGAAAGAAATCATACAGGAAGGAACTACCCTGCTCTCAACGCTTTACCCCGGGAGGGAAGCGCGTGAGATGGTTCTGCGTTATCTGGAGAGCATATTACCCATATCACGTCACACCCACATCATAGAACCTTATTATAAGGTTTCGGAAAATGATGTAAAAATCATTCGTGATGCTTTCAGTCGTATGGCTTCGGGTGAGCCTTTGCAGTATGTAACGCGCATTGCGTATTTCTATGGCCGCGAATTCACAGTTTCTCCTGATGTGCTGATCCCTCGTCCCGAGACTGAAATTCTTTGCAGAACTGTTCTTGATTTTGCTGCGGGGAAGGGATTGCAGAGTGTGCCGGCAAAGCCATCCGATCTGAGGATCCTGGATCTGTGTACCGGCAGCGGCTGCATAGCCTGGACTCTGGCTCTGGAGATGCCGGGAGCACAGGTTACGGCAGTGGATATTTCTGATGCTGCCCTTTCTATTGCCTCATCTCAGGATTTTTCCGATGAAATGTCACGTACAGGTGCTCTGATTCCGGATTTCATCAAAGCCGATGTACTTTCCAATCATCTTGAATGGAGCCGGGAAACGTCCCTCCATCAGTTCGATATAATTGTCAGCAATCCTCCATACGTTATGGAATCGGAGAAGGCTCTTATGCGTACCAACGTGCTTGAACACGAACCGCATCTGGCTCTTTTTGTTCCGGATAATGATCCTCTTGTATTCTATCGTGCAATCGCGAGGTGGGCTCTTCTGTTTCTGAAGCCTGGGGGATACGGGCTTGTCGAGATCAATGAGGCTCTTTCCTTTGATACGGAGGAGATTTTCCGTGATCTTAAGTTTGCAGATGTATGTACGATCAATGATCTCAATGATCGTCCTCGCTTTGTTTTCTTCCGTAGTCGGATCTGATGCTCTGCATAATCGTGGATACAGATCCGCGTGGAACATTTGTAGAACAATCTGTCCTGTATTTTTGTTTTCTATAACAGATTCTGATATTCAAATCGGCCATTCACTTATGTGAGAGGCCGATTTTTTGAAATAAACGTATATTTTTTGAGTACACGGCTAATAGTACGGAACTTTGCATCGTAAAAACCAGGAGACTATGAAAATGCGTTTGATCAATATTATGACATCGGTGCTTGCGGTCTTGTCTCTGTCTTCTTGCGAGATCGTGGATAATGTCCCGGATGCAGATGCTTCAATGCAGTATGTGGGACTGGAAGAAGTGGCTGAAATCCTTTCCAGACTTCCTTTGGAGAATGCTCAGGTTGAGGAAGTCTATATGGCTGTGACATCTTCTTCCGGAAACGGATATGATGAAGAATATATGATGAAGGATCTTTTCGAAAGACCCGGTACAGGAGTGGGAGATAGCGAGGTGAAGAGTGCCGGGACTTTTACAGTGCCTTTGAGAGACCTGATAGAAGATTATGTTTATTCGATACCGGCAGTAAGATCTGGCCGGGAGGCAATGGATCCGGAAGCATACCTGTCTGCTTTGATGCAGTCGGATATTCAGATATATTGGCCTTTTTCCGAGAAATGGGATGGCAGGACAATGCCTGTAATTACCTTCGATCCGGAGGATGGCTCTGATGTGAATACTGGTTACAGGCTGTTTGTTGATGATGATGGTTTCCGCCGGGTGGAGGAGGTGATTGTAGATGAGGCTATGGCAGATGAGGAGCCGGTTTGGGTGGTTAACAGGAATTCAGATGCCGGATATACTACTCTTGAGTTGTTGAGGAGGGAAGATCCACAGTGGGGAGAAGGCGGCGGAAACATTATCGTCAGACCTCGGGATAAACCTGCGACAAAGTCTGATGAGTCTTGTAATGCTTTGATTCTCAGAGATTTTAAAATGAATCGTAATTTTGATACCTGGTTTGCTGGCGCGTCTGAGTTTTTCGTCAAGATTGGTTATCTGGAGGATTTTACCGCTATGACTGAGGCGGAAATGAAACTTTATGACCCTATGATAACGGATTTTATGATAGTGGTGAAGCGCAGTCAGGTGGGACAGCCTCAGAATTTCAATGCAGTGCTTATGTCAGGGTGGTCTGAAGATATAGACTGGTGTGCTTTCCAGATCACGGAAGATGACGGAGGTACAAGGACGGAATGGTCAACCAAGGCCAAAGTGTTTGTAGAAGGGAAGAGTTATGGGTTCGAAATCAACATTCCTCTCAATGCCAGGGACGATGTGGTCTGGAGAGGGCGTCTGGACTATAAATGGTTTGACAGACTGAGCGGTATGCCCGGCTCATTCGGTGATGTAGAACTCACATTTGAAGTGGTAGAATATTGATCAATCGGCCGAAGTTACTGTCATTTCACAGGCCTTGCAGTCGAATCCAAGAGCAAGACGGCGACCGTTGTTCAAGAGGAAAAGCGGCTTTGGCACCTTTGCTCCCTGATGTTTCGGACACATTCCCAATTCAAAGCGGATGCAGTATCTGGTTCTCATCAGTTCCGCAGAGGCTGTCTGTTCGAGTTCGTATGCCTTGAGTATTTCCACTGCTCCGGCCTCTTTGTACAATTGTTCGGCAATACTGTTGGAAATGTTGTTTTTGTATGTGATGTCTTTCTGAGGAAGCGGTTTTGTTACTTTTCCCGGCTTTCTCAGAAGGATGTCCTTTTTGCCGCAAGGTATCGAATCAAGTACCTCCGCAAGTTTTCTTCTGATTGCATTCAGAGATGCTGCGCTCATAAAAGGAAGGTCTCCTGATGAGTCAATATCAGAAACGGCAAATCTGTATCCTCCTGCAGTCTTGCTTATTTGATTGTGAATCATTTCAAGCATCCTGCCGTGGTTGTCCGCAGTCTGGCTTCCTGCAACAAAAGATTCTGAAACTTCTCTGCCGTCTTCGCTGACCGCTTTGACTTCTGCAGTCCAGATTCCTTCGTCTGACCTGCTGAACCGCATCGAAACATTTGCTCTGATGATTCTCGTGCAGGCATTTCTTTCTATCTCCTTTTCAAAAGCCGTGTTTATGTTGCGGAAAATCTTGGCACCGATGAACAGGGATGGAGTGCTCTTGCATTGTATGATGTCCGTTTTGCATACATCTCCACGGAATCCGCATACGCTTCCGTCCTTGGCAACAAAGGAAAAGCCGTCTCCATTGTTCAGGATAATGTCTTTTCTTGCGAATTTCAGTTTTACAGAAGTCTTCTCCTTGTTGAGTCCGGCCACCTGCCCGATCTCTTCTCCCATTGATTTTGCGGCATCCATTGCGGCCCATCTGCCACGTCTGCCGTCAATGTAGAGTTCGGTGTATCCTCGGTTGAAAGTCTTATATGTGTCGGGAGTGAATCCGCCGCTGACCATACCGAAGGAGCCTCTCTCATATTCTGAAGAATGCCTTCCGATCAGTTCGTCAATTGCCATAGAATAGTCCCTGACCACGTTTTTTACGTACGATGCATTCTTGAGCCTTCCTTCTATCTTGAAGGATGTTATGCCCGCTTCGGCAAGGTCTTCTATCCTGTTCCGGAGATTGTAGTCTTTAAGTGAAAGCAGGGCCTTGTCCCTGACTATGACCTTTCCGTCTGCATCGACAAGGTCGTATCTCGACCTGCAAGCCTGAATGCAGGCTCCTCTGTTGGCACTTCTGCCGGCGATGTTTTCCGAAAGATAGCATTGTCCGCTATAGCATACGCACAGCGCTCCGTGAACAAAGAATTCGAGTTCACAGGTGACTGCTTCCCTGATAGCCCGGATCTGGTCAAGAGAAAGTTCCCTTTCAAGAATCAGTCTGGAAAATCCCAGGCCTTCAAGGAATGATGCCTGTTCAGGTGTGCGTATGGCGCATTGGGTGGATGCGTGAAGAGGGATCCGGAAGTCTTTCCTGATGTCGCAGATACCTTCCTGAGACATCTTGAGCACAGCCATATCCTGGATTATCAATGCATCTGCACCGGCTTCCTGGACATCAAGCATCTGTCTGTATGCTGCCTCCAGTTCATCGTCGTACAGGATAGTATTGAGAGCGACAAAAATCCTGGCGCCGAATCTGTGGGCATAACTGCACAGATTTCTGATGTCGTCTATTGTGTTGCCTGCAGCCTGGCGTGCTCCGAACTGCGGCCCGGCTATATACACAGCATCGGCACCGCAGTCTATTGCTGCGATGCCGATCTGTGAGTCTCTTGCCGGAGCAAGCAGTTCAAGTTGCCTCATTGATTAGAGAGTCTTGAGTTGCTCCTGTGCTGTAGCACCGAACTGAGGATCGTTAACGATCTTCTCGTAATACTCCTTAGCCTTTGCCTTGTTGCCAGCCTGCTGATAGAGGACAGCGATTGTGCAGATGATTCCACCAGCATCCTTTGCATTAGGAGTAACCTCGAGATACTTCTCGTATGCTGCGATGCACTCATCGTTCTTTCCGAGTTTCTGAAGTGCGCTTGCAGAAAGTTTGTATGCATTACCGTTCTCAAGTGCCTCATTTGATTGGGCAGCGAAGTCGATCACTTCCTGATACTTCTTTGCCTTGTTGGCAGCCTGTGCCTTCTTGAGGTAGATGTTTGAAAGAAGTTTTGCTGCATTCGCTTCCTCACCGTTTGCCTTTGCAGTCTCAAGAGCCGCGATGGACTCGTCGAGTTGACCTGCTCTCATATAAGCCTGACCGAGTTGGATGGCAACGCCACCATTGGCAGGATCAAGTTCAAGAACCTTTGTGAAGTTTGCGATGGCGGTAGGGTAATCCTTTGCCTTCATAGCAGCCTTACCTGCAGTGTTGTACTTCAGCATTTCAGCCTGGCCGATGAGATCTGCAGCCTCTGCTGCGATTTCAGCCTCGCCATAACCTTCTGCAACTTCCTTTGCCTGCTGGAATGCTGCTACAGCGCCGTCGAAATCCTTTGCATTGTAAAGATCCTTTGCCATACTGAGATATGTCGAACTGATCGCCTTCTTGCAGTTCGCAACAAGATCAGCACCCTCATCTCCGAGAGCCTCACCCATTGTGAGGGCTGTCTGGAAATTCTCGATGGCGGCAGCATTGTTGCCCATCTGAAGTTCCATTGCACCATTGTTGTAAGCCTCAGTTGCCTGATTGATGTCCTGAGCGGACATTACTCCAGCGGTCATTGCGACTGCTGCAAAAAAGAGAAAAATTTTCTTCATACTTTTATCCAATTTATTTGACATTAATTCTCATAATTCAACACAAGATGCAAAAATAGGAAAATTTTGTCGTATTTTTGCAAACAGCAATGTTAAATGTTATGAAATCGGTTTTAAGACAGTTGATTGCATTAGTGTCGGCCATATTGTTTTCAATAATCGTGCCTGCACAGGAACTTCCGGTTATGCCGGGGGATCCTGATGTTGTCAGCGGTGTCTTGCCTAACGGAATGTCATATTATATTGCATCCAACTTTTCCTGCAAAGGAGTTGCCGACTTCGCTCTTATCCAGAAAACGGGAAGAAAGAATGTCACAGACACTTCGGGTAATGCAGTGGTTCAGGCGCGTAAGGGACTGACTCTTCTTCCGCGTCCGGATCATATATCCCCTGTCGGTTTTTTCTCTTCCCACGGTTCTGTCCCAGGCAATGAAGGATATGTGAAGGTTGAGGATGATGCAACTGTTTACCGTTTCAGGGATGTGAGGCTGGACGATGGCAAGGCTGTGCTTGATTCTGCTGTCCTGGTTCTGCTTGATATGGCAGGGCGTTCCGTCTGGACTGACGATCCGTTTCTTGGAAAATGGTATTCTCCTTCGGATCAGGCTATAATCATTTCAGGAGATGTCGATGCGAAGCAGGTGATTTCAAGACTGGAACCGATGTCTTATATGATATCTTCCCGCGCTTCTGCAGATCGTGTCCCACTTCTCCAGGATCGTGTGCCGACAAATATCGTGACACAGACCTGTCTGCCTTCCGGTATGCGTCTTCTCTCCGCAGAATGGATGTCCGGCAGGGCTCCCCGTGAGTATATGAACACGGTTCAGCCGCAGATATTCAATATGTCTCTGGATGTGTTGGGACGTGTTGCGGTAAGGAGGATTAAGATGGCTCTCAAGGCGGCAGGAGTGCCGTATGCCGATGTTTCAAGCAGGCACATCGCCAGTGACAGGAATCCATACGATGATTCTTTTTCCGTGCGTATCGTGACAGCATCGGAATATGCGGAAAAAGCATCAGGAATACTGTGTGGAGTGATGGCTGCAATAGATGCTGAAGGTGTTGCTACGGAAGAATATCTTGTTGCTGAAGCCGCTTTTCTTGCCGATCTCAAGCGTTATGCCTCCGATCCGGTAAAGGAAAACGAAGACTATGTTGACAGATGCATATATTCCTTTCTGTACGGATCTTCCCTGGCCTCTCCGGTTCAGAAATATGAATTCCACACTTCGCGCAATCTTCCTGATTCCTTGCGATGCAGACTTTTCAACGACGTTGCTGCGGCGTTGCTTTATCCTTTGGAAAGCGAGGCGGAAAATATCGGTGCACTGCATCTGACATCGGCAGATACATCCGCATTTCCGGGTGCAGCCCCTAAAGTCAAGGTGAGATCATCAAGAAGGGATCATATTTCCGGAGGTACCGTCATTACTTTTTCAAATGGGTTTAAGGTCGTTTTTAAAGACTTGCCGTCAGATGGAGATATATTCTATACCCTTGCATTGAACGGTGGATACGGCAGCATCCAGGGGCTTGGTGAAGGAGAGGGAGCCTTTGCGTCAGATATGTTCAGGCTCAGCAGGATATGCGGCTTTGAGGCAGATGATTTCTTCGGACTTCTGAAGAAGGAAGGGATAACGATGGATGCCAGAATCACCTTGTCAAATATACTGATTGGCGGAAGTTTGCCGAAAGACCGTATATCGTTGCTTATGAGGGCGCTTCTTGCATTGGCAAATGAGAGGACAGGCAATGGTGATGCATATCCTTATTATATGGATTGTACTGAACTTGCTCTGGAATATTCCGAAGGCCGCTACGAATCGAGAATGACTGCGATAGACAGCATTATGTGTCCTGATTACAGGTATTCACCATATAAATCAAAGGGTAAACTGACGGACTCTTTCTTCTCCAAGGCTGATGCCTTCTTATCGTCTCAGATGGCAAAGGTGAATGACGGAGTTCTTGTGATTGTAGGAGATATAGGTGAGGAAAGACTAAAGAAAGCGCTTCTCCCGTATGTCGGCGGCTTCAGGACAAAAGAAAGTGCGGTAAGAAGGCCTGTATTGCGTTATCAGCCGGTGTCAGGCTGGTCAACATATACGGTTGCCGGTGAAAAGAATGCTGTGGATATAGCCTTGTCTGCCCGTATGCCTCTGACAGCCTCCAATTACATTGCAGCCCAGATGGCAGTTATGCTTCTGGAACGAAGTCTGGCCGAGGCGCTTGCAGATTCAGGTATGACTCTGAATATATCGTATAACTGCAGGATCTATCCTGAGGAAAGGCTCAACTTGCTCATATCTGTGTGGGAAGCCGATGAGGAGGGTTTTGCAGAAGGAATGGTGGTGATGCCTCCTATCGATGCTCTGGGGGATATAAGAAAAGTGCTTTCGGATATGGGTGCCCAGGATATTACTGAAACTGAATTCAGGCAATGCAAGTCATATCTTAAGAATATGATGGCAATCGATATGGCTGATCCTCATTATTGGGTGGATGCCATAATTCTGAGACATCTGGACGGCAAGGATCTTACGACAGGGTATGCTTCTGGTATCGATGCTGTCACCATCGATGCTGTCAGAAATATATTTTCATTCCTTGATCAGGGAAGCAAGATTGAATATGTAACTACAAACAGATATGTATCACGGAACAATAATTCAGATTGACGACTGTCTGGTCTCTGAGGAGATCCTGACTGAATATTTTGCCTGCGACTACGAGAAATGCAAGGGGTGCTGTTGTGTCATCGGTGACAGTGGCGCGCCGATGGAAGAGTGTGAGGCAGAGGCGATAGAGAAGAACTATCATACCTTTTCTCCGATAATGTCGGAGGAGGGACGCAAGGCTGTCGCGGATAAAGGATTCTTCGAGATCGACAGGGACGGAGATATGGTCACTCCACTCGTGCCGGGGAGTGAAGAATGTGCCTACACACTTTTTGATGAGGAGGGCAATTGCTTCTGCTCTATGGAGAGATGCTGGTTCCAGGGTAAGGGCGATTTCCGCAAACCGATCTCCTGCTGGCTCTACCCGATACGTATTACTCAATTAAGCAATGGTACGCGAGCCCTCAATCTGCACAGATGGCATATCTGTCAGGATGCTTTTGCGAAAGGTCGAAAAGAAAAGGTCCGCGTATATGAATTCTTACGCGAACCTATCGAGCGCTATTTCGGCGAGGATTTCTACTCGGCCTTGTCCGAAGCGGCCAAGATGCTCAATGCGGATTCATAATCTTCTGCATTGACTTTTACTTCGATGTTCTGCTCCGCCACATTGAATGATGGGTAGGAGGACACTTCACCGAAGACTTCTGCTCTGATTCCGTTGGATTCGAGCAGTCCCTGACAGATGCTCGCCAGCATCGGGTCAGCAAATTTTGCTACAGTCTTCAATTCGTTCATAAAACATTGAATTAAAGTGTTATATAAAGTCGTCTCATTCCTCTGTGTGAGGAGCGAGATGGTGCTCCAGTCCTGCAGCGAGTCTCATCACATCCTTTCTCAGACCTTCCAGTTCGTAGCCCTCCGGAGTCCTGGTGAGAGTCAGTCTGTCTTCGTACATTTTGGATAACTTTCCTGCGATGTCACGGAAACGGAACGTCACCACACCTTCACTCTCAGACTCGAGCACATACCTTCGGTCTCTGAAATATCCTGTCACATCTTCACGGATTTCATTCCATTCCTTGTCGAGAGGTATCTCGCGTCTGATGAAACCCACCTTCGGATACACAGCGGCTATCACTGCAAAAAATATGGCAATTTTCCATAATGCGCTGTAACCGCCGTCAAAAATCGAGTTGATATCTCCCTCGACCGCACCTATGGCAACGAGTACGAGGACAATGGCGGTGGTAAGGAATGCGAAGTAGAAAAAGTACTTTATAGATCTGATCAGATATTTCATAGCATTGATTTTGCGGTGTTATTAATACCACAAATATAGACTAAAATCCGATATTTTGCTATATTTGCGGATATATTGGAAATAATAATCATCCCAAAAAGACAGAAATGGAAGAGCAGAACTTGAAAAAAGTAATGTATGCCCTTATCGCTGTTGCCGTGCTTCTTGCCGGTGCACTCGCATACATCTGGTATCAGAAATCATCATTGGTAAAGGATCTCACAGTGGAGAAGGAGGAACTGACGGAGCAGATGATCGCTCTTCAGAATGACTATGCTACTCTTTCTTCAGATTATGACGACATAAATCTTCAGTTGGATTCTTCACGTCTTGAAGTGCAGATGCTCATAGAGAAGATAACAAAGACAGAAGCGACCAACCGCAGCAAGATCCGTCAGTATGAGAAGGAACTCGGCACGCTAAGAAGTATTATGAGGAACTATATCGTGCAGATCGACTCGCTGAATACCCTCAACAAGCAACTTACTGCAGACGCTGCTGCAGCACGTCGTGAGGCTGCCGAGAGCAGAAGAAAGCAGCAGGAGTTGAGCAAGGAGGTTGAGAATCTTTCCGGACAGGTTGCAGCCGGTTCTGTAATCAAGGCACGTGGTATCAGAATGGAAGCCTACAACGCTTCCGACAAGGTCACAGACCGCAGCAGCCGTGTGGTAAGGCTTCTCACTACATTGAGTCTGGTAGAGAACGATCTGGCTCCGAAGGGTCCTGTAAGGGTGTATATCAGAGTGAAGGGACCGGACGGAATCCTTCTTACCAACGACAGCCAGAGGACGTTCGAGGTGGATGGAGAGCCTATGATCTGCTCTGCATCGCGTGAGGTTGACTACCAGGGCAAGGAAGTCGAACTCAGCATCTATCTCAACGACATCACCGGCTATGTCAAGGGTATCTACACAGTCGAGGCATATACGGAGCAGACCCGCCTCGGATCGGCAGAGTTGATGCTCCGATAAGCCGTGATTTACGTCCACATCCCATTCTGCAGGAGTCTCTGCACATATTGCGGCTTCTATTCGGAGGTCGCGGCAAAGTGCCGCAAGGCTGAGGATGCCGGCAGGCAGGAAGAACTCTTCGGACGCTTTGCTGATGCTCTTGAGGCAGAGGTCAGGATGCGCGGACAGGAAATAACGGATGAAAAGAATACGCTATACATAGGAGGTGGCACCCCGTCGGTGCTGCCTCTCAGTGTATATGAACGCTTGCTTTCTGCATTGCGGGAATCAGGGCACGGGGGGCCTTTCGAGGAGTTTACTTTTGAGGTCAATCCGGAGGATATCGTAGAGAAGGGAGAGGACTATGTGAGGGGGCTTATGGGGCTCGGAGTCAACCGTATAAGTATGGGTGTGCAGTCCTTTGATGACGGGATATTGAAATTTATGAACCGTCGCCACAATGCTGCCGTAGCCCGTGAGGCATACGCCATACTGGAAAACGCAGGAATCGGCAATATCAGCATAGATCTGATCTTCGGCCTTCCGCAACTGTCTGATGCTCAATGGGCTGATACCTTGACGGATGCTTTGGCAATCTCTCCTTCAGGCAGGCTGCCTCAGCATATATCGGCTTATCAACTCTCAGTGGAGCCTGGAAGTATGCTGGACCGGCTGGTCGGGAAGGGACGGTTTGAGGAGGCCTCAGAGGAACTTTGCCAGCGCCAGTACCGGATGCTCTGTGAGGCGTTGTCCGCAGCCGGCTACCGTCATTATGAGATATCCAATTTCGCTCAGCCGGGTTATGCGGCCGTCCATAATTCCGCTTATTGGAGACATATCCCTTATGTGGGGTTCGGGCCGGGTGCACATAGTTTTGTCGGATCTGAGAGGCAATGGAACCTTCCGGATCTTAAGGCATACATTGCCGATCCAGGATCTGTCAGGGAATATGAGACTTTGGATGATGAGCAACTGGCGTTGGAGAAGATAATGCTGGCGTTGAGGACTTCGGACGGGATCGAGGCTTCTTTCCTTGAAGAACATTGTGACAGGGGGGCTCTGGTGCGTGCGATGGAGATCGGTGCCCTTGTCGGGTCTGGCGACGGCCGGATCCGCATCCCCGAAAGCCGCTTCTTCGTCTCGGACGGAATCATCGCGGATATAGTGTGACAGTTAACACGCTGATTGATAGCAGGTTGTGTGAAATGCCTGCTGTCGCGATGCAGCAGGCATCTTGCGTAATTTGTTGATATGTAGCGCTTTATGTGCCACTGTTTTAAAGATATAGATATATGGGAAACATCTTTGCAGAGAGAATCGAGGCTCTGAGAGCCCTTATGGCTGAGAATGGTTGGGATGCTGTGGTAATCACCGGTTCCGACCCTCACAGCAGTGAATATCCTGCTCCAAGGTGGAAGCAGGTTGAGTGGCTTACCGGATTTACAGGAGAGGCATGTGATGTCGTGATTACTGCGGATCACGCCGGACTGTGGACGGATTCCAGATATTTCATACAGGCTCTGGATCAACTTGAGGGCACGGGCGTTGAACTTCATAAGACCCGTGTGCCTGGAGCAGTACCTATACCTCAGTGGCTTTCGGACAAGGCTCGTGTCGTCGCCCTTGACGGACTATGCCAGAGTGTCAGCGCGGTACGGGAACTGGAGGATGCCCTAGGCGAGGGGGCTCTGATCGTGGATGTTCCGGATATGCTTCAGGATCTTTGGAAGGATAGGCCTATGCTGCCGCAGACACCGGTGACGACTCTGGACGTTGAGTGCTTCGGAGGTATTCCGAGGGTTGATAAGATATCCTGGCTCAGGAAATGGATGCTTCTTGGAGGATATGACAAAGTCCTTCTGTCTTCTTTGGATGAGGTGGCTTGGATGCTAAACGTAAGAGGCAGCGATATCGAATACAATCCGTTGGTGATCTCATATCTGCTTGTTTCTCAGGACTATGTAAAATGGTTCGTGAGGAAGGATGCATCAGAATCAGAATTGGATCCGGACACTTTGGACAGTTTTGCCGAACTGCGGATGGACGAGGTGGATGTCGAGGAATATGATTCTGTGTTTTTTACCTTGTCTGATTTCGAGGGAGAAGATTCCGGGAAGATATTCATAGATCCATCCACTCTGAATTCGCATATATATAAATATATAAGAGGCTGTTTTACAGAGGATTCTGTAGTGTGCGGCACATCTCCGGTCATCCTTGAAAAGGCCGTGAAGGTGTCTTCAGAGATAGAGAATCTACGCCAGACATATATTGACGATGGTGTAGCGATGGAACGCTTCCTTCACTGGCTTGAAACTGAGGTGGCTTCCGGAAGGGAGGTCGATGAATGGGAGGCTTCAGAGCGTCTTACCGCATTCCGTGCGGAAATTCCGGGATACAGGGGCAATAGTTTCGAGAATATTTCCGCTTATGGCCCCGGTGCAGCCTTGCCGCACTATTCTACTCCGCGCGAAGGATCGGCTGTAATCCGGCCGAGAGGACTTTATCTGGTGGATTCTGGAGGACAGTATCTGACGGGAACTACAGATATCACCAGAACGGTTCCGATGGGAGAGTGTACGGATCTGGAAAAGGAGGATTACACGCTTGTGCTTAAAGGAATGATCGACCTGTCTATGGCCGTGTTCCCAAAGGGTACGGCCGGTTGTCAACTTGATGCTCTGGCGCGTATGCCTCTTTGGAAGGCGAAAAGGAATTTCGGTCACGGCACAGGCCACGGAATCGGATATTATCTCTGTGTACACGAAGGCCCGCAGTCCATCCGATATCAATATAATCCTCAGCCACTTCTGCCCGGTATGGTGACATCCAACGAGCCCGGACTTTACAGGGAAGGAATGCACGGAATACGTCACGAGAACATAGTCCTTTGCAAGGAGGCCGGTGAAAGCGAATTCGGAGAGTGGCTCAAGTTCGAGACGCTGACCTGCTGTCACATAGATACTTCGGCGGTTATGAAGGATGTTCTCGGACCGGAGGCTCTTGCCTGGCTCAATGCTTACAATGAATGGGTCTACCGTACTCTCAGCCCTCTGCTTCCTGCAGAAACGGCTGCCTGGCTGCGCTTCAAGACCCTTCCGCTTTAGTGGCCTTATCTGAAAAATATCCCTCCAATCTGAACAACGGAAAGTTTTTTTTCCTAACTTAGGCTCTTTATTCGTTCAGAGAAAGATGGAAACTAACTATGATGCACTGATTCAGGCGAGTGCAGATGAACTATTTCAGAAGATGTCCTTGAAGGAGGACGCAGAGGATATCGGGAGACTTAGGGCCGCTTTTGAGTTTGCCCGTGAGGCGCACAGTCCGCAGAAGAGAAAGTCTGGGGAGCCGTATATCATTCATCCGGTGAGTGTGGCGCGTATCGTGGCGGAAGAGCTCGAGCTGGGTGCCGACCCGGTAATTGCGGCGTTTCTTCACGATGTGGTGGAGGATACTCCTTATACGATAGAGGACATTCGTGAGCGCTTCGGAGATGAGGTGGCTTTCCTGGTCGGTGTGCTGACCAAGAAGAAGCAGGATAAATATGTCCATTCGAAGCAGGTGGACAATTTCCGTCAGATCCTGGCGTCGATGCAGTATGATGTGCGGGCTCTGCTCATAAAGCTTGCCGACCGTCTGCATAATATGCGTACGCTCAGCAGTATGAAGCCCGACAAACAGATGAAGATAGCCGGAGAGACCGACTATTTCTATGCTCCTCTTGCCAACCGTCTCGGACTGTATCACGTCAAGACAGAGCTGGAGAATCTTTCATTCCGTTACCGTTGTCCGAGGGAATATGCTCTTCTTGAGAAGCTTCTTAAAGAAGAATTCGATGCATATTCTCCACATATAAAGGCGTTTACATCAAAGATCGAAACTCTCCTGGCTGCTAAGGGAATAGAAGCGTATACGGAAGTCCGTTACAGAAAGCCATACAGCATCTGGATGAAGATGCACGCCAGAGGATGTGATTTCGCACACGTCGACACCAAATATTATATCCGTGTCATCTACCGCAATCAGGAGTCTCTCTCCGAGAAGGATACCAGTCTCCGTATATATTCCATCCTGACAGATTTTTTCAAGGAACGCCCCGGAAGTGTGTCCAATTATATCGATGCACCGAAGGAGAACGGCTATCAGAGCTTTCAGCTCAAGCTCCTGAACGATAAGGGAAAATGGGAGGAACTTCATATTTCCTCGGAGAGGATGGTCCGCAACGGACGTCTGGGATGTGCGGCTGAGAGAACTGATGAAAACATCCAGTCCTGGCTCAACAAGTTCAATGAAATCCTCAAGGAAGTGGCCGATCAGGAAGAGGGACTTGACTTTATGGATGGAGTCACATCTTCATTCTACTATGATGATATAATGGTGTTCACCCCTAAGGGACGCGGCATCATCCTTCCAAAGGGAGCGACGGCTCTGGACTTTGCCTTTGAAATCCACAGCAGGATCGGTGAACACGCTCATTATGCCCGTATAAACGGAAAGCTCAGTTCGGTCAAGACCGTCCTCAAGCGTGGCGACTGCGTGGAGATCGGAACAAATGAAAACACCGAACCTCAGCCGGACTGGCTTGACCACGTGCTGACATACAAGGCCCGCAAGTTCATCAGCTCGCATCTTTCGCACAGAACCGTATCGGTCTATATGAGATGTCCTCATTGTCATCCGCTTCCGGGAGACGAAGTCATCGGCTTCAGAAATGCCGACGGCTCCATCCAAGTGCATAAGAGAAACTGTCAGACGGCCATCCGTATGGCATCCCAGGATGGAGATTCAATAGTAGCCGTGTCATTCGATGAGAATCCGTCCTGCTTTTATCCAGTGCGCATAAGTGTCAGAGCCATAGATAGATATCACCTTCTCAGCGATCTTGTTGAGTGCATTACGGAGAAGCTCCATCTGTCTATGATCAGCCTCCGTACCGAGACTACCGACAATATCGGAGTCTGCACCATCGACTTTGCCGTCCATTCAATGAACGAACTCCAGACAGCAATGGACAGCATCGGAGCCATCGACGGCGTCGATGAGGTGCAGAGGATTGATATAGAGTAATTGCCGGGATATAGCATCCTGAATGGCTTGAAAATATAAAAGAACGGCAGACCGGAACATTTTTCCGGTCTGCCGTTTCTCTAAATCTATGCGCGGATTAGCAGCAGCAGTTTGCCTGGCAGAATGCGTTGATAGCAGTTGCTGCGAAGCCGAGGACGATGACAGCGGCGAATACGTAGCCGATGCACATAAGTCTCTTTTCCCAAACCTTGTTGCTGAGTCCGATGCTCTGGAATGCGCTCCAGAAACCGTGGCAGAGGTGAAGTCCGAGTGCTACGAACCATACGATGTAGATCGCTACCATCCACCAGTTCTGGAATGTTGCATTGAGAAGGTCGTATGGATTTGCTGCGTGATGACCCTGCCACTCTGCAAGTTGCATATCAGCCCAGAAATGGTTGAGGTGGAATACCAGGATTCCGAGAACTATGACTCCGATCACGAGCATATTCTTCGCTGCCCAAGATTCAGCCTTTGTCTTGTTCGCTACAGCATAGCGCTCTGTTCCACGTGCCTTGTAGTTGCCGTATGAAAGGATGAAAGCATAAACGATGTGTACGAGGAAGCCGAGTGCGAGGACTGGAACCATAATTGTGATGATAGGAAGAGCCATAAAATCACATCCTGCCTGGAAAAGTCCCTCTGCAGTTCCGTAGTTTCCTGTGAAAGAGTCAATCACAGAGAAGAAATTGATCGTCATATGAAGAAGAAGGAAGACGATCAGAAAAAGACCGCTGATACTCATAATGAGTTTCTTGGTAATTGAAGAAAGTGCCATAACAGTTATAATCTTTTATTGTTAATAATCGGCTTGAATATGGTTATATATTGTGCAAAGATATATTCTTTCTTGGAAGTTTCATAATAATTCGATACTTTTGTTTGCTTGAATTTTTGAAAATATTAATGATATGGGTGCATACAAACGCGTTCTTTTGAAATTGAGCGGAGAGAGCCTTGGAGGCCCTGCCGGCAAAGGTATAGATGAAAACTGGCTTGCCGCATACGCGGAGGAGGTGGCCGAGGCTGTGAAGAACGGCCTTCAGGTTGCTATCGTTATCGGCGGAGGAAACATTTTCCGTGGTCTTCAGGGCGTAGGAAAGGGTTTTGACAGGGTGAACGGTGACAAGATGGGAATGCTTGCCACTGTAATCAACTCTCTAGGTCTTGCAATGGCGATCCGTTCGGCTGGAGTTGAGGCCGAGGTGTTCACTGCTACTCCTATGATGCCTGTTGCAAGATATTATATGAGGGATGATGCTGTCGCTGTGATGGAACGCGGAGGGGTGGCTCTTATAGCCGGAGGTACCGGAAACCCTTACTTCACTACAGACTCGGGTGCCGCTCTAAGGTCTCTGGAAATAGGTGCAGATGCTCTTCTGAAGGGTACTCGCGTTGACGGAGTATATACTGCAGACCCGGAGAAGGATCCATCAGCGGTCAAGTATGATGAACTCACATTCGACAAGGCTATAGAGGACAGGCTCAAGGTTATGGACCAGACCGCATTCGCACTCTGTCGTGAAGGAAATATGCCGATAATTGTCTTCGATATGAATCAGAAAGGCAATCTTACCAAACTTGTCAAAGGTGAGAAGGTCGGAACATTGGTACACGTATAATCTCAAAACACAATACTATGATTACAAGAGCAAAAGAAATTCTGGCAGGTGCAAAGTCAAAGATGAGCAGCGCTGTCAATCACCTCGATGAGGAACTCAAGACATATCGTGCCGGCAAGGCTAACCCTCTGGTATTCAATAATGTAATGGTTGACTACTATGGAAGCCCTACACCGGTTCCTCAGGTGGCATCTGTTACAACTCCTGATGCAAAGACCCTTATGCTTCAGCCTTGGGAGAAGAAGATGATTCCGGTTATCGAGAAGGCTATCCTTGATGCAAACATCGGCCTCACTCCGTCAAATAACGGTGAGAGCATCCGCTGTACAGTTCCGCCTCTTACTGAGGAGCGTCGTAAGGAACTTATCAAGAAGGCAAAGGGAGCAGGCGAGAATGCCAAGGTAAGTGTCCGTAATGCACGTCGTGATGCTATCGAGGCTCTCAAGAAGGCTAACAAGGATGGTATGCCTGAGGATCTCCAGAAGGAGTACGAGCAACTCGTGCAGAAGGAGACTGATGCTTTCGCAAAGAAAGTTGATGAACTCGTTGCTGCTAAGGAGAAGGATATGATGACAGTATAAAAACTTTTACTATATTTGTGACCGTTATGGGAACTTATCGATTTAACAGTTTCGGTTTTTATTTCTTCTATTTCCAGAAAAGGTGATAGGCCGGAGGCTGTTTGTCGAACAATATAGTAATGATATTGCGCTGTCCGGTTTCGATCGGACAGTTTTTTATTTGGAGACCTGGAGCGTTTTCCCTATGAAAATGCTGCAGGTACCCCTGAAAATGAGGGTACCTGGTGCGTTTTTGCCGTAAAACTGCTGCAGGTCAGGATGGGAAAGTTATGAAAAGAATAGCGATTCAGGGAATAAAGGGTTGTTTTCACGAGCAGGCTGCGCGTCTGTTCTATGAAGAGCACGGGCATATAGTGCCGGATATTGTTGAATGTGCGACATTCGACGATCTGTACAAGTCGATGGAAGCAGGTGAGTCTGATGCTGCGGTTATGGCTATTGAGAATACGGTCTCAGGAGGACTTCTGCCGAATTTCGAACTCCTGCGTAAATATGACCGCAAGATCAAGGGTGAGGTCTTTCTGCGTATCCAGCAGAATCTGATGGCTCTTCCCGGTCAGAAAATCGAAGATATCAAGGAGGTCAGGACCCATTATATGGCTATAAACCAGACTCGTGAATTCTTCAAGAACTATCCTTGGATCAGGCTTGTGGAGAGTGAGGATACTGCCAAAAGTGCTGCTGACGTTGCCGTACAGGGGCTTGCCGGGGTAGGAGCGGTAGCATCTGAACTTGCTGCTGAACTCTATGGCCTTGAGATTCTTGCCGGAAGCATCGAGACTTATAAGCAGAATTTCACGCGATTCCTGGTCTTGGATGATTCTCTGGAGGTGGATATTTCCAAAGTGAACAAGGCTTCGATGTGCTTTACCCTATCGCATAGTCCCGGCTCTCTGGCTCACGTTCTTACCATCCTTTCCTTCTACGGAATGAACCTTACCAGGATCCAGTCACTTCCTATTCCGGGGCAGGAATGGCAGTATTTCTTTTATGTGGATATAAAGTTTGAGGATTATCTCCGTTATGAACAGGCTCTGGCAGCAGTGCGTCCGTTGATGGAGGATCTGAATATTTTAGGTGAATATATAGCAGCGGTATGATAATAAAGGCGGCGCAAAGGACGGAAAATGTAAGCGAATATTACTTTTCCAGAAAACTGAAGGAAATCGCGGCAATGAATGCCGGGCGTACATCCCGTGGGGAGGAGCCTGTGATCAATCTTGGCATCGGCTCGCCGGACGGTATGCCACCATTGGAGGCAGTAGAGGCTCTGCGTGAAAGTGCTTCCGAGCCTGGAAACCACGCATATCAGAGTTATGTGGGAATACCCGAACTGAGGGAGGCATTCGCCCGTTGGTACAGCAGATGGTATGGGGTGGAACTGGATCCGGCTAAGGAAATCCAGCCCTTGGTCGGCTCCAAAGAGGCCATCCTGCTCATTTCTCTGGCATTTCTGGACAAAGGAGACAAGGTGCTGGTGCCAGATCCTGGCTATCCGACCTATTCTTCCGCTTCAAGACTCGCGGAGGCAGAGATCATTCCTTATGATCTTAAGGAAGACAACGGATGGTGGCCTGATTTCGATGCCTTGGAGTCTATGGATCTGACAGGAGTGAAGATAATGTGGACGAATTATCCGAATATGCCTACAGGGGCGGCGGCTTCGGAAGAACTCTATGACCGTCTTGTGGATTTCGGCAGAAGACACCGCATAATGATATGCAATGACAATCCATACAGTTTCATATTGAATGACCGTCCGCTGTCTATCCTGTCTCGTCCGGGTGCTAAGGAATGCTGCCTGGAACTGAACTCCCTCAGCAAGGCTCATAATATGGCCGGCTGGAGAATCGGGATGGTCGCTGCCGAACCGGATGTGATAGCCCAGATTCTGAAGGTGAAGAGCCAGATGGATTCCGGTATGTTCAAGCCTCTCCAGATGGCTGCCGTGCAGGCTTTGGCACAAGGACCGGAATGGTTTGAGTCGTTGAATGCAGAATATCGTCGTAGAAGAGTGTTGGCCGGGGAAATCTTTGACCTGATAGGGGCGGAATACGACAGGAACAGTGCAGGAATGTTCCTGTGGGGCAAAGTCGGTGGAAGAGGTGCTGATGTGTCCGATAAACTGCTTTATGAGGCTGGAGTTTTCATTACTCCGGGATTCATTTTCGGAAAGAACGGAGAAAATTATATACGCATCTCTCTCTGTGCGAAGCCGGAGGTGCTGAAAAAGGCGGCTGAGCGTATAGAGGCTGTTTTGGGTGGCAAGTAAGTCTCTGATAATCAGCAGGATGCTTATAATGCCTGCTGCATAGATACAGCAGGCATATCGGGTAAGTGGTTGTGTTGCAGTGTTTTATGTGAAATGTGTATGAGAGTAGGAATCATAGGATTGGGACTCATCGGTGGATCGATGGCGATAGACCTTAAGAGAAAAGGCTTTGCGGATGAGATTGTCGGAGTCGAGAGTGAACCTGTAAATGCATCGGCTGCAGAGAAGATCGGGCTGGTGGACAGGGTCGTGGGCTTTGACGAGTGCATCAGACAGTGTGATCTGATTATGCTGGCTGTGCCGGTAGGGGCGGCTGTGAGACTGTTGCCTCAGGTGCTTGATGCGTTCGACGTGCCGGATGGAGAAAACAGAGTGGTTGTGGATGTATGTTCGACAAAGGAACATCTTGCGCGAAGTGTGAAATATCATCCGCGTCGCCGGCAGTATGTTGCAACGCATCCTATGGCGGGTACGGAATACAGCGGGCCTTGGGCTGCGATGCCTGGGCTTTTTGACGGACACGCCTGCATAATATGTGATACGGAAGAATCTGATCCCAAGGCTGTTAGAACAGTGGAGAGTCTTTATGCGACATTGAATATGAGGACGATATATATGAACTCTGCCAGTCACGACGTTCATACGGCGTACGTTTCTCATATTTCTCACGTGACATCGTTCGCTCTGGCTCTTACAGTCCTGGACAAGGAAAAGGATGAGAAACATATATTTGATCTGGCTTCCGGAGGATTTTCTTCCACAGTCCGCCTGGCAAAGAGCAGCTCGGATATGTGGACGCCGATTCTCTCTCAGAACAGGGATAATGTGCTTCACGTAATGGATACATATATAGAGAAGATGCAGGCTTTCAGAAAGGCGATTGAGGAGGGGGATGAAGATGCGGTACGTGGCCTGATCGAGGAAGCCAACAAAATAAGAAGAATTATAAGGTAAAAATATTATGGCAGACAAGAAATTGGATATTGTTCCTCTTTATGAATGGGGACTGTTTACTGAGCCTAGGCCAAGTGTCGTGGCGGGACCTTGCAGTGCGGAGTCGGAAGAGCAGGTGATGATGACTGCAAAAGGACTTAAGGAATTGGGAATAAACGTGTTCCGTGCCGGAATATGGAAGCCGAGGACTCATCCG
Source organism: Bacteroidales bacterium (assembly GCA_017626555.1). GTDB lineage: Bacteria > Bacteroidota > Bacteroidia > Bacteroidales > UBA932 > Cryptobacteroides. Next base: position 68,600 of record JAGAIM010000002.1, read on the forward strand.
GGATCTTTCGAAGGAGTAGGAGCAGATGGCTTGAAATGGATGCAGAAGGCCAAGAAGGAATATGGATTGAAGATAGCCACGGAGGTGGCGAGTGAGAGGCACGTGTTCGAATGCCTGAAACACGGAGTCGATCTAGTGTGGCTCGGAGCGAGAACTACTGCCAATCCTTTCCTCGTCCAGGAAATCGCTGATGCTCTGAAGGATACTGATATTCCTGTGCTTGTCAAGAATCCTGTGAATGCTGACCTTGACCTATGGGTCGGTGCGTTGGAGCGCCTGAACAGAGCCGGTATCCGGAAACTGGGCGTCATCCATAGAGGCTTTTCCACATTCGAGAAGATCCAGTATAGGAATGATCCCCAATGGCAGGTAGCCGTGGAATTGCGTAGCCGTCATCCGGAACTTCCTTTCTTTGTCGATCCGAGCCATCTGGCCGGCTGCAAGGAATATATCTGCGAGATAAGCCAGAGGTCGCTTGATCTTGGCTTCGAGGGACTGATGATCGAGTCGCATTGCAATCCTTCTGTGGCACTGAGCGATGCAAAGCAGCAATTGACTCCGGACGAACTGAGCGACCTTCTTTATAATCAGTTGGTTGTAAAGGATAAGGATTCTGATGCTCCTGAATGGAAGGAGAATATCGATCAACTTCGTGCAAAGATCGATATCCTGGATGAGAATATCCTATATACTCTCGGGGCAAGAATGAAGGTCAGCAAGCAGATCGGAGAATACAAGAAAAGCAATAATATCGCCATCCTCCAGACCTCCAGATGGGATAAGGTACTTTCCAAAGTTGTGGAAAAGGGCAGTGACTATGGCTTGAACGAAAAATTCATAAAGGCCGTTTTTACAGCGATTCACGAGGCTTCTGTGGAAGTGCAGAACGAAATCATTTCAAAGAAGAACTGAGCAGAGAATTGAAGATGTTTCTGTCTCCGTCGGTGAGGAATTCCACCTTGATGGGGGCGTGGAACATTCTCTGTTTCATACCTCCTGGTATGAATCTGCAATCCCTCACTCTCTGGCAGTCTTTTTCGGTGGTCATAATCACCGAAGTCGGATAGTCGTCCGCTGCATCTCTGATTGAATGCATATCCGCGCGGGTGAATTTGTGATGGTCGGGGAAATTGAAGTGCTTGACTATCTTGTAGTTTCCGCAAAGATAGTTTCTGAAAGGCGTGTCGTTCGCTATGCCTGAGAAAAGAATGAGTCTCTTGGCGTAGAGATATCTCGGATCGCCTTCAGGAAATATAGCCTGCGCTGTGTCGTATGCGATGGCGGTGAAAAGGATATGCTGTCTCTTTCCTTTTCTTCTGGTTCCTTCTCCAGTGGCAGGATCATAATCCTTCAGACCAAGATTCGCAGCCCATTTTGCTCTCTGGGCGTCATCGATATATGTCGGGCATTTTGTCACTATGACAATGTCTGCGGCAGCAATCCTTTCAGGCAGGTCACGAAGGCGTCCGAGCGGGAGAAGATAATCTTTGAATGTAGGTCTGTTGTAGTCAACGAGAACTACTGTGAAGTCCGGCTTCAATGCTCTATGCTGGAAAGCATCATCGAGCACAATGATGTCAGCCTTCGGGATATCCTTATTGATGCATCTACGTGCCTTCTTCGATGTCTTGAGCAGTTCAGGATTGCATAGGAACCTGCAGCCTCTCTTCCTGGATTTATCCACGGCCACGGTCACTTGCGGAAATTTCCTCTTTATCTGAAGAGGCTCGTCACCATAATCTTCTGCAGTTCCTTCCACGGTTACCTGCTGGAATCCCTTGCTTTTCCTTTTATATCCCCTTGAGAGGACGGCTATGTTCTTTCCACCCCATTCTTCGCTTTCAAGCAGCATCCTGAGAATCATTTCGGTATGCGGAGTCTTTCCAGTACCGCCAACGGTGACATTGCCGACGCATATAGTAGGAACCTCCGCCTTGTGCGATTTGAAAAGTCCGATATTATAGAAGGCGTGCCTGCATTTCAAGGTCAGCCAATATGGAAAGAGAAGTATTCTGTCAATCATAGCCGTTTCTACACTAAAAGCCCGCAAATATAGCAATTATAATCCATAAATGCTCCTGACTTCAGGGGCTTCTTCGCCCCATTTTTCCGCGATATGGTCGAGCGTTGAGAAAAGTTCCCCAGGGTCGTTGAGGGTGACGAGTTTCAGACGTGTCTCCTTGAAGTCCGGCAGCCCCTTGAAATAGCAGGAAAGATGGCGACGCATCTCAAGTATTCCTACGCGGTCTCCTTTGATTTCCAGCGACTTGGCCAGATGTCTCCTGGCTAATGCCACCCTGTCTGCAACACTCATCTGCGGGAGCAGTTCTCCTGTCCGGAGGTAGTGCTTTATCTCCTTGAATATCCAAGGATGTCCGTACGTGGCGCGTCCTATCATAATGCCGTCAACACCATATCGGTCGAAGTATTCCTTTGCCTTCTGCGGTGAGTTGATATCGCCGTTGCCGATGATAGGAATGTGCATCCGGGGATTCTCCTTTATTTTCCCGATCAGGGTCCAGTCAGCCTCTCCGGTGTACATCTGGCATCTGGTACGCCCGTGCACGGTCAGTGCCTGTATTCCCACATCCTGAAGCCTCTCCGCGAGTTCGACTATGATTTTGGAGTCCTCATCCCAGCCAAGACGTGTCTTGACCGTCACCGGCACTTTCACAGCCTCCACCACTTGTCGTGTGATCTCCACCATCTTGTCCGGTTCCCTCATCATTCCTGAGCCGGCACCCCTTCGTGCAATCTTGTTCACCGGGCATCCGAAGTTGATGTCGATCAGGTCTGCACCGTGTCCGCCGGCAATCTCTGCAGCCTGCTCTGCCATCTTCGCGGCATCCACCATTGCTTCGGGAATGTTACCGTATATCTGGATGCCTATGGGGGCTTCGTAATCGTAAGTCACCAATTTTTCAAGCGACTTGCGTGCATCACGGATCAGTCCGTCGGATGAAATGAACTCAGTGTACATCATATCCGCCCCGAACTCCTTGCAGATAAATCTGAAGGATGCATCAGTCACATCCTCCATCGGCGCCAGGAACAGCGGCCTTTCTCCCAGATCTATGTTTCCTATCTTCATACAGCCTGCAAAGATAGAAATATTCTATGAATACGCCGCCCGAAATCATCACCTCCTTCGGCCTGCAGAGGCTATTCCCCTGAAAGCAAGGCAGATATGCACTCCACGTGCTCCCCTTTTACCCGCACGCAGAAGTGGTAAATTGCTATGAGTGAACGGGTTACCCTCTGATTGACGTAAGGAGGTAAAAGGATGCCTTGCCACTGGTTGTGTAAACGGGTTGTTTTTTGTACTTTTGTGCTTGTTATAAATGTTGTATGATATGGCAAAAATAAATACGGTAGGCGTTCTTACCTCAGGAGGTGATGCGCCGGGAATGAATGCGGCAATCAGAGCCGTCACAAGGGCTGCAATCTATAACGGCTGGAAGGTTAAAGGTATATACCGTGGCTGGGAAGGCCTGATAAACAATGAGATAAAGGATTTCACATCCGAAAGCGTCAGCGGTACGATCAATCGCGGAGGCACTATCCTCAGGACAGCCAGAAGCAAAGGATTTATGAGTGAGGAAGGACGTGCCCAGGCATACGAGAATCTCAAGAAGCACGGAATAAATGCTCTTATAGTCATTGGAGGAAACGGCTCGCTTGCCGGAGCACAGGTGATAGCGCAGGAGTACGATATTCCTTGTGTCGGGCTGCCGGGAACAATCGATAACGACCTTTTCGGGACAGATACTACGATAGGCTATGACACTGCTCTCAACACCATAATGGAGTGTGTGGATAAGATCCGTGATACCGCAAATTCTCACAATCGAATTTTCTTTGTCGAGGTTATGGGACGCGATGCCGGTTTCCTTGCTCAGAATGCAGCGATCGCTACGGGAGCGGAGGCAGCCATCATCCCTGAAGACAGAACCGATGTCGATCAGTTGGCGACGTTCATCGGCCGTGGAGTGCGCAAGAGCAAGAACAGTTCGATAGTGCTTGTTTCAGAGAGCAAGAAGGATGGTACGGGAGGAGCACAGTATTATGCCGACCGTCTCATCCACGAATACCCGGAATATGAAGCCAGAGTCACAATCCTCGGTCATCTCCAGCGTGGCGGTATCCCTACAGCCAATGACCGTATCCTTGCCAGCCGTCTTGGTGTGGCAGCCATCGAGGCCCTGAAGGACGGGCAGAGAAATGTAATGGTCGGAGTCAAGAATGATCAGATAGTTTATGTGCCTTTCAACAAGGCAATCCGTATCGACAAACCAATTGACAGGGAATTGATAAATGTGCTGAATGTCTTGTCGATCTGATTTTCGGGTGACGCACAAACCGCTGATGATCAGCGAGTTGTGAGATATGCCTGCTGCGCGGATGCAGCAGGCATATCCGGTAAGTGATTGATATTATGGGAGTTGGCTGCCACGGTGGCGAATTGGTGTTTCATCGGTTTTTTAGGAAAATTTTGCCGTTCCGAAAATTATTCTTATCTTTGCGCCCCCTATGTAGAGTAGGGATCGCAAAGATTTTTTATTAAGTATTAACCATTTAAAAGTACAAGATGGACACACAGAGCTACAAAACGGTATCCCTCAAGGCAGGTGATATCAAGAAGGAGTGGGTTGTGATCGATGCTACTGACCTCGTAGTAGGCCGTCTTGCTGCCAGACTTGCCCTCGTTCTTCGTGGTAAGAACAAGGCGTCTTTCACTCCGCATATGGACTGCGGTGACAATGTCATCGTTCTCAACGCGGACAAGGTAAGATTCACTGGTAAGAAGATGACCGACAAGGTGTACGTTCGCCACACTGGCTATCCAGGTGGACAGCGTTTCACTACTCCAAAGGAGGTTATGGCAAAGAAGCCTACTGAAGTCTTAAGGATGGCAGTAAAGGGTATGCTTCCTAAGAACCGTCTCGGTGCGAAACTCCTCAACAACCTGTATCTTTACGCAGGTAACGAGCACCCACACCAGGCACAGAACCCTAGAACAATCACTTTAAACGAAATTTAAGCAGAGCATGAAAGTAGTAAACGCCCTTGGAAGACGTAAATCAGCAGTCGCTCGCGTTTATGTTGTGCCTGGTAAAGGTA
>JAGAIM010000144.1 GCA_017626555.1 Bacteroidales bacterium
ACTGCTGGCCAAAGCCATCGAGATAATAAGAATCAACTTTTTCATAACAATGTTCCTTTAATGTTTGACAATGATGAAACCGGTTTTCCGATGGCAAATATAGAGACATAAATCCGCATTCTGTGTTAACTGAATGTTAATTAATGTTAACTAATGTTAACTCGGTCAGCAAAGCGAAATTTATTACTACTTTTGCAATAAATCCATTGAAAATGTCACGAAAATACTTCAGAAATATATCAATCCTGGCGATTGTGTCCCTGCTTTGTCTTGCAGTTGTGCGGTCCGTATGGGTGTATCGTATGTATAGCGATTCCGTGACAGACTTCAAGAGGAGAGTGGAATCCGCCATATACAAGAGCATATATAAGGCGTTCCGTATGGATGCAATCCCGGGACTTGCCGATGCCAAGTACATCAAGATCGATCTCGACGACTTCAGTCTATACTTCGAGCCGAACCTGATGGAACTGGATGCATTGCAGCCATATTATGCGGAGGTGCTTTTCCACGATGCAGGCGACTCGAGGGTAGTAATGACAAGAGGGGAGAAGCCGGTTCTGAACCACCCTATGACCACGGTCGTTCCTATCGATGATGATGGTTCATATTCGCTTCTTATTTCAATAGAAATGCCTTTCAAGGTATTCCTCAGCAGGATGTGGGGCCTGATAGCATCGTCAGTCGCCATCATCATCCTTCTTACGGGCGTACTTATATATCTTGTCAGGACAATGTTCCGTCAGAAGACCCTTGAAGAAATGAGACGTGACTTCACGCACAACATAACGCACGAACTGAAGACCCCTATATCCGTTGCAGTGACAGCGACAGATGCCTTGAGGAATTTCTCGGCAGATGCAGATCCGGACAGAAGGAGCCGTTACCTTGAGATAGTGGAAACGCAACTTACCCAACTCTCGACTATGGTAGAACATATTCTTTCTGTGTCTGTAGAAGGTCGTGAATATAAATATAATCCTACCGTGGTGTATCTTCAGGATGTCATCAGTCAGCTCACTCAAGGAGCCGGGACGAACACAGCTGTCTTCAATATAGACTGTGCCGAGGATATAAAGATCATGGCAGATGAATTCCACATCAAGAATCTCCTTGCCACTGTCATTGATAATGCCGTCAAATATTCTACAGATCCTATCGTGGATATCAGAGTATCTGATGAGTCTGGAAACGTGACCATAGAGATCGAGGACAACGGATGCGGAATATCGAAAGAACACCTTTCTCACGTTTTCGAGAAGTTCTATAGAGTCCCGTCAGGAGATATACATTCTGTCAGAGGCTACGGCCTGGGCTTATACTATGCAAAACAGGTAGCAGAACTGCATAAGGGCACAATATCAATGAAAAGCCGTATCGGTGAAGGTACAACAGTAACGATAATACTGCCAGTAAATGAGCAATAATATAAAGATACTCATAGTAGAGGACGAGCAGATGCTTGCCGAAATTCTGTCAGACACACTATCAGACAGAAATTTCGATGTACGCCTTGCATACGACGGAATACAGGCATTGGAAGCCGTCAGGAAAGAATCCTTCGATGTCATCGTCAGCGACATAATGATGCCCAATCTCGACGGATACTCCCTTGCAAAGAAACTCCGTAACGAAGGATGCAGCACTCCGATTCTGTTCCTGACCGCACTCTC
>JAGAIM010000024.1 GCA_017626555.1 Bacteroidales bacterium
AAGGCAACGCGGCTGGCAAATACGCCAGCCAGCCGCTCAGAGCAAGCTCCGCAGCTCAGCCCAAGGGCTGCTCCGCCTGCTCTGTGCCACGAACCGAAAATAAATAAAAGTTAAACCGTCCAACAAAAGGGGCGCACATCAAAATGACCGTCTCATCCGTAAAATGGCAGGTTTTTACGGACGACTTAAAGAAACTGGTTCTAATCGCCCCCTCCGGAGCTACAACCATGGTGCAAAACCTGAAAGAAAAATCGCAAATCCTTGAAAATCAAAGATTTGCGATTTAAAGTGTACCCGGAGCCGGGGCGGGATTTTTAAATCTGAGTGGTTCAAGAGTGGATCTTATGGAATGTTGTAAGGTGGATAAGTATTTGCAAATCAATGCTATAAACTTGAGTTAAACTTAATTGGATGTACCCTGATTTAATAGAATTTGTCAGATGTGGGGAAAATGTGGGGAAAGATTTTTAAGTTTCTATATTTGCAGAAACGACAAAAAAGAGAAGATATATGACAGTAAAATTCTTGATCAGGAAAGAGGGTAGGAGGACGGTTGAAGAGGCAAAGGCAAGAGTCTATGTCCGCTTCAAAGATGGGAGAAGGCTTGATGTGACAGTTCAGACCAGACTGACTGTCAATCCTCTTTGGTGGGATGAAAAGAGGGAGGAAATCAAGACTAAAGTCATTTGCCCGGTGGAGGTGCGTTACGGGGTTGCAGAGCATCTGCGGAGTCTTCGTAATGCGATTGAGACCGAGTATGAAAAGACGGACAGGGCAAAGGTGAATAAGTCCTGGCTGGAAACGGTGATCGATCGTCACTATAATCCGGAAAAATATCAAGATGAAGTCAAGGTCAATTTGCAGGATTTCTCTGCATTGTTTGATGAATATACGCTTCGCCATAAGGTGTCGGACGTCAGGGCAAAGAACAATCAGGTGCTGAAAAGGGCTGTGATGAGATTCGAACTGTTCCGCAGGCTGACAGTCAAAGGGCAGAAGGCATATACATTCAATGTCCGTGAGGTCACTCCGGCTATCCTCGGTGAATTATGGGAGTTCTTTGCTGATGAACATAAGCATTTCGATACATACCCGAAGATATATGCTGCGGTACCGGAGAAGCGTAAGCCGAAGCCGAGAGGCGAGAATGCAATCATAGATATGTTTTCCCGTCTGAGAACATTCTTCAACTGGTGTCTTGATTCGGGATATATAACGACATCTCCATTCAGGCAGTTCTCGGTACCGGAACCGGTGTATGGAACTCCTGTCTATATAATGGCAGAGGAATTGCGCCAGATTGCTGACTTCGACTTTTCGAGTCGTCCGGCATTGGCCGTTCAAAGAGATATATTCGTATTCCAATGTTGTGTCGGCTGTCGTATAGGTGACTTGTATCGTATGACTTGGTCGAATGTAGAAGGTGATGTTTTTGACTATATAGCAGGCAAGACGAAAGATGATAATCCCAAGACCATATCCGTACCTCTTGTCACAATGGCAAAGAAGATTCTGAAAAGGTATGAATCTTCAGGAAGGACAACTATCCTCCCTTTCATCTCTGAACAGAAATATAATGATGCCATCAAGGAGGTCTTTCGGCTGGCTGGAATCAACCGCGTGGTGACTGTGCTTGACCCGACCACGAGGCGTGAGGTCCGTATGCCGATAAGCGAATGTGCCAGCAGCCATATGGCACGCAGAACATTTTGCGGAAACCTGTACAAGCGCGTGAAGGATCCGAATATCGTTGCCTCAATGAGCGGACATAAGGAAGGCAGCAAGGCTTTCGCCCGATACCGTGAGATTGACAAAGATATAAAGCGCGATGCACTGAAGGTCTTTGAAGCGATATGATTTATTGTTAGATTTGCAGCGAATTACCCTGACGGTATAGGGCATAAAAAAACCCGGATTCATCACCAGCATCTGATATCTGGGAGAGGAACTACCGGGACTGCACCGCAAAGATACAGATTTTATGGAATATAACAAATCATACTTTGAAAAAATATTCTCCACAAAAAGGATGGAGAGATATGACCGTCTTTACAATGACGAAAAACGTGCCATTGCTCATTATCAATGTAATATAGAATTGGCAGAATCATTCTATCCTTGCCTTTCTATTTTGGAGGTAGCATTAAGGAATGCGTTGAGTCGTGAATTGGAGACTATGACAGGGCGTGAAGACTGGTATGCTGTCTTTCCGACCACTCCAGGTTTAAGCAACTTGAATCGTTATATCACAAAAGCCTCGAAACAGATTGCCGGACTCACGAAATAGTTACGCCTTCAAAGATAATCGCTGAACTTACATTGGGCTTCTGGGTCTCTTTGTTGAATGCTGAGTATGAACTTTTGTTGTGGAAACATCTGAGAAGGGCTTTTCCTTATATGCCAAAACATCTGCGCCAGCGCAAGAATGTGTCTTCTCCATTGAACTCTTTCCGTTCATTCAGAAACAGAGTGTTCCATAATGAATCAATATGCTGGAGTATGAAAAGAGTCACAGAAATACATAATGAGTTATATCAGGTGATGGGATGGATCAATAAAGATCTTCCAACTTGGGCGTTATCATTGGACCGTGTTGATGAGACAAAGAAGTCGATATGCGAAAAGATGGGTTGGAAGTTGTAAAATTTGCCAATCAGATAAATAATACAGAACTTTACGCTGTCACCCGTCCGGGTGGCGGCGTTCTTTTTATCATAAGATCGTCGAGGTGTTGAATTTAAAGTGAGAGAGAAATGACAGATCTTTTGACATTCATTGAGGCCACCAAAGGTACGAGCCTCAAAATCGAAGTGACAAGCAAGGACTTGCTGGAATTCGCAGATGCCCTCGTTGAACGAGCGGCAGCAAAGGCAAGAGCGGAAATCGAGCGGCAGAGCGATGTCGAATACATCCCCAAGAAGGAGGCAATCGATCTTCTGGGAGTATGTGATGCGACCCTATGGCATTGGGCTCGTTCGGGCTATCTCGTCCCCGTCAAGCTCGGTCGGAGGGTGTTCTACCGTCGTACCGACATCCAGCGGCTCCTGAACCGTTGATGCTTCTTTCAGCAAAGAGATGAAAAGGGAAAGGCTCAAGAATCCGTAGGTTCTTGGGCCTTTCCGGCGTTTATCAGTAGCATACTATCCGTCATGCCCGGCTCCGACCGGGCATCTTCCCTAAGTCCCCAAAAGCAAGATGTGCGTTCGTCAGACAAAGCCTTCCGAACTCCGATACTTTCATCCTCTGAACTCGTAGAAAATGTGTCACGTCTTGGATGCATAGAACACATATACACATATATGTGTTTGTGCGTTAGCGTATGTGCGTATTAATGTGCCCGCATATTAACACATAAACGTATTAGTGTGTTAACATACAAATATACTTTTATGTCTTTATACACATATGCATTTATGCGTTTATAACCACATAGAAATATAACCGAATAATCTTATAAAAAGATGCACCAAAACCCTGGCTGTTACTCTCTAAATGTGTTACATTCTCTCAGATAATCGTGTCACAAAATCGGTCTGTGATTCGAGGGACGTTAGTCCAGATTGCAAGATGTGTGTACGTGGCACGAACACGGCGAAATTGCTCCAGTTTATTGGGCGCAATAACTTCCGAAAATGACAAATTGTCATATGCGAATATGTGGCACAAATAGTGATTATCTCGGATGCCTTCTTAAGGTAAGAAGTGACAGTGTGAGGCCGGCTGTATAATTCGGATGATTAATACGATTTCTATTATGGCAGTAAACAAACC
>JAGAIM010000145.1 GCA_017626555.1 Bacteroidales bacterium
AGCGTCACCTGCTGGGCTATACTTTCCTCATTGATTTCATATTCATACAGGATTTTACCATCACCCAATACGCTGACCCATCCTCTGGAAGTATCATTTCCATCATCAGTCGCCAATGGTCCTACAACAAAGCGCAAAGTCTCATATTGCCCTCTTAAGTTAAAGTCCGTCTCACTTTCCCAGCCGCCGATCAGTTGCATCGACATTCCAAGCCACAATCCGTAGTCATACTCCTTATTTCCTATCTTTAAGGATTTGTATTTTTTATTAGGGCCCACCAATGTATGACGGCCGCTATCACCATCCGCATAAACCGAGGAATAGTTTATACGATAAGGGGCAATATCCCTGAAAAGCATCCTTGACTTTACCTCAGGATCGTGTTTTCCGCGAAGGTCGTGCGGTGTCTGCCCTTTTGTCCAAAGCGCAACCTCACAGAAAGCGACTTCACATTGAGGTCTAAACAGACTGAACTCCAATTTGTCAACCCCGCTGATATTCAATGTATAATGCTGGGCCAGATCCGAATCTCTCACCACCTGCTCAAAGACCCTCTTGCCATCTGCATGAATCTGAACGATATTAGGGTCATATTTTCCATGACCTTTATCCGGACCCATTATGAACGAGATTGTTTCATATTTGCCTCCCAGATTGAATACCGCACGGCCACAATAATTGTTTATCACACCCAGAACAAAGCAGTTGTTCCAGGTATCACCACCTTGGATTTCATGAGAAGAGTACGCATCATAGTATTCACTCTCCACCGGCTTGTAAGCCTTGGTAAGATATACCGGGGTCTGTGCAGAAAGGTTGACATATGTCAGTAACGACACAGCCAGTATGAAAATGTACTTTTTCATATAGATAAGTTTAGATGCCAAATTTAAGTTTTTTTATGTACTTTTGCAACAAAGAGGTTAATTATAGGAAATGGATAGGGAAGAATTACTCAAACTTATTGAATCAAAAGAAGTTATAGGCATCGACCTTTCCGGGCAGAGACTCGAGAAAATCGACTTTACAGGTTGCAGAATCGAAAGGACAAGTTTCAAAGGATGCGAACTTGTACACTGTCGTTTCCGCAACGCGAAAATTTCATGGAGCGACTTCAGATACGCTGAGATACAGCACGGTACTTTCGAGGGAGCGGAAATCGAATTCTCCGATTTTTACCGTGCTTTTATAGATGGTGTCGTGATATTCAGCGGTTCATCATTCTCTAACTGCAGCCTCAACAAGACCTACCTTGGAGAATGTGCAATCATCCGCAAGGAAAATCTCAAGGACAATAAGATTCTACAGCAGAACAAGGAAGATTACAGGAAATTCCTTGTAGACTGGCATACTTACGGCACAGGCGAAAGGACAAATGACGTAAACGTGAAGTCTGACTGGAGTCCGGATGCAGCAGTAGAAGCCAGATGGTCAGATGCAGAGGTAATATACAAGAACTTTAATGCTTTATGGGCTGGAAAAGGCTATTTTGGAGATGGCAACTGGGCTTACGTTCAAGGCAAGAAGATGGAGCGCAGACGTATGATCAGCGAACTTTTCAGCAAGTCTGTAAAGCCTCTCAAGAAACTGACCAATCTCTGGCACATCCTGACCAATGTAATTTCAGACTTATTCTTCGGATATGGCGAGAGCATGTTCAAGATGATAGTCACCTATATTCTTACTGTTTTCTTTTTTGCTTGGGTATTTACTGAAAATGTAAGCATACTTGAATATACACAAGCCCTGGCCATCAGTTTGAAAAACATGGCAGGAATGGATTCAGAAACAATTCGCGGAGTCTCCCCTCTCGTGGATATGCTCAATGTGATTCAGACCACCATAGGAATTCTCCTGACCGGAATCTTCGGATTCATCCTAGGCAACAAGATCAGAAATCAGTAAATTACTTGAATTAATATCAGGTAAAAACAAAGAAAAAGTCGTTTTATTTCCCTGCAATCAACACATTTTGTATAATTGCAGGGAAATAAACAGCATTTAATGGGAAATATAATCGGCAGAAAGCAAGAAAGTAAAGTAACAGAAAAATGGGAACCACTAGAATTTGCATTGAACGTGCAGAATATGTTGGAGGATTAGTCCTTCACCTATTCTTTAGCGACGGAACGTCAAGACAGGTGGATTTCGAACCATTTATTCTCGCAAATCCACACCCTCAGTACAACAGGTACATAGATCCGAGAAACTTCAAGAAGTTTACCATTGAGAATGGCAATGTGGTCTGGGGAAAGAACTGGGACATGATTTTCCCTCTCATGCAGTTATACAACGGTATAGTTGCCTGACGGATAAATACTGATTTA
>JAGAIM010000146.1 GCA_017626555.1 Bacteroidales bacterium
ATTCCATCTCACTGGTTCACCTCTCTGGTATGTTACCAGAGTCACCTGACCGGTATACTTATCAAGGAAGTACTTTCCTAAGTTCTCGATGCGGGATCCTCCGATAGTAGTCTCTGACTTCATTCCGAAGACCTTCTTCAGTTCTTGCTCAAGTGTCGGACTGGATGACTGGACAGGCTTGACTTCAGACTTTTCCTTCAGATCTTCTTTCTTCTTCTCTTCCTTCTCGGTGCCGACCTTTACTGAGACGGTCTGTGCGGATATGTCATTTGAATTGAAAACAGCAGGTAGGACCAGCAGCATGAATGCAGCAGATAAAAGAATCTTCTTCATGTCAGTTCATTTTAGGGCTAAACATTAAGATTTGACCCGCAAATCATGTACCAGCTAGAAATTGAATCTGAGGCCACCTCTTACTGTCACCACGAACGGTTCCCGTGAGCGGTAAGTCTGTATCGAGCCTTCATTGAGGCTGTATGAGATGTCAGGCTCGAAATATAGACCTACCATCGGAACTATATTGAACTGGAGACCCATCGCTCCATTAAGACCGAACAGTACTTCCTTTTCATGAAGTCTTTCTCCTCCTACAGTGGCATAGATGCACTTGTCAGCCTGTATGCCGGCTCCGAGATAGAAGTTGAAATGCTTCCTGTTCACGATCATCCAGTCAAGTCTGACAGGTATGCCGAGATAGTGGACATACTGTCTGTCATTCTGATAGGTATAGTCAGAGAAGATTCTGGTTCTGTCTGATGCGTACCTTGTGTAGTTGAGTCCCGTATTTATCGACAGTCTGTCAGTGAGGTGCAATCTTGCGCTTACTCCGAACGACTTAGGGATTTCATGACGGTATTTTTCTGTATATGAGGATTTACTTCTCATCAACGCGCTTGCAGGTTCAGGACTCTCGACCTCAGTAGAATCCTTCTGACCAGGGCCTGTCATATCTCCTTGTGGTGGTTCAAGATTCACATCATACATCTTGATTATAGGACTGGCCGAAGCAGATCCGGACAGGCCGACAGAAACCTTGATTCTCTTGCGTTTCGGCTCATCATCAGGAAAGTCGTCTAATCCCCAATAATCCGTCTGATTATCCTTGGTCACTTCCTTTTTATCATTTGTATTTCCGGCATCAGCAAGCAGTCTCTCCGTAATCGAGACGGTATCCTTTACTACTTCAAAGATTTCCTCTTCTTCAGGAACCTGTTCTTCAGCATTGTCCTGAGCAATCAGGATATCGTCTGAAGACTTCACGACATTTACAGATGCTGGAATCTGTCTTTTCTTCTTTGGGGTGACAGTATCAGAAGTGTCTGATGAAGCATCTATGGAAACTGTATCTGTAGGTACAACTTCTTCTATAGGAGGATGCTGTTCAGCGACAAGATCATCATTGGAAGGCACGTCAGCCGGACGGATAAGCAGAAGTACGAGAGCGATGGCAGCAGCAACCGACGTGATGCCTCCGGCCCACGCAAACAAGGCAGCCCTCTTCTTTTTCCTCGAGGCTGCATATTTCTGCTGAAGGACGCTCCAGTCATCAGCAGGGAG
>JAGAIM010000147.1 GCA_017626555.1 Bacteroidales bacterium
CTGGCGCTTCCTCAAGGAAAAGGCAAATCTTACTGTGGGCTGCTATGATGTTCTGGAGACTCAGGGAATATCCCCTTATATGAACTACGGCAAGCAGGTAGTCTATAATCATTATCCTTCATACAGGGAATTCAAACTGACTTTCTCGTACCGCTTCGGAGCATACAAGGATAAGGAGAGGAAAGAGGTCGATACGAGCCGGTTCAGGTAAAAGCATATAAATGCTGTTAAACATAAATATTGTTCCGGTCAGATGGCGTGAGTCTTCTGGCCGTTTTAGTATTTTGGGAGCGTTCAGATACAAGTCCTCTGACGATGTATGTGTAATCAAGCGGAGAGAGTTATGTAAGAGAAGAGGAAATCGGCCTTCTAAAATTTTGAGATTAACATGCTAATATTCTTTTACTCAAATATAATTTAACTATATTTTGTCGGTTTCTATTGCATATACAAATAATAGTATTACCTTTGTATTATACAAGTTGTTTAATACATAAAGAACACTACTCAATATGGCAAAAGAAAACATGACAGATGAACTTCTCAATGCCTGGGAAGAGACCTATAAGAAGGGACAGCTGACATTCTGGATATTCCTTGCATTGAAGGAAAGCAACAAATGTGTGGAAGATATCAAGGAGTTCGTGGAGAGAATGTCGGAGGGTACTATGTCCTGTGAGGAACAAAGTCTGTACAGGAACCTTCGAAAGTTTCAGAACCTTGAAATCGTTGAGTATGAAAGCATCAGGGTCAGCAAGGGGCCGGATAGGAAATACTATCATCTTACCGAAACAGGTAATGAACTATTCAGACGTTTTGCAGAACGAAATATATTATTATTCACCAAAGAAACAATCATCAAACTTTTAACCAAGTAAGTTATGAAAGCATTGACATTAAGATTGGGACAATTTACCCTCGTCGCATTGTGCCTGACCGTTGTATTTCGATATGCTCTGAACTTATGTATCGGAATGAACATCGTAATCGGATCATTGTTGTGTTCCGTAGTATATTTCGGCCTGATGTTTCTCACAGGCTGGTACTTTGGAAGTAAGGATGTGGCAGAAAAAGAGATTCACGATATCGGATTCAGATATCACCTTGTTACATACATCCTATGTATCGGACTAGGATACGCGACATATTACATCGGCTGGCACTGCGAATCACTCAAGTCATTGACCATCACCGCGATTTCGTGGGGTATAGGTCTGTTTATCCACTTCATCTTCTTCCTCTTTGAACAGAAAAAGACCATTAAAGGATATGCAAGGGATGAAATATTTCAGTAATTGAATAGATAACACTTTTCGGTCGGAGGGCGTGAGTTTTCTGACCGGAGTTGTTATGCTTAATACTTAAGTTTGTAGCCTATACCCCTGATACTTTCTATCTCCACGCCTGGGTCGGATTTGAAGTGGTTGCGCAGGCGGGTGATATAGACATTGAGGCTGCGGAGGTTGAAGTAGTTGTCGTCGCCCCAAAGTTCCTTAAGGAGGGATGATGAATTCACTGTCCTGCAGGAATCACGGCAAAGTCGGAGCAGGACTTCAGATTCTCTTGCAGGGAGGATGATTTCGCACTGATCCACCTTCAGGACCTTTGTCGTGGGGAAGAATTCATATCGGCCTATCTGATAGACAGTCTCAGAGGTTTCCTGCATCTGGACCCTTCCGGCCAGGGCCTTGATACGCACTATCAGTTCGTCGATGGCAAAGGGCTTCTTCAGGAAGTCGTTGCCTCCGGTCTCGAATCCCTTGACCACATCC
>JAGAIM010000148.1 GCA_017626555.1 Bacteroidales bacterium
AACACCAAGACTACGCAGGTACTCTACAAGACCCCTTCCAGCCTTGGTTCTTTCATTTACTGTAATTGTATAAGTTGCCATAATCAAAGTGTTTTAATGTACCTCTGATGCAAAAATAACTATTCTGTTGTTACCAAGCAATATTTCATTGCGATTACTTTATGATGGTGATGCACTATACGTGCCAAATAACCGTTCCTAAATTCCATTTTGCTTTACCTCCTGTGCTTAATATAATGTGATGTATGAGTTATGTTTCACTCAAAAATTTATGAATATTCTAAAACTAACAAAGCGGTATTTGACCAACAAAAGTCATTTACCGCTTTTCTCGTATCTATTTTATGTATATCCAATTGGTTTGCTTGTGCCTTGTGAAGAATCCCCAAATGTAAAGAGGTCTGATAAGGCGATTCTTCGTGATGTACCCATATCCGTATTCTCCCATATCTAAATAAGTGGCATTTGTACTATATTTACTGCACTCTAAAGCAAAATCAGTCAGTGTCATAGGATAATTGGACTGTAATATGAACGCTCCGTTTTCATCTTTGCACAGAGCCCTGAGTATTGCTCTACGTGAATCGTGAAACGTCATAGGCTTTGAATTATAGACTAATGTCAGTTGTTGAAAACCATTATCTCCCATCCATTGCCTACTGATATAGAACATATCTCCTTTTAAGGACACTCGCATATTAAGAGCATTGCCATTCTGATAGTTCTTTCCATCGTATCTGTATGCTCCTGAGATTTTCCCATTTTCATTAGTAAAGGCAGCAGGAAGACACATCTTGGCATTTGTTGGCTTTACAGAAGACCATTTCAAATCACCATCAGGCAAATCAAATCTGGTCACTCTTTTGCTTGTATGCCAACATATGAAGCCCAAAGCGGTCAATGTAATCAAGAGTACTTTCACATATTTCATAGCGTGATGATTATCGTCTCCCGATATGTTCCTTTTTAAGAAATGATATAGTGTAAATAAGTCCTGCGATAAATGATAATGGTATGGCAGCATATAAACCAACACAAACGATCTTCTGTATCAAACCCTCTCGGTACATCCAAGCCTTATGCACACAAAACAGATCATATCCAACATTGATAGTCAGATATAATGCCAATAAAGTTCCTATGATTAAGAATGAGCCTATTATCGCCCTTCTAATTGTTTTAGTTATCATCCTTCTTGAATCTATGCCATTTGTTGACTGAGGTCTCTAAGCCAAATTCTTTATTTTTTCGTTAATGTCCCTTACAAGCGTTATCCTCTATTTTATCCGAATCTTCATCGTCATCGTACTCCTCATAGTAATCATCATCTAACACCTCATAGTCGTCAGCATCTTCATAGTAACTTTCGTAGTATTCTTCATCGTACTCCATATCTTCATCACTATAGAAATCCTCAGAACCGAACTGTGTTGATAATTTCTGGAGTTTAGACCAAGCCTTATCCACATCTAGACAAGTGCTTGTAAACTCACGATTAAGTCGCTCGTCCGATAAACAACGATCAAATTGTTCCTCTTTATCCTCACGAGACACTAGTGCAGCAAGTTCATCACCGCTTGGCTTCTCTTGTGAAAGGATATCAGAGATATGCTTTGGAGAAATCCCATATATCATAAGATTGTTATAATCCACGTCCTGATGAACTCTGAGTTTACACATCAGGGTAATCGTGCGATTGATCTTCGCACCTGCCCACGTAAACAATGATTTTCCTGCGTAAAATGATTTCATATCTGAATCTGTTTTATAATATTTCTACCACATCTTATGTTCAGGAGATTCTTTCAAGAATTGGCGAATTTCTTCTTGAGTTATATTCAAGTCAAGGTCTTCGTATGTTAAACTGCGGCACTCATAGTTAGAAACAACTCTTGTCTTTTCATCCACATCACTGTAAACCATTGCAGCGAAAACTTTTTCAGGATAATCATAGAATGAAAAGTATATGAAAGCACCACCCCACAAGCAAGGACTTATGTCTGCAATTATGAACTTGCCCTGCATATAACCTTTATGAGCATCAAGGTCTGGATTCTCAATATCTCCGTTCAGGTATGCGTCTATATATCTTCTCACTTCACGGATATATTCATTGTCCGCCCATTCTTTTTTAGTCCACCCTGCAAAACGAATGTCATTGAGGGTTTCTCCTGTCGCATCATCAGCAACCCCAGATTCAGCGTCTTCATTTGTCGCGGAATATGAAATCGCGTCTATGGCAGGACTATCAACTATGCTTCTTTTATTTGAGGTATTCTGGCAGGTGCAGGATAATAGGGTCACTAAAGTTGCAATCAATAATAGTTCTCTCATAATTCGCTTACATATAGGTTTGAAGCCAACTTACCTAATAAAGGTAAACTGGATTATAAGTATCTATGATGTCAGGCGCACTTTTCGTCTTGCGCCCTGTTCATACAGATGCTGCACACTTTTAATTATTCTTCGGGTGTCATAATTAATATGTTGCTTAAACGTAATCTCTGTTTAAGTTATGCTAGTAACACTTAAGACTTTCCTTCAAACTTTCCATATATAAATCATTGCACATGTTTACAAACTCTGCTTGTATCATCGCGATTTCTCTTAATTTCATATTTTCGCCAAAGAAAACAAATGAGGTTGCACTAACAGATTCACTGGCTGAATTTGCTAAATCAAAAATATCTGCCATAAGGATGCGTATAACATGTGCATCAGCTTGAATTTTATCTACGCTAGGATGTGATGCTTCCGTCTCATTTTGAATTGCAGTCACTTTTGTTTCTATCGCTTTAAGTAGGCTATTAATTTTTGTAATTGCCTCTGTTTTGGGTAATAATTCCATGGAAATCAAGTTTTGAATTTGATATTTATCCTGTAATAGTTAGTGATATATTGATTATGCGTTATTGATTTCAAACGCCCATATTTGCGCCTGACTACAAAGAGGAGGTTCTGGCATACCCCAATAGTACAGCACTCCATTTTGTGCGTGCAAATCTGTCACTCTATAATCAAGAATTCCCAACGTCATTCCCATTTTCTTAAAGAGCATGCGAGTGGGCTCAATGACAATGGTGCCAGGAGTAACCCCGTATTGTTCTTTACCTAGCCACATTTGATTCGCAAGAAAAATGCTTGCTTCCGGTGTAACTTTATAAATTCCATTTAGTTTGTATGTAACTGCCATAGTAATAGAGATTTAGTGCTAAATTCTGAAATAGTTTAATGGTATGTCGCTTTCAAAGGCAATATTCATTAAAACCTTTTTAGATTCAAATGATTTACCTGTTGCGTCAAGTGCAGCGGAAAGAGTTTGAGCGATTGCACGTTTATCGAAATTGCTACGATTCCTTAAGATAGAAGCCATTTCCAGATCGCTCATACTTTCCGCTTTCTGGGTAAACAAAGGGTTGCTTCTGCTTAATCCTCCCGAAAGCGTCCTTATAAAGGTGTCTTGATCTAACTTGGTGAATTGATTGGGGTTAGGGTTCGCCTTGATAATTAACAATGATGCATGCAATAAAGCTAAATCCCTTTTTTGTCCCGAATTGTTGCTTGAAAAAATCATAGTTTTAGTCTCTAGTTAACAAATAAGCGATGATTAAAATGACAATTCCTCCTCCTATCATTCCTCCAAGGACACTTTCAGTGATTGCACCAATTATCAATGATGCTATAATCCATATAATAAAGGAGATGCAACCTCCATTTCCAGAACTGCTCATAATGAAATTCCTATGCGTTATTAAAAATAGAATGCGTATTCCTTGTTAATATCTATCTCAATGTTACACATATTCGCAAGTGTAATAATTATATCCTTTGAATCTGAGAGATCCTTTATTCGAAACACTCCAATCGTGTTCCCATTGCTCTTGGTTGCCATCTCTACCCATAGATAAAGAAGATCCTGCTTGTCACTATAATTCAAATTCCTGAGTATTCTGATAACTTCGTCATTAGACACAGTATTCAATTCATTCAAGATGGATTGATCCTCACCAATTCTTATTAAGAACACCCCAAGATAGCTGCTTTCTGAATTAGATAAATGGCCATCAGCACCTGCAACAGTAACCATTGACTTTAGAACCGCTATTTTTTCTTTGCGGCTTAAATCTCTTAAAATCATAATTTTTAACATTGTGCTAACCAATTCCCAGAGAGTAGCGGATAAAAAAGAAGGTGTGGGAACTTATTGCTTTATCCTTTGATGGGGCTTCTCGCATTGCCTTGTACCGGATAAAGCAATAGCCCACACCAAAGGATATGTATGAACCCACTACGGGCTGTACAAACCAATGATGTGGTGCCATTGCCTATTATCTTCGGTACTTAGAAATTTTGCGAGAATTTCATCAAAGAAGATAATTTCAATAACACCTTTTTGTCAAAATGTCCTTCCTGGCCGCTACTGCGGAAAGGAATTGCGACAAATTTAATAAAAAGATGTGAATGTCTGATGTTTTCCCGGCAGAAAAATCAGAGTGGCCGCAGTTGTCTATGCTGACCATTGAGCGGAAAATGTGCGCGGAAGTTCGTTCCGGCCGCTCAATGGGTAGGAAAATGATACCATTGAGCGACTGGAGTGCTGTTGGAGAGTGATTTTCCGCTCAATGGATCCTATGCTAAACAAAAAAAAGACTGTCATTTCTGACAGCCTTTTGCTCCCGAACTTGGACTTGAACCAAGGACCCTCTGATTAACAGTCAGATGCTCTAACCAACTGAGCTATTCGGGAATGTTTTTCTGAAAAAAAGGATGACCAAAGCCATCCTCTTGCTCCCGAACTTGGACTTGAACCAAGGACCCTCTGATTAACAGTCAGATGCTCTAACCAACTGAGCTATTCGGGAATTTTGTTGTCTCAAACGCTGTTCTAGTCGTTTGGGATTGCAAAGGTAGGTAAATTTTCTCTACTTCCAAACTTTTTCACATAATTTTTTAAAAAAGATGTATCTTTGTACCGATTCTGAAGAATAAATGGCGTTTAGCCTTAAAAACGGTTGTTATGGATATAGATCTCTTATCAAAGATGGTCAAGGAAATCATACTTGACAATGACAGAGTGGTGCTTCCGGGGCTCGGTTCTTTTGTTGCCGAGTTGGTCCCTTCTACATTTTCTGATAAGGGATACACAATCAACCCACCTTACCGGCGTCTGTATTTCCGTGCGAAGCCGGATGAAGGCAGTGAAATTGCTGATTTTTATTCAAAAAGCAATAAGGTGGATATTGCGCTTGCCGAAAAGATAATCATTGATTTCGTGGCGGAACTCAAATCCATTCTGCATACTAAAAAGACGATAGTGTTTCCTGGACTTGGCAGGCTGAGAGCCACAAAAGAGAACAATGTGTTCTTTATTGCCGATGAGTATCTGGACATATATCCTGCAGGATTCGGACTTGAACCGGTCTCTCTGAAGACGCATCAGGAAACTAGTGAGGAGGTAAGTGCTGCTGTTGTGGGACTGAAGTCGCTTCTGGAAGATCCTCTTCCTGTTCCGGAACACGTTCAGGCCGCTCCAGAACCGGAGCCAATCCCAGAACCGGAACTAACCCCGGAGCCGACACCGGTAATAGAGCCAATCCCAGAACCGCTCGTAGAAATCCCTGTGCCAGAACCCGCACAAGAACCGGAACCCGCACAGGAACCAGCCCTTGAGCACGTTTCGCAAGATAAGCCGAAAGGCAGACTGCTCCTTAAGATTGTCATTGTTCTTACTATCATTGCCCTCGTTTCGCTTGTCGCATTTGCAATTGTCGGCAGACTGTGCCCTGAGTGGATAGACGGGCTCTTGTATTCACCTGAAGAATTGAGGATTCTTAACTATAGATTATGATAAAGTACGTAGAACAACATACAATTCCTTGCTATGACACAGATGCATCCTGGCGCCTGAAGCCAGCGTCTTTTATGAACCTAGCCCAGGAGGCCGCCGGCCGTCACGCTGTATATCTCGGATTCGGCTATGACGACCTCATCGTATCGAACACAGCCTGGATTCTTTCCCGGGTTCACGTTCAATTTATCGATACTCCTCAATGGAGGGAGGATATAACTCTGACTACCTGGCATAAAGGGCTCAACCGTCTGTTCTTTCTGAGGGATTTTATCCTTACTGACAATGAGGGCAGGGAAAGGGTGAAGGCGACTACATCGTGGCTCATACTCAATCTCGAGACCCGCAGACTTGTCCGTGACCCGAAACTTGTCGAGGAGGGTACGGTATGTGAGGAAAATGTCATCGAGACTCCAGCGGATAAGGTGCAGATGCCTAAGGATTTCGAACCGGAATTCGTTATGGAACATACTGTGGCATATTCCGATATCGATACTAACGGACACACCAACAATGCTATGTATATGCAGTGGGCTATGGATGCCGTCAATTATGAGGTGGCTTCCAAGATGCCGCTGAAAGAGTTTACCATCAATTTCAACCACGAGACCAAGGCTGGAGAGGTCGTGAAACTTTACAGGGCGGCTCTTGAAAAGGAGGATGGCCTTCACGTTTATGTTGAAGGAAAAATCGCCGAAGTGTCTTCATTTACGGTAGAAATGATTTTCTAGAGAGCCAGTCATTATGATAGACCTGATATATCCATACGAAATAGCGCCAGTAATACCGGCACCGAAGGCCGAATCCAAGCCTGTAAGAGATGCTTCCGGTGAATGGTTCCCTGTCGTAGAGCCGAGCGGCCTTGTGGTGGGTCGGGCACTCCGTGAATATTGCCACAGCGGAGCAAAGCCTCTTCATCCTGTAGTGCATATTCATATAATTGACAGATATTCAAGAATCTATCTTCAGAAAAGAGCGTCCCATAAGGATATTCAGCCCGGTAAATGGGATACGGCTGTCGGAGGCCATATTTCATACGGAGAGACCCTTATGGAGGCGGTCTTCAGGGAAGCCTGGGAGGAACTGGGCTTTGCGGAATTCAACCCTCTGTATCTGCTGACATACGAGTTCGAATCTGCTGTGGAAAGAGAACTTGTCAATGTCTTTGCTGCTGTCGGCTCATACGATCTTCATCCCGATCACGATGAGGTTGATGAAGGCCGCTGGTGGGAACTTGCCGATATAGATGCTTCGATAGGCAAGGGTATCTTCACCCCAAATTTTGAGAGTGAATTCCGTATGATCCGAAAGTCTCTTTTGGCACTTCTTTAAATTATAGCGGATTTTCCATCCATTCTGACTCCGTATGGCTGAGGGAACCAAGTATTCCGAGGCCGTCGGTTATGTTGGTGAATGTAAATGTCGGGGATGCGAGTCCCATAGATGCCAGTATGTTGCTTTCCTTATCCCATTGTCCGTCGAAGTATCTGTAGAAATCCGCAGATGTCTTGAGCATCAGTACCTTAAATCTGTATGTGACATCCGGACCGTTTTTCACTCCGCTGAAACTTAGGGTTATCTTCTGTCTTCCGTTTTCGGTGACCTGTGCGTCGTTCCAGTAAGCGATCTTCTTACCTCTGAGTGTCATTGTGCGATAGGCTGATTCGTCGAAAACGTTGTATGACATCTGCAGATTGACGGCATCTATGAACCCTGTCATCTGCGCCTCATTCCATTCTTCCTGCACCATCACCGCTCCATACATATCTTTAGTCTCGGGATTGTCAGGATATTCTATTGTCACTTTGATTTCGTCCGGGTAGTCCTCTCCTTTTTCTACCTTTGTACTGAATTCCTTTACCGGCTCAGGTATTATGCACTGTGCGTATGCCTTGCTGTATCCTTTTGCTTCGGCCTCGATAGATATCGTCTGCCCCGGTTCGAAGTGATGATATGCCATATATGTCGCCCGGTATGTGTTGTCTTTTTCGAGGGTGACTTCTTCTCCGTCTGCGGTGAGTCTGACCTTGATGTCGTACGAGGAGATGTCATTCTGTGCCCCGTTGTTTATTGATTTTGCGCCTATCACAGTCAGTTCGTGCCAGTCACTCAGAGTGGATGGCAGAAATTCGATGTAAATCCTGTTTTCTCCGTCTGTATCGACTATCTTGAATTCCTGTTCGCAGCCTGCTGAGACGATGGTGGCCAACAATGTCAGCAGAATATTCATTTTCTTCATAATATCAGAATCTCAGAGTGTAACTTATTGAAGGTATGATAGGTATGATCCCGATGCTGGTGCCGATGAATTCACCGTCTTCTCCTTTCGTGACGAAAGCAAAGAATGGATTCATACGGCAATAGACATTATAAACGCTAAGGTTCCAGATGCTTTCATTTCCCCTTCGGGTGGTCTTTCTGAAATTCATACCTATGTCAAGACGATGATATGGGGGCATCTTTATATTGTTAGGTCTGGAGTAGTGGAAGTCGTGCTCTCCGGAAATGTGGCTGTATCCGGTGATCCGGCTTCCGCTGTGCCAGTTCCAGGCTGCATAGACATCGAGCCTTTTGCCGAATCTGTGGCTGCCAGCAAGTGTCAGTTTGTGCCTGTGGTCATTTCTGTCAGGATACCAAAGCGGATGTATGTCGGCGAAATGACGTTCGTTCCACGCCAGTGTGTAGTATGCTGCAAGATCTGTTCTGTCGGTTCTCCAGGCCAGTTCCACTTCAGTTCCGTACGCGCGTCCTTCACCTTCGGAAAAAGATGATTTCCATTCATCCAGAGGCGGATACAATGCATTGGCTCCAGTGTATTCGAGCAGCCTGTCCATCGTTTTCCAATATCCTTCAATGTTCAGGACGATGTCCTCCGGCAGGTTCATATATATTCCTCCGGCAATCTGTCTTGAATGCATCGGACGTATCTTTGACGTCACAGGCATCCAGGTGTTGGTCGGAAGATCCATATAATTGGTGGCAACCTGATGATTGAACTGATTCATCTCCGTGTATGATGCCTTCAGGCTTATTCCGCTGCTGATCTGAAACCTCAAAGCAAGCCTTGGCTCGACTGCAAAATATGTCTTGCCCGGCACCGAGAATGTGGCTGCACGCAATCCTGCATTCACCTTGAACCATCCCGTGGCATTGATTTCATCTTCAATATATACAGTGGGCTCGTGTCCGTCGTACCTTGCTTTGTCGCTGTATGTGAATATCGGCTCTGCTCCTGCTGTGATGAAATTGCTGTATCTTTCCGGATAATAGATGTGGTACTGGTATGCACCTCCAAACCTTATGTGATGATATGGTGATGGAATCCAGTCAAAGTCTCCTTTCACGCCAAGGTCGTTGACTCTCGTGAGATTGGCTGTTTCCATCTGTAGAGTCTCGATGCCATCAGCGCCTTCCATCTCTATACCGATTTTGGATCTGTTGCTGGAGTTATAGATCATCACCCTCGATCTGAGTTCGTCGCTGATGTCGCATTCCCATTTCAATGATGCCAGGATATTGCCCCAGTTAAGCACGAATCGCATATTATTGTCCAACTCCTCCTCTTCCATACGTATCCTGAGGTAGTCGCGACCCATATAAAAGTTGAAGGAGAGAGTGTTTCTGCTGTCGATTATGTGGGTTATGCCTGCGTTGCCGTCATAGAAGGCATAATTCATAAACACCTTGCTCCCGTCTCCGTTCTTTCTATTGGCCAGCATCAGAGCCGGGGTCGTTATCAGATCCGACCAGGAACGGCGCAGAGCGACATTGAATGATGTCTTACCCTTCACGATAGGTCCTTCAAACTGTATATTGCCGTCAATGGCACCAAGGGTGAACATACCCTTATATTCATACATATCACCTCTTCTTGTGGTCACATCCACAACAGAAGACAGCCTGCCGCCATATCTTGCAGGGAATCCGCTTTTGTAAAAATCAAGATTGTCTATGACTTCGGTGTTGAATGATGAGAACAGACCGGCGAGATGGCTTACCTGATATAGAGGAACGCCGTCAAGAAGAAACAGATTGTCCGTGCCTGTGCCTCCGTGAACATACAGCCCTGACATCAGTTCCGTTCCAGCACTGACTCCCGGCATCATCTGAAGCGTCTTTATCACGTCTGGAGAGCCCATAAAGGCGAATCCTCGCTTGAATTTGCGGGAATCTATCTTCATCAGACCTGTCTGTGTAGTGTTCCGGTCCCTGTCCGACAGAGCCGTGATGCGGGACTCTGACAGTGTATCCCTCTGCTCCTCAATGAATATGATATAGTCCCGTACCCTGTCGGCCTTCTTCAATACAATGAATTTGCTGTTGGTCTCGAAAATGAGCCCGTTCCCATTTGCAAAGGCTTCAAGTGCCTCTTCCAGAGATTCTGTTTGGGAAATATCGGCTGATGAGGGCGCATCGACATCTATCGTTTCATCATAAACGAAGTTCATTCCGTATCGTTCGTATATGCGGAGTATCTGCTCTTTGAGGCTTTCCTGTCCGGACAATATGACCGGGAAGGCGAGCAACAGAAGAAAGAACGCAAGTCTTTTCATAGCATCAGGTTTATCACCTGATATAGATGCGTATTCATCCCTCTTTGTTGCATAGGAAAGATGATTAAAGTTTTGTATATTTGTCTTTGATATACTAAAGTTAAAAGGCAATGTCGAGAATCGAGTGTTTTGTGCCGTCGATGAGCGGAGAGGATATTTCCGTGACGGTGGAGTCTTTCAGCAGAAGTGAGGCTTTTACGGGTGTGACCATCCTGTCGGGAGTGTCGTTGAGGACGACGGAGACTTTGAGGAGCATCGCGGAGGCTGTTTCAGAGAAATTCATTCTTATATATACCAAGGATCTTCCTTTGGAGATGGGACTTTTTGCTCTCGACCGTATTCTGGCTGTGGCAGAGGATACGGGGGCTGATATGCTGTATGCCGATCATTATAAGACGGTTACGGGTGCGGATGGGGCGACTGTGAGGAAGAAGCATCCGCTGATAGCCTGCCAGAAAGGGGCGTTGAGGGATGATTTCGATTTCGGCAGCGTGCTGGTGTTCAGAAGCAGTTCGTTCAAGAGAGCCGTCAGAGCGATGGATACCGATTATGAATTCGGAGCACTGTATGACCTAAGGCTTAGAATGAAAAATATCGTGCATATAAACGAATGTCTCTATACTGAGATCGAGACTGACAGCCGCAAGTCGGGAGAGAAGCAGTTCGATTATGTCGATCCGAAGAACCGTAATGTCCAGATCGAGATGGAGAAGGTCTGCACGGCTCATCTGAAACGTATCGGAGCCTGGCTGGAACCGAAGTTCAGGGAACCGGATATAAATGACTTCCCACAGGCGGATTTCAAGGTGACGGCTTCTGTCGTGATACCGGTATTCAACAGGATAAGGACGGTGAAAGATGCCGTGGAAAGTGCTCTGAGCCAGATATGCGATTTCCCGTATAACGTAATAGTTGTCGATAACCATTCATCCGACGGAACAATGGAACTTCTGGAGGAAATGGCTGCCGGGAACGAGAGACTTGTCCATATAGTTCCGGCCAGAACCGATCTTGGTATCGGCGGATGCTGGAATCTCGCGGTACATAGTGAGCATTGTGGAGAATATGCTGTCCAACTCGACAGCGATGATGTTTATAGCGGCACGGATACCCTGCAGAAGATCGTCGATGCCTTCCGTCAGCAGAAGTGTGCTATGGTGGTAGGAACGTATCAGATGACGGATTTTCAGATGAATCCGATCCCTCCGGGCGTGATCGATCACAGGGAGTGGACTGAGGATAACGGGCGCAATAATGCATTGAGAATCAATGGTCTTGGGGCACCGAGGGCATTCTGGACTCCTCTGCTGCGTACCATAAATCTTCCGAATACAAGTTATGGAGAGGACTATGCACTGGGACTGCGGATAAGCAGGGAGTATAGGATTGGTCGTATCTATGATGTACTTTACTGCTGCCGCCGTTGGGACGGTAATTCCGATGCTGCTCTGGATATAGATAAAGTGAATGCCAACAATCAGTACAAGGACCGTATCCGTACCTGGGAACTTGAGGCAAGAATCAGAATGAACAGGAAATGAAGAACAGCGAAGCATTATATAAATTCGTAGGAGATCAGATATCGCGATGGCCCCTTGCCTGCGATAATTTCCGTGCGTTGAAGAATGTCAGGGTAAGGGAAATCAATGCCGGGGGTCTGGATGTGAAACTTCAGTTCAATCCTGCCAGGATGATCTCATCTGCTGCAAAATTGAATAAGTCGGACATTGCAAAGAGGAAGTGCTTCCTATGTAGGGACAATCGTCCGGCAGAACAGATAATGTTGAAATTCGAAGGCCGTAAGGGCAAGAAATATCATATACTGCTCAATCCGTACCCGATATTTCCGGATCATCTGGTGATAGCGGCAGACCGTCATACCGACCAGACTATATGGCAGCGTTATGTGGATATGCTGGATCTGGCCAGAAAATATTCCGGATTCACCTTTTTCTACAACGGGCCTCGCAGCGGAGCGTCCGCACCGGACCATCACCATTTTCAGGCTGCACCCAAGGGGCTTATTCCGCTGGTAGAGGATGTGGGCAATTGTCCCTTGACTCATCTGACATCATTACAGGACGCACATCTGTATCATTATGGTAAATTCACGACTGCTGTTTTTGTCCTTAGGGCAGAGACGTCCAAGTCGGCTGCAAAACTCTTTTACCGTCTTCTGGATTGTGCTGAGATACCGGAAGGAGAGACAGAACCAATGTTCAACTTGTTTACGGATTATCGCGATGGGGAATTCATCTCTGTTGTCATATTCCGTAGCAGGCACCGTTCACATCATTATTTCAGCGACGGTCCTGACCATCTGACAATGAGTCCTGGCTGCGCCGATATGGGAGGCGTTTTCATCGTACCCGTTGAGGAGGAGTTCGAGAAACTATCTCCGGAACTTCTGCAGGAAATGATTGAAGAAGTCTCAGTGACAAAGGAGGAAGAAGCGCGTATCATCAATCGTCTCACCCGTACCCAGCCCAATGTGTCAGTCGGAATTATGTCTGCAAAAGAAATAGAGTTCGAGATTCTGTCAGATGGAGCAGGTCGCAGAAAGGCTTCGCTCCGTGAGGGCAAGATAGAATATGACGGTGCATTGTATGATGAACTGTATTTCGGTGCACAGACCCCTTCAACTATGTTTGCGGAGCCCTCATTCGTGCTGCACGATGTCACTATAGGGGTTGATTTCCATTGGGAAAGAAAGGAAAGTCAGAGATTCGCCGGAGCGTTGAAGATCATAGTTGAGAAGGACAGGCTTACGGCTGTGAATGTTGTCGGAGTCGAAGACTATCTTCTTAGTGTAATATCCTCTGAGATGAGTGCATCTGCATCAGAGGAATTTCTCAAGGCGCACGCTGTCATATCGCGTTCCTGGCTGATGGCTCAGGTGGCATCAGGGGCGCAGAGAAGGCGTGCCGAAGTTCCTGCTGGTGTTTCCGACCTGCCTTCGCTTGTGTCTCACCTCGATATGGCCTTGCATCAGGACGAGGCCTCCCAAGCGGAAGATTATGTCTGCATTAAATGGTATGACCACGAGGATCATCGTCATTTCGATGTCTGCGCTGACGACCATTGCCAGAGATATCAGGGATTGACCAGAGCCACAGGGCAGACGGTGAGGAAAGTTATCGACAGCACCTGGGGACAGGTTCTCACTCATAATGGCGGACTTTGCGATGCTCGCTTCTCCAAATGCTGCGGAGGAAGGATGGAGCAGTTCAGTACTTGCTGGGAGGATCGGGATTATGCATATCTCCAGCCGCTTGCGGATACACCTGGGCACCAGGATGGAGGCAAATGCTTTTGCGACACATCTGATAAGGAGGTGCTTTCTCAGGTGCTGAACAATTACGATCAGGAGACCATAGACTTTTACCGTTGGACGGAAGAATATGATAAAGATGAACTTTCTTCTCTTATAGAGAGGAAAAGCGGGGTGCATATAGGTCGTCTCATAGCAATGGAGCCTTTGGAAAGAGGTGCTTCCGGCAGGATCTCCAAACTCAGAATAGTCGGTACGCAAAGGACTATGATTGTAGGAAAAGAATTGGAAATCAGGAGGATACTTTCCGAAAGCCATCTGAAAAGTTCGGCCTTTGATGTGGAAATCGTGGAAGACAAGGTCATCCTTCACGGTGCAGGCTGGGGACACGGAGTCGGGCTGTGCCAGATCGGAGCGGCGGTTATGGCCTCGCAAGGATATGATTATCGTCAGATATTGGAACATTATTACCCTGAATCCGAATTGCAATGAACAGAAATACGAATCCCTGGTGGTGGATTCCCACCCTTTATTTTGCCGAAGGAATCCCATATTTCATAGTGAACAATATATCAGTGATAATGTTCAACAATATGGGTATGCCTAAGGGCGAAATGGCAATGTTTACCAGCCTTCTGTACCTCCCTTGGGTGATAAAGCCTTTATGGAGCCCGTTTGTGGATATAATCAAGACGAAGCGCTGGTGGATATTGGCGATGCAGATAGTGATGTCCGCTGCTTTCGTTCTTGTCGCCCTCGGCCTTCCTGATCCGTCTCCTGAGGTCATTGCTTCAGGCACGGCTTCTGTGTCGCTGTTCAAGATGACCCTTGTCCTGTTCTGGATAAGTGCCTTTGCATCAGCGACTCACGATATCGCTGCAGACGGTTTCTATATGCTGGCTCTGAAGCCTAAGCAACAGTCTGTCTTTGTGGGCATCCGCAGCACCTTCTACCGTCTTGCCTCCATATTCGGACAGGGAGTTCTGGTGGTCATTGCAGGCCTTCTTGAGAAAAAACTTGGCGATATCCCTCAGGCGTGGTCGGTCACATTGCTGGTCAGCGCAGTGATCTTTGCTGTGATAACAATATGGCACACAATTGTCCTTCCGCGTCCAGATGCAGACAGCTTTCGTGAGGATGGAACGACTGCCAAAGGCATTGTAAAGGAATTTATCCGTACCTTCATAACCTTCTTCCGCAAGAAACATATACTTATAGCACTGCTGTTTATGCTCCTGTACAGGCTTCCTGAGGCTTTTCTGGTCAAGATGATGAATCCGTTCCTGCTCGACCCGACAGGGCAGGGAGGTCTTGGACTATCTACCGAAACGGTCGGCCTTGTATATGGTACGATAGGTGTTGCTGCCCTTACAGTCGGCGGTATCCTTGGAGGAATAGCGGCATCGAAATGGGGCTTGAAGAAATCACTGTGGCCGATGGCTATGGCTCTCACCCTGCCTTGCCTTTCATTTGTATTTCTTGCTGCATTCCAGCCGCAGAATATATGGCTTATCAGTTCCTGCGTCGCTCTTGACCAGTTCGGATACGGCTTCGGCTTCACAGCATATATGCTCTATCTTATCTACTTCTCCGACGGTGAATTCAAGACGGCACATTATTCGCTGTGTACGGCATTTATGGCCTTGAGTATGATGCTTCCCGGAATGGTGGCCGGATACATCCAGGAGGCTCTCGGCTATACCAGTTTCTTTATTTTTGTAATGGTGTGCTGTCTCGTGACAGTCGGTGTTACACTGATGGTGAAAGTCGATCCGGAATATGGACGCAAATAATGTATCTATTATGAAAAGAATCGCTATGTTGACAGTTATGGCTGCAATGACAGCCTGCGGGGAACCAGTTCAGAAGCCGGCTGAAGGATCTCAAACAGGATTTGCCCTGTCGTTTTTCAAGAATGCGGTTTCTGCAGTTTCTTCTGAAGAAAACGTGGTCGTTTCTCCTTACAGTGCTGGCGTGGTCTTATCTATGCTCGAGGCTGGCGCACAAGGTGAGACTAAAGTCGAATTCGATAATGCTCTCAACGGAGCATACTTCAATGCAGAGGATTTTGGAAGTGGAGATGGTATTACCATAGAATCATCCAATTCGGTGTGGATCAGTGATGATTTCAGTGTAAGGAACCGGTATGTGGATCTTATGGAGAAGGATTTCGATGCATTTGTTACTACTCAGAATTTTGCCGATCCGTCCACAGTACAGGCTATCAATAACTGGTGTTCCGAACATACTTCGGGAAAGATTGACCAGATAATCGACAGAATCGGTCCTGATATGGTGATGATTCTGGTCAATGCCTTGTATTTCAATGCTCCTTGGGCAGATGCCTTTGATGAAAATGCGACTCGTGATGCCGTCTTCCACGGAAGAAGCGGCGATACGGAAGTGAAGATGATGTCGCGTAAGGCTATGTATAATTACGCAGAGTATCAGGGTGCAAAGATGATAGAGATCCCTTATGCCGGAGGGAAATATGCTATGTATGTGGTGCTGCCTCCTGCAGGTATGACCCCGGAATCGATTCTTCCATATATCGGCGAACATCTGTATGACTCTGCGATGTCTATGCTTCAGCCTAAGGAAGTGGCTCTGTCGATGCCTGAATTCAAGGCCGAGACCTCCCTCGTCCTTAACAAGACCTTGCAGAAAATGGGAATATCAACAGCCTTCTCTCCGGCTGCAGATTTCAAAGGTATATCGGTAATGGGTCCTCTCCGGCTCGATCTTGTGAAGCAGAAATGCTATATCGATGTCACTGAGAAGGGAACGGAAGCGGCTGCTGTCACAAGTGCACAGATCAGGATGACATCAGCCCGTCCTGCTCAAAGTATGAATATAGACCGTCCTTTCATTTTCGTGATTGCGGATATGGAAGAGAAGGGTATATTGTTCGCTGGTAAAATAGTTAATCTCTGATCATAATATAGGCCTATGAAAAGAATCATACATATTGTATTCCTCTGTGTACTCTTTGCTGCTCCGACTTTTATGGCGAAGGCTGCTGAGCCTGTTGTAAAGACCGGTATCGAGGTGCTTCGTGACCGTAATTTCGAAATCCTTAAAGGCAAAAGAGTCGGACTTGTGACCAATCCAAGCGGTGTTGACAGGCTGCTGAACTCTACAATAGATATACTTTTCAATGCGCCGGGTGTGGAACTCGTGGCTCTGTATGGCCCCGAGCACGGTGTGAGGGGAGATGTCTATGCCGGAGGACACGTCACTGACACCAGGGATGAGGCAACCGGTCTTCCTGTATATTCGATTTATGGTGCGACCCGTAAGCCGACCCCTCAGATGCTCGAAGGAATAGATGTGATTGTGTATGACATACAGGATGTCGGAGTCCGTTCATATACGTTCATCAGCACTTTGGGACTGGTGATGGAGGCTTGCGGCGAAAAGGGTGTGGAGGTTGTTGTGCTGGATCGCCCTAATCCTTTGGGAGGTAATAAGATAGAAGGCTGTTTCGTGGAGCCAGGATTCTTTTCTTTTGTGAGTCAGTATGAAATACCATACGTATATGGACTGACTGTCGGTGAGTTGGCTGTGATGATAAATGAAGAGGGTATGAACCGTGGCCAGAAAGGCGATCAGGCTCCTGCCAGATGCGATCTCACTGTAGTGCCGATGGAGGGATGGACACGCGATATGCTGTATGAAGATACAGGTCTGCCTTGGGTACTTCCGTCTCCCAATATCCCGTTCAAAGATACTCCTATGTATTATGCTGCCGCAGGAATATGTGGAGAATTATATGGGTTTATGAATATAGGAATAGGTTATACACTACCTTTTCAGGTATTCGGTGCGACCTGGCTCGATCCGGATGATCTGAAAGACCGTCTTGAATCGTACGGCCTTCCTGGTGTTTCATTCCGGACTATATGGTTCAAGCCTTTCTCCGGAAGCCAGAAAGGACAACTTGTCAAGGGACTGCAATATTTCTTCACAGACTATGAAAATGCCCGTATCACTGAGACGCAATTCTATGTGATGCAGGCGGTTGCGGAACTGTATCCGGATAAGAAGGCTTTCGATATCATAAGTGGCTACGGATTGTTCGATAAAGTTTGTGGCACGGATTATGTTAGGACAGAGTTCAAGAAGCGGTATGAATTTACCGACATCAAGGACTATTGGCGGAAGGATGAAGAAGAATTCCGCATATTGTCGCAAAGGTATTACATCTATTAATCCCTAAAACTGCACGATTATGAGAACGATCACAGCAACACTTGCCGCAATGTTGACAGCGTTGACATTGGTGGCGTTCGAGTCTGATGCATACGCACAGGCACGCAGAGGGGAATCCCGTTCCAACACAGGTTCTTCACGTACATCTTCAAGAACTACAAGTGTTACCGGAACCAAACCAAGCGGCTCGAAATCATCGGCAACAGTTACCAGACAATCCGGTGCTTCCAGCCGTTCGACCGGCACTGTAAGGCAGTCCGGAACTGCTGAACGCAAGCCTTCGTCTGCGCGTCCAGCAGCAAATCCGTCAAATGACCGCAGGCCAAGCACAACTGTTACACGTCCGGCTTCGGGCCGTCCATCCGGCCAGGCAGGCTCTTCCGTATCGGCAAGACCTTCCGGTCAGTCAAAGCCTTCAGATAATGGCTACAGGAATCCGGATCGTGACAAACCAGTATCAGTAACGCGCCCTGGAACCCGCCCTGGCCGTCCTTCCGGCAACGCTACTTCAGGCAGACCGGCCGTAAGACCTGATGCAGGTCATTCAAACCGCCCTGCTCAGAGACCTGACAAGCCAGTTCAGATACGTCCTGACCGTAAGCCAGATCATCACAAGGTACATCCAAAGGACAGAGACTTCATTGTCTATGACAGACCGGCTCACTTCTGGACAGGACATAACCACTGCTACGGTCATAGGGTGAAGATATTGCCATCACACGTCAGAAGACACATATATCACGGAATCACCTACTACTGCTACAATGATATATGGTATCGCCCTTACGGTGGACACTATGTGGTGTGCAGACCTCCTTTCGGAACAATTCTGGCAGCAAATCTCATTGCAGATATGACTTGGGCTGCAGTGAGAATGTCGTATTATTATACTGTAGCGAACACATATAGCCGCATTTCAGAGAATAATGCATATATAGCGCAGCAGAATGCGATAATCGCTCAGAATAATGCTACCATAGCGGCTCAGAATCAGATGATTGCAATGAACGGACAACTTGCATCAGAGGCTTACGGCCTGGCAGACCGACTTGGACTCGTGCAGAGTTATGCTGCGGCTGGAAGTTCGTATTTCTATCAGGACGGAGTGTTCTATATGATGGATTCTGATGGAGAATATAAGGTGATTGTTCCTCCTGCTGGAGCACTGGTAGAGACCCTGCCTGAAGATTACGAGATGGTTACACTCAATGATGACGAATATTATAAGGTGGATGATACTGTATATCGCGTGATAATCAGTGAAGGGAAACCTTACTTCGAAGTACTCGGACAACTTTATGTCTGAATAATATAAAAACTCCAAGGCTGTACAGCAAGGCGGCATTGGCTCCCGAAAAGGGAGGGCACCCACGATAGTGGGGAGGACCGCCGGCTGTACGGCCTTGGAGTTTTTATTATAGTCTGTCGAATGTCTCTTTCAGTATTTTACTGTCTCCTGAGGAATGAAGAGTGATGCTGAATCCTTCGTTCCGGATGATGCCTTCCTGCTTCATTATTTCAAGCAGATGCCTTGCGACTGCAGGAGCAGGATCGATGATTTCTATTTCCCTGTCTGGATACAGTTCGGCAGCGGTCTTTGAAATCGTCTCCCAAAGGAAAGGGTAATGGGTGCATCCTAAGACTATCCTGTCGGCACCGTCATCCAGAAGTGGTTTCAGACTTGCCTTTACTATGCTTTCGGCTTCAGGGCCTGTCAGACAACCTTTTTCGACAAGTTCGACAAATCCTTGTCCGACGTGTTCCGTTATTCTGACTCCTTCAGAAAATCTTTCCCTGGTGTTGAGATATTTGTCGGCTTTTAATGTGCCTGCAGTAGCCAGAACTCCGACGACACCTGTCTTTGTAGTCTTGACAGCAGGCTTAACCGCAGGCTCCATACCTATGAAACGTACGGGAAACTCTTCACGGAGTGCTGCAATCGCTGCTGCAGTAGCAGTGTTGCAGGCGACGACGATTATGTCACATCCGTTTTCAAGGAGGAACTTTGTGATAGTCCTGGATCTTTCGATAATATATTCCCGGGACTTTTCGCCATACGGACAGTGAGCGTTATCCGAATAATATATGTATTTTTCTTCGGGCAGCAGTCTTCGGATCTCTTTGAATACCGACAGTCCTCCTGTTCCCGAGTCAAATATTCCTATCATTATACTGTCAATCCGTTAATCAGTTCAATTTCTTCATCTGAGAATATTGTATTGCCGATGCTCTGCAGATTGTCGTCAAGTTGCTCAATGCTGCTGGCTCCGACAATAACGGAGGTCACCATACTATCCCGCAATACCCACGCCAATGCCATCTGAGCCAGACTCTGTCCTCTTTTCGCAGCAATACTGTTCAGACTCTCAAGTTTCCCAAGCAGTTCAGGGGTTATGCTTTCCTTCTTGAGGGAGAAGTTCCTTTCTGCGCGGGAGCCGGCAGGAATGCCTTTGAGATATCTGTCGGTAAGAAGCCCCTGGGCAAGAGGGGAGAATGCGATGACTCCGCTGCCGTTCCCCATAGCCTGGTCAATAAGACCCTCCTTCTCCGGATTTCTGTGCAGGATGTTGTATTTCAACTGATGCAGCAGGCACGGAACATCGTGCTCTCGGAGATATGAGTATGCAAAGGCAGCCGCCTCGTGCGGATAATTTGATATGCCGGCGTATAGTGCCTTTCCGCTGCGGACTATATCCACCAGAGCCTGCATCGTTTCTTCAAGAGGGGTATCAGGGTCATATCTGTGTGAATAGAATATGTCCACATAGTCCAGGTTCATTCTCTTTAGGCTCTGGTCAAGGCTGCTGATGAGATATTTGCGGGAGCCTTTGTCTCCGTATGGCCCCGGCCACATATCGTATCCGGCTTTTGTGGAAATGAAGAGTTCGTCTCTGTATGGACGCAGATCCTTCTGTATGATCTGTCCGAATGTGGCTTCGGCACTGCCGTATGAAGGCCCGTAATTGTTCGCGAGGTCGAAGTGACAGATTCCTTTGTCAAAAGCGTGAAGAATCATATCACGGCTGCGGGAGAGTGGAGAGGTGTCTCCAAAATTCTGCCATAATCCGAGAGATATTTCCGGGAGCAGAATGCCGCTTCTGCCGCATCTGCGGTATTTCATTCCGCTTTCGTAGCGGGAAACGTCGGCTGAAAATACAGGGCTTATCATAGTTGAAGAATTTATATTACTGCAAATATACTCTTTTTTGTTAATTTTGTCCATTTACTATAAAGAAGCGTTATATGTCATTGGTGATACCTGAAGGCTACCGTAATATTCTTGGAAGCCTTGAAAATACGGAAAAGGCGATAAAGGCTGTCAAGGATATGTTTCAGGACAATCTTTCGGCTCAGTTGGCTCTCCTCAGGGTTACGGCCCCTATGGTGGTGATGAGCGGAATGGGTCTGAATGATGACCTGAACGGAGTGGAGAGACCTGTGGCCTTCCCTGTAAGGGATATGGGAGGCCATCAGGCTGAGATAGTTCATTCGCTGGCGAAGTGGAAGAGGCTGAAGTTGGCACAGATGGCTGTCCGGCCCGGCAGAGGAATATATACGGATATGAATGCATTGCGCCCCGAGGAAGAACTGGATAATATTCATTCCATATATGTCGATCAATGGGATTGGGAGAAAGTCATTACCCGGGAGCAACGTACGCTCGGATATCTGAAACAGACTGTGCGCAGGATTTATGAAGCGATAAAGGTCACAGAGAATAAACTTTATGTGGAGTTTCCCCAGATCGAGCCTATGTTGCCGGAGGAGTTGTATTTCATTCATTCCGAGGAACTTCTGAAGATGTTCCCGGATCTGTCGCCGAAGGAGAGGGAGAATGCTGTAGCGAAGGAGTACGGGGCAGTCTTCATCATTGGTATCGGTGGAAAACTCTCAGACGGTCAGCCTCACGACGGACGTTCTTCCGATTATGATGACTGGAGCACTATGAATGAAGACGGCTATGAAGGATTGAACGGTGACCTTCTGCTTTGGAACCCTGTGCTTGAGAGTGCTTTCGAGATTTCGAGTATGGGTATCAGAGTGGATGCCGAGGCATTGCGCAGACAACTCTCACTCAGAGGTGAGACGTATAAATCCGACCTTCTTTACCATAGGATGCTCTTGGAAGAAAGGCTTCCTTATACGATAGGAGGTGGTATAGGCCAGTCCCGCCTGTGTATGTTCCTGTTGAGGAAGGCACATATCGGAGAAATCCAGAGCAG
The DNA here is from genome assembly GCA_017626555.1 of Bacteroidales bacterium. Lineage (GTDB taxonomy): Bacteria > Bacteroidota > Bacteroidia > Bacteroidales > UBA932 > Cryptobacteroides. The sequence goes on from JAGAIM010000148.1 coordinate 22,108, forward strand.
CGTCTGGCCGGAAAGTATGCGTACTGTCTGTCATAATGCCGGAATCGACCTTGTGTGATGCAATCATTGATGAGTTGAGGGGATATGAACGATAAAATTCATTATATTTGCGTGATTTAATAGTTGACGGATGATAAGTATAGAACAGATAAAGGAATTGCAGCAGCGTGTGGATACGTTGGGAAGATGTATCAATGTGGAAGATAAGCGTGCTGAAGTGGCAGCAAAGGAGGAAAGGACTCTTGCTCCTGATTTCTGGGATGACCCGAAGGAGGCCGAGAAATTCCTGAAGGAACTCTCGGGAGTGAAGTTCTGGGTCACAGGCTTTGATAAACTTGCTTCCGGTGTGGAAGATCTCAATGTCCTGCTCGAATTTGAAGATGAGGAGATAGATGCAGCCTACAGTAATGTAGTGGAGGAACTTGAGGCATTGGAACTCCGCAATATGCTGGGAGAGGAAGGAGACAATCTTGGTGCTGTTCTGACAATCAATTCCGGAGCGGGAGGAACTGAGGCCAATGATTGGTCGGCAATGCTTATGCGTATGTATATACGTTGGGCGGAACGTAACGGATATAAGGTGACCATAACAGACGAACTTGAAGGTGAAGATGCTGGCATAAAGTCTGTTACTATGCAGGTGGAAGGCGATTATGCTTTCGGATATCTCAAGGCTGAAAGCGGTGTGCATCGTCTTGTCCGCATCTCTCCGTTCAATGCGCAGGGTAAGCGTCAGACTACATTTTCTTCTGTATTTGTATATCCTCTTGTGGATGATTCAATCGAAATCGAAATAAATCCCGGTGATCTGGAGTGGGATACCTACCGTTCAAGCGGAGCGGGCGGCCAGAATGTGAACAAGGTGGAGACCGGGGTGCGTGTGAGGCATATTCCTTCCGGCATCGTAGTGGAAAATACAGAGACCCGTTCACAACTCGACAACAGACAGAATGCTCTGCGGATATTGAAGTCACGTCTCTATGATATCGAACTCAAGAAACGTCAGGAGAAGCAGGCGGAACTTGAAGGTCAGAAGAAAAAGATCGAATGGGGATCTCAGATCCGAAGTTATGTCCTTCACCCATACAAAATGGTCAAGGATCTGCGTACAGGACACGAGACATCTGATACCCAGGGAGTTCTGGATGGAGATCTGAACGATTTTATGAAGGTCTATCTGATGGAGAATAATTAAGTTTCGAAACATATCGAAATGTTTTAAAGATGGCTGCAACATTTGCAGCCATCTTTGCATCTATGTTGTCAGTTAGTGAAGTTAGTGTTTTTAAGAAATATAAAAGATGAGGTATTTATATTCGTGTTTATTGTGTGTGCTATTACTTGTATCCCCCCTTTCGGCTCAGAACAATCATATAGAAAAATATGGGAATGACAGATTTTCCATAAAGACCCAGTTTTTTATGGGAACTTATCTGGATCCGAGCGCCAATATCAAAGAAATCGATCCGAATGCACCTGTGGGATTGAATCTGGGCATTGAATTCCCATCTTCACGTCAGCGTCCCTGGCAGCAATATCTGAATGATCCGACGGTAGGTCTAGGCATCACTTCCATCAATTTGGGAAATGATGTAATGGGAGAAGGTATTGCTATGTATCCGTATATTCTTCTCAATGTCTTTCGTAAAGAACATTTCAATGTGAACATCAAACTGGCATCAGGTCTGATTGCAGTGAATGGACACTATAAGGCGACTATCAATGAAGAGATACCTAACAAGACTTTCGGTTCGTGCATCAACGCATATCTTAACGGAGGACTGAACCTTGATTTCCCGATCACGCGTAATTTAAAGATCAACAGTGAGTTGGGATTCGTCCATATAAGTAACGGGCGTATAGCCGAGCCGAACAAGGGCGCCAACATCCTTTATGGTGGTGTGGGTCTTGTCGCAACGATCAATCCGGATGAGGACAAAGAGAAGAATCCGGAGATATTCCCGGATCTCCCGTATCGATGGAGCCTGAACATTACCGGTGCAGCAGGTGCTCAGAATGCCGATCTTTCCGACGAACGGAAGTTCTTTATTTCGACATTTCATATAGGTGGCATATATAATGTGACTAACTGGTATGGTGTCGGCCTTGGCGCGGATGTGTTCTATAATGATGCGATCGGAAACGAGACCAACCGTGGCTTGTTCTGCGAGGAACACGATTATTCGACAGCGGACAAGATTCGTGTGGGAATTGCCCTTAACAACGAATTGCAGTTCGGTGATGTTACGGCGATGGTCGATTGGGGTGTCTATCTCATAAATCCTTCAAGGCATTATTATTCACGTGACCATAAGGATTTCGGACATAATCACAGACTCCCTCTTTTCTACAAGACCAAAGGAGCCGGCAGTCAGGAGGCCTGTCACTATATCCGTTTTGGTGTAAAATATCGTATCTGGGATAATCTATATATTCAGGCGCTTGCCAAGACTCATCGTCATATCGCTGAATACATAGAGTTCGGAGTCGGCTACCAGATTCCGTTTCTCAAGAAACAGAATCGCAAGGAAGGCAAAAGCGCCATCTTCCACTACCGCAAGAACTGGTGGAAAGACTTCTAATCCACAGGATTGTCTGATTTTTTTTTGGGGGGGGGAATAATAAATACATATATTTGTCTTTGATTAATAAAAAGATGAATATATGAATGTCAGGAGTTGCGTATGCCTTGGTGCATTTTTGTTGATGTATGTAGTGACCTCTTATGCACAGATTATTGTTCGAGAAGTTCCTGAGGTCAGAGATACTCTCATTGTAGAGGATACCTTCCGATACGAGGGACAGTGGCCGGAAGGGGAAGGCGTTCTGTATGATATTGATCGAGGAATGATTTTCGGCCATTTTTCCGGTGCTGTTCCACAAGGGTATTGTACGGCTTATTTTATTGACGGCGGACGTTATCAGGGTGAAATGAAAGAGGGTGAGGAGAATGGATACGGCCATTATTTCTCAAAGTCAGGAAAGATCTTTGTGGGGAAATTCGAGAATGACAGAGCCCACGGTGTGGACACTCTCTATTATCCTGATGGTCGGGTCTTTATAGGTGTTGTCGTTAAAGGTCGTGAACTTGATTATGGTGAGAAGTATGAATGTATTCCGACACATCTTGAAGGAAAGAAGCCTGTGTTCGTTGAGCGTGATCTTTCGGAAGAGCAGAGGACCTGGCTTGCCGAAAACCATTATGTGGCCCCATTGTTCAAGGGGCAATCGTCAAGTTCTGGAGCCTTTACCCGTTGGGTGAATGCAAAAGTGAAATATCCTAAGGAATTGCGTTCCGATGGCAGACAGGGTGCCGTGCAGGTGCGGTTCTTTGTTGAACCTGACGGTTCGATCAAAGATGTGGAGGTGTTGAAGTGTGATCACGAAAGTTTTGCTGAGGAAACTGTAAGGGTCATTACCTCATCTCCAAAGTGGACTCCGGGATATCGAGGAGGCAAGCCTGTCAGGGTCTATTATGATTTCACTGTAAACTTTCTACAAAGGTATTGATAGGCAGCGAAAACACTGCATATTCTGCAGGGCCGGTTTCTGTCCATAAAATTATAGGTTTTGGTGGATAGGAATGCAAAAATTACTCTTCCGTCCACGAAATAGGGTGTTTTCGTGGACGGAAGTCGTTTTTTTTACTATATTTATGCGATGTAGATGAAAATATAAACTGACACTATACAAAATGGCTGATTTCAAAGATTGAATACCCATTATGATACACCTTTTTGATGTTGGTAAGTATAGGTTTTGCAAATAGAGAAAAACTGGATATCTTTGCAGCATAAATAGTAAGTCGTGGTAGGACGATGTAATGGGTAGCGCGAAGTCCCCGCCCGCATCGCATCACACCTCTGGGCGTAAACCTCCGCCACGCATAAGGGGCAAAAGTTAAGCATCTCGTTTGAGATGCTTTTCTGGCTCCTGTCAAAATCGAATCCAATTGTAATACGGCAAGAGTTGACAAGTAACTTTTGGCGGCGTCTTCACTGGTCTCGACTATTGAAACCATCCTGATGTTGATGTATTCCTTCAACGAAAGGTTGAACTTTCGTTGAGATGGATTCTTCTCTTTTCCACTCTCGGTAAAAGTCTCTGATGATTCTTTCTCTGGTCTTAATGTCTTCAATTGTGTGTCCTGCAGGTATCATAATATGTTCAGTTTAATTTCAGACAAAATTAATGTGCGTATGTGCCAGAGCGCGATACAATGGATGATTCCCTCGTAAATGTTTCATATATTTACACCGCTAAATCGGAATTTTTCTCTCCGGTTTCAAAAAGTTTTGCTACTTTTGCAGCCGCAAAACCTCAGCCGTACTTATCGATACAAGGGAAAAGTCGTGCGTATAATTGGTATGCCGTAGTATGGGAGGTATTAGACACGACTCGTTCTGTCCTCTCCCTTGTGTTTAATCTTAAATATTTGATAATGAGAAAATTCTCTTTTCTTATGGCACTTGCCCTGCAAGTGTTCGGGGGGACTTTGACTTGGGGACAGCAGCGTGTGATGTCCCTCAGTGAGATGTTTGCAATGGCGGACTCTCTCAACTCAGTCATCAAGGTCAGCAATCTGGCTGTATCGGAAGCAAAAGCCGGTGAGGAAGTGGCCAGAAATGCTTATCTTCCTTCCATCGAGGCATCAGTCTCGGCAAGTTACAACGGTGACGGCTACATTATGAACAGGGATTTCACGAATGGTTTCGGCGTGGACATTCCCTCTTTCGGGAACAATTTCAAGCTTGAAGTCAATCAGGTGATATTCGCCGGAGGGGCAATCAAAAGTGCCGTGAAGATGTCTGAGATCGGTACGGAACTCGCGACTCTGGATGCTGTCAAGAACAGGAACGAGATACGTTTCCTGATTGCAGGCGATTATATCGAACTGTGC
>JAGAIM010000149.1 GCA_017626555.1 Bacteroidales bacterium
GCTGTATAATTCGGATGATTAATACGATTTCTATTATGGCAGTAAACAAACCAAATGGAGATGGACGTCGTATTGGAGCGGTAAGGCAGAGGAGTCAAACCTATAATCCTAAAACTGGACAATGGGTGAAAAGAGATTCTGAAACTGGCCGCTTCATGGATGTCAAACAAGATGGCACGCCTTTTAAAGGTGTGAGAAAAGAGGATTAATTTAGAGTGCTATTCCAATTGGATTAGCACTCCAAATATCCTCTCTCAAATGCTCCGGGATAGAAGAACTTTGATTCTCTGTCCCGGAATTTTACAATGATATACTTCTCATCAAGTGACATAATTGTGCCGGGACCGAGGCTCTTGTGGGTTACAGTATCTCCAATAGAGATTTCCTTCCAGGACTTGGCTGGCAGTGGTTCTTCGGAAACCGACACTTCTACCACCGGCTCCGCCTTGATCTTCTGCATATCGATGACAGTATCCCATCCTCCAATCATACGTCCTTCGTGAGTGCTGATGCCGGTATATTCGAGGCTGTCATCCTCATATCTCTTGAACTTATAGACGGCATCATTCATCAATTCGCTGTTGAAGACATTGAGGCTTACAAGCAGACTGAAGTCCTTTAGGGTAAGACCAGTTACCTTTCTGAACAGCTCCGGTTCCAACTGCATTATGACATCCTTCAGGCAGTATTCGCGATAGTCTGTCAGATACATGAACACTGGGATGCGCGTAGCAAACTTTATGAGTTTCTCCTGTATCTCCTTTCGCTTGCTCTTGTATTCCTTCTCTTCCTCTGATAGTCGCTTCTTCTCTTTCGGAGTGATGTCTTCGCCTTTGGTCTTCTTTACATTCTTGACGTGCTCGGACTTGTTGATGATGGTCTCGATGTCAGAATTAAGAGAACGGAATCCCTCAATGCTCATCAGCGCCCTCATTGCCTCCGGATTGTTCAGAAGCCTCTGGAGGGTGGCGTTATCCACATTGACAAGGACAGCACTTTCCCATCTTCGAGCGAGAAGGGTAGCGGTGGTTCCACTCATAGCCATATCAAGGATGCCGGCCGCATCAATCTCCTTCATAGAACTTCCGTCATAAGCCAGAATCGGCAGGAATTCAATGAATTTGGCGACTTTCTTCTCCGGATTGGTTTCCTCTACGTTGAGGTTGCAACTGTACTCCTGAACCTGTTTCAAAGCCCTATTAGGGGCAAAGTCAAATACATAGCATAGAGGTTTGAGAATCACTTCCGCACCCCATTCATCTCTGGTAGTCCAAGGCGACTGAACGCGGAAGGCCGCCTGGAAATATGTCTCCGGGCTCGATGAATTGCGGAGAATAAGGATTCCAGTCCAAGGCTTGATTGTTACTCCTGTTGAGAGTTTTCCGCAGGACAACGTTATGGTCTTTGTCTTCTGCGGATCTCCCATTGCATCATATACCGGTTCGACCGCCTTTGCGCCCATCCCGGCCTCATTTCCTGCTGCGACTATGACTTCATAATCGCTGAAGAACCTATTGACAGGTTTACGAAGGAGTCTTGCCATAGCCTTGCAGGCTGCAACTGATGGCAGGAACCAATATGTATGCTGAAGGTAACTCATGAATCGTGAGTCTGAAAACGGCATAGGAGGCTTCTCTGTCCCGAGTTTGAGTTCCGTTACAATGTTTTCCGTATATGAGCCTCTTATGAGGTCGAGCCATTTCTGAACATATCCCTCGTGTTCAAATGTATCGTCCTCCGCTGAAAAGAACTCGTTGAGGTCGAACTCATCAAACTCTCCCTGCTCGGCAATCTCTCTGATACTGTCCGGCAGCTGATAAGTCAGCATAACCATCTTTGGCAACTGTGCGTATGGGTTAGGCTCATCCGAACTCCACGCTTCCTTTGCCTGCTGCTCGTCAGAATATGTCCAGTTATAAATCTGTTCCTCAATGAATTCACCGGAACTGATTGCCCTGAACGGCGTACCGGAAAGATACAGGTATGCCTTTGTCTTCAACGGCATAAGCCCTTCATCATATATCTCGCGTGCCTCTATCTCCTTTCTCGATCCGGCATCCTCTGTGAGGATATGCTCGGTCTCTGCTGCCCTTGAATGAGCCGGATCTTTCTTGTCATAGTAACTCTTGGCGTTCTTGCCCCAGGCTCCGTAATGGTACTCGTCAAGGACGATGCAGTCCCATTCGACTTCCTGTATCCATTCATTCGTCGCCTTGATGCCTCCGACTGAATTCTTACCTAGAACGTCCTGAAATGATGCGAAACACGCAAAAGGCTTGCGTTCATTGACATAACTGAATTCCCTGCTCTCGTCCTTCTCGCAGAACTGCCATCCCTCGAAATCCTTATGTGTCAGCAGATCTTCCCTCCACGCAGTCTTGACGGCAGGCTTGAAAGTCAGGATCAGGACCTTCTTCCAGCCCATCTTCAATGCCAGTTGATATGTAGTAAAGGTCTTTCCGAAACGCATCTTTGCGTTCCAAAGGAAATGAGGGATGAGACCTCGGTTCGTAGGATCTGCATAGAACCTCTTGAAGAAGTCGGAGGTCTTCTCAACTGCCCTCTGCTGTTCCGGTCGCATTCGGAAATCATAGACTCTTTCAGTCATCATCTCCTGGCCATCAATGACAGAAGCGATTGCTCTTTCTACTGTCTTGAGGTCACATCTGAACCATTCTCCTTCCGGATTATTAACTCCGTTTCTTCGTAGAACGCGATGCACTGCGTGGTCATCAAAGGAACTTCCGTCCTTTCTCATCGCATTGCGTTTCAGAACTATACGGTAATCTACGTGTGCCGTCTTCAACTGCTCGGCAACCCTGACTTCCGGATCACGGACGGTATATCCCACCTTGAGCAGTCCCTTATGCGAAGGTACGTCCACGAGTTCATATGCATATATCACAGGTGTGTAAGTGACCCTGTTCTGAAGGAGATTTGTCTTTGCCATAGTTTATTCCATTGGACGTATCATTGATTCGATGAAAGCAATCTCATCCTCTGTCAGATTGTACTTTTTGTAGAGCATCTCGTCAGTCCAAGGGTGTGAGAAGTCTTGGAGTGGAACGAATTGATAAACCTTACTAGTGGCGTGTTGGGTATTTTTGCGTAACAGCACGAGAAATCTAAAGAATTTTGTGCGAATGTAAGACATCACATTCTCGCATTCATTTGTAGTGTCAAAAGGGCCAATCATGAGGTATGTCTCACTACAACAGGAGTTAACTTCTCCTATAAATGGTTTTCCTATTACCAAATAAGGGAAATTTCCCCGTTCTCCATAGGCATATGATATTAATACTTTAGGTTTATATACACTTTGCTTGTTTGCGGAAACTTTAGAACTTTCAATATATCCGTTCTTGGGGTAAGCGTATATTTTAATGCCATTAATTCCTTTTTCAGTATCGATTTTTTCATTAGTCGCAATACCGAATGGCTTGCGTGAACTTACTAATTGTATAAATGAAGACTCTTGAAATTGTTTAATCTTTTCCAAGATGCTTATAGATGAGTTAAATCTGACAAAAGAATCGTTCCCCTTTTCAATGAGAGGCCTTTGGATTATGGATTCCTTACCGTTTATTATTGATCTTACGATACAGTCTCCCGAATGTTGTTGATCCCATAAAAAATAGCAAACTCCACCAGAAAGATCAATGCCAGGAAAACAATCGTTAGAATCAAAATAATCAACCAGATAACTAAGTCGGGTGTCGTTCAGCATAAGATCTCGGAACTCATCAAGTCCTTTGCCTCCTGAGTACCATCGAGCTGGTATAATCATAGATAAATATCGTGGTGATAACCTAATGGCTTGTTGTACGAACAAGTGGTATAATGGTTTTGCACTAGCAGCATTACCTCCATCAGCCAACTGATACGGCGGATTTCCAATAATTACATCGAATGTCATATTTCCTGTGAGTTGAGACGGATTGTCCGTGTGAATGAATTGATAAGCATATTGCTCGGCATCGGTTCCTCTGTCATAGACCGACTGACTGGCTCCGCAGAAA
>JAGAIM010000150.1 GCA_017626555.1 Bacteroidales bacterium
TGATCGTGACAGGTTATATGTCAGAGAAGAAAGCAAGTCTTACCGGTTCGGTCGCTGTCGTAAAGATGAAGGATGTTGCAGACATTCCTACCGGAAATATTATGACAAGTCTCCAGGGACGTGTCGCAGGTATGAATATTACGACTGATGGTGTCCCAGGTGGTGGAAATACCGGTATTCTGTTGCGTGGTGTCACTACTATCAACAATTCTTCCCCTCTTTATGTGATTGACGGAATTCAGACCCGTGACAATATCGCTTCGATTCTGGCATCTAATGATGTTGAATCGATCCAGGTTCTGAAGGATGCCGCATCTGCTGCAATCTACGGTGCCCAGGCAGCCAATGGTGTCATCATCATCACTACAAAGAAGGCAAAGAAGGGTACTGTGAAAGTTAATTTTGATATGTCGCTGTCTGCTCAGACCTTTGTCCAGGGTATCGATATGCTTGATGCACACGAGTGGGGAGATGTCTATTGGCAGGCATATCACAACACATACGGAGTCTATCCGAACAGTGTCGTTTACGGCAATGGAGATAAGGCGGAACTTCAGGAGTACTATTATAATAATAATGGTGTGATGATCAAGTCCGGCAATACAGATTGGGCAAAAGAAATTTATGATACTGCACTGATGCAGAATTACAATCTGTCTTTGTCAAAGGGATTTGAGGAAGGAAACGTTGCCCTTTCTATGAACTATATGGATCAGGACGGTATCTGCCGTAATTCGGATTATAACCGTTTCAATACCCGCTTGTCGTCAAACTTCAATTTCCTGAACAATATTGTAAGGATAGGTGAAAGCATCTCTGTGAGCCATTGGAAATCACACAATAATCCAAGTGGCATCGAGGAACTTCTCATCGCCCAGCATCCAGCAATTCCTGTTTACGACGAGAATGGCGGATATGCAGGCGGATATGTCGATATCCTTGGTGACAAGCCTAATGCAATGCGTCTTACTGATAATGAGGCAAATAACCGTCACTCTCACTGGAGAATCTTCGGTAATGCATATCTGGAAATCGAACCTATCAGGAACCTGGTGTTCAGGTCAACTTTCGGCTTGAACTTTTATAATGGATTCCATTCTACTTTCGTTCCGAAGTGGAAGGAAGCGAGCCGTACTGTAGATGTGAATGAACTTTCAGTTGAGGAGAACAACAGCCTTCAGTGGGTGTGGTCGAATACAGTGAATTATACCAAGGACTTCGGAAAGAATTCGATCAATGCAGTGCTCGGTATGGAGGCAAAGCACGAGTATGGCGAGCATCTCTATGGATATGGCCGTGGCCTGGTGATCGAGAATCAGGACTATCGTTATCTCGATACTGTGACCGAAGGAAAGAATGTCGGCAACAATTCAAGTTCATACGCAATGGTTTCATATTTCGGCAAGGTGAACTATGATTATGATGACAGATATCTGATTTCCGCTACTTTGAGACGTGATGCTTCTTCACGCTTCGGTGCGACAAACAACTCAGCAATATTCCCTTCGGTTTCTGCCGGATGGAGAATCTCGAACGAATCGTTTATGAAGAATGCCAAGTCTTGGCTTTCAGAATTGAAAATTCGTGGATCCTGGGGTATCAATGGTAATGATATGATCGACAACAATGCTACATACAGTCTGTATTATACCAGCCTTAGCAATGCTTCTTACAACTTCTCAGGTGACGGTGTAACTCTTGAACCGGGTGTACAGAAGTCTATGTCAGGAAACTACAGCCTGTTGTGGGAGGAGACCGAGCAGTTGAACTTCGGACTCGACCTTGCGTTCTTCGAATCGAGATTGGGCGTTACTCTGGACTACTTCAGCAAGAAAACAAAGGATATGCTCATTCAGAAGCCATATATAGCCGCTATCGGTGAAGGTGGATACAAGTGGTATAACGCTGCCAAGATGAACAACAACGGTGTTGAAGCAACCGTTACCTGGCGTGATACATTGGAGGATTCTGATTTCAGTTATGACGTTTCCTTCAACCTCTCATACTATAAGAATACAGTCATAGATCTTCCTGAAGTTATCAAATATACCTGGGGTGGTGGTGACGGTGTGTCAAAGACCATCATCGGACAGCCATACGGATCTTGGATGGGTTACAAGACCGATGGTATCTTCAAGACCCAGGAAGAAGTTTACGAGTATCTGAGTGAATATGACGTTCAGATCGGAAAGCCAGGCGTAGGACGTATCAGATATCAGGATCTCAATGGTGACGGCGTTATCAATACTCAGGACAGGGATTGGCTTGGTACTGATCTTCCTAAGTTCATCGGAGGTCTTAATATCGGAATGTCTTACAAGGGATTTGACTTCAGCGCATTCTTCAACGGAATGATCCGCGATGCCTGGAACAACTCGAAGTTCTATACAGACCTTTTCCAGGGATGGACAGGTAACCACTCTACAGATCTTCTTGATGCAATGAATGCTTGGGAGGTCTATCAGAAGACAGGCGTATATAACTGTGATGTACCTGCTCTGACAGTTGTCGATGACAACAATGAGACAAGAGGATCGGATTTCTTTATTGAGGACGGATCTTATATCAAGTTGAAGACTTTGACCTTGGGATACACTTTCCCACGCAATTGGTGTGAGAAGGCACGCCTCAGCAATGTCAGATTGTATCTGCAGGCTCAGAACGTCTTTACATTGACTAACTATACAGGAGCCGACCCAGAAGGATTAGGATACCCGTACCCGCTCCCTCGAACCTATACATTTGGTTTGTCAGTAGGATTTTAATCAATGAAAATAGAGAAGATTATGAAATTTAGATATATAATTACAGCAATTGCAACTACAGTTCTTGCTACCGGTTGCAATGAAGACATTTTCTTGGATGTAAGACCCCAAGGAACCTTGAATGAGGAAGTGCTTGCTACTCCTGAAGGATTGGATCTGCTGGTGACATCGGCTTATGCTGCACTTAAGGGTCCTAACAGGGATATGATGTGGATTCCGATGACTAACTGGACATACGGTGAGGTTCGTTCTGACAATGCCTATAAGGGTGGTGGCGGTATCACCGATGGAGGTGATGTCCACAAGATGGAAACATTCAATATCGATGCAACCTGGGGAAATGCTGACAGCAAATGGTACTCGCTCTACTGCTGTCTTCAGAGAGCCAATGAGGCGTTGCGTCTTATGAACACTATGACAACAGAAGAAGTTGCGGATCTGGAAGTTTTGAAGGCAGAAATGAAGGTTGTACGCGCGCATTTCTATTTCGAATTGTCTCGTCTGTTCAACAATATTCCGTACCTTGATGAAACCGTAAATCCTGATGATTATACAAAGATTCCAAATAATGGAAACACCAGAGATGAGATTTTGGGATTTATCGCAAAGGATTTGATGGATGCTGCTGAAGCACTTCCTGAAAATCAGGCTCAGGTAGGACACGTAAACCGTTATGTAGCATACGCATACGCTGCCAAGGTGAAACTTTATCAGGCTTATCTTCAGGATGACAGGAATCAGGTAACCTCAGTGAATGTCGATCTTATGAGGGAAGTCGTGGAACTGTGTGACAAACTCGAAGGCAGATATGGACTTCTGGATGACTTCCAACAGTTGGATATGGTCGAATTCGAGAATGGCAAGGAGTCTGTGTTTGCTGTTCAATATACAATGGATGATGGTAGTGACGGTGCCGGCGGAATCAACTGGAGCAACCTTCTTAATGCTCCGCAGGGACCTTACAGTGGAGATGGATTCTTCCTTCCTAGCCAGAACCTCATCAATGCTTACAAGACTGATGAGAACGGTCTCCCACTCTTTGATACATTCAATGACGAGGATTATGGTGTCTGGACAGGCAGCGAACTCAAGCAGGTTGATTCATACGTCGATCCAAGACTGGATTTCGTTACAGGAAGACCTGGTATTTCTTGGAAGACATATACCGTTTCTCCTTGCAAGGCAAACTGGGTACGTAATCAGGGAGATTATGGCTTCAACTGTACCAAGCGCTTCTATGTTTCTCCTGAAAGCGACTATATGTTCGTAGGTTGGCCTTGGGGTGCTTCTGAGATGAATCATCAGATCATCAGATATGCACAGGTTCTCTTGTGGAAAGCCGAGGCCCTCGTGGAATTGGGTGACGCTGCAAGTCTTGAGGAGGCACGTGAGACTATCAATATAATCAGAAGACGTGCAAAGAACAGTCCGTATGTGAGAAATTTCGAAAACCCTGCTCTTCCTGCAGCCAATTATAAGATCGAGGAATATCCTTCAACAGGATGGACACAGGAATATGCTCGTGAGGCAGTCCGTTTCGAGACACGTCTGGAGATGGCTATGGAAGGTGACCGTTTCTTCGACCTCGTACGTTGGGGTATCGCAGAGAAGACTATGAATGCCTTTATCGACAAGGAACAGGACAACCGTGTTTATTACAGAGGAGCGCATTTCACCTCCGGAAAAGATGAATATCTGCCTATACCATTGCCTCAGTATAACTTTTCTGAAGGCAATTATGTCCAGAATCCTGGCTATGGCTCATTTTAATCAAGAATCAAATTAATGACGAAGGTTATGATAAAGAATATATGGAAAGCGGCATTCTTATGTTTGGCTTTCGTATCGTGCGAAAACGATGTTGACAAATTGTTGTGCTACGACACGCACGACAAGATCGAGAATGACATTACTTTGGCCGGTGCAGTCGGAGACGGTCAGACCGACTGCTCGGAAGTCATAAACAAGATGATTTCCGAACTTCCTGCAGAAGGCGGCGTAATCATTATTCCTGAAGGTGATTTCGTCCTTGACTCTCCGATCGTCCTGTCTAAAAGCAATGTCGTGCTCAAAGGATTGAATTCGGGATTCAGAAGCAATATAGATGTGAAGGATACTACATTGGTAGGACCTGGTGGCGGAAGCAAACTTATCGTACGTAATGCTCAAAGTGCGATATCTGTTACTGCAGAAGGACTTTCAGGTCTCGAAATCAAGGACCTTATGATCTCCGGTGGAACAGAAAACAACGGTGTCGGTATCCTTTTCGAGAAGGCAACCACAGGATGTAAGATTGACAATGTTGTTGGCATCAATCTGTTGACAGGTGTTGAAATCCATCAGGCTACCGGCCTTACAATCTCAAATTGCTGGATCTGCGAGTTGAGCAACAGTATCGTACTGAATGGCGGTCAGAACAATACTGTGAAGAACTGTCAACTTGGTGCACAGCCTACCGGAATGACTTGCAGTTTTACTGATGAGAAAGGACTGGTTTTCCTGAAAAACCAGGTATATCCTGACGGCAAGACAAACCTTCTGATGAGAAACTGCGACGAAGCACAGATTTCAAATAATAATTTCGCAAGTTATTACAATGCCATCATCGATATTGAAGGTGATGCCAA
>JAGAIM010000151.1 GCA_017626555.1 Bacteroidales bacterium
GCTGTATAATTCGGATGATTAATACGATTTCTATTATGGCAGTAAACAAACCAAATGGAGATGGACGTCGTATTGGAGCGGTAAGGCAGAGGAGTCAAACCTATAATCCTAAAACTGGACAATGGGTGAAAAGAGATTCTGTAACTGGCCGCTTCATGGATGTCAAACAAGATGGCACGACTTTTAAAGGTGTGAGAAAAGAGGATTAATTTAGAGTGCTATTCCAATTGGATTAGCACTCCAAATACCCTTTCTCAAATGCTCCGGGATAGAAGAACTTTGATTCTCTGTCCCGGAATTTGATTATGATGTACTTCTCATCAAGTGACATTACTGTGCCTGGACCGAGGCTCTTGTGGGTGACGGTGTCTCCAATGGAGATTTCCTTCCAGGACTTGGCTGGCAGTGGTTCTTCGGAAACCGGAACTTCTACCAGCGGCTCCGTCTTGATCTTCTGTGTATCGATGACAGTATCCCATCCTCCGATCATACGCCCGTCGTGAGTGCTGATGCCGGTATATTCGAGGCTGTCGTCCTCATATCTCTTGAACTTATAGACGGCATCGTTCATCAATTCGCTGTTGAAGACATTGAGGCTTACAAGCAGACTGAAGTCCTTTAGGGTAAGACCCGTGACCTTTCTGAACAGTTCCGGTTCCAACTGCATTATGACATCCTTCAGGCAGTATTCGCGATAGTCTGTCAGATACATGAACACAGGGATGCGCGTAGCAAACTTTATGAGTTTCTCCTGAATCTCCTTCCTCTTGCTCTTGTATTCCTTCTCTTCCTCTGACAGTTGCTTCTTCTCTTTTGGTGTGATGTCTTCGCCTTTAGTCTTCTTTACATTTTTGACGTGCTCGGACTTGTTGATGATGGTCTCGATGTCAGAATTAAGAGAACGGAATCCCTCGATGCTCATCAGCGCCCTCATTGCCTCCGGATTGTTCAGAAGCCTCTGGAGGGTGGCGTTATCCACATTGACAAGGACCGCACTTTCCCATCTTCTGGCGAGAAGGGTGGCAGTCGTTCCACTCATAGCCATATCAAGGATGCCGGCCGCATCAATCTCCTTCATAGAACTTCCGTCGTATGCCAAAATCGGCAGGAACTCAATGAATTTTGCGACCTTCTTCTCCGGATTGGTCTCCTCTACGTTGAGGTTGCAACTGTACTCCTGAACCTGTTTCAAAGCCCTGTTAGGGGCAAAGTCAAAAACATAGCAGAGAGGCTTGAGAATCACTTCTGAACCCCATTCATCTCTGGTCGTCCAAGGCGACTGAACGCGGAAGGCCGCCTGGAAATATGTCTCCGGGCTCGATGAATTGCGGAGCATAAGGATTCCCGTCCAAGGCTTGATGGTGACTCCTGTCGAGAGTTTACCGCAGGACAGTGTTATGGTCTTTGTCTTCTGCGGATCTCCCATTGCATTATATACCGGCTCGACCGCTTTTGCTCCCATCCCGGCCTCGTTTCCTGCTGCCACTATGACTTCATAATCGCAGAAGAACCTGTTGACCGGCTTACGCAGGAGTCTTGCCATAGCCTTGCAGGCAGCAACTGATGGAAGGAACCAATACGTATGCTGAAGGTAACTCAGGAATCGTGAGTCTGAAAACGGCATAGGAGGCTTCTCTGTCCCGAGTTTGAGTTCCGTTACAATGTTTTCCGTATATGAGCCTCTTATGAGGTCGAGCCATTTCTGAACATATTCCTCGTGTTCAAACGTGTCGTCCTCGGCTGAAAAGAACTCGTTGAGGTCGAACTCATCAAACTCTCCCAGCTCGGCAATCTCCCTGATGCTGTCCGGCAACTGATAGGTCAGCATAACCATCTTCGGCAACTGTGCGTATGGGTTGGGCTCATCCGAACTCCACGCTTCCTTAGCCTGCTGCTCGTCAGAATATGTCCAGTTATAAATCTGTTCCTCAATGAATTCACCGGAACTGATTGCTCTGAACGGCGTCCCGGAAAGATACAGGTATGCCTTTGTTTTCAACGGCATAAGCCCTTCGTCATATATTTCTCGTGCCTCTATCTCTTTTTTCGATCCGGCATCCTCTGTGAGGATATGCTCTGTCTCTGCTGCCCTTGAATGAGCCGGATCCTTCTTGTCATAGTAACTCTTGGCGTTCTTGCCCCAGGCTCCGTAATGGTACTCGTCAAGGACAATGCAGTCCCAATCGACTTCCTGGATCCATTCGTTGGTAGCCTTGATTCCTCCTACCGAATTCTTACCCAGTACGTCCTGGAATGAAGCGAAGCACGCAAATGGCCTGCGTTCATTGACATAACTGAATTCCCTGCTCTCGTCCTTCTCGCAGAACTGCCATCCTTCAAAATCCTTATGAGTCAGCAGATCTTCCCTCCACGCAGTCTTGACGGCTGGCTTGAAAGTCAGGATCAGAACCTTCTTCCAACCCATCTTCAATGCCAGTTGATATGTGGTGAATGTCTTTCCGAAACGCATCTTCGCATTCCAAAGGAAATGAGGAATGAGACCTCGGTTCGTCGGGTCTGCATAGAACCTCTTGAAGAAGTCGGAGGTCTTCTCAACTGCCTTCTGCTGTTCCGGTCGCATTCGGAAATCATAGACTCTTTCAGTCATCATCTCCTGACCATCAATGACAGAAGCGATTGCTCTTTCAACTGTCTTAAGGTCGCATCTGAACCATTCTCCTTCCGGGTTATTAACTCCGTTTCTTCGTAGAGCGCGATGCACTGCGTGGTCATCAAAGGAACTTCCGTCCTTTGTCATCGCATTGCGTTTCAGGACTATACGGTAATCCACGTGTGCCGTCTTCAACTGCTCGGCAACCCTGACTTCCGGATCACGGACGGTATATCCCACCTTGAGCAGCCCCTTATGCGAAGGCACGCCCACGAGTTCATATGCATATATCACAGGTGTGTCAGCAACCCTGTTCTGAAGGAGATTTGTCTTTGCCATAATATGTCTGTTCTATTATGCTGTATTCTTATTGTCTCAGACATATCGGCAGGAAATCTTCTACTTTTGGGTCTTTCCGTATCCAGGCCTTTCCTTTTCGCTAAGATATCTTCTTCCTGATTTATTCATCTGGCTGTAACCGCTTACGGGTTTTCTGTATTTCTTGACGGAAATGATGTCTTCTCCTAGCACTGCCTCGATCTTTGCGATGGTGGCTATGGTGAAGTTGTGCTGTCCGCTCATCCATTTGGATATTTCTGCGTTCTTTTTGCCCATCGCTATTGCGAGATCTGTCTTGCTCCATCCTTTGCGTTCAAGAATTTCGCTTATATGTGCGGCTATTGCGAAAGAATGAGCGCTCATACGTCTGCTATCTTCCGGAATCTTTGAGTAGGCCTCATCGAATAACGGGTCGGAATAATATACTGTTGCCATATCAGTCGATGTGTATTTTCAGATTGTATATTTCTGTATGTAAGTCCTTTCCTTCATTTTCCAGATCTGATAATTCTTTGTCTATCATCTGCAATGTCTTGATATGTACTGATAGTGTCTGGTCCTCATTGTAAGTTCTCGTTGTCTTTATCCCACCTCCTCCGATTATCAATAATTTATCCGAGATGCGGATGCAGTACAGTCTTAATGTCCCGTTCTGTTTCTGCCTGCCTGAAGTAAGTAAAGGGATGGCGCAAACTCTGTCGTTCATCTTTCCCTCTGGCCGGAAAAAGGCTTCCTTTACTCCATTCTCCACAATTCCTGCCAGTGATTTAATGATCTGCTCATAGTCATTCAGCAAATAGTTGTTCTTTACATTCCTGAATGTTATGATGAATTCCTGCAGTTCCGTATGTTCCTCCCCGTCAATCTTTATGGAAAAGATTTCTGCAGCATCTGTCAGCCTGAACGGCACAAATTCCACCTGTCTCATATCCTGCATATATTTGTTGCTGCAAATATATGTATAATATTTTATGAAACAAGTGTTTTTTGTGTAAAAATAGTTAACTTATAAGTTAAAAATCCTGCCAATATGTCAAAGAACTATATGTATTCTGTTTTCTTTATTCCATTGGACGTATCATTGATTCGATGAAAGCAATCTCATCCTCGGTCAGATTGTACTTTTGGTAGAGCATCTCGTCAGTCCAAGTGTGGGAGAAGTCTTGGAGTGGAACGAATTCGTATACGCCTCTGGCTGCATTTTGAGTGTTTTTCTTAAGCAAAACAAGGAATCGGAAGAATTTTGTTTTAATGTAAGTTTCAAAATTCTTAGCTTGCTCTTCGTTATCAAAAGCACCTAACACGAGATAGGTCTCGGTGCAACATGAATTAGGCTTTCCGATAAAAGGTTTTCCCAATACTAAATAGGGAAAATCTCCTCTTTCTCCATATGCTTTAGCTATAAAGACTTTGTGTTTTGATAATAAATACTTGTTTTGTGGAATATCTGCGGAGTTTATATATCCATTATTTGGGTAAGCATACACTAAGATGTTGCCCTCTTTCTGTGGCTTTATGTCTCCAAATGGTTTTCTGGCACTTACTTGTGATTCAAGACTTTTGAAATCATCTGTTCTAACCTTTGTGATTATTGATACAGCTTCATTGAATCTAACGAATGAATTACACCCCTTCTCGAGAAGAGGTCTCTTTAGTGTTGTACTTTTCCCATGTCGATTGCTTGTTACTAAACAATCTCCTATATAATCCCTTGCCCATAAGAAATAGCAGACACCACCAGATAGATCTACGCCCGGGAAGCACTCTGTGGAATCAAAGTAATCAACAAGATTAGTAATTCGTTTATCCTTCAATATGGCATCTCGAAATTCATCTAAGCCTTTTCCACCAGAGAACCACCGAGATGGAATAATCATGGATAAATATCTAGGATTCAACTTTTGTGCTTGTTCTACAAACTTATGATAAAGAGATGTGGCACTAGACCCAGTGCCACCTCCATCGTTCATTTGATACGGCGGATTTCCAATAATTACATCGAATGTCATATTTCCTGTGAGTTGAGACGGATTGTCCGTGTGAATGAATTGATAAGCATATTGCTCGGCATCGGTTCCTCTGTCATAGACCGACTGACTGGCTCCGCAGAAA
>JAGAIM010000152.1 GCA_017626555.1 Bacteroidales bacterium
TGATCGTGACAGGTTATATGTCAGAGAAGAAAGCAAGTCTTACCGGTTCGGTCGCTGTCGTAAAGATGAAGGATGTTGCAGACATTCCTACCGGAAATATTATGACAAGTCTCCAGGGACGTGTCGCAGGTATGAATATTATGACCGATGGTGTCCCAGGTGGTGGAAATACCGGTATTCTGTTGCGTGGTGTCACTACCATCAACAACTCTTCCCCTCTTTATGTGATTGACGGAATTCAGACCCGTGACAATATCGCTTCGATTCTGGCATCTAATGATGTTGAATCAATCCAGGTTCTGAAGGATGCCGCATCTGCTGCAATCTACGGTGCACAGGCAGCCAATGGTGTCATCATCATCACTACAAAGAAGGCGAAGAAGGGTACTGTGAAAGTTAATTTTGATATGTCCCTCTCTGCTCAGACCTTTGTCCAGGGCATCGATATGCTTGATGCATACGAGTGGGGAGATGTCTACTGGCAGGCATACCATAATACATACGGAGTCTATCCGAACAGTGCTGTTTACGGCAATGGAGAAAAGGCGGAACTTCAGGAATACTATTATAACAATAATGGTGTGATGATCAAGTCTGGCAATACAGATTGGGCAAAAGAAATCTATGACACTGCACTGATGCAGAATTACAATCTGTCTTTGTCAAAAGGATTCGAGGAAGGCAATGTGGCTCTTTCAATGAACTATATGGATCAGGACGGTATCTGCCGTAATTCGGATTATAACCGTTTCAATACCCGCTTGTCTTCAAACTTCAACTTCCTGAACAATATCATAAGGATCGGCGAAAGCATCTCTGTGAGCCATTGGAAATCACACAATAATCCAAGTGGTATCGAGGAACTTCTCATCGCCCAGCATCCAGCAATTCCTGTTTACGACGAGAACGGCGGATATGCAGGCGGATATGTCGATATCCTTGGTGACAAGCCTAATGCAATGCGTCTTACTGATAATGAGGCAAACAACCGTCACTCTCACTGGAGAATCTTCGGTAATGCATATCTTGAAATCGAACCTATCAAGAATCTGGTGTTCAGGTCTACTTTCGGATTGAACTTTTATAATGGATTCCATTCTACTTTCGTTCCGAAATGGAAGGAAGCAAGCCGTACTGTGGATGTGAATGAACTTTCAGTTCAGGAGAACAACAGCCTTCAGTGGGTGTGGTCAAACACAGTGAATTATACCAAGGACTTCGGAAAGAATTCGATCAATGCAGTACTCGGTATGGAGGCAAAGCACGAGTATGGTGAGCATCTCTATGGATATGGCCGTGGCCTTGTGATCGAGAACCAGGACTATCGTTATCTTGATACAGTGACCGAAGGAAAGAATGTCGGCAACAATTCAAGTTCATATGCAATGGTTTCATATTTCGGTAAGGTGAACTATGATTATGATGACAGATATCTGATTTCCGCTACTTTGAGACGTGATGCATCTTCACGCTTCGGTGCAACAAACAACTCAGCTATCTTCCCTTCAGTTTCTGCCGGATGGAGAATCTCGAACGAATCGTTTATGAAGAATGCCAAGTCTTGGCTTTCAGAATTGAAGCTTCGTGGATCTTGGGGTATCAACGGTAATGATATGATTGACAACAATGCTACATACAGTCTGTATTATACCAGCCTTAGCAATGCTTCTTACAACTTCTCAGGTGACGGTGTCACTCTTGATCCGGGTGTACAGAAGTCAATGTCTGGAAACTACAGTCTGTTGTGGGAGGAGACCGAGCAGCTGAACTTCGGACTCGACCTTGCGTTCTTCGAATCGAGACTGGGCGTTACTCTGGACTACTTCAGCAAGAAGACAAAGGATATGCTCATTCAGAAGCCATATATAGCCGCTATCGGTGAAGGAGGATACAAGTGGTATAACGCTGCCAAGATGAACAACAACGGTGTTGAAGCAACCGTTACCTGGCGTGACACATTGGAGGATTCTGATTTCAGCTATGATGTTTCCTTCAACCTCTCATACTACAAGAATACAGTCATTGATCTTCCTGAAGTCATCAAGTACACCTGGGGTGGTGGTGACGGTGTGTCAAAGACCATCGTCGGACAGCCATACGGCTCTTGGATGGGCTATAAGACAGATGGAATATTCAAGACCCAGGAAGAAGTTTATGAGTATCTCAGCGAGTATGATGTCCAGATCGGAAAGCCTGGCGTTGGCCGTATCAGATATCAGGACCTCAATGGTGACGGCGTAATCAATACTCAGGACAGGGATTGGCTTGGTACTGACCTTCCTAAGTTCATCGGTGGTCTTAATATAGGAATGTCTTACAAGGGATTTGACTTCAGCGCATTCTTCAACGGAATGATCCGCGATGCCTGGAACAACTCTAAGTTCTATACAGATCTTTTCCAGGGATGGACAGGTAACCACTCTACAGATCTTCTTGATGCAATGAATGCTTGGGAGGTATATCAGAAGACAGGCGTATATAACTGTGATGTACCTGCTCTGACAGTTGTCGATGACAACAATGAAACAAGAGGATCGGATTTCTTTATTGAGGATGGATCTTATATAAAGTTGAAGACTTTGACCTTGGGCTATACTTTCCCACGCAATTGGTGTGAGAAGGCACGTCTCAGCAATGTCAGACTGTATCTGCAGGCTCAGAACGTCTTTACATTGACTAACTATACAGGAGCAGACCCAGAAGGATTGGGATATCCGTATCCGCTCCCTCGAACCTATACCTTTGGTTTGTCAGTAGGATTTTAATCAATGAAAATAGAGAAGATTATGAAATTTAGATATATAATTACAGCAATTGCAGCTACAGTTCTTGCTACCGGTTGCAATGAAGACAATTTCTTGGATGTAAGACCCCAAGGAACCTTGAATGAGGAAGTGCTTGCCACTGCTGAAGGATTGGATCTGCTGGTGACATCAGCGTATGCTGCGCTTAAGGGTCCGAACAGAGATATGATGTGGATTCCGATGACTAACTGGACATATGGCGAGGTACGTTCTGACAATGCCTATAAGGGCGGTGGCGGTATCACTGACGGTGGTGATGTCCACAAGATGGAAACATTCAATATCGATGCTACCTGGGGAAATGCAGACAGCAAGTGGTACTCGCTTTACTGCTGTCTTCAGAGAGCAAATGAGGCTTTGCGTCTTATGAACACTCTTACAACTGAAGAAGTTGCGAACCTGGAAGTTTTGAAGGCTGAAATGAAGGTTGTACGCGCGCATTTCTATTTTGAATTGTCTCGTCTGTTCAATAACATTCCATACCTTGATGAAACAGTAAATCCTGATGATTATACAAAGATTCCTAATAATGGAAACACCAGAGATGAGATTCTTGGATTCATCGCGAAGGATCTGATGGATGCCGCAGAAGCACTTCCTGAAAATCAGGCTCAGGTAGGACACGTAAACCGTTATGTCGCATATGCATATGCTGCCAAGGTAAAGCTTTACCAGGCATATCTCCAGGATGACAGGAACCAGGTGGCCTCAGTGAATGTCGAGCTTATGAGGGAAGTTGTGGAACTCTGTGACAAGCTTGAAGGCAGATATGGACTTCTGGATGACTTCCAGCAGTTGGATATGGTCGAATTCGAGAATGGCAAGGAGTCAGTATTTGCTGTTCAGTATACAATGGATGATGGCAGCGACGGCGCCGGCGGAATCAACTGGAGCAACCTTCTGAATGCACCGCAGGGACCTTACAGCGGAGATGGATTCTTCCTTCCAAGCCAGAACCTTATCAATGCTTACAAGACTGACGAGAACGGTCTGCCGCTCTTCGATACATTCAATGACGAGGATTACGGAGTCTGGACTGGCAGTGAACTTAAGCAGATTGATTCATATGTCGACCCAAGACTGGATTTCGTTACAGGAAGACCTGGTATTTCTTGGAAGACATATACCGTTTCTCCTTGCAAGGCAAACTGGGTACGTAATCAGGGAGATTATGGCTTCAACTGTACCAAGCGTTTCTATGTTTCTCCTGAAAGCGATTATATGTTCGTCGGTTGGCCTTGGGGTGCATCTGAGATGAATCATCAGATCATCAGATATGCACAGGTCCTCTTGTGGAAAGCTGAGGCTCTCGTGGAATTGGGTGACGCTGCAAGTCTTGAGGAGGCACGTGAGACTATCAATATCATCAGAAGACGTGCAAAGAACAGTCCATATGTGAGAAATTTCGAGAATCCTGCTCTTCCTGCAGCCAATTATAAGATTGAGGAATATCCTTCAACAGGATGGACACAGGAATATGCTCGTGAGGCAGTACGCTTCGAGACACGTCTGGAGATGGCTATGGAAGGTGACCGTTTCTTCGACCTCGTACGTTGGGGTATCGCAGAGAAGACTATGAATGCCTTTATCGATAAGGAACAGGACAATCGAGTTTATTACAGAGGAGCGCATTTCACTTCTGGAAAAGATGAATATCTGCCTATACCGTTGCCACAGTATAATTTCTCTGAAGGAAATTACGTCCAGAATCCTGGCTATGGTGCATTTTAATCAAGAATCAAATTAATGACGAAGGTTATGATAAAGAATATATGGAAAGCAGCATTGATATGTCTGGCTTTCGTATCGTGCGAAAACGATGCAGATAAGTTGCTGTGCTATGGCACGCACGACCATATCGAAAATGACATCACCTTGGCTGGTGCTGTTGGAGATGGTGAGACAGACTGCTCGGAAGTGATCAATATGATGATCTCTGAACTTCCTGAAACTGGAGGAGTGATTGTTATCCCTGAGGGTGATTTCGTTCTTGATTCACCTATCATCCTGTCTAAAAGCAATGTCGTGATCAAGGGATTGAATTCCGGATTCCGTAGTAATATCGATGTGAAGGATGAGTCTCTTGTAGGCCCTGGCGGCGGAAGCAAGCTTATCGTGCGTAATGCTCAGAGTGCGATATCAGTGACTGCAGAAGGACTTTCAGGTCTCGAAATCAAGGACCTTATGATTTCCGGTGGAACAGAAAACAACGGAGTCGGTATCCTTTTCGAGAAGGCGACCACAGGATCTAAGATCGACAATGTCGTAGGCATCAATCTGTTGACAGGTGTTGAGATCCATCAGGCTACCGGCCTTACAATCTCAAACTGCTGGATCTGCGAGCTGAGCAACAGCATCGTACTTAATGGCGGTCAGAACAATACTGTGAAGAACTGTCAGCTTGGTGCACAGCCTACCGGAATGACCTGTAGCTTTACAGATGAGAGAGGACTGGTTTTCCTGAAAAACCAGGTATATCCTGACGGCAAGACAAACCTTCTGATGAGAAACTGCGACGAAGCACAGATTTCAAATAATAATTTCGCAAGTTATTACAATGCCATCATCGATATTGAAGGTGATGCCAA
>JAGAIM010000153.1 GCA_017626555.1 Bacteroidales bacterium
GAGCAGCAGGTGAAGAAGAGAAACCTTATCAAAGGTCTGAAAGGACTTCAGGAACTCTTCATGTGTTCAACATCTACAGCCTGGCGTATCAAGAACGCGGACTGGTTCAGACCGGCATTGGTCCAGCATGGCCGTCATGTGCTGGTGGATGCCGACATCGCTTGGGAACTTGCAAACAAGTACTCAAGAAGATGTGTCTATAACAGGTCAAGGAAGGACTCGGACGGTGAAGGAGGGGAGTGATATGGCAAAAGATATTACTGTACACAAGTCTTTCTCTCTCATTGAGAAATTCAGTAAGAATGATTCTTTGACCACAAATGAGAAGATGCTTCTTAAGTATCTTCCCCACAAGGTACAGAACATCATATGGGAACTTCATTCCTCTATGATGTTCCCGATACCTTACTGCTTTTCTGCAATTATGACAGCGGTCAGCGGGTCGATAGCGAATTCAAAGGCATTATGTACTCAGAACGGATACATAGTATATCCAAGCATCTTTATGGCCATCATCGGTGAGAGCGGAGAGAACAAGAGTCAGCCGATCAAGTGGTTTATGAGACCTTTGTGGACCCGTACGGCTGAAATGCTGAAGGATTACAATGGCGAACTGGATGCATATCTCAAGGAAGTGGCTAAAGGCAACTTTGAAATGGACAAGCCTAAAAAGGTCCAGTTTATAATCCAGGATGCTACTATCGAGGCTATCAAGGAAATCCTATATGAAAACCCTCGTGGTCTGCTGGTGATCTTCGACGAACTGATCTCATGGATCAAGTCGTTCTCCAGATATAAGCGAGGGAAAGCTTCAGAAGAGGGTGAATGGATAGTTATATGCGATGGTGATTCACTTATGGTCAACAGAAAAGGTGATGCAAGAGTGCTGTATATCAAGCATCCGTTCGTAGCCTTGATCGGCTCTATCCAGCCCTATGTCTTATGTGATGCTTTCAAGGGCTCCGGAATGGAAGACGGATTGCTATGGAGAATCTTTATGACCTATTCGGAACATCCGGCAAGTCCAATCCTCTGGAACGACAACAAGCCGGATGAGAATCTTCAGGATCAGTGGTCAGAAATCATAACCGCAATACTGGATCAGTCATTTGATGCTGACTATGATTGTCCTAAAGCACTCCGATATACAGATAATGCCTGGACTGTCATCAGAAGTTGGCAGAATATGAAGGAGGAAGACTATACTGCCAATCATTCGCAGAAGGAACTTTCGGTGTGGCGTAAGGTACAGGTCTCGGTCCACAAGATTTCCATATGTCTGAAAGAACTGTGGAAGGCGTGTGGGGAGGATGTGTTGGAAATCGGAGAAGGTGATAACGGAGACTTGCCGACAGATGATGATCCACTGGGAAATGAAAACTTCATAGGTATGCAGATGGCTCTTGCTGCCACTCAGGTTATGGACTATTATCTGGAAAATGCACTCCACACATTGAAGATGATGACCGATATGTTTCCCGGAGTCTTGACGCAAGGGCAGAAGATTTTCCTGAAAATGTTCCCATTGGAAGAGTTCGTTTCCAGAAGTGCGATAGTAGATCATGCTGTCAAGCGAGGAATGAAGCAGAGAACTATAGACAGATACCTGTCTCAATTGAGAGGAACAATGCTGGAATGCAATCACGGGAAGTACAGGCTTACTGAAAGTGGCAAAATGGCAATTTATGGCGGTAATCGTGGATAGGGGTGTGTCAAAGGCGGTTTTTCAACTGAAAAATGTTGCCATTTCGGTTGGCAGAGACTGGCAAGCCATACAATCTTTATCGGTTTACCGCTTTCGCCACACTTGCCGTCATATTTGGCAAAATCCCCAAGGCCGTTTTATGGGTCTGAACTGCGTCAGGGATAGGTTTCCATCAAGTCTTGCCATTTTGCCAACATTCATAACACTGGTAATGGTAAGAGGGTAAAACTGATCGCAAAACTCCACAGACACATAGAGAAAAGCCTGATTTCAGCAGCAGTCAAGATAGTGGGGCAAGTGGATTTATACCGAACGAAAGTGAGGTTAGCGAGGTTGTGTTTTCAGATGCTGAAAACCTCCCGTCGGTCGCCTCGCTTTGCCGGTGGCAAAGATGTTTTACACAAATACACATTTACGCATTAACACACTTACACATTTATACACGCGCAATGAAACAGAAGAACAAAGGCGGTCGCCCGAGATCAAGTAGGGTGCAGAAGAAGAGCCGGGCCGTGACCGTAAGATACAGCGCCCTGCAATATGACATCGTCCGTCACAGGGCGAGGACGGCGGGATACCGCACATTGACTGAATATGTCCGGGAAGCATCCGTCAATGCCGAGGTCGTGCAGAACTTCATACAGGAACATAACGCCGTCTTCCGCGATCTGTCAGGTCTGTGCAACAACCTGAACCAGCTCACCAGGCTTGCCCACGCACAAGGCCTCCAATCGACCGTTGATGCCCTGTCCGACCTCCTACCCCAAGTCCTGAACCTCATCACTCACCTCCACAAAGAGATGAAAAGACAAAAAGTTTTATGATAGCAAAAATAGTAACCGGCGCCTCATTCGGAGGCTGCACAGCATACGCCTATGGCAAAGACCAGGCAGAAGTGATTGCCCACGACGGCATCATCCCCGACGATCCGAGGATCGCCGCCAAGTGCTTCGAGGTCCAAGCACAACTGAACCCAAGAGTCAGCAAACCCGTCGGCCACATAGCCATCAGCTTCAAGCCGGAGGACAAACCACGCCTGACGAATGAGTTTATGGTACAGGTTGCAAAGGAGTATATGGAAAAGATGGGAATCAAGGACACTCAATATGTCATAGTCCGTCACCACAACACTCCCAATCCCCATTGTCACCTCATCTTCAATCGTGTGGACAACAACGGCAAACGCATCTCCGACAGCAACTGGCTGAAGCGGAATGTGCGCGTCTGCAAGGAACTGAAGCAGAAATACGGTCTGGCCTTCGGTGAAGGAAAATCCCACACAAGGACAGAGAGACTCCGCCCCAATGAACGGATGAGATACGAAATGGCCAATGATGTCAAGTCTGCCCTGAAGTGCTCACACAGCTGGAAAGACTTCTCCAACAACCTGAAGGCTTATGGCATCAATGCACAAATCAAATTCAGAAGCGGCACTCACATCCCACAAGGCATCTCCTTCACCCGAGACGGCACGACCTTCAAAGGCTCCTCCCTGGACAGAAGTCTCAGCTTCTCCAAGATTGACAATGTCCTCACCGGCGGTGTGAACATAGACGCTGGCGGCCAAGCCCAAGATCATTCTGTCCACGAATCTCGTTCAAACGACCAGGACCATTCCCTGACCACCGACCTCTCAATGCTCGCAGCTGATCTCGCCATCGGTCTCATAGGGTCTGGTCAGAATAAGAAATCTGAAGAGCAAGATCTTGCACCACGTAAGAAAAGAGGAATGCGTTTATAAAGTCACCAACCTTTAAATAGAAAACATTATGGCAAAGCAAAATAACTCACTCACAGAACTACAAGCCCTCGAAGGTATTTATGAACACCTTTCGACTATCGACAATTTATCAGAAGAGGTCGGCAAGATGTCCACAAGACTTTCTAAGATAGAACAGGCTCATAATACAACTCTCACAACGGTGACATCATTCACGAAATCAATGACGCAATCATTCGAGGAAATGAAGAGCCTCAAGTCAAAAGAAGTCCCCGTTTCTCTCTGCAAGACCGAAGCGCTCAAGACCATTGTAAGGGAACAGATGACGATGACTCTGAAAGGGATCGACCTTAAAGCGGAAGTCTCTCCGGAATATTACGAGAGAATGGATAAGCTTATCAAACGTCCTCCGCTACTTTCCCTCCATCTGAACCTGACTGCGAAAGTATTCGCAATCATTATGGCACTGCTGTTTGTTCTTGGTATTGCCGGGTATGTGAGGTTCATAAATACGCCGATGTACTTAGGACACGAATTGTATATATCTTATGTGAACAGGCGTCATCCATCTCCAGGACAAGGATTTCATAAGGCATATCAGGCCACTCTTTCCGGTAATCGAAAAGGAGTTAAAGCCCTGATAAGAAACAGTAACTATTGGGAGAAAGATTACCGGACATATGCCGATACGTTACGCAACATCTTATCTGACAGCACGATCTTCATCAACGGAATCCAATATGGTCAATATGAACGACTTGTTGACTATACTGACAGCACGGACACAATCAAGTCTGCGCATTTCAGAAAAGATGGCTCTATCCGCATCACAGACGATCAAAGAATGATTACGCTAGAGGATGCCAGAAATACAAAAATAAAGTGGAAGAGGGTAAGATAAACGGATATGTGAGTAGATATCGGTGATTTATCCGTACTGAGAAATTGCTTTATTTGCATATTATCCGTATTAGATAAGTAAAAAATATGTTATTTATCCGTATTACTATATATTGCATTATTGATCTACATTGAATCATTACCTGCGATTATTGTCGCATCGCATCGTGCTGTGATTCTGTCGTACGATGAACTTTGAAAATTGTACTACATGACAATCGGTCCGGAGATGTGTCGTCTGGGATGTGAGTGTCCCAAGCCTGGTTACTGTTATGCCATTGAGCACGGCAGATGCAGGCTGACAATCTTCTGATGCCGATCTGTCCATCAGGGCAAGTCTTCTGACGGCTTGCCAGGTTGAAGTCTTTCCGGGCGTTTTATGTGTGCGTGAGGAATAGGTGGTAATGTCGCTACTGTGCTATTATGTATGTCGGATAGATATGAATGATTCTGTCCATTAAGCTTTTGCAAGTTGAAATCAGATGATCAAAATACCAAATGCATGATATGTACTCTTATTTGTGGTAAAGTGAAATATATTCACTATTTTTGTTACAAACTAATGTGATTATGGAAGATATAAACCGCATAAAAGTAGTTTTGGTTGAGAAAAAGCGTACTAACAAATGGTTGGCAGAACAATTGGGAGTGAATCCATCGACTGTTTCAAAATGGTGTACAAACTCATCACAGCCTGATCTCAACAGTTTACTTAAGATCTCCGATTTATTAGAAGTGGATATAAAGGAGTTAATCGTTAGAGAGTATAAACAATATATAGTATCTCGGTGAGTATGAGCAAGTCTATCAGCATATTGGATAAAGATTATGCACAGTGGGTTGAAGATCTCAGTGTGCGATACCGTCAAAGCCAGATCAGGGCATCTGTAAAGGTTAATCGGGAACTGCTAAGATATTATTGGGAACTTGGTCGGGATATAGAAGA
>JAGAIM010000154.1 GCA_017626555.1 Bacteroidales bacterium
AGGGCGAGACTGTGTCTTCCGTGTCAGCCTTCTTCCAGTCGTCTCTTCGCTCCTCCTTACAGAAGACAGACACTCCAGCCACAGACTCGCCATCCCTCGCATCAGCGTTGGTATGTTCTACTGTTTAGTGACTGTCAGTGCCAGTGGCGGAAAGACCCACATCTCCCGTCTCATCCTCATCCGTCCGCCACCTGCCGCGCCCTACGGGCTTGCCCCCTGTGGCATTTGTGGCCAGTTTCCGCATCTGCTTACGCAGACGCGGAAACCGCCCCAAACACCACAGGCCAAGAATGACTGACGTACGCCCGAAGGCTCCTGCCGACAGTGACCGCCATCACACGCCCGGAAGAAACCACCGGCGCGATATATATAAACAATGTGACAGAAGTCCTGACCGGACTTCCTTCGAGATACCTCTGAACCACCTCTGAGGAAAAGACTTCACATATATAGAGATACCCTTTATCTATGTTGCCTCCCATTTTCCGGCACTATGGCCATCTGCAGGATCCACTCTGCAGGATATGGAAAACTCGTGGCAGAGAACTACATTGCAGCCCAAACACAACAACACAATGCCACTATACACAGAAAACACACGATTCACCGACTGCTGGGGATCGATGGGAAACATCTCATTCTACCACCGTGACGGCAAATGCTACTGGAGGACAAAGCCGAAGGCTGTCTTTCCAGGTACTCCGGCACAACTCACCAACGCAGCCATTCATCGCCGGGCAATCAAAGCCTGGCGAGAACTGGAACACGACGTGCAGCTGGAATGGTCGGCCATAGCCAAAGGTGTTCCATCCAAGCAACTCCCGTGCGATCCCGGCACACACATCAGCGGCTACAATCTCTTCGTAAGTGCATATCACGGATTCGCACAACTGGGCGACGAACACACTCCGGATCCGAAACCATTCACCCCGTTCCCACAGTTCTCGATCACCCTCGACGATGCAACAGCCATCGAGGAAGATCTGCTCATTACATTCAGTACGGATATCGCCTCTCACACCGGCAGACCTCCCGTCACACCCGACTTTATCGGGCATCTCCACTTCGTCCTGAAACTCCAAATCACCCATCCCTCCGGAGGAATCCGCCCCGGACTGATGCGTTCGTTCCTCTCGATGCAGACAGAAAACCCCGACAGGATCCAGATACTGATTCCTGATTACAAAAACGCCTGGCACCTCGACACTTCCGTCATTGCCGGCTTGACCGGCAATCACCAACAATACCAGGCACACATCAGATACTTCCTCATCGACTCCCAGACAGGCTACCGGAGCCGAGAACAGAAGATTTCTGTGAGGTTTGAGATCTAAATTCAGATAATATCGCTATATTGCACACATAAATCGTAATTTAACTGATTCAAATATGGCAAAGTTTGTACTGAACAGACCGGATGATTTTCTGTCCTTGTCAAAAAAGAAGATTATCGGAACGACGCTGAAATGGTTCGTGATACTAATGGTTGGCGCAATTCTGCTGAGAATAGCTTG
>JAGAIM010000155.1 GCA_017626555.1 Bacteroidales bacterium
AACATACTGATCGTAGTCGCGGATAGGCTTGATGTCGATCTGTGAACCTGGGAGGAATGCCTCGATTCCGAATACGTCCACGATCATACCACCCTTTGTACGAGTCTTCACGTAACCCTTTACGATCTCGTCTGCTGCGTATGCAGCGTTTACCATATCCCAAGAACGGAGCTGGCGTGCCTTCTTGTGAGAAAGAATAAGTTGTCCCTTCTTGTCCTCTGCGTTCTCAACGTAAACCTCAACCTTGTCACCAACCTTGAGGTCAGGGTTGTAACGGAACTCAGGAGCCATAATGACACCCTCGCTCTTGTAGCCGATGTTAACGACAACCTCTCTCTTACCTACAGAGGTAACCTCGCCTTCAACAACCTCACCCTCAACTACCTTTGAGAGAGTCTGGTTGTACTGCTCAGCGATTTCCTCTACTGAGGCGCCGTAAACGTCATCGTTCTCAAACGCATCCCAGTCGAAATTCTCAGGAGCGACAGAAGCGTTAAGAACTGTCTTCTTGGTTTCTTCTACTGCTGGAGTAACCTCAGCAGCAACTGTCTTGTTTTCTTCCATTGTAAAATTAAAAAACAAACTAGTGGGTTAAACATTATTTATTGTACTTGACTTCCAGCGTCTTACATAAAAAAGCGCGCTTTCGGTCAAAAAGCGCGCAAAAATATGCATAATTTTCGGATTTTCAAAGAGTTTGACAAAATAATCTAATCGGGCTGAACCACGACAGTATAACTACCGTCTCCATTATCCACAACTGAATGACCGTCGGCAACATAATCGGTAGGATCATAGTAGAAAGTACCTCCATATATCTTGATTGTTTCGACCGCTTTGGCATAATCACCATAACTATAGATATCACTGATTGTACCGCCCGTTATTATGGCCGTCTCTATATTCGTCTTGTTTGCTCCTCCTGTCAGAGCAATATCTCCGTTGAATGTTCCTCCACTGATATCAATCTTCACATTCTTCATATCATTGCCGTAACTGTATGAATAGACAGAATGATAATACGTCTGATCGGAACTGTTCAGGGTTCCTCCAGTTACGGTCAGATTCATAACGGGAGCGACGGCAGTATTATTTGAAGCCAGTTGGATCCAGACTGCACGGTGACCGGTAATGGTTCCTCCGTTGACCGTCACATCTATCGATCCGATGCTACCGTTGAACATACGTATCGCGATATCGCCTCCCGACTGGGTGATGACACTGCCTGGATTAACCGTAAGTTTCGAACCGGCATAATTATCAATGACATACGATGCACCGCCCTTGGCAGTCCTATTCTCGAGCACAGCATTCTCTATTGTCAATGTACCGCTGTTGCTTATCGTATTGTTGGCATAACCAGGATAAGGAGCCTGGCCTTCACCTCCCCACTCCGTGTCAGGAGTAGTTGCAGCAAATGATACCGTACCATTCTTGATCGTAAGATCTGCGCCACCTTTCACAGCAAACAGATTTGAGGCTGATGCAGAAGTCGCAACTCCGGAAACAGTCTTGCCATTCATATCAAATACAGCAGTCTTTCCTGTAGCCAGTGTGACAGACGCATTGAGACTCACATCTTTCAAAAGAGTAACAGTCTGATCATCAACAGCATCAAAGGCTTCCTGAAGAGATTTATACAACTGTCCGTTTACCTCTGCGACATAATCGATAGCAAGAACTCCCTTCTTTGGAGTCTTACGTTTCACTTCCTGATTTGTCCAGGTTTTGGCAGCAAGGGATTCTTCTCCATCCTTGATCTCAACAGAAACAGAACCGTAGGTCCCAAGAGGAGCAGGGACATAGAACACTCCATCAGCCCCAGGCTTATTGTTGCTGAATCTGATTGTCACAGTATTGCCTGCCTCATCGTCTGTCGTCAGGACAGGATATTCAGAGGTAAGATCTGCATTGAAACTGCCTGTAATCCTCTTGTCGGTCGTAAGGAGGAAACTCATATCATCGCCTCCTGCAGGAATATCCTCGACATAGATCTTAAAGAAACTTGCAAGATGGTTCAGCAATGCATTATCCCCGTCAATCCTGCCAAGCATAGGAGGATTGAAACTATTGGCTCCCTCCTCAATGGTTACATATACATAAGAATCAGGAAGATGATATCTCAGTGTTTCCCCGTCAATCGAATGGAATTCCTGATGAGGATACACAACGTATGACATCATATCTTCCTCAAAGTTTCCTTCAAATACTCCTGATGGCTTGCCGGCATACTCATCCTGAAGAACCATTTCCTTGAATCCGTTTTCCGTCTGCACTCCGACTCTATCTCCCGAATGCCAGTAAAACGAATTGGTCTCATCAAAACCTACACGAGTGTCCTGTTCTGGCTGAACTGCTCCTATCGAAAGTATTCTTATATGCTCCACATTCTCCGGCAGACTATTGTCTTCGAATTGCTCCTGCTGACAAGACACCATCAATGCCAGAGCAGCGCTAAAAAATAATAAAGACCTTTTCATAACATTCCGCATTACATTATTTCATCATCATTAGTACCCTCTCCCGAAAAGGTCAATACAGCCTGTTCGGAGACAATCTCCAGAATCTCCATAAGCGGAGAAACATAAATCGTTTCATTTGTTTTCATATTCTTTCCGATTTTATTAAGTATGATTTGGTTATGCAAGTAATAAGCCTTCAGACTGCAAATATATAAAAATAATTTCCACTTCCTCCTACAATTTTCTCACAGAACACTGATAGTCAAGGCAATACAATAAACAAAGCCTAACACAAGACAAAAGAAGAAGGGTTGCTAACTCTGTGATTTACACATTATTAACAACCCATCCAAGTGCGGGCGAAGGGAATCGAACCCATACGCCTCTCGGCACCAGATCCTAAGTCTGGCTTGTCTACCAATTTCAACACGCCCGCGAATCGGATTGCAAATTTACGACAAATTATCTGATTTGCAAAAAAAAGAGAGGAATCAGAAACAGATTCCAAGTCTGATACTGAAACTCATAGCCAGATTGGTGTTTACTCTCCCGAACCAATGCCATAATTCAAATCCGTGGTGATAATATGTCTCGGATGGATTTCCGAAAGCATAACCACCTCCTACCCAGAAATCGGCCAGGAAACGCTTATAGACATATTGGTATCCGATTGTTGCGAGAGTGGCTCCCATATTGGCCAACGTCCTGTCGCCGCCAATTCTTGACGTATAATAATAATGAGAATACATTATCTCCGGTCTGAGATAAAAGCCCTTGAGAGACACACCGTCACGATCTGGCAGGAAAAATTTATGGCCATAACGGACAGTAAATCCCAATGGATCATTGTGATATTTGTCATAACCGGCGGATATAAGACTTCCGCATATCTCTCCGCTCTGTCTGACTGACGGGAAAGCACGCTCGTAGGAGACCTTCGTACTCCCGCTGAAACAGGATAGAAAAGTAATCTTCACGGAGTTGAGATAATCCTCCGCAGATGATACGTGATTACACAATGTCAGCATTACAATTACCGACAGGAAAAGTTTTCGCATACGTTAAATCATAGGTTGCCAACGCAAGTTAGGCAATTCAGACGTATGTACCAAAAAAAAGAGGAAAAACCTTGCGATTTTTCCTCTGTAGTAGCGGGAGGAGGACTCGAACCTCCGGCCTCCGGGTTATGAGCCCGACGAGCTACCAACTGCTCTATCCCGCGATATTGGACTGCAAATATACGGACAATTTTTGAAACTGCAAATTTTTATTTCAAAAATTTAGATTTCTCGACTTCGCTCGTAATCGGCTTGCCGCTTGAGCACCAGCGAAAGAAATGGCAGATGGTCCGTAATGCTCGAAATGACAGGAATGTTAATTCATAAATTGGATCATTCCTTCCACATCGGTCTTTGCAAATGACTTCTGTTCGCCCGTAGAAAGGTTCTTCACATTCACTACCCCTTCTGCCACCTCATTACCTCCCACAATGGAAAGGAAAGGTATAGCCTTCTTGTCGGCATAGTCGAACTGCTTCTTGAGTTTGGTCTGTTCCGGATAAATCTCACAAGCGATGCCCGCCTCACGCAATGCCTTCACAACCGGGATCATATACTTGAGTTCTTCTCCTCCCATATTGGCTACAAGAAGCCTTGTAGTGGATGTAACCTCAGAAGGGAATTTATCAAGGCCTTTGAGAACATCATAGATGCGGTCTGCTCCGAACGATATACCGACTCCGGACATATTCGGAAGGCCGAAGATACCGGTAAGGTTATCATAACGTCCTCCGCCACAGATACTTCCGATGGCGAAATCCTTTGCCTTCACCTCGAAGATGGCTCCTGTATAATAGTTGAGTCCGCGCGCAAGAGAGAGATCGATCTCCACTTCGTGGCGGATACCTGCGGCATCGATGAATCCGAAAAGTTCCTCCAATTCATCAAGTCCTTTCAGACCTGTCTCCGACACAAGACCTGAGGCTGACTTTCCATTCATAAGGTCGCGCATAACGGCAATCTTCTCTGAAGTGGATCCTGAAAGGGTCAGCACCGGACGTATCACTTCGACCGCCTCCGGAGTAAGCCCTTTATCAAGCATTTCTGCCTCAACTGCCTCCAAACCGATTTTGTCAATCTTATCTATAGCGACTGTAATATCGACAACCTTGTCAGGGAATCCGCATATTTCAGCCATACCGGTAAGCACCTTGCGGTTATTGATCTTGATGCAGACATTGACATCGAACAATGTGAACACTCTGTCAACAATCTGCACAAGTTCCAGTTCATTCAACTGGGACGTAGAGCCTATCACATCCACATCACACTGATAGAACTCTCTGTAGCGCCCTTTCTGAGGACGATCGGCACGCCATACCGGCTGGATCTGGAACCTCTTGAACGGGAAGGTTATATCGTTCTGATGCTGTACTACGAAACGTGCGAACGGCACTGTCAGGTCGTAACGGAGACCTTTCTCGCAGACTTTGAGAGAAAGAGCCTTGCTGTTATATCCATCCTCGGTGCCCTCGACACGATAGTCATCATAATTGATTTTGGAAAAAGCATCACCTGAATTGAGTATTCTGAACAGGAGTTTATCGCCTTCCTCTCCATATTTTCCCAGAAGCGTACTGAGATTCTCCATCGACGGAGTCTCGATCGGTGCATATCCGTATGTCTTGAAAACGGAACGGATAGTATCGAATATATAATTGCGTCCTGCCATTTCAGCAGGTCCGAAATCTCTTGTTCCCTTTGGTATAGACGGTTTCTGTGCCATAGAATAGGTATATCTGGTTAAAAGCCTGCAAATTTAATAATTTTATTGCAAATCCGGAACATCAGGGGTAATGGTAGCCTCGGTCATCATACCGACTTCCACACCCTTTGCCTCATATTTTCCTAAATACGGTCCGTGCTCGCCGCCCTTGAACTCCATTTCGACAAATCTCGATGTCTTCAAATACTTTCCTCCATTGGCATCACCGTCTGTATCAGTATAATAGACCGTCATAGAAGTCAAAGGGACCGAACTTCCGGAAACTTTATAAAATCCTGAAGCATTTGTCCTCACCGTATCACTATAGGCAGTTGTAACCGCTATATTCTTCAATGGCTTACCGTCCATATTGACTACCACCCCGGCAACTTCGAATGTTATATGCTCGAAACCGCTCCAGTCTTCCTCTCCTGTGCCTTTATTGCAAGCCGAAAGAGAAGCCAGCACAGATATCACAATTATAGTAAAGATCGATTTTTTCATATTCATATCAGATTTCAGGTGAAAACATAGGATCCCAGGCTGGCAGACGTACAGGCTTCTGTTCCAGCATTTCAAGTACATCGGCAGGAACATACTTCTTCTCGACAACGAGACGGAACATATACTCGTCAAACCACTCATCCGTCATAATAAGGCATCCTTTATATCCGGAAGATGGTCCCCAACTGTTTTCGACCATCCATTTCACAGGCTTTCCCGTTTCAGGACATATATCCACAGCAATAAGAGTCATAGCGTGAGAAGAACCGCTTGCGTGAGTCTGCACCCTCTCCTTCTTATTCATACCGAAGTCAACACCCATAAGCGACTCATAATCGAAATTATTCAGGTCAAGAACTCCTTTCTTGCGGTCATAGAACTTACCTACATCACAAGAGAAGTACATTGCGACATTATCCTTGATGGATGCAATGGCCATCTCCTTGATACGCTCAACAGGAAGATTGACATAGAGCCAGTTATGTCCGTCATAGACGTGCCTGTCATAATCTATCTCATACACCTTTCCGTACTCGCGGCAAGGGTCGTTCATAATCATCACATAATTATTCTCAAGATCCTCCCCTATAAATTCATCATAGAATGACTTAGGGGTATATTTCTTCCTGCTCACGATATCATTATTCTTGTCGCATCTTGTCCACTCGAATTCCTTCACAGGCTCACCGAGACAAAGAGCGAGCATACGGTATATTTCCGAAAGTTGCTGCACTTTCATCTCACGGAGTTTATCTTCCAGAGCGGCAAGCCTCTTCTCCACATCCTTTTTAGGGCGCTTCCCTATCTCGCGGAATCCTTCTTCGTATGCTGAACGAAGATCAAGACCATACTCACGCAACTTAAGTTTAAGAAGCATCGCCATCTGAGAAGTATTGTTGGCCTGATAGGTCTCCGGCATAGCCTCAGAAGGCACCAGACCGTATTTTGTGATGAGGTTGGAAACTCCCGTGAACTGTCCTCCGTCACTCAGAGGGTTGGAAAAAAGCCAGTCAACCTTTCTATCATCAAAAGGCAGATCCTTTGTATCGATCACACCTTGGAGAAAGAGATTGGCCTTCTCAAGTTGGTCATAGAAAAAGAGATAATTCTGAGAGAACTCCATACCAGGAAGGTCATACTTATCTATCATCTTGGCTCTTAAGACATTAAGTCCCGTAAACAGCCAGCATCTTCCTGAAGACTGCTGATCCGTGATACCCTTGGTTCTGACCCTGTCTGAAAAATGCGTATCTATCATAGCGGCATTATCGGCATTGATAGCCAATGTACCGATAGGGGTCACGGCAAGAGCATTACGTAATGCTCTGTCGGAAGCATCTCCCTTATATGCACTACTGATCCGGTCAAGCATCTCTGCAGAAATCCCGCCTTCAGGAGCACCCGCAGTATTCTGGGCCGACAATACTCCGCCCAAACAGAAAGCCGCCAGAGCGGCCACAACGATAATTTTCTTCATATATGCCATTTCAATTTTCCTTAAAATGGCAAATATAAGAAACTGTTTTCATTTTTCTGTGAAAAACAAAAACAGTTTCTTGAAGAGGATCAGAAATATCCGTATTGCGCTGGAGTAACTTCGCCATTCTCTGATACATCGACTTCTATCTCACGACCACCCTGCACCAGATCGAACCTGTAGAAATCATCTCCCGATGCTACCTCAAAATACTCTGCATCATAGTCTTCAAACTGAGCATTGCCATATTCCGACTCCTGAAGATAATTCTTGATATTCTGAGGAACTGAAGTCAGCAGCACATCTGTAACTGTACGGATCCAATTGCCTTCTGTATCATACCAAGCCTTGCGGTCTGTTCCATTCGGACGGTCTCCTGTCTCAAAAGACACTTCCCAATATCCACCTATCCATTCCCACTCCACATCCCAGGCTTTTGGGTACATCCTATTGAACTCGCTTCTAACATCCTTTGACGGCTTTCCGTCTTCATATTTCTCGCAGGAAGCCACAGTCACAAGCATCAAGGCTGCTGCAATCATCATAAAATATCTTTTCATAAGTATTTGATTTTCAATATTAATTAATCATCGATTTCTATCAAGTTGAAATTCCTGTTGAATTTCAGTTCCAGACGGTTGGAGAGTTTTATCTCGTAGGTTTTCCTGCCGATTTCATACTCTACGAACACTGCATCCGGGTAATGTATCCTGACATAATCCCTGATCTGCACCGGAATGAGTCCCTCCGGAACACCTGAGCGCGCCTCGATCTTTTCAAGGGCACCGCTATTTTCGAACTGCAGTTTTACCCCGTTGGCAAGCATAACGTTATAATCCGGACGGATCAGGTCATCATCGACTGTAGCGTACGATATTTTTTCTGAAGGATAATTTGTATTGATGAACGCCTGAGCGGTTGCAGGAAGTTGCGCGAAAGTCACAGGTCTGTCATCAGCCTTGCTGATCTGGAGGGCTGCCAAAATGACGGCTGTTATTGCAAAAATCTTTTTCATAATCGTATCTGTTTAAAATTAATTTTCATTGTATCCGGCTTTCCGGATTGTTTTACAATGCAAAATTCAGACACAATTCTGAAATAAAACTG
This sequence comes from Bacteroidales bacterium, assembly GCA_017626555.1. Lineage (GTDB taxonomy): Bacteria > Bacteroidota > Bacteroidia > Bacteroidales > UBA932 > Cryptobacteroides. The sequence continues at coordinate 8,314 of JAGAIM010000155.1, forward strand.
AAATAGATTTTATTTTTTCAAATTTACCGAAAAAATATGATGATTTTCCGAAAATTCATATTTCAACATCAGTCCGCTACGCTCACATACGGAATAGGCCAGGGCAAGACCAAGTCCGGTCGATCCTTCACGACGCCCGCCCGGCTGATAGAAGCGACGGAACAGATGCTTTTCATCAAGCGGAGCGTCACCGGTATTGGCAACAGAAAAACCGTTTCCGGAGACTTTTACATTTATCCCGGCACCGGGAGCCGAATGGATATAAGCATTCTTTACAAGATTCCCGACAAGTACCGACGCCATCTGTTCATTGATACTGCAGACAAAATCTCCATCTTCAAAGACCGCTGCAGAAAGCGACTTATGCGAATATATCTCATCATTAAGACCCACAGCATCACGCAGCAACGCATTCATATTCACATCTGAAACTTCCGGGAACTGATTGTTCTCTATCCTGCTGAGGAGAAGCAAGGTCTTGTTGAGCCGGATCAGATGCTGAAGACTCTGCCTGAGTTTCATAAGTTCAACGGCCATATCTTCGCCCAGATCATCACGGTCAAGAAGCATATCGAGCCTGTTGCTGCACACCGCAAGAGGGGTCTGAAGTTCGTGAGAGGCATTTCCGATGAATATTTTCCTCTCCTCATACTCATATTCAAAACGATCTACAGCCTTCTGTATGGTCTGGGCAAGTTTACGGAACTCCACCACATCTGTGTCGGAAGGAACATTCTGCGAAGTGTTGCCGGGAGTATAATCATCCATCCACTTCATCAAAGCACGGAACGGCCGCATATTTAAATCCACCACAATGATTCCAATCAGAAGCAAGGCTATGAGAAGTGCCAGGAAAAGTATTCCCGTCCACCATAAGACGTGCTCTATCAGTGTTTCCTGTTCGAAAGTCGGCAGAGATACTGTTATTTCATAGATGACTCCTTCATTATCTTCGAATATCTGACGACGTATTCTCGAACTTGCAAAATCCTCCTGACTTTTGAGATAAGCCTCGGCCTCTCCGTATGACACCAGAGGGACAGACTGCGCATATTCCTCGGTCATTTCCTTTATATAATATGTATTATATGCACCGTTGAAGCGGTCCGGAAGTTCTGCACCGGACAGTTTTCTGGCAATTATATCTTCTGAATAATCCTTCAGAATCATATCCGTATCCTTATGGATCCTTTCCGACATAGTCCGATAGGAAAGCCATCCCCAAAGACCCAGAGTCAGTACCAGAGGGATTATGAAAGTGAGGGTGATCTTATATATAAGTTTCATTTTCAGGGAATCATAAGTTTATAGCCAAAGCCGTAAACCGATTTTATCTCTATATCGGCACCAGCATCTGCAAGTTTACGTCTGAGATTCTTTATCTGGGCATATACGAACTGAAAATCATCAGCCTGATCTATATGATCGCCCCACACCGCCTCGGCAAGCACTACCTTATCGACAGTATGCCCCGGACGCATAAGGAAATATTTCAGGATATCGAACTCCTTTTTCAGCAATGAGACTTCCTTGCCGGCCACTGTCAGCCTTTGCGACACATCTTCCACTACGACGTTTCCTGCCTTGTATGTCAGTTCGCCGTCATTTCGGCTCCTTCGTGCCACACTTCGGATACGAGCCGAAAGTTCAGCAAGATGAAACGGCTTGGCCAGATAATCATCCGCGCCCAATTCCAGTCCCCTAACCTTGTCATCAATGGAATCTCTTGCTGATATTATAATGACATTCAATCGATTGAACGACTTCTTCACATATTCAAGGATATCCAGTCCGCTGCCTCCGGGAAGATTGATATCAAGAAGAATGCAGTCATAACTGTAACTTCCCAATTTATCCATAGCAGCGGAATAATCCATAGCATTCTCTACTATATACCCCTCCTTTTTCAAGAAAGAAGTCATAAGTTCCTGAAGCGAAGCCTCATCTTCAATTATAAGAAGTTTCATAGTCTCTGGCTTTAACTTTTCAAATATAGGAAACTGTTCGGATTATTCACATAAATTCATTATACTTTGTTCGATTTTTGCAGAAAGAAACGAAACTTTTTATACCTTTGGGGTTCAAATTTACGGCTATGGACAAACGACTCTTCCTGATTGACGGACACGCACTGATCTTCAAGATGTACTATGCCTTTCTGCGCCACCCGATGATCAATTCCAAAGGTGCCGATATGTCCGTTCTTTTCGGATTCACCAAATATATCCTGGAACTCATAGAAAAAGAGAAACCTACTCATCTGGCTATTGCATTCGACCCTCCTGGAGGCACCTTCAGGCACGAATTATATCCGGACTATAAAGGAACACGTCAGGAGACCCCGCAACTCGTGATAGACTCTCTGGAGCCTCTCTGCGAATTATGCGGAGCCCTTCATTTTCCTGTACTGATGGTAAAGGGGTTCGAAGCGGATGACGTCATAGGTTCTATGGCCAAACGGGCTGAAAAAGAAGGATTTGAAGTATATATGGTCACACCTGACAAAGACTATGGTCAACTTGTTTCCGAACATATAATCCAATACAAGCCCGGAAAGTCAGGAAGTGACAATGAACTGATAGATGTGGCCAGGATATGTGACAAATACGGCATTGCGAGACCTGAACAGGTCATCGAGATCCTGACCCTTTGCGGAGACACCGCCGACAACATCCCTGGAGTCAAAGGGGTCGGCGAAGTGGGAGCAGGCAAACTGATAGCCCGATATGACAACGTAAGAAACATATACAATCATCTGGACGAACTGACTCCAAGACAGAGAGAGGCATTCAAGGAGGCCGAGCCGCACATCGGTCTCAGCCACGAACTTGTAACGATCAAGACCGATATCGCGCTTGACATAAAGAGCGAGGATATGGCTCTGACATATACTTATGACAGCAAGGTAGCCGATCTTTTCGACAAATATGAATTCGGTTCATTAAGGAAATTCATCGGGAATGCCAAACCTAGTGAAGAGGCAAAGTCAAGGAAACTCATATATAGGGAAAGCAATGTCGCTGAAATCTGCAGGGCGGCGGCAGAATGCAGGAAATGCTCCATCATATCTGAAGGAAGCGGTTCCGGCATTTTCGCTGAAATCAGAAAGGTCACAGTGGCGACATACGACGGGAAGGAATATATTACGGCAGGAGGAAGTGCCTCAGAATTCAGTGCCATCATTTCCGACTCTGCAATCACGAAATACGGGTACGACCTGAAGTATCAGCGCAACATACTGACACACAACGGCTTTACCTTACGAGGAAGACTGATGGATATAGAACTTATGCACTATCTTGTCAATCCCGAGAAAGGACATAAGATCGATCTTCTTGCAAAAACTTACCTCGATATCAATCTGGAAGATAATCTTCCCGAGAAGAAAAACGAGGCCGAATTGTCGCTCTTCGATGAAGTTCCGGAAGATATCGAAGCGGATTCCTGCCGCTTCCCTGAAGCAGTTGCGACATTTATGCTTGGAGATGCTATCAGGAAAGAACTTGAAGAATTGGATCTCGGAGACTTGTACAGCAATATGGAGGAGCCGCTCCTGTCCGTACTTTCAGATATGGAGATGGAAGGAGTGAAGATAGACCTGGTTCAATTGCGGCGTTATTCTTCAGCCCTGGCTGCAGAGATGAACACCATACAGGAGAGTGTCAGAGAAATGGCCGGCGAACCTGATCTGAACATCCTGTCGCCAAAGCAGATAGGAGTACTGGTATTCGAGAAACTGAAACTCGACCCTAAAGTCAAGCCAAAGACAGGGGTAAGATACAGTTATCCGACAGACGAAGACACTCTCAACGCCCTGTCGGACAAACATCCTATCATTAATGAGATACTTGAGTACAGGGGCGTAAAGAAACTGCTCTCGACATACATAGAGCCTCTCCCGTCATATATATCACCGGAGACAGGAAAGATACATACGACCTTCAACCAGGCACTTACGGCAACCGGAAGATTGAGTTCGTCAAAACCCAATCTCCAGAACATCCCTATCCGCACTGAACGCGGCAAGGAGATCCGCAAGGCATTCATACCGAGCCGCCCGGACGGAGTTATCGTATCGGCCGACTATTCTCAGATAGAACTGAGGATTATGGCTCATTTGAGTTGCGACCAGCATCTTATCTCCGCTTTCCGCAATGGACTTGACGTACATTCAATGACTGCCGCCAAGATTTTCGAGACAGATATCGAAAATGTGAGTGCAGACCAGAGAAGAATTGCAAAGACTGCCAATTTCGGCATAATGTACGGAATTTCCGCTTTCGGACTCTCCCAGCGTCTGCATATAGGCAGAGCCGAAGCAAAGAAGATCATAGAGGATTATTTCGCCAACTTTCCGGCCATATCATCGTATATAGAAGACACACTGACCGCTGCAAGGGAAACAGGATACGTCGAGACGATCTTCGGACGCAGAAGATATCTCCCTGATATAAATTCAAGAAATGCGACAGTAAGGTCACTGGCAGAGCGGACGGCAATAAACGCTCCGATCCAGGGCACTTCGGCAGACATCATCAAACTGGCGATGATAAATGTGGACAAAAGGCTTGCAGCAGAAGGGCTTCAGAGCCGTATGATACTTCAGATCCACGACGAACTGCTTTTCGACTCCATTCCTTCCGAGGTTGATGCACTAAGAAGAATAGTCAAGGAAGAGATGGAGAATGTGACAAGACTTTCTATACCTTTAACTGTGGAATGCAATTATGGAAGCAACTGGCTCGAAGCTCACTAATCTTTCTGACACCGCACTTGTACGACTTGCATCAGAGCAGAATCAGGCGGCATACATCGTGCTCTATACACGCTATAATGCTGGCGTGAAGAGCCATATATCACGTTATGTCTCCCAGAAGGAAGACATAGAAGACATCTGCTTGGAAAGTTTCCAGAAGGCTTTCAGTCAGATAGGCACTTATAACCCTGAATTCAAGTTCTCTACCTGGCTATACAGAATTGCCAGGAATACGGCATTCGACCACCTTAGCAAGCACGACAGGGAGAAGAACAATATGCCTACGACATCGATCAACGAAGATATCGCAGAACTGAAGGAACTGCCGGCAACTATGCATAATCCGGAAGAAGACATCATCAACCAGCAGGAATATGATAAGTGGCTGACCAACATTGAGAAACTTAAGGAGGATTACAAGACTGTCGCCAAGATGAACCTGATAGACAATTTCGGGTACAAGGAGATTGCCGATGCCCTTGATATGCCGATAAACACCGTCAAGACAAAGATACGCAGAGCCAAAGCCCAATTGCTGAAAATGATGGACTACTCAGACGAACTGTTATAATCACTCCCGATTTATTACATTGTCATCCCGAGTTTGTCAAGGAATCTAAAACCGAATTAATATGACATTCGAAGAATTCAGAACCATAATAACAGAAAAATTCCCGGAAGTGACTCCCGGACAGATGGAGCAGTTCCGCAGAATGGAGACACTTTACCGCGACTGGAACTCTAAAATAAACGTCGTATCACGAAAGGATATAGACCAACTTTACAGACACCACGTCCTGCATTCACTCGGAATAGCAGCATATATCAAGACACAGATGCCCGATATATACGATCGTATGCGTGGTGAAGGCCCATACTCACTTGCCGAGCCACTCAAGATACTTGATCTAGGCACAGGCGGAGGCTTCCCGGGCATTCCGCTGGCAGTCATCTTCCCGCACGCAGAATTCACTTTATGCGACTCTATCGGCAAGAAAATCATAGTGGCTACAGAGGTAAGCAAAGGCTTGGGACTCAGCAATGTAAAGACAGTCAATGCCAGGGCGGAATCTCTTCCGGAGACGTTCGACTATATTGTATCAAGAGCAGTGACTTCGCTCGAAAACTTTATGCCTTGGGTGAAAGGGAAATATAAAGACGGCATACTGTATCTGAAGGGCGGAGATCTTGCCGAAGAGATATCAAATGCTATGGCAAAATTCAAAATGAGAAAGGGATCGGTACATATATGGCCGATTTCCAGTTGGACCACAGACCCGTTTTTTGAGACAAAACAGGTGATTTTCATAGAAAAGTAGCGATATCGTTTAAGGCAAAGTGAAGAATCTTATAAAAAATTTTGCAATTCAATTGAAAAAGACTACCTTTGCACTCCCAATTTTATACGGAAAAATATAAAAATATCTAGATATGAAAAGAACATTCCAACCATCACAGCGCAAGCGTCGCAACAAGCACGGCTTCCGCGAGCGTATGTCCACTCCTAACGGACGTCGCGTATTGGCAGCACGCCGTCGTCGCGGCCGCAAGAAACTGACTGTATCATCTGAGGACAGATGGTAAGAAAAAGAACCCGACCGCAAGGCCGGGTTCTTTGCTTTAATACATCTAAGATATGGACGAAAGATTTATGAGAGAGGCTCTTCGGGAAGCCGGATATGCTGCTTCGGAAGAAGAAGTCCCGATCGGTGCCGTAATTGTCTGTCGGGGAAGGATCATAGGCAAAGGGCACAATATGACGGAAAGGCTTAATGATCCCACAGCCCACGCTGAAATGATAGCCATAACGGCAGCCACAGAGGCGATGGGAGGCAAATACTTGAATGACTGCACACTATACGTAACCGTAGAACCTTGTCCTATGTGTGCAGGAGCATTGGCCTGGGCACAGATCGGCCGAGTCGTATATGGAGCATCAGATCCCAAAAGAGGATTTTCATTGTTTTCTCCTTCGCTTATGCACCCTAAGACCGAAGTGATATCGGGGGTTCTTGCGGACGAGTGTGGCAATCTTGTTACAGAATTCTTCCGCAATAAAAGAAAATAGTTATGGAATGGCTTGAAGGCTTGGGACTTTTCGGTCTGTTCATAGGCACATTTCTGGCGGCAACCATATTCCCGTTCAGTTCCGATGCATTGTATCTTGCCATTCTGGCAGCGACCGGCAATCCTATCGGATGCCTTCTGATCGGGACACTTGGCAACTGGCTGGGCAGTGTCCTTACCTACTGGATAGGATGGATCGGCAGGTGGGAATGGATTGAAAAATGGTTCAAGGTCAGGCCGGAGACACTTCAGAAACAGAAAGAAAAGATAGACAGATATGGAGTGTGGCTGGCTCTCACTGCGTGGATTCCGTTCATAGGTGACGTCATTGCAATTGCTCTCGGATTCTACAAGACACGTCCGGGATGGACAATGATACTGCTGCTGATCGGTAAATTTGCCAGATTCCTTGTATGGAATATGATATACGGACTATTTTAAATATTTGCAGAAATACAAAATTAGTAATATCTTTGCAGCCGGAATTGAGTTATGGTGTAATGGTAGCACTACAGATTTTGGTTCTGTCTGTCCAGGTTCGAATCCTGGTAACTCAACCTTAAATGCAAAAGAGAGGCGGCTGAAGGATTTCAGCCGCCTCTCCTGTCATTATCCATATCTATCAGAGACCGAGTTTCTTGAAGAAGTCGTTACCCTTGTCGTCAACGAGGATGAATGCTGGGAAGTCCTCTACGTGAATCTTCCAGATAGCCTCCATTCCAAGTTCAGGGTACTCCACGCACTCGATGCTCTTGATGTTGTTCTGAGCGAGGATCGCTGCAGGACCGCCGATTGAACCGAGGTAGAATCCGCCATACTTGTGGCACGCGTCAGTCACCTGCTGGCTTCTGTTACCCTTTGCAAGCATAATCATACTTCCGCCGTGGCTCTGGAACAGGTCAACGTATGAGTCCATACGGCCTGCTGTTGTAGGACCCATAGAACCGCAAGGCATTCCTTCCGGTGTCTTTGCCGGGCCAGCATAGTAGATAGGGTGATCCTTAAGATACTGAGGCATTTCCTCTCCCCTGTCGAGACGCTCCTTGATCTTTGCGTGAGCGATATCACGGCCTACGATGATAGTACCGTTGAGGCTGAGGCGTGTTGAAACAGGATACTTTGTGAGTTCCTTGAGGATGTCGGCCATAGGCTGGTCAAGGTTGATCTTCACTGCCTCGCCTTCGCCTGCCTGACGGAGTTCCTCAGGAATGAGACGTGCAGGATTATCGTCGAGTTTCTCGATCCAGATACCGTCCTTGTTGATCTTTGTCTTGATGTTACGGTCTGCCGAGCAACTTACTCCGAGACCTACTGGGCAACTTGCGCCGTGGCGTGGAAGACGGATGATGCGTACATCGTGAGCGAAATACTTTCCGCCAAACTGAGCGCCGAGACCGATCTTGTGAGCCTCCTCGAGAACGAGTTTCTCAAGTTCGATATCACGGAATGCACGTCCTGTCTCATCACCTGTTGTCGGGAGATTGTCGTAATACTTGCAGGATGCGAGTTTCACGGTAAGAAGGTTTCTCTCAGCAGATGTACCTCCGATCACGAAGGCAATATGATATGGAGGGCAGGCAGCAGTTCCGAGAGTCTTCATCTTGGCAACGAGGAACGGAACAAGAGTCTGAGGATTGAGAATAGCCTTTGTCTCCTGATAGAGATATGTCTTGTTAGCCGATCCACCGCCCTTTGTCACGCAAAGGAAGTGATACTCAGCACCGTGAGTTGCCTCGATGTCGATCTGTGCAGGAAGGTTGCACTTTGTGTTTACCTCATCGTACATTGTAAGAGGGGCATTCTGAGAATAACGGAGGTTCTCCTCAGTATATGTCTTGTAAACTCCGAGAGACAGAGCCTCCTCGTCATCATAGCCTGTCCAGACCTGCTGACCCTTCTCGCCGTGGATGATGGCAGTACCTGTATCCTGGCAGAAAGGAAGTTTACCCTTGCAGGCAACCTCGGCATTACGAAGGAATGTGAGTGCCACATACTTGTCATTTTCTGAAGCCTCCGGATCGTGGAGAATCTTCGCCACCATCTCATTATGCTCAGGACGAAGCATAAATGAAACATCACGGAAAGCCGTATTGGCCATCACTGTAAGACCTTCCTTAGCGATCTTGAGCATCTCGTGTCCTTCGAATTCGCCTGTGCTTACATACTGCTCCGAACCCGGAATCTTGTAGTATTCAGTCTTGTCCTCGCCAAGCTGAAACATTGGTGCATATTTGAAATCTGCCATTTTTTATAATGTTAGTTAATATTTTCAGTCAAATCGTACAAATATAACAAATATCCCCGACTCTGGCCATAAAAAAGGCCTCTTTTCTGGCTATCAAGCTAATTTTTGACATCTCGGCCAATAGAAGCGCCGTTTTTCTGGCCGAGAAATGAAAATCCAAAGTGACTTAACAGGAGGGCAGCTAAACTACGGCAAGGCTGTTAGATAAAGTAACTATGTTTGTAATCTATTAAAAGACGCTCTCAGGGGCTTGTCGGCCCCTGCCGCTTGGCAGACCCCCGAGAAGTTTTTCATATAAAAGTTAAGCTACTGATATTTTTGCTAAATTTATTTGGCATCAATTAT